>CAUYUA010000256.1:0-17710 GCA_963575675.1 Azospirillaceae bacterium
AGGAGCAAGGCCGTGTCCGACGCCCAATTTGATCTGATCGTGATCGGCGGCGGTCCAGGAGGCTACGTCGCAGCCATTCGCGCCAGTCAGCTCGGCATGAAAACCGCCGTGGTCGAACGCGCTCATCTCGGCGGCGTCTGCCTCAATTGGGGCTGCATTCCCACCAAGGCTTTGTTGCGATCCGCCGAAGTCTATCGCTTAATGCAACACGCCGATCAATTCGGCCTTTCCGCTCGCGACATCAGCTTCGATCTGAAAAAAGTCGTCGATCGCTCGCGCAAAATCGCCAGCCAATTAGCCGCAGGCGTCAAACACCTGCTCAAGAAAAACAAAGTCGCCATCATCGAGGGCCATGCCCGTCTCACCGGACGCGGCGGCGTCGCCGTACAATCCGAAACCGGCGCCGCGCTGGGCTCGTATCAGGCCAAACACATCATTCTCGCCACCGGAGCCCGCGCTCGCGCCTTGCCGGGCTTGGAGCCCGACGAACATTTGGTGTGGACCGCACGTCGCGCCATGACCCCCGATATTCTACCCAAATCCCTATTGGTGATCGGCTCCGGCGCCATCGGCATTGAATTCGCCAATTTCTACCGCGCTCTGGGCGTCGAAGTAACCGTGGTCGAGGCGCTTGATCGCATCCTGCCGGTCGAAGACGCCGAAATCTCCACTTTAGCGCGCAAAGCGTTCGAAAAACAAGGAATGCGCATTCTCACCAGCGCCCAGGTCGGGCCGTTGCAACGCGCCGAAAATAGCGTTGCGGCTCAAATCAAAGTCGGCGACCGCGTGGAAACCATCACCGCCGAACGCGCCATTCTCGCCGTGGGCATTGTCGGAAACGTCGAAAACATCGGCCTGGAGCAAACCCGCGTCAGAGTCGAAAAGACTCACATTTTGGTCAATCAATGGCTGGAAACCGATGAACCCGGCGTTTACGCCATCGGCGACGTCGCCGGACCACCATGGCTCGCCCATAAGGCCAGCCATGAAGGCGTCATCTGTGTCGAACGCATCGCGGGCGTTCCGGGAGTCCATCCTCTGAACACCCGCAACATCCCCGGTTGCACATACTCTTCGCCGCAAATCGCCAGCATCGGCCTGACCGAGGCCGCCGCCAAAACCGCCGGATATTCCGTGCGAGTCGGAAAATTTCCTTATGCGGGAAACGGCAAAGCAGCGGCGCTGGGCGAACCTGAAGGCTTGATCAAAACCGTCTTCGACGCACAAACAGGAGAGCTGCTCGGAGCACACATGATCGGCGCCGAAGTCACCGAGATGATTCAAGGTTATGGTGTGGCGCGCACATTGGAAACCACAGAGGCCGAATTAATGCATACGGTTTTCCCACATCCGACACTGTCGGAGATGATGCATGAATCGGTTCTTGACGCATATGGTCGCGCCATTCATTTTTAAAGAAGCTGAAGAAACCAGGGCTCCGCCCTGGACTCGCCAAAAGCCGAAAAACCTTTGGAATCCACGGCTCTGAGATTATGATAACCGAAGACGCAAGGGCTGTTTCAATTCGGTAGAACCCCAGAAGACAACGCCGATAGGTTCTTTTGAGTGTCCGATTCAACAAGATATGAATTACAAAAATAAGGTGAGATCATGAAATTGAATCTCGGCTGCGGCCAAAATAAGAAAGAGGGTTACGTTAACGTTGATAAGTTCAGCGAATGCAATCCCGACGTTCTTTGGGATTTGGAAGTTTTTCCGTGGCCGTTTGAAACCAGCAGCGTCAATGATATAGAGCTTGTGCATGTTCTGGAGCATATTGGACAATCTGTAGATGTTTTTTTAGGGTTCATGAAAGAACTTTATCGGGTTTCAGCACCAAACGCGCGTATTCTTATTAAAGTCCCCCACCCCCGCAGCGATTCTTTTATCAGCGACCCAACACATGTTCGCCCTATTAATATAAAAGTGATGTCTCTATTCTCAAAAGAGATCAATAAATTATGGAAAACGATGGAAGCAGCAAACACGCCACTCGGTTTGTATCTCGACATCGATATGGAGATTGGAGGCGTTGAGTACGCTCTGACGCCTCGCTGGCTAAAGCGTTACAAGGATGGGGCTTTAACACAAGATCAATTGCAAGAAGCGCTCGACACTTATTTGAATGTCTGCAACGAAATTATAATAACCATGAAAGTCATCAAAAACGTAAAAACATCTTGAGATGTTGAAACGTCTTCGAGCCGCTATTCGGCGAGGAAAAAAAGAGTTCGATTTCGAGCGTCTTTATGAAAGCTTGACGCTTCTGTTTTTCTTTTTTTGTTCTTTGGAGCAAGGCGCTCTATGAAAGAATATGTCGTGCGACATCCGGAAAAAGCGCATCGGCCGGATAACCCCATTCAGCGCAAACCCGCTTGGATTCGCGTGAAGGCTCCCACCTCGCAAGAAGCCCAAGACATTAGTCGTATGATGCGCGGCTTACGCCTGCACACCGTCTGTGAAGAAGCTGCTTGCCCCAATATGGGCCAATGCTGGAGTCATCGACACGCGACGTTTATGATTATGGGAGCAACCTGCACACGCGCATGCGCGGTTTGCAATGTCGCGACCGGACGACCGCAGCCTTTAGATGAGCAAGAGCCCGACAACGTCGCTGAAGCAGTTCGCCAAATGGAGCTGAGCCATGTCGTGGTCACATCGGTGGACCGCGATGACTTGGAAGACGGCGGCGCAGAGTGTTTTGTCCGCACCATTGCTGCAATTCGTCGTGAATCGCCGAAGACGACGATTGAGATTCTTACTCCGGATTTCATGCGCAAGGTAGGCGCAATAGATCGCGTGACTAGCGCCAAACCCGACGTATTCAATCACAACATCGAAACGGTTCCCCGTCTCTACCCCACGATTCGCCCTGGCGCACGCTACTTCACGTCATTGCGTTTGCTGGCGCGGGTTAAGGAAATTGATCCGGAGATGTTTACCAAATCAGGAATTATGGTTGGCCTGGGCGAAACCAAAGAAGAGATTTCTCAGGTCATGGACGATCTTCGCGCCGCCGATGTTGACTTTCTGACAATTGGGCAGTACCTCCAACCCACAGTGAAACATGCTCCGGTGGATCGCTTCGTCACGCCGGAAGAATTTGAAAGTTATGCCGCCCTGGCGCGCGGCAAGGGGTTCTTGATGGTTGCTTCGTCGCCTTTAACGCGCTCTTCTTTTTTGGCCGGAGATGACTTCCTGCGGTTGCAGGCGGCGCGGCGCATAATGCGCAAGACCTCCGAGCCAACCTCTGCATAACACACCGCCTTTTTCCGAAAATCGCCATTCAAGCGGTTGAGAAATGCCGACTCACGCTGAAAATCGGTTTGTGCCCTACACAGCGGAGCAAATGTTTCGCTTGGTGGCCGAGGTCGATAAATATCCGGAATTTCTACCGTGGTGCGTTGGCGCTCGAATCAAGCGACGACAAGGGAACACCTTGATCGCAGATTTGATGATCGGGTTCCGAATGGTTCGCGAAAGCTTCACCTCTCGCGTGACTTTGTCGCCATCGCACCGCATCGACACGACGTTTTCGGATGGACCTTTCCAGTATTTGAAAAGTTACTGGATTTTTCATCCCGTTGAAGGCGGATGCAATGTTGATTTCTTTGTGGAGTTCGAGTTTAAATCGAAGATGTTGCAGAACTTGATCTCTGTTTTGTTCAACGAGGCGACGCGCCGTATGGTTGCCGCTTTTGATCAACGCGCGCGCCATTTATACGGACCATCCGAGCCTATCTGAGACAAGAGCAACTCAACAATCAATAAACAGAGAATAATACCAGGTAATAAATCAAGCGGGTCCAGGAATTTTGTTTCTGGACGCGCCTATTTTTTATTCGACTCGGTTGCTGTTGGCGGCGTTACAGACGACCATCGTCGAAAGCTGAACGTCTCAGCCGCTTCGTCTGAGACGAAGGTTCTTTGACGTGATTCTATGGGGCGTAATCTTATGGACGGCCTAGTTCGACGCAAGTTATGTGGCGTCAAGATGATCTCGACGCCCCGATCAAGAAAAAGCACAACATACAATTGCACCAACAAAATTTACGCGATATCCGTGACACTCTGACAACAGTATGTCATGAAAGCGAGAAAATATCCAACTCCTGCATTGATCATGTCTGAATTTATCCGGTTTAGTACGATCAATGTGCTTCTATAACTACGTTGTAAACGAAGCGCAATCAAGAGATCGGATCAACATTAAAATTGAAACACAAGTAAAGATTTTTTAGATTGAAAATGCACTGTTTGTTTCAACGATTTGCTTAAGATTCTATCCGGAAAGAATATCCGAATCAAAAGGCGCGGCTTTAAACTCAACGCTCAGCTCAAAAAAACATGCGGAGTAATCAAGGGCCGTTCATGACGCACAACAAATATTTGACCGTCCCTCCCTCGCCGCCGCAAGGAAATCATTCCTGCAATAAATGTCCGTCCGAGAAAGGAAAAGGCATGTTCAGACTAAGCGATCTGGAAGAAGACGCTTTAAAGGAATTCTTCAACATGGGATTGGGAATGGCGGCCGATTCCCTAAGTCAGATGGTCAATAATGAAGTCCACCTCTCGCTTCCCAAGCTAATGATTGTCAGTTATGATGAAGCAACTCAATTATTGACGCAAAAAGCGGAAGAGAAATTAGTCGCCGTTCGCCAAAATTTTAAAGGAGAGCTGACGGGAACGGCTTTATTGGTGTTCCCTGGAGGCGACAGTTTGGATTTGGTGCGAATGCTCCTCAGCGAGAATATGCCGTTAGAAATATTGAGCGAATTAGAACAAGAAACGCTTCAGGATGTCGGCAACGTAATTCTGAATGCGTTTTTAGTCAGCTTCACGCACATGATGTCGATCAGTTTCGAGTTCGAAGCGCCGGAGTTCTTAAGGGGAAGCAGCAAATTTCTTTTAGACATCGCCTCACACCTGGCGCAACAAAAAGAATCCCTAATGGCGGAGGCCGGCAGCGACAACGAACGCGCTTTTGTTCTTATGATGGACTTCAAGACCAGCGACGAAGAGAATCAATCTCATAACCTTATTGGTTTTGTTGTGCTTCTCTTTTCTCAAGAAGCCATGATCGTTTTAAAAAGAGAACTTGCGGTTATTCTTACTCAACTCTAAGAAGCAAGCGAACGATCATGGCGTATCTGGACAGCAACCTTCTGACTAACGCTTTGAATGTCAATGTGGTTGGGACAATCATTGTGAATCCCAATCAAGAAATTGTTTTTTGGAACGAATGGATGGAAAAGGGGGCTCGATTAAGCGCCGGGGAAGTGTTGACGCGCCCTTTATTCGATGTTTTTCCAGAAATGAAGAACTCCCGCATCGCCAAAGCCGTGACAAACGCGCTAAACTCCGGCCTCCCCACAATGTTGTCTTATCGCCTTAACGCAACGCCTTTTCCATTGTTTACAGCATCGGAAGAAACCGAAAATTCGTCACGAATGAGCCAGATGGTGATCGTCAAAGCAATCCGTGATTCAAAAAACTTGCGCCATTGCATCATTCATATTCAAGACATCACCAGTACGGTTTCCCGTGAAAATCTTCTACGAAACCAAGCCCAGGAACTTCATTTTGCTAAAGAAGAAGCTCAAAAGGCAAATAAAGCTAAGGGAGATTTCTTAGCAAATATGAGCCATGAAATTCGCACGCCGATGAATGTCATTATCGGCATGTCATACTTGGCGTTAAAAACAAACCTTGATAACAAGCAAAAAGACTATGTCTCTAAAATTCAATCATCATCCCAATCCCTTCTTGGAATTATTAACGACATTCTTGACTTCTCGAAAATAGAAGCAGGAAAACTGACCATAGAAAAAATTCCGTTCCACCTCGACGACGTCATGAATAATGTTTCCAATCTTGTCTCAATGAAGGCCGAGGAAAAGAATTTAGAAGTAAGTTTTCATGTGGACAAGGGAGTTCCGTTCAATTTGATCGGAGACCCCTTAAGATTAGGACAAATACTAATCAACCTGACCAACAATGCCGTAAAATTTACGCAGAAAGGAGATGTTGTTCTTTCGACTCATTTAGAAGAACAAGGAGATCATCAAGTCACTCTCAATTTCAGAGTAAGAGACACCGGCATCGGCATGACGGAAGAACAGTTGGGACGACTGTTCAAAGCATTTTCTCAAGCAGATAGCTCGACGACGCGAAAGTTTGGCGGAACTGGTTTAGGATTGACGATCAGCAAACGTTTAGTCGAAATGATGGGCGGACAAATCTGGGTTGAAAGCACGCCGGGGAAAGGCAGCACCTTTCAATTCACAATGCCTTTCGCCAGAAAGGACAATGACCGAAGGCGCTTCCGTTTGCCCTCCGACGATTTGGTGGGCGTCCGAGTGCTGCTTGCCGATGACAACGCGGTTGCGCGAGAAGTATTACAAAAATCTCTTGAATCCTTTTCGTTCAAAGTAACCGCCGTCGCTTCGGGAGAAGAAGCCGTTTTCGAAGTGGAAAAAGCCTTTAATGAGAATAATCCCTTTAAAATGATTTTTCTAGACTGGAAAATGGGAGCAATGGACGGCGTGAAAACCGCGAAAACCATCAGTGAGCGTTTTCCAAAAGAAACAATACCAAAATTTGTTATGGTGACTGCCTACTCTCGGGACGATATCAGCCTTGCGGCAAATGGCGTCGGCATAGATGTTTTTCTTACAAAGCCGGTCAACCTTTCCGTGTTGTTCGAATCAATCGTCTCGATATGGTCATGTTCTCTCTCTGATCTTAATGGACATTGATTGTTTCAAGCTCTACAATGATCACTATGGTCATTTAGAAGGAGACGAGTGTCTTAAGCAAGTCGCCCAAACAATTTCTAAATCCATGTCGCGGCGCGTTGATTTGGCGGCGCGCTATGGAGGAGAAGAGTTTGCCTGTGTTCTTCCTGAAACAAAACAAGAAGGCGCATTGTCTGTCGCCGAGCGTCTTTTAAAGAGCGTTCACGCTTTGAAGATTCCTCACGCGACGTCCAAGGCCGCAAAGCATATCACTTTAAGTATCGGCGTCGCCTCATTAACGCCTTCGACAGTCCGTCGAGTGTCGGAGTTGATTGAATTAGCGGACAAATCTTTGTATAACGCAAAACAGAATGGTCGAAATCGAATCGCCAGCTTGGACGTATGACATTCAATTTGGAATTGACTTTGAGCCGAGCGACTGTTCTTTCAAGCTATTCCAACTATTCCAAGATGACCCATAAAAACTACAAACAAATGACTTCGGAAGAGCGTCACTTCGCGAACAAGGAAAGCTTTCGCTTCCCCTTTATGGCCTCCAGCGGTCGAGAACACAATCCTTGGTATTTTTTATGCAGAGATCGATCGGTTCGGCGAGTGGGATTCTTGTTGATCAAACATTTGATTTTTATCGTCCACACCCAAGCTGTGGACATGAAGCCAACGCTCGCTGTATGAACATGACAAAATGCCTCTGCGCCGTGGCGGCGCTTTCCAGCCACCACTCTCCTGTCCTCCTGGAAATTTGAGCGTCCCGCGATGCACACCGCCAAAGACATCCGAGCCACCTTTCTGGACTTCTTCGCCAAAAACAGCCATCAAGTCGTCGAATCCAGTCCCTTGGTGCCACGCAATGACCCGACGTTGATGTTCGCCAACTCGGGAATGGTTCAGTTTAAAAATGTTTTCACCGGCGCCGAACAAAGACCCTATCGACGAGCAACCACAGCCCAGAAATGCGTTCGCGCCGGAGGAAAGCACAACGATCTCGATAATGTCGGATACACCGCCCGACACCACACGTTCTTCGAGATGTTGGGCAATTTCTCTTTCGGAGACTACTTCAAGGAAACCGCGATAGAATTCGCATGGTCCTTGATTACCCGTGAATATGGCCTTTCCAAAGACCGTTTGATCGTCACTGTCTTTGCCGAGGACGATGAAGCCTTCTCGTTATGGCGCAGAATCGCCGGTCTTCCTGAACATAAGATTATCCGCATCCCCACCTCGGATAATTTCTGGCGCATGGGCGACACCGGCCCTTGTGGGCCTTGCTCGGAAATTTTTTATGACCATGGACCGAGCGTGCCGGGAGGTCCTCCCGGAAGCGCCGACGCCGACGGCGACCGCTTCATTGAAATCTGGAATCTCGTCTTTATGCAGTTCGAGCAAGTGACGCCCGAACTGCAAGTTCCTTTGCCGCGCCCTTCGATCGACACCGGAATGGGGCTGGAGCGACTGGCCGCCGTGCTTCAAGGCAAACACGACAACTATGACATTGATCTCTTGCGCAACCTCATCAACGCCTCCGCCGAGGCCACCCGCGTCGCCGTTGATGGCCCACACAAGGTCTCGCACAGAGTCATCGCCGATCACTTACGCGCTTGCTCCTTCCTAATCGCCGATGGCGTCCTGCCCTCCAACGAGTGACGCGGCTATGTTCTACGCCGCATCATGCCTCGCGCATTGCGCCACGCTCACATCATCGGCTGTCGCGAGCCTTTGATCCATCGGTTGGTTCCAGCGTTGATCCACGAGATGGGCGATCACTACCCCGAACTCAGCGCCGCCCGCGCTCTGATCGTCGAAACATTGCGCCTGGAGGAAACACGGTTCAAACAGACGCTCGATCGTGGTTTGCGGCTATTGGAAGAAGAAACCGGGCGCTTGGCCGATGCGGCGCCGTTGTCCGGAGACGTCGCTTTCCGCCTCTACGACACCTTCGGCTTCCCGCTTGACCTGACGCAAGACGTGCTGCGAGGCCAAGGACGAGCCGTCGACGTCGCAGGGTTCAACGCCGCAATGGATGAGCAACGCCGCAAAGCGCGCGACGCTTGGGCCGGGTCCGGCGAGGCCGCCACCGAGCGACTGTGGTTCGAGCTGCGTGAAACCGTCGGCGCCACAGAGTTCTTAGGTTACGACACCGAAATCGCCGAAGCGCAGGTGTTGGCGATCGTTTCCGGAGACGCCCGAGTCGAGGAAGCCGGAACCGGAGCCTCTGTGCAAATCATCGTCAATCAGACGCCATTCTATGGCGAATCCGGCGGTCAAGTCGGCGACGCGGGCGCACTGTTTGGAGAAAGCGTTGAAGTCGAAATCTCCGACACGTTGAAAAAGATCGGCGATCTCTTTGTTCATGTCGGAGTCGTAACCAAAGGCGTTCTGAAAACCGGCCTTGGAGTTGAACTCCGCGTCGATCACGAGCGCCGTTCGGCCATTCGCGCCAATCATTCGGCCACTCACCTGCTGCACGCCGCGCTGCGGCGGCGGTTGGGCGAACACGTCTCGCAAAAAGGCTCGTTGGTGACGCCCGATCGTCTCCGTTTCGACATCAGCCATCCCGCCGCCTTGTCCGCCGATGATCTCGCCGCCATTGAGGTTGAAGTAAACGCTCGCGTTCGCGCCAACGTCGCCGTCGCCACACGCCTCATGACTCCCGACGACGCGCGGGCAGAAGGCGCCATGGCTTTATTCGGCGAAAAGTACGGCGACGAAGTCCGCGTGGTTTCGATGGGGGGAGGCGATCCTTCCTGTGGAAAACAAGCGCTTTTCTCGATCGAGCTGTGTGGCGGCACCCATGTTCGACGCACAGGCGACATCGGCGTTTTGAAAGTTGTCGGCGAGAGCGCCGTGGCTGCCGGAGTGCGGCGCATCGAGGCCGTAACGGGCGGCGGCGCGCAATCTTGGCTGGCTGAGCGCGACCGTTTGTTGATGGAAGCTGCGGCGACGTTGCGAGTCGCGCCTGCGGAGCTTCCCGTCCGAGTCGCGGCTTTGGTGGATGAACGGCGGAGACTAGAGCGCGAAGTTGCCGATTTGCGGCGTCAAGTCGCAATGGGCGGAGGAGGCTCGGCAACAGATGCGCCGCGCGAGATTCAGGGCGTCCGTTTCTTGACGCGGCAATTGGAAGGCATTCCGGCGAAAGACTTGAAAGGCATGGCGGACGAGCTGAAGAAGCAGCTCGGCTCCGGCGTGGTGGCTTTGACGGGTGTGATGGATGGCAAGGCCTCGTTGGTGATCGGCGTGACGGATGATCTTGTCGGCCGCTTCAGCGCTGTGGAGTTGGTTAAGGTCGGCGCGGCGGCTTTGGGCGGCAAAGGCGGCGGCGGTCGTCCCGATATGGCTCAGGCCGGCGGCCCCGACGCAAACCAAGCCGCAGCGGCGATTGAAGCAATTGCGGCCGCTCTTGGTTCATAGAACGAACTCTCGATTTACAGATCGCTCTTTGAATTAGATGGATCCAGGGGCTGCGCTCCTGGTCGCTCGGGATCATAAGGGGGGGAGCGAAAGCCCCCCCCCCCTTGTTCGCGAAGCGATCTTCCCCCGGAATTGTTTATCCTAAATCCACATTAAGCATACTGAGCTTTTTGTTGTGTTTACATGAGCCCGTCATAAAGCTATCGGATCGTCAACAAAGGCAAATAATTCCAAAGGAAAATCGCTTCGCGAATAAGAGGGGCTTTTGCTCCTCCCTTATGATCCCGAGCGACCTGGAGCACAGCCCCTGGCTCCATCTAATTTATTGTTTTACCTATTGTTCTTACTATATCCCAACACACGGTCGGAGCGCTGTCCCAACCACCAACTTAACCACGCCCCCCTCATTCCATTTGGTTTTGTGCTTTCCAAGCCACGACTTTGCTCTGATCGGCGATTTTTGCTCGGCAGTTCTTGCCCTATAAGATTTCCAGGTTTAGTCTCTGCTCACCCAATTCAATGCAATCCATGGCGTCTTATCATATGAAGCCTGTTCGACGCTGGAGGAAGGCGGTCAATTATGATCGGCGTGTTTGATTCCGGATTTGGCGGCTTAACCATTCATGAAGCGCTGATCCGTAAACTCCCCGGTTTGGACCTCGTCTATCTCGGAGATCACGGGAACGCTCCATACGGCGGGCGATCATCCGAAGATATTCTTGACTTCACCCGAAACAACGTCGCTCGGTTGTTCGAGCTTGGGTGTCGTTTAGCGATCATCGCCTGCAATACGGCTTCGGCAATCGCTCTGCACTCGCTGCAACGCTACTGGCTGCCCTACGCCTACCCTGGTCGGAATGTCCTCGGGATCATCGTTCCCACCATCGAGGCCGCGACTCAAGTCCCTTGGGCGATAGACCATCCTGTTTATCCTCAGATGTACAACAGCCAAACCATCGCCGTTTTCGGAACTCTCCGCACCGTCGAAAGCGAAACGTATCCCATTGAAATTAATAAGCGTTGTCCCTTTATTCAAGTCGCGCAACAAGCTTGCCCTGAACTCGCGGGCGCCATTGAAGCCGGCGCCTCCGCTCAGAATCTTCGCCGTTTGGTTCAAGGCTATGTCTCTGCTCTTATGTCCGGACTGGATGGCCGTCTTCCAGAAACCGCCATTCTCGGATGCACGCATTATCCTCTGGTGAAGTCTCTGTTCCAAGAGGCGCTTCCTGCTGGAACTCGGTTGCTTTGCCAGCCCGGAGCCGTCGCCAACAGCCTTGAGTACTATTTACGACGTCATCCCGAGTATCTTGAGCCGACGCAGAATCTTTGCGCGTCATGGCGGCGTCCCCGTCGTGAATACTACACGACGGGCGATCCCGAAGCCGTTACGGCTCTCTCCGGCGCTTTTCTCGGCCAAACCATCCCATTCCAAGCCTTGCGCGGCGATCTAAGCGGCCCTGTTGGTCCTCTTGCGGCTGCAATTTTTCTTCGAAAATCTTACGCTCTACCTCATTAAGTTTCTTTTGTAGATAAGATTTTACGCCCAAAAAAAACATATAACCAAATGATTGACGCTTAATGACTAATAAGAAATGATGAAGAAATGATGAATAAATGGCAAGTAAGACCTAAAAGAGTCCGATAGCCTCCATTCCTGGCCTCAGAGAATCATAAGGAATCCCCCTCCCCTTACTCGTGAAGCGATCCTTCGCTGAAACCTCTGGTTGTTTTCTCTGCTATACCCTGTCTCTCTGAGAATGCGAAAAAACTTGCGTTCTGTGCTGGTGTGGATTCTGTTCGGCACATAATTCTTCGCAATTTTTTATCAGCAGAAGATTAAAAGCATCTCATCGAATTGGCTCGGGACGGGAGATATACCGTAATCCTCCGGTAAAAAGTGATATACTCTGTCCAATTGAGAACCCGAAAAAAACTCCGAAAGAATCGGGGCTCCGCCCTCGACCCGCCAAAGGCCGGGAGGCCTTTGGAAACCATGACTTGGAGTTTGTAACGACCGAATGAGAGTGGGCCGTTTCAATTCGGGAAGGCCGCATGATTCTCGGGTTCTCAACTGAACGGAGTATACTTTGGATCGATGAAATTCTTTTGGTTGAAATTTCAGGTGTTTTTCTCAGCGGGGGCTGGATTATTGGCTTCGTCCCATTGCCCTGTTGAAACTGCGACATAAAGAGCAATCGCCATAACAAGAATGAGGCGCGCCAAGCGATCAGGATACTGAATTTGAGTGTCTTCAATTCCAAATCCGCAAGATTTGAAGTCTGAAAACATCAGCTCAATACCCCATCTTTCGGAGTATCTTAGCGTCGCCAAATATCCAGGTGAACTCGGCGTGGCAATGATCCAAGGTTCGGCGCAACCGGGGTCATGAATCACGCCGATATTCGTTGTCGCTCGCTTTTCTGTTAATTGCATATTTTCTAGAACAAAGAGACGCTCTCCAGCCAAACGCTTCGTTATTGTTCGTTCTTCGCCGTTTCGAACGGCCAAATTTCCTCTTAGGCGAAGACGATAGTCCCAGTTTTTTTCTTGACACAAAGAAATAAGATCAGCCGTTCCATAGAAACGATCCGCCATCAGGCAAATGACGGCGTCTTGCGGCAACAAGGACGAAGCCGCATTCAGCAACTCTTTTTGAACGGAAAAGCCGATGGTTCCTTCTATTTCTTCTACTCGCCATAATAAAGGAAGAACTCGGTTCTCATAACGAACCGCCAACATTAGAACTTGGTGACGATCACTTAACTTTGACTGGTCCATAATAAGAACGATTGGGGCGTTTTTTGACGCAAAACGAGATAAAATTTCTCGGATAAATGGAGCCATGACAACGTCCGGCTCAATGAGCGGGTTTGACAACACTCGCGCAATCCACTGGTAGCGCATATCAATGCGTTCAACTGCGCGAGGAAGACCAGCGGCCAAAGCCATTAAATTTGCACTGCGCACAAGCAACATCGTCGCCACAAGAAGAGATAAATTCTCTCGTTGCGTCTTTCGTTGCTTCGGCAGAAGCCGTTGGAACTCTGCCGAAATCGATCCCGCGATCTCTATGATTCCTTCCATTGAGGCCACTATGTCTCTTTGGGGACTCTTTCAATCTTATCGCCCCCCTTATGTCAAGTACTTTCAGCAAAAAAACTGAATGACGGCTTCCACCGCCGCTCTCGGAGGATGTCCAGAGAGAACTTGCGCCAACTCTTCGCGTTAAGCGACGTTGGTTCGTCAATTTGCAAAGCCACGAATGAAAGCCTCTACGCTCCATAACATTTTCCACACTGACGCTATAAATTCCACCATGAGCACGTCTTCCGATTTAACGAAAATTTAGCCTATCTTTTCCTGGGTTTTCGAGTGAGCGGGGTATGTTGAACGAGTTGGTTTTACAAAACGAGAATCATGACCGGAGATTCTGCCTTTCCTGGATAGACACATTCCAGAGGAGGAATGTTTTGTGGATAGAGAAGGTTTTTTATCTACCTTTTTACGACTCCGGAACACCTGGGGTACGACCTCTGTAACCTTTTGATTTTTATCATAAAATCGAAATGCGTGTACCAATCGTTTGATTCGTTGGTATAACGACCTTGATCACTGAGAAAAAAATGTCTTGACACGGATCAAGGATGGAAATTTTATCATCTTCCATGATTGTTTCTCTCGTCTTTCTCGAAGCCTTTGCTACCAATCGGTTCTAACGAAGGCGCATCCGTCTTGGCAATGCCCGAAAAACGTGTTTTTTCTTTGGAATCTGGGAATAAAGAGCTGAATAAGGCGATCACATCCCCTGTTATGGCCGCTTTTAGCGCGAGTAGTGGGGAGTTGGGAGCATGAACATTTCCCTCTCTATTGCTGTAATTTCGAGAAGAGGCGTTCTCCACTCCAATACCTTGCAAGGAAGTTGACACACGATGAGCAAACCCATCCTAAATCTCTCTCTTATCTTCCAAATATTTATATTTATAGCACTTGACGGACACTCGAATGACCTAAAGGCCCTGGACATTGACCCTGGCGACTACATTGCACTGCCTGGCGGTTCTGACCTAGCGCTCGGCTACACACGCTTCGCGCACTACGATCGCTTGATTCTGAAGGGAAGCGGCAATGTCCCACAAAGTCGCCTTAATTCAGAAACTGCAATTCTTGCCTACGTTCATTATTTCGATATTGATGGATTGACCGTCAATCCCAGAATTTTTATTCCTTTTAGTAGGCTCGATAATGGCCAGTCGGGCGGCTCTCGATTAAATGACGCCATGGGATTAGGAGACCCGTTTGTCGCAGCCACAGCTTGGCTGATCAATCAACCAGAGCACAATCGTTATTTCGGTGTTTCCTCCTATTTTTTCTTACCGCTCGGACATTACAATAAGAACCAAGCGTTAAATATTGGCGAAAATCGTTGGAAAAGTGTTTACCAATTTGGCCTAACAGAGGGGATTACGCCTAAAATTACATTTGAAGTTGTTGCCGATGTCACATTCTATGGTGACAACACAGAAGCGGGAAGTGGGACACAGAAGCTTTCTCAAGATCATTCCTACCAATTACAACCCTGGGTGCGCTACGCTATTTCTCCAACTTCGGTTCTATCCTTAGGCTATTCTGGTCGCTTTAGCGGAGACCAGAGACTTGACGGCGCATTAACCGGTTTTACAGCTGGCGCACACGCAGTCCGGATTGATTATCGAAGTTTCATTACCGATAAACTTCAACTTGCAGCAACCGTATCCCGCGACATTGATGTAGAAGGCGGTTTTCAAGAGGCGTTCAGACTCAACCTGAGGATATTGAAAATGTTTTGATGCCTCTATTTGAATTCCGACTTAATTATTGGAAACAATTTTGGAAAAGCATGTGACGCGATTTCGCCCCTCCTTCTTCGCCAAGTACATTGCCTGATCCGCCAGTCTCTGGATATCCGTGATCGAGCTGTGTTCGGGTTGATTGCGGGCAACTCCGATGCTGGCCGTTACTTTGATAATCGTCTCTCCAACCGAGGGGCGAAGCGCTTCAATGCTTTTCCGTAACTTTTCTGCCAGCACTTCAGCTCCCGCTATATCCGTGTTGGGAAGAAACATAGAAAACTCCTCACCTCCAATTCGTCCCAGCGCGTCACCACTTCGAGTATTTTTCGCCAAACACGCCGCCGCCTCTTTAAGAACCACATCGCCAGCCTCATGGCCGAATTTGTCATTGATCAACTTGAAATGGTCAAGATCAACGAACAAAACCGAAAACGGCGCTCTTGTGCGCAAACAGGCCTGGATTAAACTATCGGTCGCCGCATAATAGGACCGGGCATTCATAACGCCGGTTAAGGGATCAATAGCGGCCTGAACACGAAGCAAGTCTATGGCTTCTGTCATGCGCCGGAAAAAGGAAATTGAACGGCTCGTGTAAGCATAGCAAATCACACTTGTCACAAGTAGACTAATAATGATCGTCGCCATTGCGTTGCTGGAGTACGGAACGCTCGAAAAAGAGTTGCCGATGATTATGCTTGGCACCGTTATAACGGTGGCAACGATACCGGCCGATTGGCCAAGAAGAATATAAACTCCTGCAAAATATGTATAGAACCAAATAACTCGGAATTCATCTTGTGGGACAAACAGTAATGCGGACATGTATTCGAAGTAACAAGCGATGGCATATATCAACGCGATAACGCGAAATCTTTCCTTGTGGCCGCGAAGCAGAAAAACCAATAACAAACTCAGAATTGTGAACGTCTGCATTACCTGTATATTCGGCGGACCTATAGTATTTATGCCAAGCCACTCAACGACCACAAACATACCGGTAAAAATGAATCCACACCACATATTTACAAGCAAAAATCGAACACAAAATTTCATATATTCTTCCTTTTCATCAAATACTGAATTTCCAAAAAACAATTCTCCAATCTTCTTGGTTATCATGGCCGATCACCTTGTGTGTTTATCAGGAAGATATTGCGCTCTGTGATACAACGTACATCCACTTCCTTAATTTAGTATAAAGACGCTTTCTCCTGAGCAAAGAAAAATCTAGCAGAGTCCACGTAAAATTATATGCGCATTATCGGTATCTCCGAGAAGAAAGTAGAGCATAGATAAATCTTAAAAATGGCATGATTTTCGCCGACACTGGATATTAAAATATGTAAGGCTTATTATAATAAAAATAGCAAGTTTCTTGCAATTAATCTTGCAAGTCGCGCGATTTTTTCTTGAATCTGAATTTTTAATACTTGATAAAAGACCAAGAACGGCGTCAAGTCATCTCAAAACTGTTAGGCCAAGTGATTGACAATGTTTCTGGCTCTTTTTTCGCATAAAAAAATAACAGGGTCAAAACTCTGTATTTCTGATCTCTCGGGATATAAGAGAGAAGGAGAGCGAAAGCCCCCCTTAAGCCCTTTTTCACAGCCAGGAATATAGCGTTTTGACTCTTTTATTTTCTATGCGCAGCGTGGTTGTTGTGCGGTATTGTGCTATAGAGTGTTTCCGTCTTTCTTTTGATATAATTTTAGGAATGCATGTGTATGAACCCAATTAAATATCTTGCCTTCAGGAAAACGATCCTCATCAAGCGTTTGAAAATGTTGTTCAAGTATTTGTTGAATGGATTTGCCATCATCAATCCACCCTAAATCAGCCGGCACATATCGTGTGTGGGCATTAACAACATAAAATTTGCCGTTGTTGCGCAGGCTATGCTTTATGAGTCGTGTGTCGAGTTCAGGAATTGGCAAATGCTGTAAAACCCATACGGCATATGCGTGATCTATCTTTAGTCCTCTTTCAATCATTGATTGAAATGATATGGGCGAGCATATCATAAAACGATCGGACACGACATAACTTTGAGATAAAATTCTCATCGATGGGCTGATATCAACTCCAATGACCCAACATCCAGAACGAGCAATCAACTCTTTCGCCAATCTTCCAATACCACATCCATAATCTACAATTAACGTGTTTTCATTCGGTTGAAGATGATTCAAAATTCTTTCGACTAAAAAAGGCGTCTCAATCTGCCATCTTTCATCTGTGCTCGCATCGGTTGCAGATGTAAGGATGATTTCACGAGCTTCTTCATATGATGAGACGTGAAAAATGCTGGGATTATAGATATGTTCCATGTTATTCTTCTTCCTTTGGCTCATCCTGGGTTTTAGGACGACCGTCAAACGGAGGGTTTTCGGTAGAGATATACGGGCACACTGCTCCCGACGAGATTGTCATGGGAATGCTCTGCGTACAAGATCATCAATCATTCCATTCACCCGGAATCGTGCAAATAGCGCCCATCGTGACGTCAACCAGTAGCATAGTTGACGGCTTTCCTCTCTACCGAACACCCTCCGGACGAACAACCTCTGTTTCCGATTCCATAATACCCACCATCGGTAACTGGTGAAGATATCGAACTATATTTAATTGTTGCTGGCTCCCGACATCATCGAGGCATCCTCGTTAGTGCAACATGGTTTCTGTAAATTCCTCTCTCTCGGGTTTCCCTGGGTG
>CAUYUA010000257.1:0-17583 GCA_963575675.1 Azospirillaceae bacterium
TTCTAGGAGAAGGTCGCTCCGCGAATAAGAGGGGGCTTTCGCGCCCCCCCCCCCCTTAACCCACAACCAGGAACACAGCCCCCAGACCCTTTTTATAGGGTTTCTATGCCGCATCTGAATTAATCGAGGGCAACGCACCGGCGCCATCCAAAGCCGCAGCACGGTCACGCTCCGCCGCAATCTGCTTCAAACGATTAACGACGCTGCCAGTCCCTGCCGGAATCAACCGCCCAACAATCACATTCTCTTTCAAACCATCAAGAGAATCCGTCGCGCCGAACACCGCAGCCTCCGTAAGAACGCGAGTGGTTTCTTGGAAAGAAGCCGCCGAAATGAACGAGCGCGTCTGCAAGCTCGCCTTAGTGATTCCTTGGAGAACCGGCCGGGCGCGCGCAACTCTCATAGACTGCGCAACGGCCTTCTTATTCTCTTCATCATACTCGACCTTGTCAACTTGCTCGCCAACCAAGAAGATCGTATCTCCGGCATCCTCGATCTCAACTTTCTGCAACATCTGACGAACAATGACTTCGATGTGCTTGTCGTTAATCTTCACGCCTTGCAGACGATAGACTTCTTGAATTTCGTTGATCAGATAATTGGCCAACGCTTCAACACCCAGAACGGTCAAAATATCATGCGGCACGGGATTACCGTCCATCAACAAGTCGCCTCGCTGGACATAATCACCCTCTTGCACCGAGATATGTTTCCCTTTTGGAATCAGATACTCTCTCGGCTCTTCTCCTTCATTAACCGGCTGAATGATGATTCGACGTTTAGCTTTGTAGTCTTTTCCAAATTCAACTCGACCATCAATTTCGCAAATCTGCGCCGCGTCTTTCGGACGTCTAGCTTCAAACAACCCGGCCACACGCGGCAGACCGCCGGTAATATCGCGGGTCTTGGAAGATTCGCGAGGAATACGCGCAATAACGTCACCTGCCTTGACGTGAGCGCCATTTTCAACATTCAAAATGGCGTCCACGGACAGGAAGTATCGGGCTTCCAGACCATTGGCCAAACGAACGACTTCATTACTCTCGTCATACAGAGCAATACGCGGCTTCAAATCATTGCCACGAGGTTGTTGCCGCCAATCGACGACCACTTTCGAAGAAATACCTGTGGCTTCGTCCATCACTTCGCGAACAGAGACGCCTTCAACGAGGTCAACGTACTGCACCCAACCATCGCGCTCGGTAATAATCGGCAGCGTGTAAGGATCCCACTCAGCCAATTTCTGACCACGCGTAACCATAGTTCCTTCGTCGGCCAACAACTTGGCGCCATAAGGCACCCTATGACGAGCGCGCTCACGCCCCGCCTCGTCAAGCAATACGACCTCGCAGTTTCGTCCCATCACCACAGGCACTTGAGCGCTGTTCAAGACCACATTGCGATTACGGATTTGCACGCGCGCATCAAGAGCGGCTTCGACTTGACTTTGCTCGGCGCCGCGCTGAGCCGCGCCGCCGATATGGAAAGTGCGCATTGTCAACTGAGTTCCAGGCTCACCGATTGACTGCGCCGCAATCACACCAACGGCCTCGCCAACATTAACGGTGGTGCCACGCGCCAAATCACGCCCATAACAATTGGCGCACACGCCATCACGCGTCTCACAGGTCAGAACCGAACGAATCAAAACGGCATCGATCCCGGCGCGCTCTATCTTTTCCACCTCTTCCTCAGTAATCAGTTCTCCGGCGGGCACAATGACGCCGCCAGACAAACGATCAACCACATCCACGGCGGCGGTGCGGCCAAGGATTCGATCACTCAACGGAGAGATGATTTCGCCGCCATCAATGACGGCTTTAACAGTAATCCCTCGCTCTGTTCCGCAATCAATCTCCACAATAATGGCGTCTTGAGCAACGTCAACCAAACGGCGAGTCAAATACCCGGAGTTCGCCGTCTTCAAAGCAGTGTCAGCCAAACCTTTCCGCGCACCGTGAGTGGAGTTAAAGTACTCCAACACGGTCAAGCCTTCTTTAAAGTTGGAAATAATGGGGGTCTCAATGATTTCACCCGAAGGCTTGGCCATCAGCCCACGCATTCCGGCGAGTTGCTTAATCTGCGCCGCAGAACCACGCGCGCCGGAATGCGCCATCATGTAAACAGCGTTGACTTCCCGCCCGGGCTTTGTCGTGTCTGAAATAGCTTTCATCATTTCGGAAGCGACTTTTTCGGTGCATTCCGACCAGACGTCGACAACTTTATTGTATTTTTCACCCTGAGTGATCAAACCATCAAGATATTGTTGTTCGTATTCTTTAACACGCTCTTGCGCTTCACGCACCAACCTCTCTTTGGCCTCCGGCACGACGAGATCATCTTTACCAAACGAGATGCCGGCGCGACATGCGTGAGAGAACCCAAGCTTCATCAACCTATCGGCAAAGATCACGGTCTCTTTTTGGCCGCAATGACGATAAACCACATCAATAACGTTGGTGATGTCCTTTTTTGTCAACACTCGATTGATCATACTGAAGCTCACCGCCGGATGGCGCGGCAAAATCTCCGACAACAACATGCGACCGGGAGTTGTGTTTATACGCACCACAATCGGGTTATGATCCGCATCAACAGTATGGTAGCGCGCCTGAACCTTAGCGTGCAACGACACAACCTTGGCGTCAAGAGCCTGTTCAATTTCGCCGACGTTAACAAACGACATGCCCTCGCCCGGCTCTCCATCACGTTCCATCGTAATGTGATAAAGACCGAGAACAATATCTTGCGATGGCACAATAATCGGCTTACCGTTGGCGGGCGAGAGAATATTGTTTGTAGACATCATCAAGACGCGCGCTTCGAGCTGCGCCTCTAACGACAACGGCACGTGAACCGCCATTTGGTCGCCATCGAAATCCGCATTGAAAGCCGTACAAACCAAAGGATGAAGCTGAATAGCTTTTCCTTCAATCAAAACCGGCTCAAACGCCTGAATTCCCAAACGATGCAACGTCGGGGCGCGATTTAAAAGAACAGGATGCTCACGAATAACTTCTTCAAGAATATCCCACACTTCAGGTCGCTCTTTTTCAACCATGCGCTTTGCGGCTTTAATGGTCGAGGCCATCCCATACAATTCGAGTTTTGCGTATATGAATGGTTTAAACAGCTCCAGCGCCATTTTTTTAGGCAAACCACACTGATGCAGCTTCAGCTCCGGCCCAACCACAATCACGGAGCGCCCGGAATAGTCCACACGCTTTCCGAGCAAATTCTGCCGGAAACGACCTTGTTTTCCTTTCAGCATGTCAGACAAGGACTTCAACGGACGCTTATTGGCGCCGGTGATGACTCGCCCACGACGCCCATTATCAAACAGAGCGTCAACCGCTTCTTGCAGCATGCGCTTTTCATTACGCACGATGATGTCTGGGGCCTTCAGTTCAATCAAACGCTTGAGGCGATTATTACGATTAATGACGCGCCGATACAAATCATTTAAGTCAGAGGTGGCGAATCGCCCGCCATCCAGAGGCACCAAAGGCCGCAATTCCGGTGGAATCACCGGAATGACCTCCATGATCATCCACTCTGGCCGTGATTGCGACTGAAGAAACGCCTTGATGAGCTTAAGGCGCTTAACCAACTTCTTGCGTTTTGCTTCAGAAGTAGTTTCACGCAAGTCGTCCAAACAGCGAGTATGCTCATCCTCTAGATTTAAAGCGGTCAAAATTTTACGCAAAGCCTCTGCGCCAATTTCCGCCGTAAAAGAGTCCTCTCCGTATTCATCCTGAGCGCTAAGAAACTCTTCCTCACCGAGCAGTTGAAACATCTTAAGCGGCGTCAACCCAGGCTCGATAACAACATAATTTTCGAAATAAAGAACACGCTCAAGGTCTTTAAGCGTCATATCCAGCAACAAACCAATGCGACTGGGCAAAGATTTCAAGAACCAAATATGAGCGACCGGAGAAGCCAGCTCGATATGCCCCATACGCTCGCGCCGGACTTTAGACAAAGTCACTTCCACGCCGCATTTTTCGCAAATAATCCCACGATACTTCATTCGCTTGTACTTACCGCACAAGCATTCATAATCTTTAATTGGTCCAAAAATACGAGCGCAAAACAAACCGTCGCGCTCCGGCTTAAAGGTGCGATAATTAATGGTCTCGGGTTTTTTAATTTCACCGAAAGACCACGACCGAATTCTCTCGGGGCTGGCGATTTGAATTTGAATTTGGTCGAAGCTTTGTGGACCAGCGGCCGGCCCGAACATACTCATCAATTCGTTCATGGGATATCTCCTGCCTCGACCTGTTCACGGATAGACAGCACGCAGAACACTGCTCTGCAATAAAAACCGCTTAAAGACTTCAGATGCGTGACGAGCACACAAACAGGCGCCTTGAGAGTGTCAAATCTCTCAAGGCGCACACGTCTTAATAGCTACGCTGGCTCAGCTCAACATTCAGCCCCAAAGAGCGCAATTCTTTGACCAAGACATTGAAGGACTCTGGAATACCCGCTTCAAAGTTGTCATCGCCACGCACAATTGCCTCATAGACTTTGGTGCGACCTGAAACGTCATCGGATTTGACGGTCAACATTTCCTGCAATGTGTACGCAGCGCCATAAGCTTCGAGCGCCCACACTTCCATTTCTCCGAAACGTTGTCCACCGAACTGCGCCTTACCACCCAAAGGTTGCTGTGTCACCAAACTATACGGGCCAATCGAGCGAGCATGAATTTTATCATCAACCAAGTGATGAAGTTTAAGCATATAAATATACCCAACCGTCACTCGTCGATCGAACGCCTCACCGGTGCGACCATCGATCAACGTCACCTGGCCGGAACGATTAAGCCCGGCTAATTCCAACATACGACATATATCTTCTTCACGCGCGCCATCGAACACAGGGGTGGCGAATGGAACGCCAATCCGCAAGTTTCCAAGCAACTCCCACAACTCGCCCGGCCCAAGATCCGCGATTTCTTCTTGGTACTGCTTTTCACTGTAAATCGTCTTGAGTTTTTCGCGAATGCTTTCGGCGACTTGAGGACTGCTGCTTACTTCCTTTTTGTAGACATGGCGCGCTTTATCGATCATTTCTCCAATTTGCTTACCGAGTCCGGCAGACGCCCACCCAAGGTGAGTTTCGAGAATCTGTCCAACATTCATTCGACTGGGCACGCCCAGAGGATTCAGCACCAAATCCACCGAACGACCATCTTCCAAATAGGGCATGTCTTCGATTGGAATAATTTTCGAAACCACACCCTTATTGCCATGTCGCCCGGCCATTTTATCGCCGGGTTGCAATTTACGCTTCACCGCCACAAAGACTTTGACCATCTTCATGACGCCAGGAGGCAACTCGTCTCCACGCTGTAATTTTTCAACTTTATTATCGAAACGCGCTTTCAAAGCATCAATTGTTTCATCGAACACACGGCTCATCGCCTCAATGTTCTTCATTACTTCTTCATCGCCGACAGTAACACTCCTCCATTGGCCTCGCGTCACAGTCCCCAAAGAGGCGTCTGTCGCCGGCTGACCGGTTAACAACGCACGCGGACCACTCACTACAGTTTGGCCCAGCAGAGCATTTTTCAATTGACTATAGAAACTACGCTCCAAAATCGCCTTTTCGTCATCTCGGTCTTTCGCAAGACGCTCAATCTCTTGACGCTCGATCGCCATAGCGCGTTCGTCTTTATCAACGCCGCGCCGTGAGAACACACGCACTTCCACCACAGTCCCGGCAACGCCGGGCGGCAAGCGTAGAGAAGTGTCGCGCACATCGGAAGCTTTTTCACCAAAAATGGCGCGCAATAATTTCTCTTCCGGCGTCATCGGGCTCTCACCTTTCGGCGTAACCTTTCCGACCAAAATATCGCCGGGCTTTACTTCGGCCCCGATATAAACGATGCCCGCCTCATCTAGATTTTTTAGAGCTTCCTCACCAACATTGGGAATATCACGCGTAATTTCTTCTTGCCCAAGCTTTGTGTCACGCGCCATAACTTCGAATTCCTCAATATGGATCGAAGTAAACACGTCATCGCGCACGATTCGCTCAGAGATCAAAATCGAGTCTTCAAAGTTGTAGCCATTCCACGGCATGAACGCAACCAAGACGTTGCGCCCCAAGGCCAATTCTCCCAGTTGCGTCGAAGGGCCATCGGCAATGATGTCGCCTTGCTTAACAATATCGCCGACTCGCACCAACGGCCTCTGAGTAATACAGGTGTTTTGGTTGGACCGCTGAAACTTAGCCAAATTATAGATGTCAACGCCTGGCGTGGCGGCGGAAGTGTTCTCCGTAGCGCGAATAACAATACGCGTGGCGTCGATTTGGTCAACAACGCCAGATCGACGAGCCGCAATCGCCACGCCGCTATCGCGCGCGACAGTCGCTTCCATACCTGTCCCCACCAGAGGCGCATCCGCCTGCAACAACGGCACAGCCTGTCGTTGCATGTTGGAGCCCATCAAAGCGCGGTTGGCGTCGTCGTTTTCCAAGAACGGAATCAAAGCCGCCGCCACCGAAACCAACTGTTTCGGCGACACGTCGATCAGATGAATCGCTTCGGGACGAAACATCAAATACTCGCCGTTTTGTCGACAGCTCACCAAATCGGCTTTAAAGCAATTGTTTTCATCAAGTTCGGCGTTGGCCTGAGCGATGACATAACGCCCTTCCTCCATCGCCGACAAGTACACCACTTCTGTCGTCACACGCCGCTCTATAACCTTACGGTACGGACTTTCAATGAAGCCATACTGATTGACGCGCGCGTAAGTCGCCAAACTGTTAATCAACCCAATATTCGGCCCTTCCGGAGTTTCAATCGGACAAATGCGGCCATAATGCGTAGGATGAACGTCTCGAACTTCGAATCCGGCGCGCTCGCGCGTCAAGCCACCCGGCCCCAACGCCGACAATCGCCGCTTGTGAGTAATTTCCGACAATGGATTCGTTTGATCCATAAATTGTGATAACTGCGATGAACCAAAAAACTCCCGCACAGCCGCAGCCGCCGGTTTGGCGTTAATCAAATCATGCGGCATAACAGCGTCTATTTCAACCGAACTCATACGTTCGCGAATTGCGCGTTCCATCCGCAATAGACCGATGCGATACTGATTTTCCATCAACTCGCCAACCGAACGCACTCGCCGGTTGCCAAGATGGTCGATGTCATCTATTTCGCCACGTCCGTCCTTTAAGTTATGCAGCATCTTAAGGATAGAAAGAATATCCTCCTTACGCAGCACACGCATTGTGTCTTCGGTCTGCATATTTAACCGAGCATTCATCTTTACTCGACCAACAGCCGACAAATCATAACGCTCGACATCAAAAAACAGCCCGCTGAATAACGCTTCAGCTGACTCTAAGGTTGGCGGCTCCCCAGGACGCATCACACGATAAATATCGACCAACGCATCTTCGCGACTAGCGTTCCGATCAAGATTCATTGTGTTGCGCATATAAGCGCCGACATTAATATGATCAATCGCTAGGATATTTAACTCGGAAACCCCCAGTTTGTCCAATCGATCAAAATCGCTATTCGCCAGCTCATCACCGGCCTCAAAATACACCTCTCCGGTGCGTTCGTTAATAATATCTTCAGCCAAATAACTTCCCGTCAATTCATGCGCCGAAACGAGAACATCTTCCAATCCCTGCTCTCGAAGTTTGCGCGCCAAACGCGGCGTCATTTTGGCTCCGGCCTCAGCCACCACTTGTCCGGTGCTGGCATCGACCAAATCACTGGGTAATTTTACTCCCTTCATCCGATCAGGATTGAAAGAAGTCATCCACCCATTATGCGTGCGGCGATACGGGAGAGTTTCATAGAAATTTGCTAAAATTTCTTCTTTGGACATCCCCTGCGCTTCATAGGGCGCTAAAGCCTGCCCATCACGCTTACGTCTTAGGTTCTCGGTCTCTCGACTATCGAGCGCAAACAACAACGTAGTCGCGGGCAATTTCCGCCGCCGATCGATGCGAACATAAATGATATCTTTGGCGTCGAATTCGAAATCCAACCAAGAACCACGATATGGTATAACTCGGGCTGCAAATAAATATTTTCCCGAAGAATGGGTTTTCCCTTTATCATGATCAAAGAATACGCCCGGAGAACGATGCATCTGAGAAACGATGACACGCTCAGTGCCGTTGATAACAAAAGTGCCGTTCGCCGTCATCAGAGGCATATCGCCCATATAGACGTCTTGTTCCTTGATGTCCCGAATGGAACGTAAACCCGTATCTTCTTCAATATCAAACACCGAAAGGCGCAACGTCACCTTCAACGGCGCGGCAAAAGTCATGCCACGCTGTTGGCACTCCTCGACATCATATTTAGGAGGCTCCAATTCGTATTTAACAAAGTCTAATTCGGCGCGATTCGAAAAGTCTTTGATCGGAAACACCGACCGAAACACTTCTTGTAAACCGACGCTGGTCCGCCTCTCCGGCAGAATATGCATCTGTAAAAAATGGTCATAAGAGCTGCGTTGCACCTCGATCAGGTTGGGCATCCGGGTGACTTCCGGAATGCGCCCGAAGCTTTTGCGAACCCGCTTTCGTCCCGTAAAGGTTCTCGCCATGAAAGCCCCCGATCTCTTTCGATTGTATTGCCGCGCACTCTTAAGAAACAGAATTCTTAAGTCGTGTATTTTTCAAAAGAAATTTAATTGAACTCGACGGAGCGCAAATTGCGACGCCGATCGTTTTTCAAATCAAAAACGCCCCACAGCAACCGGCCTTTTCGGCCGGTTGCTGTCTGGCGTCAAACTGATGTTCCGATGATACGCAAAGCCGATTACTTAATCTCAACCGTCGCGCCAGCTTCTTCAAGCTGCTTCTTAATCTTAGCGGCTTCGTCTTTGGAAACGGCTTCTTTAACCGACTTCGGCGCACCCTCAACGAGGTCTTTAGCCTCTTTCAGGCCCAATCCGGTGATGGCGCGAATCTCTTTAATCACATTGATCTTTTTCTCGCCGACAGTGGCCAAGATCACTGTGAACTCAGTCTGCTCTTCAACCGGAGCGGCGGCGGCGGCAACCGGAGCAGCAGCAGCGGCAACCGGAGCAGCAGCGGAAACCCCCCACTTCTCTTCGAGCATTTTTGAAAGCTCGGCCGCCTCAATAACGGTCAGAGCCGACAACTCATCAACCAGCTTTTCCAGCTTCGACATTAAAAATCTCCAATGACTTGAACTTCAACGTTTCGCAAACAAACGTTTTAAATCTTACGACAAGAGCCGCCTCACGCCGCCTCGCCTTGTTTTTCCTTCTCGGCCTCGGCCTCAGCCCGCGCCGCCAGCACACGTGCGAGCTGACCTCCCGGAGCCTGAAGCACACCGGCGATGCGAGTCGCCGGAGTCTTGATCATGCCCACCAAACGCGCCCGCAGCTCATCGAGCGACGGGAGTTTGGCCAGAGCTTGAACGCCTTCCGCATTTAACGCCACGCCATTCAGGCTGGCGCCAAGCACTGTCAGCTTTTCATTGCTCTTCGCATAATCGGTAACCACCTTTGCGGCGGCCACCGGATCGACCGAATAGGCAATCGCCGTCGGACCTTTGAACAATCCGTCCAAGGCCTCAAACGGAGTTTCCTTCAAAGCGATGCGAGCGAGCCGATTCTTCGTCACCTTGAAGCTAGCGCCCGCAGCACGCATCTTCCTTCGCAGGTCGGTCACTTCCGCGACCGTCAGACCATTGTGTCGCGTCACCACGACCAAATGGACGCCCTGCAACTTCTGATGCAACGCTGCGATCGTCTGCCCCTTTTGTGTACGATCCACGGATCGCCTCCGTTACTTTGCTGCACAAGACTGTTACATTATAGCGCTCGTTCACAAATTACTTCATGAACGATCACCGGTAAACCTGTCCTAGAAGTTCAAGCCGTTTTTCTCTCTCGCTTCTCCACCGTCACTCCGACAATACGTCGTCATGGGTCGCCAAAGACTTGCGATGATATTCGGTTGCAACTCCCGTCTACGCAGGCGAGTTTTAAGTCTTCCTTTTGGATTCCCTTGTTCGGAAATTCGCCATTCGAAAAACACCCACGGTCTCGGACAGGGAAGAGATCGGCCATCGCTCTAAACACTTTCGTTATAGCGCAATGCTCCGATCACCCAAGCACATCGCCCATCACCGCACACAAAATTTTGCGTTGCGCAAACGAACAATGCTCATTTCACTTAAACGGGTGAGCGTCACACTGACGCCCATCCCTCGATTTTCACTTTACTAAGCGGCGTCTTGAAGTGAAGCCAGCTCGATTTTCACACCAGGCCCCATCGTCGAGCTTAAGGATATCTTTAAAATATAAGTTCCTTTCGCTCCGCTCGGCTTGGCGCGCGTAATGGCGTCGATAAAGGTCCGAACATTTTCCAACAAAGCCGCTTCCGAGAAGCTCGCCTTGCCTATGCCGGCGTGAATGATGCCGGTTTTTTCCGCTCTAAACTCGACGCTGCCCCCTTTGGCCGCCTTAACAGCGTCGGCAACATTCGCCGTCACAGTCCCAAGCTTCGGATTCGGCATCAAGCCTCGCGGACCGAGGATTTTACCCAGCTTGCCGACCACGCCCATCATATCCGGAGACGCGATGCAACGATCAAAATCGATTTGCCCGCCCTGAATTTTCTCGGCCAAATCATCGGCGCCAACCAAATCAGCGCCCGCAGCTTTTGCCTCATCCGCTTTCGCGCCTTTGGCAAAGACCGCCACACGAACCGTTTTACCCGTGCCGTTCGGCATAAGAACAGTTCCGCGCACCATCTGATCTGCGTGACGCGGATCGATCCCGAGGTTCATTGCAATTTCGATGGTTTCATCGAATTTTGCCGTCGCCTTGGCCTTGACCATCTTAACCGCATCATCGAGCTTTATAAAAGCGTTGCGGTCGATGTCTTTATAGGCGTTGCGGAGCCGCTTTCCAGTCTTCGCCATCGCCCTACTCCACCACTTCCAAGCCCATAGACCGCGCGGAGCCAGCGATCATACGACCCGCAGCCTCGACGTCATGAGCATTTAAATCGGCCATCTTTTTCTGAGCAATCTCACGCACTTGAGTCATCGTCACTTTTCCGACGAATCCTCCTTTGCCCGGAGTCTGCGATCCCTTATCCACGCCAGCAGCCTTGCGCAAATAATAACTCGCAGGAGGCGTTTTGGTAACGAACGTAAACGAACGATCGCCAAAAGCTGTAATCACGACCGGGATCGGCGTGCCGACATCCTGATCTTGAGTCCGCGCGTTGAACTGCTTGCAGAACTCCATGATATTCAAGCCGCGCTGACCGAGCGCTGGGCCAATCGGCGGAGAAGGATTGGCCTTCCCTGCTGGAACTTGGAGCTTAATATAACCAACAATTTTCTTCGCCATACTTACACCTCTATGCGGCCTTCGCGGCGGAGGGGCGGCGGTTCGGCTTTCCGAGGACTTCCGGAAGAACCTCCCGCCCTAAAACAACGCATTCGACAACTATTCAAATCGATCAAATCACCGTTGCTTCGGTCAGCAAATCATGCGACTTAACAGAGCGGAAACCATCTCGCCTTGAATTGCGCTAAATCTTCTCTACTTGAGCATATTCAAGCTCAACCGGGGTTGAACGCCCGAAAATGGACACGGCAACCTTAAGCCGGGCGCGCTCTTCATCCACTTCCTCGACAGACCCGTTAAAGGATGTAAACGGACCGTCACAAACGCGAACCTGTTCGCCAACCTCAAACACAACGGCTGGCTTCGGTCTCTCAATGCCCTCTTGGACTTGATGAATAATGCGATCCGCTTCCCGCTGACTGATCGGTTGCGGCTTCCCGCCCCCACCCAGAAACCCGGTAACTTTAGGAGTATTCTTAACCAAATGCCACGTAGCGTCCGTCAGATCCATACGAATAAGGACATAGCCGGGAAAAAACTTCCGCTCGGCGTTGACCTTAGCGCCACGCCGCACCTCGACGACTTCTTCCGTTGGAACGAGGATTTCTTCGAATTTTTCCTCCAACCCCTTCTGCGCCGCTTTTTCGCGGATTGACTGGGCGACTTTTTTCTCGAAGCCGGAGTAGACGTGGACGACGTACCATCGGGGAGCCACGGCCTTACCCCCCCAACCCAAACAGGGTGCGAACAACGATAGACAGAATTTGATCGACAATCAAAAAGAATACCGCAGAAAGAACAACCATGACGAACACCATTCCAGTGGTCACCATTGTCTCTTTCCGCGAGGGCCATGTCACTCTCGCGACTTCCGTCCGGACTCCGCGAGCAAATTCCGTTACATTCAATTTATTCATGGTTTTCGTCTTTTGCGGCGCGTTTTCAGGCGGACTGGCAGGAGTGGAGGGGCTCGAACCCCCAGCCCCCGGTTTTGGAGACCGGTGCTCTACCAATTGAGCTACACTCCTATGCGCCGCCGAACAGTGCGACTTTTGGTTTGCGTTTACTTAACGTCTTTTTTGCCAAAGCGCCAGAGAAAAATCTTTCTTTTTTCAATCTTTCGCCGACAATTCTCTACACAAAGCTTTGCGCAAACACTCACCAAGCCGCACCACTCCACTCTGCGCCTTTGTCCAACCAAAGACGCAGAATTCTATAAACCATTACTAGGCGATGATCTTCGCAACCACGCCAGCGCCGACTGTTCTGCCACCTTCACGGATGGCGAAACGCAATCCTTCGTCCATAGCGATCGGCGCAATCAATTCAACCGTCATCGTTACATTGTCCCCCGGCATCACCATCTCTGTGCCCTCCGGCAGGATAACCTGGCCGGTGACATCGGTGGTGCGGAAGTAAAACTGCGGCCGATAATTCGTGAAGAACGGCGTATGGCGACCACCTTCTTCTTTGGTCAGAATGTATGCTTCCGCCACAAACTTAGTGTGCGGCGTAATTGATCCAGGCTTCGCCAAGACCTGACCACGCTCCACATCTTCGCGCTTGGCGCCGCGCAGCAAGCAACCAACATTGTCGCCCGCCTCACCTTGATCCAGCAGCTTGCGGAACATCTCGACGCCAGTCACTGTAGTCTTCACAGTAGACTTTAGGCCGATGATCTCGACTTCCTCACCGACCTTGACGATTCCACGCTCGACGCGCCCCGTTACAACGGTCCCACGACCAGAAATCGAGAACACATCTTCGATAGGCATCAAGAATGGACGATCTTTCGGACGCTCCGGCTGCGGAATATATTTATCAACTTCCCGCATCAACTCAAGGATCGCCTCGCGCCCCATCTCTGGGTTGCGATCTTCCAACGCACACAACGCCGACCCTTTAATGATCGGAATATCGTCGCCGGGGAATTGATATGAACTCAGAAGCTCGCGCACTTCAAGCTCGACCAGCTCCAGCAACTCCGGATCGTCCACCATGTCCACCTTATTCATGAACACGACAATCGCAGGAACGCCGACTTGGCGGGCTAAAAGAATATGCTCTCGGGTCTGAGGCATCGGACCATCAGCGGCGGAAACCACCAAGATCGCGCCGTCCATCTGCGCCGCGCCGGTGATCATGTTCTTCACATAATCCGCGTGCCCAGGGCAATCAACGTGCGCATAATGCCGATTTGAAGTTTGATACTCGACGTGCGCCGTCGATATCGTAATTCCGCGCGCTTTTTCTTCGGGAGCTTTGTCGATTTGATCGTAGGCCGTGTAAGTTGCGCCGCCGGTCTCCGCCAAAATCTTGGTGATTGCCGCCGTCAACGATGTTTTACCGTGATCGACGTGACCGATTGTGCCAACATTGCAGTGCGGTTTGTTCCGCTCAAACTTTGCCTTGGCCATCGCTCTTTTCCTCGCTCCCTGACCAAATCAAGATCACGCCGCCTGGGCCGCTTCTTGAGCGATGCTCCTCTCCGAATTTACTGACGGCACTGGAGCGGGCGAAGGGAATCGAACCCTCGTCACCAGTTTGGAAGACTGGAGCTCTACCATTGAGCTACGCCCGCATACACAATCCGATACAAGAAAAACTCGGCCGCCACACCGCAGCTTTTATCGCTTAGACGTCTCCCGACGCCTGGGAGGCTTCATAGCCTCCGCCTACTTGGAGCCCTCGACTTGCTGATCCGCAGGACCGGCTGCGTGGACGCCTTTTCAGTAACAGCCGCGCCTCTTCCTTGCAAGAGTTTTTTTAGGAGAACGTCTTTTTTTTGGCTCCCCTCCCCTCCCCTCGCGTCCCCTCGCGCCAACCAACGCAAAGGCGTTTCTTGGATCGCCTCGCGAATAAGGAAAGAACATCATTATGATTCTCTACGGCCAGAAAGACAGTCGCCATCCCTTTTAATTTTTATGAAAAATCGAGGGACATGCGTTCATTATTCTACCCGTTAGTATCACTTTATATTGCGATCTCTCCGAAGCCTGTCCGAAGACGACTTGATTCGGCTTGGAAGAAACCGATATAATCGGCGTGGAATTACAAAATTGCGGCCTCACCGCCGCTTTTCTTTGTATCTGAGGATATCTGAGGGCGATTTCGCCGCAGTTCGTTCTGCCGAGGAGGGCCGAGTTTTGAGCGGAGTAATTCTTCCTTATAAAAACATTCTCCCCACAATAGACACAACGGCGTTCATCGCTCCAACGGCGGTTGTGATCGGCGACGCGGTGGTCGGGCCCGACACAGGCTTGTGGTTCGGAGTCGTCGTTCGCGGCGACGTCAATGAAATTCGAATCGGCGCTCGCGTCAACATCCAAGACGGATCCGTAATCCACGTCACCTCCGGCGGCTGCGGAACCTATATCGGCGACGACGTCACCGTTGGCCATATGGCGGTGCTGCACGCCTGCACTCTGGAAACCGGCAGTTTCGTCGGCATGAAAGCCTGCGTTATGGACGGGGCCGTGGTCGAAAGCCAAGCCATGGTCGCGGCAGGGGCTCTGGTGACGCCAAACAAAAGGATCAAATCCGGTCAGCTTTGGGCAGGCAGCCCAGCGCGCCATATTCGTGATCTCACTCCGGAAGAAATCGCCTTTTTCCCGAAATCAGCCAAACACTATGTGGAGTTGGCCCGACAATACCGCCAACAACTCGCGGCCTCACAAGGCTGACGACGCAAGTGAGTTTCTTAAGAACGTCCGGAGCCGCTCTGAACGACGCCGGACGTTTGCAATCAGAATGTTCGGATCGAAGAAACGCATTTTGACCATCGCGTTTCTTTATTTTACGCCGCTCTTTTTTTATTTTCCGTCCCGACGTCGCCCAATTGATATTCTCTTCGGACAGCTTATTATGGGAGACGTCTTTACAAGGATAGCGCCTGAATGGCCGATCTTCCGCTTCCGAACGTCTTCCCGCGTTCGGCGCCGACGTCTCATCTTCGCGGCATCGGTTTGTCTGTGCTCGGCTTCGGCTGTTTCAGCATGATGGACGCCATCGTAAAGCAATTAAGCGGTCGCTATTCCGTGCCTCAAATCCTGTTTTTCAACGCTCTCTTCGCCATTATTCCGATCCTGATCTTAGCGACCCGCAGTTCTGAAGGGCTGGCGACACTAAAAACTTGTCGTCTGAAATGGCATGTCGCACGCGGCTCTTGCGGCGTTTGCGCCGGATTTCTCGGATTTTACGCCATAGGACGCTTGCCTTTGGCTGATTTCTACGCCTTGGTGTTTTCCGCGCCCTTGTTCATCACCGCCATTTCTTCTCTTATTCTGGGAGAGCACGTCGGGTGGCGCCGTTGGGTCGCCGTAATCATTGGATTCTGCGGCGTCATCATCATGCTAAGACCAGGCGACGGAGTCGTCAGCACCGCCTCATGGGCCGCCGTCATCGCCGCGTTCCTCTTCGCCACAGGCATGATGATCGTCCGTTGGATGAGAAACACTGAAAGCAGTTTGTCTTTCGCTCTTTACGGCAATCTGGCCAATTTATGCGTCACCACCTTTATCATGCCCTCGGCATTCGTCACGCCCTCCTGGCGCGATCTCGGACTTTCGGCGCTCTGCGGCGGATTCGGGTTCTGTGCGTTAATCAGCGTCATCACTGCCTTCCGAATCGCTCCCGCCGCCACCGTCGCCCCATTTCAATACTCACAAATGCTGTGGGGCGTGCTGATCGGCGTTTTAATTTTCGGCGAACAACCTGACGCATGGTTGGCTGTGGGCGGCGGAATCATCATCGGAAGCGGTTTGTTCATTCTCCACCGCGAAACTCAAATCGCCAAAGCCGCCAAACGAGAACAACAGAATGCGTCTTGAAAGGAAGCGGGTTATATGGCCTCTGTCTTGGAACGACGCGCGCGACTCGATCCGCGCCCGAACCCCGGAATACAATTCGATTGTTTGGTTTTCTGGCAAACGCAAGTTCCGCCGCAGACCGCTCTACTAATTTATTATGTGCCGGATCGTTTGATCTCCACCCCGCCGGCGTTTGAAGCCTATTTTCAATCGCTGGCCACTGAAACATGGGATGTCGCCGAGACTCTGGCGACGACGGTTCTCGACGACATCAACAACGAATTAATCCCCCGCTGGGCGCGCGTCGTCACCCGAAGCCCCTCCCCCGAAGCCACACCCTTTCCGGCGACTTGCAAAACAGCGCTCCAATGCGTAATGATCGAGGATCAACAACCAGGATGGCGCAATCCTGATCTGCTGTCGCGACTCGCGCCGTTCGACCTTGAACGAAAAGCGTAACCGAACTCCAAGCTTACCAAAACGCAAAAGTCGTTCAATCCGATGAAGCCGTAAGAAAAAACGCCGACAAATCTTTTCGAATTTTTCGAATCTTTAGATCAGACGAAACCCGCCAAAATTTTAATCTCTCCCTTTCGACCTCATCAGGAGAAAAAAGATGACCGCCGCCTATGATTCCAACAACATCTTCGCGCGCATTCTGCGAGGCGAAATTCCTTGCCGCAAAATATTTGAAAACGATCACGTTCTGGCTTTTCACGATATTAACCCCCAAGCCCCAATCCATGTGCTGGCGATCCCCAAAGGCGCCTATGTCTCTATGGCCGACTTCACCTCGCGCGCTTCGGAAACCGAAATCGCCGCTCTCTTTCGCGCCGTCGGAGAAATCACGCGACAACTCGGAATCGAAGACGACGGATACCGTTTTCTCTCTAATTGCGGAGCCAACGGCCAACAAGAAGTTCCTCACCTGCACATTCATATTTTCGGAGGCCGCAAACTCGGTCGCATGATTTCCCGAGCCTCAGAATAACCCTCGCGTTTTTTTTCCCTTTCTTTGAAAAGACTTCGACGAAGTCAAAAGAAACCTTTAAAATCTCCTCCAATCGAATAACTCATGAGGCGGGCAATGAGGAACTGGCGCGCATTATTTATAGGACTCCTTACCGCATGTGCGGCCTTCAGTCCACACAGCCCCGCCTATGCGGAAAAGCAAATTCTAATTTCTCTAAGCGCCTCAGCCGAAGGATCGATTTCTTACGCAGCCGCAACTGCTCTTTGCCGCACCATCAACCTCGCGCCTCAAGACACAAACCTACTATGCACCACAACCCCCGGCGGAGGATCGGTTGAAAGCATCCGTCGATTGCACGCCGGAACCGCCACTCTTGGCCTCGCTCAGTCCGACACTCAATTCAGCGCTTGGAAAG
>CAUYUA010000258.1:0-17007 GCA_963575675.1 Azospirillaceae bacterium
TTCTTCGGAGTGCGCCGCCGCCTATCCCGATCTGGATCAAGTGTTCCGAGCCACCAATTTCCCTCCATTTATGTATAACGGCGGTGGTGGCGCCAAAGGACTCTATCCTCTATTGATTAAGGCGGCGTTTGATCGCATGGGAGTTCCGGTGGTGCTGCAAACCGCACCGTGGAGACGGGCGTTGACTTCTTCTCTGGAGGAGGCCATTGGAATTGGAGGAATTTATGTCAACTCTGATCGCTTAACAAAATATGATTATTCTGATCCGATTTTTCACGAGGAACTTATGCTTTATACAGTTCCTGAGAAGCTGTTTTCATTCGAAACCCTTGACGATTTGGCCGGAAAGACTATCGGCGGGATGAGGGGGTGGAGTTATGGAGACGCTTTTGACCAAGCGCGCGCGGCGGGAAAATTTAAGGTTGAAGAAGTCTCTAAAGATGAACAAAATGTAGGGAAATTGGTGGTTGGAAGACTGGACGCTATAATTTCAACGCGCGAGTGCTTAGACGTTTTGAGACAAACGATGTCCCGAGAGATTGGGAGCTTGATCCTTTTGCCAAAGCCTTTAATTAGTAATGCGACTTACCTCGCGTTCAGTAAAGCTCAGCACAAGGCGTATCTATTGACGCAGTTCAACGTCGCTCTTATCCAGATGCGTCAGGACGGTCTCTATCAGAAATTGACGAAAGAGGCGTTCTCTGAGTGACGTCGCCGTTCTTGAGGACCTATATTCATGTATTTTTCGGTCGTTCTAAAAAACCGTCTCTTATTGCGTCTGGCTTTGTTGATGAATTCGGAAATTCATCGGGCAAGCAAGGCAAGAGAACGCCATAGTCAGGGGCCGGTGTAAAGGAGAGTAGCAATGTTTCCATTTCGACAGGGTTTGTTTTCGTCAGCCACGAGTTCCGACATGGATGAATCGCAACAGACGCCTTCTTCTCCTGAAAACGGCTCTTCTTCAGCTTCCGGTGTTGCGACCGCAGATGTTGCCGCATCTAGCGTGACTTCGGAAGTTTACGCCGCTGCGGCTGCCGCCGCAGAGTCGAAAATCGCCGAGCTGGAAACCGAAGTGGCGAAGCTTAAGGATCAACTGCTACGCATAGCTGCGGACAACGAGAATTTTCGTCGACGCACGCAGCGCGAGCGGGAGGACACCGCTAAATATGCGATTTCTAGCTTTGCCAAAGAGTTATTGTCTGTGGCGGACAATCTGCGGCGCGCGTTGGAGGCTATTCCAGTCGAGGCGCGTTCTCAGGTTGAAATGCTGCAAAATTTGGCGGTTGGGGTTGAAGCCACAGAGCGTCAATTGTTGGCGGCGTTTGATCGCGTCGGCATTGTTAAATTAGAGCCTATGGGTGAGCCGTTCGATCCAAACTTTCACCAAGTTATGTTTGAAATCGAGAATACCGGCAAGCTACCAACGACGGTTGTTCAAGTCTTGCAATCTGGATATACAATCCATGGTCGTCTGCTGCGGGAAGCTATGGTGGGGGTGGCCAAAGGAACTCCGGAGGCCTTGCCGCCCAGCGTTGATGAAGAAAAATAAACGCGATAGTTCTTTGCCAAATACAAGAACTCTTCGGAATAAAAATTAGAGGAAGGCTAGAGGCCGTGTCTTGGTCGTCGGGGATCAGGAACGCGGCCTCTGTCCTACTCTGACTTGTCTAAAGGTTAGATTTCGTGGTGTTTTGACGAAAAAAAGCTATTTCTTTATAAGGCGTAGGAACATATCGATTTCACGATGGAGAATTTCGGATTGTTCAGAAAGGTCGTGGGCTGCTGCGAGAACCTGGTGAGCCGATTTTTCTATTTGTTCTATTTGTTTAGACGTCTCTTTTTTTTCAAAAAAACCGGCTGAGGATTCTTGTGGCTCCAAAGACGTTTGTTCAATACTGTATGAAATCCTTTGGGTCTCAATGCTTTCTTCTTCAATCGCTAAAGCGATTGTCGAGGTGATTTCCTTAATCTGAGCGATAACCTCGCTGATTTCAAGAATCACTGCGGCTGTTTGTTTCGAAATGTCTTGAATGGTCATGACCTGACCCATTAGCCTCAATCGGAAAAAACGTCACTTGCCTTAGGTTATCACAAATTTCAAGTCATAGTCTTTAGAGGTTTTATTTGGAGAGCGAAAAACCTTGAGTTGAGATACAATCAACCTTATTTATCGGAATAGATATGAAATACGATTATAGAGTTTAATTTTATATCGTTTTTTTGTCGAGAAGAATATTTTTATTGTTTGGGGTGCGTATTGAGGTTACAATATTTTCATTAACGTCTCTTTAGAGGTAGAGTTTTTTTTCTAAAGAATGTTAATAATTTTTAATGTTCTCCTCTTCTTGACAAAGAGATGCGCCTCATAGGGCGAGAATTGCAAACTTTGATGAAGAGACGTTAGAACCGATTCAAAAAAACGTCGATCGATAATTTTGTAGAAAAAATGGAATGATTGACGTGAGAAATTGTTGGTTGTTGTATGTATGACGGTTTACCAGGGAGGGGTCTTATGCGTTCATTTTTTCGGAGTGCTGTGATTGTTTTTGGTGTCGTGCCTCTTATGTCTGCTTGTGTTTATGAACGTCAGGATTATGGAGATAGTTTCAGTCTGGAAGATCGTTGTGATCAAGGTGATTATAGGGCCTGCGATTCTTTACAGAGTCGGCGACCTGACGAAGATCGGCTTGAACGCACGCGTTATGAAAAACATCGGGGGGATCAAAGACGGCGTTATGAGGAAGAAAGAGAAGAGCGTGCTCAACACGAGAAGCAAAGACTAGAGCGACAAATAAATCACGAGCGAGAAGAAAGACGTTCTCTTGAAGAGCGCCGCGCACATGAAGAGCATCGGGCTCTTGAAGAGCGCCGCGCACATGAAGAACGCCGTTCACATGAGGAGCGTCGGGCTCTTGAGGAACGCCGCTCACATGAGGAGCGTCGAGTTCATGATGAACGTCGCACACATGAAGAGCGTCGAGTTCTTGAAGAGCGCCGCGCACAAGAGGAGAGGAAGGAGCGTAGCGAGCACAAAGCACAAGAAGAGAGAAAAGCGCGTGGTGAGTACAAAACCGAACGTCGTGATGAGCGTCGTGATGATCCGCGTCCCGAAAAGTTACGACCGTTTAAGCCGAATGAGTCGCGTTATAGTATAGCGATACGACCAGAAAAGAGAATGATGTGTGTTTTTGATTTCGTGTCGTGTTGTGTTGTGGTTTATACAAACTCTTTTCTGTAGCACTCAGGGGGAGGAAAGTCTCCCTTGGTGCTTATTTTTATTCTGTAATTAGAGTATCGTTCCTGAAACCATCAGATTTTATTCGTAAGAATGACACTGAAAATTACGGATTAGGAGGCGTGTGTCCAGAGGAGTTGACCTCAATGGTAACGTGCGATAGCCCTAAGAGACCTTCTAAACGTTTTTTATAATGGTCTGGTGGGCAGGGGGTATTTGATGCGAGTGACGCGATAACACCATAATGTCCAGGTCCAAGACGCCAAAGATGGAAGTCTGTAATGGCTTCGCCGTGTTGTTCGAGTCGGTGGCGCACTGCTTCGGAGAGCGCCGGGGTGGCGGTCATATCAAGAAGTGCGGCGCCGCTTTCACGAATCAGACCGTAAGACCAAATGGCAATGACGATTGATCCTATGATTGCGGTTAAGGCGTCCATCCATATCCATCCATAAAAGCGTCCAGCCAAGAGCGCCAGAATTGCTGCGACCGAGGTGAGGGCGTCGGCGAGGACGTGTAGATAGGCGGCCTTCAGGTTGTTGTCCTGCTCAGAGACGTGAGAGCTATGGTGACTATGGTCGCGATCATGATGGCCGTGTTCATGCTCGTGTTGGAGAAGGCGCGCGCTCAGTAGATTGACCGCCAATCCGAGTATGGCAACCAATAATGCTTCGTTGAAGGCGATAGGAATAGGGGCGATTAGACGGCTACAGGCTTCGACGCCGATCAAGATCGAGATGGCGGCAAGGGCTAAGGCGCTACTGAAACCAGCCAAGTCGCCGAGTTTTGCAGCGCCGAAAGCAAAGCGAGAATCATTGGAATATTTCTTTGCGTAGCGATATGCAATGGCGGCAATGGCGAGCGCTCCGGCATGAGTAGACATGTGCCATCCGTCGGCGATCAGAGCCATAGAGCCGAATAAGTTTCCAGCAACAATTTCTCCGACCATCATTACAGAGGTCAGAGCAATAACGATCACAGTTCGGCGCTCGTTTTGGTCGTGATGTTCGCCTAAGAATCTGTGGTCGTGAGGTTGTGCGGTAAGAGGCGCAGAAAAAGATGTCATTTATTGTTGAGCCTTTCGTGTTGGCATGGGGCAAGAATTGAAGAATGCCTTATCCCATGCCGACTTTTTTACGCACGTCATAGCTGCGATCTTTTGCCCACTTTTCGATGAATTGGGTAAGTTCCGGGTCGAGAGGGTCAGGAAGAACAACTTTAAGTTTTACATACTGATCGCCGGCAACTTTTGTTTTTGGGTCGGTGACGCCTTTGCCGCGTAAACGCAATGTGGTTCCCGTGTTGGAGCCGGGTGGAATTTTCACCATGACTTGCCCGTCGAGAGTGGGCACCTTAATGTTGGCGCCGAGCACTGCTTCGGGAAGGGTGACGGGGACATCGATATGGATGTCTTGTCCGTTGCGGGAAAAAAAGGAGTGGGTATCTACGCGAACTTCAATAATGGCGTCTCCGGCGGGGCCGCCGCTAACGCCGTCCATGCCTTGATTTTTTAATCGAAGCTTTTGTTGGTCTTCGGTGCCGGGAGGAATAGTGATATCAATGTTTTTTCCGTTAGACAATGTGACTCGACGTCGTGCGCCGAGCGCCGCGTCGGTGAAGCTGACCGTAACTGAATACGCAATATCGGAGCCGCGCGCTTTGGCGCCGGAGCTTCCGGCTCCTGTTCCGCTTCCAGCGTTGCTTTTCTTACGTCCGCCGCCGAAGAAATCGGCGAAAGAGAAGAAGTCGTCCGCGCTTGAGCCTGAGGAAGGGCCGGCGCCTGTGGTTCCGAACGGGTCGCCGCTGGAGCGATGAGCGCCGGCCGTGGGGCCGCGCGGATTCCGGGCGCGGTAATAGGTGCGATCGACACGTTCGGAGCCGTTGGCGTCGATTTCTCCGCGATCATACCGTGCGCGCTTCTCCGAATCGGAGAGCAGAGTGTAAGCCGAGGAGATTTCCTTAAATCTTTGCTCGATGTCGGCGCGGCCAGGGTTGAGGTCTGGGTGGTATTGTTTGGCCAAACGACGATACGCCTGCTTAATGGCGTCGATTGACGCCGTTTTGCCGACTCCGAGAACTTGATAAGGATCGCGCGAGGTTGCCACGATCTGGGGGCCTCCTAAAATGCCCAAAAAGAAATGCCCGGAAAAGCGGTTCGGCTCCGTCGAGCACACGGCGGGTGCGGAGTCGCTTTATTGAATTGGCGGATGCTTCTGACCATTGTTGGGGTCATTGGAGTATCGCCGATTATAAAGGATCGCTCATTGAAAACCCTCGCGCATGGCGCAAAGGTCAAGTGGCGACTTTGACCGCATTTCACTAAATAAGGCAACGAAGAGCCTGTTCGGGAAATCCATTCATGATTCCAAATTGACGACGTTTTGGCTTCGGAGATTGTTTTCTCGCCGGAGCGGGTCGGAGTCATGGATGTTTTTCCCGAAAAGCTTCACAATAGATAATGCGATTATTCCATGATTTGCCAAGAGCCGTCGCGTTGTCTGCAAGCGGTTCCAAAGCCGCTATTCTTGCGCTCGCCAGAGGAAACGGTGTGCTGGAATTCGCGGCACCACATTCCGCTCTGTGACCACCCTTCGCGAATCGAAACAACGCTTCCGTGATTTCCGGTTTGAGGATTGCTCCAAGTGATGTTCTCGTTAATCGGCGTGGCGTAGGCGCGCAGAGCCGCTTGCTGGAAGGCTGATTGATCAGCCGAATCGATAAGGGTGGCGGGCGCGCCGATGTAAGCGCCGACCAAGCTTCCGAGGCGGGCGGCGACGACGCGACCGGAGTCATCGGTGTACGGTTTGCCGTTGTCGCTGGAAGCCGCAGACGAATTCTCGGAGGCGCTATCCTGTGAGCTGCTGGAGGCGCAGCCGGACAGCAGGGAGACAGTGATGACAAGGACGGGAATGAGCGCTTGGACCGGGGACAGGGAATAACGCAACATGGGAGTTTGCCTCAGATTTCATAAAATTAAGTGTAGGATTGGGTGCGGAGAGAGAAACAGCGCCGACACTGATCGGGCGTCGGCAGAAGGGGCCGCTTACGCTCTTGATCCAGCAAGCGCCGCGCCAGAGTAACAAGCCAAGGAAAACGGCGATAGAGGGTTCTTGATTGACGATGGGGGATTTCATCCAATGAGGTAAGAAAATAATGTGTAAAACAGCGGTTGCAAGGCGCTTTTGAAGCCGAAGATGGAAAAAGGGGCGCATGTGAAGAATATATGTGATGTGCGATGCGATTTGAATATGGTTCCTGCGTTGGCGGAAGCGTATAATCGTTTTTGAACATAACAAATGCGGCGGACATGAGCGAGGAACAGCCTGAGGATCCAATTTCCTTGTTTCTTGGTTGGTTAGCGGAAGCCGAGCAAACGGAGCCGAATGACCCGAATGCGGCGGCTTTGGCCACAGCCGATGCGAATGGCGCGCCTTCAGTTCGCATGGTTTTGCTGAAGGGAGCCGACTCGCGAGGATTCGTATTCTACACCAATTTGGAGAGCCAAAAAAGCCAAGAACTTCAGGTGAATCCACAAGCGGGGCTATGTTTCCATTGGAAGTCCTTGCGACGGCAGGTGCGTGCGGAAGGGACGGTCTCTTTGGTGTCCGATGAAGAGGCCGACGCTTATTTCCAATCTCGATCGCGTGGAAGTCAGATCGGCGCTTGGGCGTCGCAGCAATCACGGGTTTTGGCCGGACGTTGGGCGTTGGAGCGGCGTGTGGCCGAGTTCACCGTCAAGTTCGGAGTCAGCGCGATTTCGCGTCCGGCGCATTGGTCCGGGTTTCGGTTATGTCCGCGGCGCATCGAGTTTTGGCGTGATCGGCCGTTTCGGTTGCATGATCGCACCCTATACCGGCGGGATCAGACGAATCAGCCTTGGACGGTCGAAAAGCTTTTCCCTTAATTTTTTATTGAGCGGTGTGTTTGAGAAAGACGCCACGGCGTCTGCGTTTGCTCAAGACGCCATTAACTAAAGGGCTGAAGAGACGACGATCAACGTAAATTTCACTTCACTCCAGTTTATGGTTTCAAAGGCTTTTTGATCTTTGGCGGGGCTCGGGGGCGGCTAACCAGCGCAGTCTTCGGCGTTCGTTCGGGTTTAATTTTATGACATTTGTCTTACGCGCAAGATAGGAGCGACGATGTCGATTCTGTTGAAATCGGGCGGGCGTTTTGCGGCGGTGATTCTGCTGAGTTTCGGGCTGTTGGTGGAGGTATGCAAGTTGGCTGGCGCAGTGCAGCCGGATGAAATCTTGCCTGATCCGGGAATGGAGGCGCGCGCGCGCGTTATTAGTCAGGATTTGCGCTGTTTGGTGTGTCAAAATCAGACGATTGACGACAGCAACGCTTCTTTAGCCCACGATTTGCGTTTGCTGGTGCGTGAGAGGCTTAAGGCTGGTGACGATGATCATGCCGTCAAGGCGTACATTACGGCCCGTTATGGCGACTTCGTATTGTTGCGACCGCCGTTTCAAAGCAACACCTATATTTTGTGGGGAGGGCCTTTTGTTGTTTTGGCGCTCGGAGCGTTCGGTTTGGCGATGACTTTGCGACGGAGACGAAGACGTGCGACTCTGTCGCCGTTGTCTCCCGAAGAGCAAGAGAGGTTGGAGCGACTATTGGTTTCAGGAAATACGGCTGACTGACGCGCGGAGTTCGGCGCGCGTGGAATGAGGTTGGTCTCTTACTTGTTGTTGGAGTGTTCGTTCTTGGTCGAATCAAAGGTGCGCCCGTGATGGGGTTTTGGATTGTTGCGGCGACCATGACCGCCGGAGTGGCGGTGTTGATGCTTACGCCTTTGCTACGTTCTTACGGCGCGCCGCCATCGCGAGTCGGGTATGATCGAATGGTTTACCGCGATCAGTTGGCGGAAATAGATCGTGATTTGACGCGCGGCGTGTTGGATGCGGCGCAAGCTGAAGCGGCGCGCGTGGAAATTGCTCGGCGTCTGTTGGCGACAGGTGTTGATTGTTCAGAAAGCGCCAAAGTTTTGCCGACGTCTTTGGAAGCGAGTCGGCGTTTGGCGTTCGGTTTAGGGCTTTTTGCGCCGGTTGCGACATTGGCGATCTACTTGCCGATGGGGCGTCCGGATTTGCCGGATGCGCCGTTGTCGGCGCGTGTGGAGGTCTCTGGCGCGTCGAAAATCGATGAATTGCCACCCGATGTTGTTCTGGCGGTCGAAGGATTGGCCAAGCACTTGGAGAAGGCTCCTGACGATGTCATGGGATGGCTTCTGTTGGGAAAATCTTATCAAAAAATGAACAGAATCGATGACGCTGTTCGCGCGTTGCGTAAGGCGCGTGATTTGGCGCCGGAAGATTCGGAAATTGTTGGTTTTTATGCAGAAAGTTTGGTTGTCGCCGATCAAGGGATGATTTCGGAAGAGGCGCGGCAAGTCTTCGAGTCGATGCTGAAGCGTGATTCGAATGATTTTCGGGCGCGGTATTACTTGGCGTCGGCGCGAGTGCAGGCTGGAGATGCTCAGGGAGCTTTAAAAGGGTGGAGAGAGATGCTGGCTGTGGCTCCGAAAGATGCGCCGTGGTTGTCTATGGTGCAGCGTCGGATCGAGGAGATTACGGGACCACCTTCAAAATAAAAAAATAAGCAGGCGCAGGAACACAGTCTGTGTTTCGTTCGGGCCTCTGTTTCGTCAGGTATGTGTGTTTTCTATTCTCATGATCCTTTCTCTTGCGATGAGGATATTCATGAACATTTCTTTTATGGGGTATGAAAAACCCAACTCCGGAACTCTCGTTCTGTGCGTTGCCGCTGATCGTCAACTCGGGGCGATCGGCCAAGAAATCGATCGTCTTTCCGGCGGCGCCTTGGAGCGCGCGATGCTCGCCGCACGGTTCGTCGGAAAAAAAGAAGAGATTCTGACGTTGTTGGCTCCCGCCGGTTTGACGGTGTCTCGCATTACGTTGATCGGTCTTGGAAAACCTGAGGCTGCAACGCTTCAGACCGCTCGCGCCGCCGGCGGCGCCCTGTTGGCGGCAATTCAGCGCAATGGCGACTCTGAAGCGACGATTGTCGTTGATATGCTTGAAGGTGTTTCGGTTGTTATGGCCGAGTTCATCGTGAGCATGGCCGTTGGTCTCCGGTTGCGGGCTTATCGTTTCGACAAGTATCGCACCAAGGAAAAATCAGAGCAAAAGCCGACTTTGGCGTCCGTGCGTTTTCAGTGTCTTGACGACATAGTGGCGAGGCAAGCCGCCGCATTGTTTCTCGATTGGGAGCCGGTGATCGAGGGTGTGTTTTTGACCCGAGATTTGGTTGCGGAACCAGCCAACGTGATCTATCCGGAGTCTTTTGCTCAGATATGTCACGATGTTTTGACGCCTCTGGGAGTGGAGGTGGAGATTCTAGAGTCTTCTCGCCTGCGTGAGTTGGGTATGGGCGCGTTGCTGGGAGTGGCGCAAGGAAGCGCAAACACGCCGCGTGTCGTGGTGATGAATTATCGGGGCGATTCCGGCGTGAAAGATCATAGGCCTTTGGCGTTGGTCGGCAAAGGCGTGACTTTTGATAGCGGTGGGTTATCGCTGAAGCCTCCTTCCGGCATGGAGGAAATGAAGATGGACATGTCCGGCGCCGGAGTGGTGCTCGGATTGTTGCGCGCTTTGGCCGGACGGAAAGCTCGAGTCAATGTTGTGGGCGTGATCGGTCTGGTTGAGAATATGCCCTCGGGTGTGGCTCAGAGGCCGGGTGACGTGGTGCGTTCGATGTCTGGGCAGACGATCGAGGTGTTGAACACAGACGCCGAGGGGCGGTTGGTTTTGGCGGATATTTTGACTTACACGCAGAGATTCCATAAACCGCAAGCAATCATAGATTTGGCCACGTTGACGGGGGCGGTGGTGATTGCTCTGGGTGTTGAACATGCCGGATTATTTTCTAATGACGATGCTTTGGCTGAGAAGCTGATGGCGGCGGGAAAATCAGGAGGGGAGTTGTTGTGGCGTTTGCCTTTGGGAGATGCTTATGACAAAGAGATTAATTCCGATATCGCTGATATGAAAAACACCGGTGGAAGTCGCAATGCGGGGAGTATTATTGGCGCCCAATTCTTGCAGCGATTTATTGAAAGCGATACGCCATGGGCGCATATCGATATTGCGGGTGTAGCTTGGACAAAAAAGGATTTGTCGACTGTTCCCAAGGGAAGCAGTGGGTTTGGCGTCCAACTTTTAGATCGGTTGATTCGCAGTAGCTATGAGGCGAAAGATATCTAAAAAGTATTATAGAAATCAAACGGGCCAGGAACGCAGTCTCTGGACCCGTTTGATTTTCAAAATTTTTTATTTAGAATAAGCGAGAGTCTTGATTACATTGGAGAATGAGTGCGCCCTTTCCAAGCTCCACCTCTGCCAAACCAATGCTGAAGGGCTGAATCGAACGTCATAGCGCCGTACAGAGCGCCAGCTAGCGGCAACAAAAACGCCAATCCAAAAGAAAGGCGATAGAGTCGGAGCGTAGGCAGAAATGCAACCGTCATCATGAACCATGCGGCGCCGGCTAATTTCGCGGCGAGAAGACTGTTATGAAGCGGCCAGGTCAGAAGAGTAAGTGGAGCGGCAAGATAAGTAAAAAACATTCCAATCAAGGTCAGGATGAGCAATGGCGTCGAATGCCGAAGCTGAGTAAAAGCTGTTCGAGCCACCATTGACCAAATATTTTGTAATGATTCATATGGTCGAAGACTGTGAACGTCTTTGGTTAAGGCCAGGTGGATGGTTCCTGGTCTGGATTTTATAGCATTTGCTAAAGCGCAATCATCAATCAATGCGTCGTGAATTTGTGAAATTCCACCGGCGGCGTCTAAAGCACTGCGGCGCACCAAAATGCAGCCTCCGGCGGCGGCGGCTGTTTTGAGTTTCGGGCAATTGACCCAAGAAAACGGATAGAGTTTTTGAAAGAAAAATATAAAGGCCGGAATCAGCAACTGCGCCCAGAAACCGCGATGATTTAGCATTGCCATAAGAGAAACGAGATCAATATTATCGCGTTCGGCTTTATGGACCAAGGTTTGCAGCACCTGTGGCGCGTGAGAAATGTCGGCGTCGGTCAACAAGTAGTATCGATTACCGGGAGCGATGCTAAGGCTGTGTCGAATGCCTTCTGAAACCGCCCACATTTTCCCAGTCCAACCCATTGGCAGGCTACGTGCTGGAATGATGTGCAATCGTTTGCCTTCGGGAGTGTTTTTCAAAGATTCGGCGGCTTCTCGGGTTCCATCCGTGCTGTGATCGTCAACTAAAATGATATGAAATGAATTTGGGTAATTTTGCGCTAATAAAGATTGTAAACAAGCGACGATTGTTTCGCGTTCGTTTCGCGCCGGGATGACGGCGACAACGCTGGGATAGTGGTGGGAAAGAGGCTCTGGGGAGGGTAATCTTTGGTTGGAGAGCCAGAAACCACCGCGTCCTAGAAAAAGATATAACCAAATAAAAAGTGACAGAAAAGAGATTAGTATGGCGTAGGTGGCGATTTCAATTTGCGGTGGAAATGTGAAAGACATAGTAGCGTCCTGTTCTTAGCTGGAGAGCGCAGCGTTATTGAGAGAGAGATTTGTGTCACGGAACATGGTGCGTCGCAAGTGGCAAGAGCCTGTTGGAAAAAACGGTCTATGCCGTTGAAGGGAATGCTTTTTGTTTTTCGGATATTATAGAGAGAGCTTTCACCCTTGACCTCCTCGGTTGGGACTATAGTCTCTAGAGTTGTCTAATTTTTTAATTGCTGGAAAGGCTGTTGGTTTGAGGATAGACTCAGAGGAATCAGCTTTTACAGGAGATCGCTATGGCTCGCGTGGGAACAGGTTGTTTGGTTGGCGCGATTGTTGCCGTAGGAGTATTGGCGGCTACGGGATCGGCTTGGTCGAGAGAGGTTCGGTCTCGGGAGGTTCATCCTTATCAATTGATGTCATTTGCCGAGCGTCATGATTTTTGGTCGCGGGTGCGTAGCGCTAGAACCTCGGAGGAGAGGCGGCGACTGATGGAGCAAAAATATGCGGATATTCAAATGCGCGCAGCTGAACGAGGCGTGACTTTGATTGAACCGCGTGTGGTGATAATGACGATTTCTCGAATCGAAAGCGAGACTGTTGGAGAGCCTGCGCATCGTGTGATTGTTCAAGCTCACGAACCGTCGTTTTCAACAGCTCCGCGTTTGGTTGAGTCGCGTCCTTCAATGGAGCTTTCCAGACGACCGCCTGTGATTGGTAAATAAAGCGTCTTGTGTTTTCTCTAGAACGAAGAATGCTCATTGTGTTGGAAATAAGGTAATAGTAATTATTCTTTCCGGTGACGGCATTCTTTAGGCGTAGGAAATTACAAGGGGGAGCGAAAGTCTCCCCCTTAATTATGGTTGGTCGATCGGCAGGTTATAAAAATACTCGTTTTGAAGGAGGTTTTCTAAATCTTGTACAAATACTTTATCATTAAAAAGAGAGGCGCTTTCACGTATTTCATTTAGATGATGCTTAATACGTGCTAAATCTTGTGGTGACGTTGCGAGACGGAGCGCCGTCTTTATATAATCATCCCATGTGGGAACAATAAGTTCTGTGAGTTCTATCGCATGGAGGAGAGAGGCGCCGACTCGCGAGGGGAAAGAGCTTCCTGGACAAGTGAGGACCGGAAGCCCAGCCCAAAGGGCGTCACTGGCGGTTGTGTGAGCGTTATATGGGAATGTATCCAGGAATAAGTCGGCAAGGCGAAGACAAGCCCGAAACTGTTCGGCAGGTTGTCGCGGTGCGAACAGTAATCGATTTGGGTCAATGTTGGAGGCAATTGCTGTTTGACGTAAATTGTCTGGTGCGTTTTTATCTCCGGCAAGAAGCCAAAGTACAGAATTTGGTAATTTATGGAGTAATTTTAACCATATCTGGAAAACCATAGGTGTAATTTTACTGATTGCATTAAAACAGCAAAAAACAAAATTTTCTTCTGATAGGCCGAACATTGCACGAGAAATTGGTGCGTTAGAAATTTTTCGTAGAGAGTCGTTGGCTTGGTAGCAATTTGGAAGAGAAAGCAATTTTTCAGTAAACCAAGGCTGAAGCGTCTGGGGCGCCACAACGGCATCTACAATAACGCCATCAATAAAATCAGCGCCCATCGTTCCAGGATACCCAAGATAGTTGATTTGAAGCGGAGCCGGGCGTAGGGCTAGAATTTCCGGTTGAGCATTGCGTGTATATCCTTTGAGATCGATTAGAATATCGATACCATCTGCGCGAATACGTTTGGCGACCATAGGTGTGGAAAGAGTGGAAACATCTACAAAATGATCACAGGCAGTCTCCACCCGTTTTCGAAGTGGGCTACCATCGTCTAATCCGAGAGAATAACCATAGACTTCAAATTTTTTGCGGTCATGTTTTTCTAGAACTGAAACCATCAAGATGCTGGTGGGGTGCAGATGGAAGTCTGCGGACAAGTACCCGATTTTCAGTGGTTTGTGGTTGTGGCGTTTTTGCAGAGGGAGAGACTGAATATTTGCAACTTTTATTTTAATCCATTCCGCATATCGTTGCGCAGCGATAAAGTGATCACTAGGCGAGTCGGAAATCAGGAGTGTTATAAATGGGTCGACAGCGCAATCTGGTCGTTCGCGAATGATTTGAAGAAGATTATTGATTTCAATATCAAGATCGCGCCAATCAGCCATTTGAAGACGGTTATGGATTAAATGTCCCTGTGTTGCGCCACCATCATCAAATCCCAAGTCCAATGCCCGTCGAAAACATACAACTGCACCAATCCGGTCATTGCGTTCTTGCAGAACGACGCCAAGATTAACATACGCGTCAGCAAAGTCGGGCTGTAGGACCAGTGCTTGACGATGCGCTAATTCTGATTCTTCAAGACGATTTTGCGCACGAAGAGCATTGCCGAGATTTGTCCAAGGTCCCGCCGCTTCTGTTGTTGTCAGCGCCAATGCACGACGATGGGCCGCTTCTGCTTCGAGTGGGGTGTTAATATCCTGAAGGATGCATCCCAGAACATCCCAGGCTTTAGGATGATTGGGGTGGTGAGAAACTGCGCGACGACTAAAAGAAAGTGCGTCTTGAAGACGATTTTGGCGTTGAAGAAGAACGCTGATGTTAATTAACACAGAAGGATGATCTGGGGCTAACTCCAGGGCTGCAAGATAAGCGTCGTAAGCTCCTTCGATATTTCCAGAATCCTGCAATGCAATAGCTAAGTGAACTCGGGCTTCTGCATGTTTTGGATCTGTTTTAATTGCTTTTTGTAGAAGAGAAACGCCTTGCGTAAGACGCTCTGTTTGGCAATAAAGCACTCCCAGAAGATCCAATGCATCAGAATGTTGAGGATAGAAAGAGAGCACACGAAGGTAAAGAGATTCTGCTTGTTCTATCTGACCTTTTTGATGAAGAGCGACTGCTTGATGAAAAACATCGTTCATAATAATCTGAGCGCCACAAATTTAAGAGAAAAAACGAGAGGAGCCATGGCTCCTCATCGCAATGTCGTTAAAGTCAAGAAACTACTGTGTTGTCTGCGCTTTCTTGACTCGAAGCAAAGCTCCGTTCGTCCCAATGACACGAACTGTTTCGCCAACGGGCAAATCATCGCCTTCTACTGTCCAAAGAGTATCACCAACATAGGCGCGTCCCTTTTGATTAACAATCGCCGATTCCAGAACAACAAGCTTGCCAATGTATTGCTCTCCACGTCGATTAAGTAACGGCTGATCTGTGGCGATTGGCCCTCTTCTAATAAAGTGCCGAGTCGTTATCACCGCAAGAATTGCCATGCTTGCGAACGCAAAAAGCTGCATTTGCCAAGAAATGTCTGGTAAAGCAAAGACAATCACACCAACCATTAACGCGGCAAAGCCGAGCCATAAGAAAAAGCCGCTTTGAGCAACCATATCCAAGGCGCCGAGCAGTGCCGCGATAACCCACCAATGCCAAAAATCGATGAACATCAATTTGGGGCTCAGCTATGTCCGTGACCGCTATTCTCAGAAGCATCAACAGGGTCTGGCGTTGAGTGAGCGCGCGCGTCATTAAAGGCTTCACGAGTCAACTCAGCGATTCCTCCCAAGGCGCCAATCAAACTGGTGGCTTCAAGCGGCAAGAACATCAATTTCTGGTTTGGGGCCGAGGCGATATCTTTTAGTGCGTGAACGTAACGTTGAGCAATGAAGTAATTAATCGCTCGCATGTTGCCTTTGCTGATTGCATTGGAAACCAAGCGTGTCGCCTCGGCTTCGGCAGCAGCTTCACGCTCGCGTGCTTCAGCATCTTTGAATGTCGCTTCCCGACGTCCTTCGGCGTTAAGAATGGCTGCCTGTTTTTCGCCTTCTGCGCGCAAGATAGATGCTTGGCGTTGACCTTCAGCTTCTAGAATCGAAGCGCGACGATCACGTTCGGCTTTCATTTGGCGCGCCATGGCGTCGACTAAATCGCGTGGAGGCTGAATGTCGCGGATTTCGATCCGAGTGACTTTTACGCCCCAAGGGCTTGTGGCGTCATCCACCACATGCAGAAGCTGTGCGTTGATTTTGTCTCTTTGTGAGAGCAGCTCGTCGAGATCCATCGAACCCATGACGGTTCGGATATTCGTCATGGTCAGGTTAAGGATCGCCAAATGCAAGTTGCTGACTTCGTAAGAAGCTTTGGCTGCGTCAAGCACTTGATAGAAAACAACGCCGTCTACAGTGACCATGGCGTTGTCTTTGGTGATCACTTCCTGGGACGGAACGTCGAGCACCGTTTCCATCATGCTCATCCGACGACCGATTTTATCGACCAAGGGGACGATCAGATGGAGGCCTGGCGTCAGCGTGCGGGTATAACGGCCAAAGCGCTCCACAGTATATTCTTTGCCTTGCGGGACCGTCTGAACGCCGAGCCAAACCAGAATTAGAGCGAATACGAATATCGCAATCGCGAATAGTTGGAAACCGGTGAATTCCATTTCAATCCCCTCGCTTAGGCGTCATCGCAATCATTAAGACCGAATCGGACGAGAGACCTAAACCACACGCCACCCGTCTTTACAAAAAGAAACTACACCACAAACCAGCGTTTGTTAACGCAGATTTTTGGCGTAAAAACATGGGAGTTGTCGCGTACTTCTTGCGGTGCTTCTGTCCGGTCTATAAGGTTGTTTCTTGCTAAGTGTTGTCTTAGTGTTTCTTAATCTCAGAGTATGAAGACATTACACCTCTGATATAGCTTCCTCATCTCCCGTATCACGTTATCACGTGTTTCTCAATAATTGCATTTCTCAATAATCACGTTACACTCTTAATTACACATTGTTTTCGTTTTTGACTCGAAACATAAAATACTAGAGAGCCCTTATTTGTCAAGTGGCAAAGCTTCAAGAGCGCTACGCTCACTCAAAACATCTGTGTGAACGCTAGCCGCTCCTGTGCCACTTCCAAGAATATTGCATTACTGAAGAACTACAAGCCAAATTTCTTAGCTCCACCTGTGGGAGCGCCAGCGATTACATAGATGCCACGCTGGCCTTCCAGAGGTTTAAAGCGATCCGTGATGCCGAGAACGGTTTCTGCGCCTCCTAAAAACAGATAACCATCAGTAGGCATCTGACGGGCAATTTGATCCAAAACTTTGGATTTTGTTGGTTGATCAAAATATATCAACACATTGCGACAAAAAACAACGTCAAATTGCCCCAAAGAGCCCAAGTCTCCAAGAAGATTGTACTCTTTGAATGTGACCATTTGTCGTAAGATAATGGGCCCGGCCAAAACAATGTCGTTAATCGGCCGCCCCG
>CAUYUA010000259.1:0-16937 GCA_963575675.1 Azospirillaceae bacterium
CGCGTGGAGGGTGTTTGAGGTCGGGTTTAGGAAACAGGAAAGTTGAGAGTGCGCAGACCCAGTGAGTAGGCGAGTGCTTGTCATCGGAGACAGGGCGCAGAGCCTCGGTGTTTGTCCAACCGACATAATCGTCGGTTAGACTTTGTCCCCAAACCCAGCCTGGAGTTGAGATGTCGTCGTAAACCATAAAAATCTCGCCAAACAAGAGTTGGCTGGACAGAGAGTGTGTTGTATCCGGAGTGTTTCGAAGGTTGGCGACGCCAATTTCGATGCGAAAAGGCTGGCCAAGTGTTGAAATGTCGGTGCGCCAGAGAGTGCGGCGTTTGTCCTGTTGACTATTCATTGGACTTGATCCTTTTCATGAAAATGTAAGATTAAGATAATGAGATGGCAAAATAATAAAATTATGAAACGATAGAACGACAAAAGGCATCAAAAAAAAGTAAAATAAAAACTAAGGGTCCAGGGACTGCGTTCCTGGTCGCTCGGGATCAGGGGAGCGAAAGCCCCTTATTTGCCGTAAGGCAAAGCTCGGGCAAGCTGCAATATATTGCCTGATGGCGAATGGCGCTTTCGCTCCCCTTATGATCCCGAGCGATCAGGAACAGTCCCTGGACCCCTTTGATTCGTCGTTTTTCTTGTTACTGTTTTTCTTGTTGCGTCGGATTTGTAAAACGCTTCTCCAGCAAGGCGTGAACGGCGCGAACAGCCATAGCTTCTCCACCTTCGGGGCGCCCCGGACGAGAGCCATTGTTCCAGGCCATCAAGTCGAAATGCGCCCACGGCGTTTCCGGAGAAACAAAAGTTTCTAAAAACAACGCCGCTAAAATAGCGCCCGCGTTGGCGTGAGCCGCAACATTGTTGATGTCGGCGACTCGACTGTCGAGGTCTTTGCGGTAAGGTCGCCACAAAGGCAGGCGCCACATAGGATCAGCCGTGGCTTCGGCGCAGGCCGACATCTCGGCGGCCAGAGTCTCGTTGTTGCAAAACAACGCCGGAATGTCCGTTCCCAGCGCCGCGCGAGCGGCTCCGGTCAGCGTGGCGAAGTCCAGCAAGAGGTCAGGATGTTCGCTGTCTGCCTCTGTCAGCGCGTCGCAGAGCACAAGACGGCCCTCGGCGTCAGTGTTGCCGATCTCTACGGTTAATCCCTTGCGACTTTTGAACACGTCGCGAGGCCGTATCGCGGCGCCTGAGATCGCGTTGTCCACTGCGGGAATCAAAACCCGCAAGCGAATGGGAAGACCGGCCATCATCACCATACGCGCCACGCCTAAAGCATGTGCGGCGCCGCCCATGTCTTTTTTCATCAGCAGCATCGCCGATGAAGGTTTTAAGTCCAAGCCGCCGGTGTCGAAACATACGCCTTTGCGACCAGCGTCACTTTGGGATCGCTTCGACGTCCCCATTGCAGGTCGATCAGCCGGCGGCGCGCGCGCTGGCGCGACCGACGGCGTGAATCAGCGGATAATTGCGTTTATCAGAGCGTCTCCGACGATTTCTTGGTAATGAGCTTCGAATTCATTGGCCATGTCTCGCGCGACGCGGCCAGCTCAGTCGGTCCAGCGTGTTGGCCGGAGCGTTAATCAAGTCTCGGATGAGTGTAATGGCGCTTGCTGTTTGCTCGACGTTTGGTCTATTGGCGGCTTTGGGCCAGATCAGGGAGGCGAAGGACTTTTTCTGTTTCTGACCGAGGGAGAAAGCGTAGCTTCCCAGAGCCCAGCCGAGGGCGGCTCGAGTGGCCTGAGATGGAGAAAGGTCGGCTTCGAGGCGATAGCAGCCTTCCGGCAGCGCGGCGGGCAATCCAGAGAACGCCCATGGATCGTCTAAAGACGCAATTCCGGCCAGAATGCGTGTAAGACGCCCGTTTGAGTCGGGGAGGAAGGCGAATGTTCCTGGTTCGGCGGAAAAACCGACGCGGGCGAGCCATTCGGCTTCGGTGTTTCTCAGCGCGTTTAAGGTTTCCGGCGTGTTTTGGGGGGGCGGGCTCTTTTGAGAGCCGCTCTTTGATCAGGGGGATGATCGGAATGGCGTCGGCGTCGGCGCCGGTTGGGGCGCGCAGGGTGGCGAGCACGCGGGCAACTCCTTATCTCATCGCATTGGAATATGGAATTTCGCATACGAGGCGTCGAGCGGAGACAACGCTGTGTCTATGTTTATCACGGCTTTCCTTGAGATCGCTATGAATTTGTAACTTCTTTGGCGGTCATTAAGAATGAAGAACCGAGTTGTCGGCGTCGTCATATAAAGTTAAATAAGATTGTGGATTATTTGAATTCATCTGGAAAAACAAAAAGTCATGCGTCAATAATTCGGTTCGTTGGCTTGATTGTGTATTTTTCATGTTTTTTTTGGGAGAAGAGTCCTTTTCCCGAAGTTTATTTGCTCTACCTTTTGTTAACCGTTGTTCCATTTGAACATCCGTTTTTTTTCTTCGTTGTCCGTGATGAAACGGGTGGGAGCGCTATTTCTTCCGGAGGGCTTACGCCAATGTTGTAAATCCTCTATTAAGATATCAGCATGCAGTCGATGGATGGATCATGTGGATTGGCCGGCGTCATTTTTAAGAAAGACTACGGCTCGGCCAGCTTGGTTGACCAAGCCACGGACAAAAGCATAAATAATGAGATTGAATGAGACCGTCATGAAAAAAATGGAGTCCGCGAATGGGCTGAGACGGTGAAGGCCAATCTTTACAATCCGGTCGTCGATCCTCGCGCCAATTTGGTGAAACAAATATCTGGCGGCATGCGGACCTAAAAGATGCGTCAATTAGGAATGGCGTTTGCTTTTCGCCTGAAAGAAAATACACCGAAGGCTATTGTTTGAGCCTTCCCAGCGACGAAGGTTGGTTGCTTAATCTCGAACATTTTTTTAATCAGGGATTGCATCTCGGGCACTTTGACGATTCTCTGGTTTTGGCGATGATGGCCGCGCGCGATCCCTCGAACGTGTTGTCGTTGGCGGCGACGGCGCGTTTGGCTCCGCGCGCTCCGCAACGTGACGTGGTGTCGGAAATATTGTCCAGCGTCGGTTGTCAGACCAAGCACCAGCAGGTGCGCGAAGCCATTGAAATGGCGTCCAGCTACTCGTTCAATGAGTCGTCCGTTGATGAGGCGCGGCGCGTTATTCGCAACCAGATTGCGGATTTGCGTAAAAACTACTTTGATGATCTTAAGCGTTATCTCAGCAGTGTGATGACGTGCAGCATTGATTCAAACGATTTTGTGCAGCGCTTCTTTGAGTTAAGCGAGAAAAGTTTGATTCGCGCCGATATCTTTTCACAAATGGTCCATAGCTTGATTCGGTCGGAGAAAGTGCGGCCGTCTGTGAAGATTCTGCTGATTAACAACCTTCATCGCATGCCCAAAAAGGTAAAGTTCGAGGTTGCCGCCACTATTCAGAAAATGAGCGCCGATCGCAGCAATAGCTATCTGCGCAATGAATTGATGTTTTATATTGAATCCGGCGCGGAAGAAGCCGGGAATGAAAACCGCGATCGAGATCGCGGTAAGCATTTGAGTCATATCTTCTTGTGATGATGGGGTTTTATTTCTGAATTCTGTGTCTTTTTTTGAGTATCGAGTGAGTCTTAGGCGTTGGGTGAAGAGGGTTGCGGCTGATTTTCAATGAGACGTGGACGACCTTTGTCGTCAACTGCTACATATGTTATGACGCCCTCGGTTACTTTGTGAGCCTCGCCCGACAATAGCCTTCGCACCCAGCATTCGATTCGCACTCGGATCGATGTGCGGCCTGTGCGCTCTATGGTGGCGAAACAGTTTACTTCGTCTCCGACCCAGATTGGTTTATGAAACGAGATGGTTTCGATGCCGACCGTTGCGACGCGGCCTTTTGTGCGTCGAACGGCGACGATTCCTCCTGCGATGTCCATTTGCGACACAACCCAGCCGCCGAAAATGTCTCCGTTGGGGTTGGCGTCGGCGGGCATGGCCAGAGTGCGCAATGATGGTCCGCAGTCCAGGTTTGCAGGGGCGAGGTTGACAGGGGAAGCGAGGGCGGTCATACAATCTCCTTTAGAAAGTCGGTTTTGGGCGCTTCGCACATGCTAAACGTTGCCGATCGCAATCTGTTCTAAATCATGTTCTTGCCAGAGAGACAATCGGTTTCTATAGTGCCGCGCTTCCGCCCGTCCTTCAGTCAGATGATCACAGCCAGACGCCCACACCAGACGCCATGAGCGATTTGTTCAAATCTTTGGAAGGCTCTTCGCCCGAAAGTTACTCTGCCCGCGACATCGAGGTGCTGGAGGGTTTGGAGCCAGTGCGTCGACGTCCCGGCATGTATATCGGCGGCACCGACGAGCGCGCGCTCCATCATTTGGTGGCGGAAATCCTCGACAACGCCATGGATGAGGCGGTTGCGGGGCATGCCACCTCTATCGAGCTGGAAATCTCCGGCGATGGATGGGCGCGCATATCTGATAACGGTCGCGGCATTCCGGTCGATGATCACCCGAAGTTTCCCGGCGTTTCAGCCCTCGAAGTGATTATGACCACGCTGCATTCGGGTGGAAAATTCAACGGAAAGGCCTACGCCACATCAGGCGGGCTGCACGGCGTGGGGTTGTCCGTCGTCAACGCCTTGTCGGACCAGCTCACCATAGAGGTCGCTCGCAACGGTCGCCTTCATACGCAAAACTACAGCCGAGGACGCTCTTTAGGGCCGCTTCGGGCTCTGGGGCCCGCAGGAGGGCGGCGCGGCACCTCTGTTCGTTTTCACCCGGATCCCGAAATCTTCACCGAATGCCATCGCTTCACGCCGCATCGGTTGTATCGTATGGCGCGCTCCAAGGCCTATTTGTTCCGAGGCGTGGAGATTCTTTGGCGCTGCGATTCGGCCTTGCTCGACAATGATGCGGCGACTCCGAAAGAAGATCGGCTCCACTTTCCCGGTGGTTTGAGCGATTATCTGACCGGCGCTCTGAAAGATCGTCCGACTCTGACCGCTCAGCCCTTCTCCGGAGTCGCCGCTTTCCCCGGAGACGCAGGACGAGTCGAGTGGGCGATTGCTTGGCCGGAAGATGAGGAAGGATTCACTCACTCTTATTGCAACACCATTCCTACTCCGCAAGGGGGGACGCACGAGAACGGGCTGCGCGCAGCTTTGACGCGTAGCTTGAAGGGATATGGAGACTTGATCGGCAACCGGCGCGCAGCTCAAATTACGGGCGACGACGTCGCTGGAGACGCTGCTATTTTGCTTTCCGTGTTCATTCGCGAGCCTCAGTTTCAGGGCCAGACCAAAGAGAAGCTCGCCACCGCCGAGGCCGCCCGTTTGGTCGAGCAAGCGATCAAAGATCACTTCGATCATTGGCTCTCAGGTGATCCGTCGCCGCGAAAGGTTTGTTGGAGAAGCTGATTGAACGCGCCGAAGAACGCGCGCGCCGTAAATTGGCCAAAGAGACGACCCGTAAAACTGCAACTCGAAAACTGCGATTGCCGGGAAAATTAGCTGATTGCAGTCGAAACGCCCCCGAAGGAACCGAGATATTTTTGGTCGAGGGTGATTCTGCGGGTGGATCAGCCAAACAGGCGCGCAATCGCGAGACGCAAGCGATTCTGCCGTTGCGTGGAAAAATTCTTAACGTCGCTTCGGCCAGTCTTGATAAGCTCCGCGCCAATCAAGAAATTAATGATCTGATTCAAGCCTTGGGTTGCGGCGCGGGGCGAGAGTTCTCTTCCGATAAGTTGCGGTACGAGCGCGTCATCATCATGACGGATGCCGATGTCGACGGCGCTCATATTGCGTCGTTGTTGATGACCTTCTTTTACCGCGAAATGCCGGGGTTAATTCAAAACGGCCACCTTTATTTGGCGTTGCCGCCGCTTTATCGTTTGACTCAGGGCGGGAAATCCGTTTATGCGCGCGATGACCAGCATAAAGATCAATTGATGAAAAAGGGGGTTGGAGGTAAAGGCAAAATTGAGATCAGTCGTTTTAAAGGTTTGGGTGAAATGCCGCCTGCTCAGTTAAAAGAAACGACGATGGATCCGAAAAAACGCACTTTGTTGCGGGTTGTGGTTCCCGACGCCAAAGACCCTGAAGCAAAAGAAGAGGCGGAGGCCACACGGTCTTTGGTTGAAAGCTTGATGGGGCGTAAGCCGGAGTTGCGTTTTCGTTTTATCCAGGACAACGCTAAGTTCGTCAAAGATTTGGATGTTTGAAAACGTGAAGCTGTTCTTAAGACTGTTTCTTGCGGCGTCACCGAATTAGAACAGCCCTCGCGCTTTCGGTTGTCGCAGTCTTCAAGTCATGTTTTCCAAAGGCCTTCCTCCGGCCTTTGGCGGGTCCGGGGCAGAGCCCCGGCTTTTCTTTGTTTCTGCATTCTTTCTGTATTTTTTCTGGGTTTTCGAATGAATGCGCCTTAATATTTTTACACTGCGGGCTGTAAAACAGCGCTCTCAAAGAAACAAAAGAAAGGTCAAAGCTCTCTGTCCTGGATACGCTAGAGGTCGGGAGACTGTGGCAACCGAAAGCGCGAGGGGGGGGGGGGGGCCGTTTTTTTAACGCAGTGACGCTGCAAGAAAAAAGCGTCGAAAGCTTTTCCCAAGTCTTTCATCAGGTAAAGCACAAAAAAAGACCAGAGGCATTTGCCTCTGGTCTGAAGTACGAATTAAAAAAACACTATGCGTCATCATAAGGTTGATGGGACATATGATCTCCGATCATCATGCCGGTTGTGGGCGGGCTGCTGTTGGGGTCACGGTGATGATGGACTCGGGCGATGCTGCCGGCCAGCTCTTGGAGTTCGATGAAATTATCTGCTTGGCGTCGAAGCTCGTCGGCCACCATAGGTGGTTGAGAACGGACAGTGCTGACGACGCTGACTCGAACGCCTTTTCGCTGAACAGCTTCAACCAATCGCCGAAAATCGCCGTCGCCGGAAAATAATAAGATGTGATCGACATGTTCGGCCATTTCCATAACATCAATGGCCAATTCAATATCCATATTTCCCTTAATCTTCCGCCGCCCGGAGGCGTCGGTGAATTCTTTGGTTGGCTTTGTAACCATTGTATATCCATTGTAGTCAAGCCAATCAACCAATGGACGAATTGGGGAATATTCTTGGTCTTCAACTAATGCGGTATAATAAAACGCCCGGACAAGACGGCCTTTTTTGGCGAACATTTCCAGGAGTCTTTTATAGTCGATGTCAAACCCCAGGGCTCGCGCCGCCGCATAGAGATTGGCGCCATCGATAAACATGGCAAGTCGTTCTTCTTCGTAGAATATCATGGTGCTACCTTTTTTTGTATCAATGTGGGGTGCGGGATTGGCGTAATTTCATCCAACCTTATCGCGACCTTGTACACAAGTTTCTCGCAACGCCTGCGGGCGAATTTATGCCTCCCGCTCGACGCCGATGTCAAAAAACTACCGTAAGATCAAAGATAAGAAAAACTAGGGCAAGGAGCAAGCGGGGTTCGCAAAAATCAGAGGTTTTTTAACGTTGTGTGGCGGGTACTCTCTGGATATGAGACGATTGTAAAATAATTTTTCCCTTTTGTTTACCGTGAGGTTGGGGAAAGAAAGGAACATTTTGCGAGAAGTTGGCATGGTTTTGTCATTGGGAAGAGATAAATACGTTTTTTCTGGTGTTTTGGGTTTGTTGGCTTGCAAGATAATTATGGTTGAGGCTATGATTTTTGGGATGGAATTGGGCATTATCCGTGTTTTTTCGTCGACTTGCGTTGATTCTATTGTTCTGGCCGGTGTTGTCGAATTAAGGGATTTTTGGATAGGCTCTCATATTGTTGAGCATGAAAATGGAGAGACAAGATGCTCTGGCCGTTGCCGCGTCGGCAATGAGGCGCTCAAAGGAGGCTGCTGGAAATTATCCTGTTGAGCGGCTTCGTCGCCCGAGGTGAATCGTTGTTGCATGGCGCTCTTTAATTTGGAGACATTGATTTTTTGGCCGCTTGCACTGATTTGAAGGGCTTCTTATAGTGGAAGAACACACGAGTTACGGGGAGTTGGCGAGGAATGGCCCGCGTTACGGTTGAAGATTGCGTCGTAAGAATTCCGAACCGTTTTGAATTGGTGATGACGGCGGCTCAGCGTGCGCGCAGCATTGCCGCAGGCGCGCCGATTTCTATCGAGCGCGACAATGATAAAAATCCAGTGGTGGCGTTGAGAGAAATTGCCGATGGCACCCTCAATTTGGATTCTTTGCGGAATGATTTGATTCGAGGGCACCAGAAACATGTCGAAGAAGAGGCTCCGGAAGAAGAAATTGTCGAATTAATTGCCGGAGAACAAGAGTGGGCGCGCCAAATCGAAGATGCGCGTCGCGCCGGAGACGACATGGGGGATGAGGAAGAAGAAGAGGAAGAAGAAGAGGCCGATGAGCCGTTCGACGCCGAGGCTGGAGACGAAGATATCGAAGCCTATGGGCGTGGCGGTCGAACTTTCTGAGAGCGCGCTTAACAAAATATTGATGTTTACAACGGTTCCGATGGTTGTCTGACGGATTGGCTCCTGATGAGCGTCGTTTTGCGGCGCTCTATGGGTTTTGATTCGGATGGGGGAGGGGCGGAAGTCAAAGCGTTTCCTTCTGCATAAAAATTACGACCTTGCGGAAGAGACGTTTCTTTAACAACTCTCGTCGGTGCGGAGCTGTATGCATGATCCGGCAATATGAGCTGGTCGAGCGGGTTAAGTTATATGATCCAGACGCCGATGAGGACGCTTTAAACCGTGCTTATGTGTTCTCCATGAAAGCGCACGGGTCGCAGCTACGCGCTTCTGGAGACCCTTACTTCGTTCACCCGCTCGAAGTGGCGGGGATTCTGACTCAAATGAAGTTGGATTCGGCCTCGATCGTGACGGCTTTGCTGCATGACACGGTCGAGGACACGGTGGCGACCCTCGAAGACATCGAGCGGTTGTTCGGGGCGGATATTGCTCGCCTGGTGGACGGCGTCACAAAATTATCCCGAATTGAATTACAAAGCGATCAGACCAAGCAAGCCGAGAATTTTCGTAAATTGGTTCTGGCTATGTCGGAGGATATTCGTGTCCTCTTAGTGAAATTGGCCGATCGTCTGCATAATATGAGGACGATCGGCCATTTAAAAAACGCCGATAAACGAAAGCGCATTGCGCGTGAAACTCTTGAAATTTATGCGCCGCTCGCCGAAAGAATCGGCATTCACCGCATGAAAGACGAGTTGGAGGATTTGGCGTTCGCACAGCTCAATGCGGAAGGGCGCGAATCTGTCTTGACGCAACTTTCTCGATTGAGAACCGAAGGTGGAGATCGTGTTCAGCGTGTTATTGACGAACTCAAAGAAACTCTGGCGCGCGAAGGTCTGCCAAAGGCGCAGGTCAAAGGGCGCGAAAAATCTCCTTACTCTATTTGGTTAAAGCTGCAACGCAAAAACGTCACCTTTGAGCAACTCTCGGATATTATGGCGTTTCGTGTGGTTGTCGAGAGCGTGGGGCAGTGTTACCAAACTTTGGGCGTTATTCATGCGCGCTACCCGGTGGTTCCTGGGCGCTTTAAGGATTACATCTCGACTCCCAAGCCCAATGGTTATCGCAGCCTTCATAGCGGCGTGATCGGCCCGGATCGGCAGCGCATTGAGGTGCAAATTCGCACCATTGATATGCATGAAGTGGCGGAGCTTGGGGTCGCGGCTCATTGGGCCTATAAACAGGGGCAGCCTAGGCCTGAAGCGCGCGAGTATCGTTGGTTGCGGGAACTGCTCGATATTCTAGAGCATGCTCAACGACCGGAAGAGTTCTTGGAGCACACAAAGCTGGAGCTGTTCCAAGATCAGGTGTTTTGCTTTACGCCGAAAGGCGATCTGATCGCTTTGCCGCGCGGCGCAACGACGGTCGATTTCGCTTACGCCGTCCATTCGCAGATCGGAGACACTTGCGTCGGCGCCAAAGTCAACGGTCGAATAGCGCCGTTGCGCACGCCGCTTCAAAATGGCGATCAAGTCGAGGTGATCACCTCGAAGACTTCGACGCCGATGGCCGGGTGGGAGCGCTTTGTCGTCACCGGAAAGGCCAAGGCGCGAATCCGACGTTTTCTCCGCACGCGCCAACGCGCCCAATTCATCGATCTTGGGCGAGCTATGCTTCAAAAATTATTTCGTCAAGAAGGGTATGATTTTACAGAAAAGGCCATAGATCATGTCTTGAAAATTTTTCACGTTCAGACTTCAGATGATCTTTACGCCAACCTCGGCGCCGGCCTGGTGTCCAGCCGAGAAGTTTTTAACGCCATTTTTCCGGCGCATAAAGCGCTTCCGCCTCCTGAGGCGCGCGACGAGCGAGCGTTGGTTGCGTTGCATCCCCCGGCGGCGCGTTCGGCTCGGCACAAGGGGAAAAGCGCGCCATTGCCGATTCGAGGCTTAATTCCTGGCTTGGCGGTTCATTATGCGCGTTGTTGTCATCCGTTGGTGGGAGATCGCATTGTCGGCATTGTCACCACAGGAAAGGGCGTGACGATCCACACCATTGATTGTGAGACGTTGGAGAGTTTTCACGACTCGCCGGAGCGGTGGATTGATGTTGCATGGGACAGCAATCCAGAGAAGCCGGATGATTTGGTGGGGCGAATTAATGTCGTGGTGGCGAACGAACCCGGAGGATTGGGAACATTATCGACGGTGATCGGAAAAAATGGAGGCAATATCACGAACTTGAAGATTATAAGTCGTCATGTTGATTTTTTTGAATTGCTGATTGATATCGATGTGAAGGATACGCGGCATTTGTCGAATATTATTGCGGCTTTGCGCGCAACGCCGGTTATTCACTCTGTTGAACGACTGAGAGGGCACTAAAAGCGTTGTGTGAGGCGTGAATAAAAATAAATGGGTCCAGAGACTATGTTCCTGGACCCATTTATTATCTGGAATTTTTTACGTTGACATGATTATTGGCCAATTTCTGGCGCAAGCAAGCTCTTCCAATACCGGATCGCCACTCACGACACAAGGATGGCCGACAAGCTCCAGCATTGAGAGATCTGAACGGTCGTCGCCATAGGCAAAACACAGGCGCGCATCCACGTTCTGCTCTGCAAGGAAAAGTCGTATTGCGTCCGCTTTTCCCGCTCCGATCGTTTGCGGCGGACAAATTCTACCTGTATAGACTCCATTTTCAACTTCTAGATGTGTCGCCAAAACCCAAGGCACTCCAAGACTTTCCGCCAACGGCGCTAAAATTTCCATTGATGACCCCGACACAAACGTCGGCTCAACCCCCTCTGATTGATGATGTTTTAAAACATCAACCGAGCGCGGCAAAAATAAATCCCATCGTTTGTCAAGCGTAGCCTTAAACCATGCAAATGCGCATTCTTGAGTGTCTCTGGGGGATCGTCCCGCGAAAAAACGATAATATGCGGCGTTTATGGCCTCTCTCGGCTGTTCTTCCGCCTGCATCTGCGTCATTGTTTTTTCGAATTCTTGACGCTGAGGCTGGAACTCTGAACTTTCTTCCGAGAGCCATTTCGAGTAGTAGAATGTTTGAAAAGAGAACATGCTTTTGATGGAAATTAGAGTTCCATCAACATCAAAAAATGCGAAACGCTTGTTGCGGTCATTCGGCATGGTGTATCCAAAACTGAAGAGAATATAAAAAAGGAAGCGAGAGGGGCCTCACAGCCCCTTCGCTGTTGATCTTCCGAAAAAAAAGCGGCGTTCTGAGGATGATGGAGGGGTATCGTCCGTTAAAAAAAGAAGTTCGAAGATCACGCGGCGGCTCTGTTTTCTTGTCCATGGTGAGAATGTTGGCCGATGACATGATGACCATGGCGCGAATGGAACCACTTGATGGCTTTTTGCGCCAAAGAGGCTTCTTTTTGTACGATCTTTTCGGATTCGAAAGCGGTGAACTTGGTTTCGACGCGGGCGCAGACCTGGCCTGCTTGATGGAATTCGATCATTGCGCGGAAAGACAGACGGTGTGGATTGTCGGTTTTTTTATCAAGGAGAATGTAATTGATGGTGACGGGAATCGGGAAAACGAAGTTTATATACTCTGTATTCATATGATTGATGACGAAGTAATAGTTAATTCCCGCTTTGGCATCGATAAAGAAGCGCTCGGTGACGGCCAAGAAAGTTTGACGCGCGGCTTCGATCAGAACCATGCCTTGCACATGCTGGCCGGTTTGGTGATCGCACATCAGTTCGCTGCGCTCGTCGACCAACAAATCCAATTCGAAACGTTCGGGAGAGATGGTGCGGCGCGGCACAGAGATGATCGAATTTTCCGGCTTGTGTTTGTGCGTGTAGACGGCGCTGGCGCGTCTGGGTTGTTCTTTCCGCAGGTGAAGATCAAAAACGAGATCGCATTCGGTCAATTCGGCCTGCTGCATTACGCACTCAATGTCGCTTTCTTGAAGTCCTTGGCCGGGAAGGAAAACCGTGTCTTTGGAATAGTTTTTGATGTTGCCGGTTTTCATATCCTTCAGCAATTGCTTGACGGTGACGGCGCCTTCGTTGGAAGCGAAAGAGTCGAATTTATTGCCAACCACGAACATAACGTCGCGGGTGGACATGGGGTGTTGGTGCAACATGATGCCCTCTCTTTTTGTATACGGTGGCGCTGAGCGCCTTATGGATGTTTTTTGAGGAAATGGTGTCGTTTGGGGAGCGAAAGCGGATATTCGTCTGGTTAGGCGTTGATGCCCTTCATACCCTCGGCGGTGTAGCGAGGTCCGGCTGCGGCGCCGAAGGGGAAGGCTTGATCGAGTTGCGTCAAGTCGTCCGCCGTTAAAACTACCGAAGCGGCGCCGGCGTTCTCATCGATGCGGGATTTGCGTCGCGTGCCGGGAATGGGAATAATATCGGAGCCTTGGGCCAGCAGCCAGGCCAGAGCAATTTGGCTCGGCGCGCAATGGTGGGCGTCGGCTAAATTCTTGACGAATTCCAAGCGCTTGAGATTGGCTTCCAGGTTCTCGCCTTGAAAGCGCGGCGCGTGGCGCCGGAAATCGTTTTCGGCTAGGTTCTCGGTGTTTTGAATGGCGCCGGTGAGGAAGCCACGCCCTAAAGGGCTATAGGCGACGAAAGAGGTTCCCAGCGCGCGGCAGGCGGCCAGAACGCTTTCTTCCGGATCCCGCGACCATAGAGAGTATTCGCTTTGCACGGCGGCGATAGGGTGAACCGCATGAGCGCGGCGCAGAGTGGCGGCGGAGACTTCACAGAGACCAATGTGACGGATTTTTCCGGCTTTCACCAGCGCGCTCAGCGCTCCGACGCTTTCTTCAATCGGAGTGTCCGCCGAAACTCGGTGGATGTAGTACAAGTCAATGACATCAACGCCCAGGCGCTCCAATGAAGCGTCACAGCAAGAGTTAATGTAATCGGGAGTGTTGTCGATGCGGCGAGAATACCCCATTTCGCGCGAGCGGAAGATGCCGCATTTGGTGGCGACTTTGGGGCGGTTGGCTTTGCCTTTGAGGAAACGGCCCAGCAGCTCCTCGTTGTGGCCGAGGCCGTAAGTGTCGGCGCTGTCGAAAAGAGTAATGCCTTGGTCCAGAGCGTGGTTTAATGTCTCAAGAGATTGTTCGTCGTTGGTCTCGCCATAGAATTCAGACATCCCCATGCAGCCAAGTCCAATTGCAGAGACCGGCAATCCATTGCGACCGATAAAACGTGTTTCCATTGTAACTTATTCCTTGAGCGTCTTACTAAAAAGGAGAGGGGACAGAGAATCCCCGCTCCTATGTTTCTGTTTACTCGTATGACGTTAGATCACGATCCGTGAGGAAGTTCGGTGCGTCCGCCAACACGCCGCCCTCGGCGAATTGGCCGCGCGGAACTTTGTTGACAAACACGGTGATGCGATTGCGCGGGCACTTCAAAACATCCCATGTGGCGCGGCTGACTTTTTCGATCAGCTCTTTGCATTTTTCATCGGAAGCGCTGTCCAGAACAGTGATTTCGATAATCGGCATGAATGTGTTTCCTTTCAGTGGCAATCAAAAACAAAGGAGAAGGGAATAAAGATCGTAGAGGAGATAAAAAATGATTTTTCTCAGATCACGGACAAATAAAGAAAAAATTTTTAAAAATATTTAAAAACCGTGAGGTGAGATTTTGAAAACTGAAATTTCATTTCTGTTGTTTTTGTGAAGTTGTTATTGTGATTTTGTGTGTTTTAAAATTACGGAACGGTTTCAAGCTCTAAAAAGCCGGCAGTTTGCAGCTTTAACTGAGCGTGAATGTCGCCTCCCAAACCGAATAAACCGATTGCTCCGCCGTGCGCGCATTGGGTGCTCATCCATAACAAGATGACGTTGATGACGCGGTTGGCTCTCGGCGTTCCGAGGCGTGGAAACGGGTTGGGAAGAACGGCGGTGTGCGCGCCGTGTCCGCGATCATCGGTGATGAAGGCGTTGGGAATGCCCAAAGGGCCCGGGCGGGTCGGCTCCAACGGGTCTAAATCGCGACTGCGTAACGACATCACCGTGTAGAGGCTATTCGGGATGAGGTTATCAAATTCCAGGCGAAATTCAGCCGAGCGTTTATCGGCGGCGACTCTTACTTCGACTTGTCCACGCGCTTTCATCCATGCTTCCAGCGTGACCGGCTCGGCGAGGCGGCGTCCGTCTTCAGGGCGAAAATCGGGGATATGCGCTTTATGGAACGGTAGGCTGTGACGGACGATCTTTTCTGCGTCCGGACATTGCTCGGGAGAAAACACCATGGGATAATTATGGCACGGCAAAGGCAATGGCAGGGTGTGCAAAACCAAAGCTTTGTCAGCAGAAGAAAGCGCGTTGGGATTCAGTTCGCGAACGATGTTGTATGGAAAATTTCGGCCAAACGGTGGAGTCGGGCTATCAGGAGAGACGATCGCCGCTCCCCAGTTCGAGCTTGTCATTCCATTGGGTTCACAACGGTTAATTCGTCCGATGACAATGAAATTACCATCGGCGTCCATGACTTCGCTTGGGGGATAGGTCGGACCTTGCGTGGTGACGCTGAGTTCTATGGCGGAGCATTGGGACATGGGATGATTTTCTTTCTATTTTGTTTGGCGCGTGGAGGTTCTATCTGTTGGCGGGGCTGTTGGCGGGGCTGTTGACGGGAGTGTCGGACGGTGTTTGTTTGGTGGCGATTAGGCCTAAGATCATCGCTAGAATAACGGCTGCGCTCCCTAGAGCAATCACGGCGGACCAACCTCCGAATGTCCACGCCGGTCCGAGCGCAGCGGTCGATAATCCTCCCGATCCCAAACACACTAGAAAGTAGAGTGATGATGAGGCGCCTTTGCATTCTTGTGGAACTGTTCTCGCCAAAAGCGTGAATATGACGGGTTGTCCGGCGAAGACGCCTAAGAACATCAGCAACACTCCTGCAATCAGAAAGGAGAAGTCTTCAGCGACGCCAAGCAATCCCAAGGATGTGATAATCATACAATGACCAACCAATAAGACTCTGCGCGCGCCGACCCGGTTCATCAGAGCGCCGGACAGTGGAGCGCCGAGCACGGCGCTGAGGCCCATTAAGCTGATCCAGCCGATTTGTGCGGCGTTGTAGGAGAAAGGAGGGCGTTTGAGGTGAAAGGTGAGGATGGACAGAACCCCAAGATAGCCGACAAAAGTGAAGAATCCGATCGCAAGAAGGCGGGCGGAAGGAGGAAACGTCAATAGCTTCAACGTGTTGATATAGGATTGTTTTAACGCTGGACGGTGTGTCGCCGCCAATTCGGCGTCATTCGGCAATAGCGTCAGCAAGGGCGGAAGAAGCAGATACAATCCGGCCATGCCCAGAAAAGTGGCGCGCCAACCGATGATGGCGCAGATTACGCCGGTCATGGAGCGTCCTAAGATTACTCCGACCACAGACGCCGCGACGACCAATCCCATGCAGGCGCCGAGAGCCTTTCCTGTGGCCAAGCGACCAATCAGAGCGTACATTGCCGCTGGAATTGCCGCCGCAATCACACCGATCATCGCCGAGGCGGCTAAAAATTCCCAAAATCCGTCGCATTGCGCCGCCGTCGCCGTGGCCGCCGCTTGGGCCACGCATCCCCAGGTTGCGACGGCGCGCGCCGGATAACGATCCGAGAGTGGGCCGAAGAGAAAAAACGCAAAGGCATATGCGACGCTCGTGATCGTGAACACCAAACGCGCGTCTGTGTCTCCGATGTTCAGCCCTATTGCGATTTCCGGAAAAATCGGCTGCGTCATGTAAACTGAAGCGCAGGGCAGCGCCGTAGCAGCGCAGGCGATGCTTAGAGTAAGACCGCCGGCGCCGCCGAGGCGGGAGGAGGGAAGGGCGAGAGATGACGTCATGGAATGATTTTGCCGTTCTTTCAAAGTCATCAAGAGGTTGTTTGTGTTTGGCTCATCGAGGAGATGTTCGAAGCGCCGTTGCGAGAACTGCGCGCCAAGGCGCGTTTGGAGTCATCTAAAGTCATTCTCTGTGTTCAAATACTCGAAGTGGCTCCTCCGTCCACCATCAGCACGGCTCCGGTAATGTGTCTCGCGGATGGAGACGCCAGAAATGCAACAGCTTTAGCCACATCTTCCGGTTGCCCTAATCGTCTCAGAGGCGTCTTTTCGAGCACTTGTTTGGTGACGTCATCGGTTGAGCATCCAAAACGCGCCGCAAAGCCTTCGCTAACGCCCTGCCATAAGGGCGTGGCCGTGGCTCCAGGGTTGACAATGTTGACGCGAACGCCTGATTTTCCCAGGTCTCCGGCGATGGCTTTGGCAAACCCGGACAACGCCGTCACCACCGTGCTGGCGATGACGAACATCGGATTGGGTTCGCGAGCAAATGCGCCGTTGATGAACACAATGGAGCCCGATGAGCGTTTCGTCATCTCGGCGGCGACAGCGCGTGTCAAACGAATTGTTCCGCCCAGCTTGCCGTTCAGCGCCGGATCGCGTCCCATGACGTGGTGTAAGAGCCGGCAGCCATCGCGGATTTTCGATA
>CAUYUA010000260.1:0-16914 GCA_963575675.1 Azospirillaceae bacterium
AAGGCTGGATCGAATGCCCGCACCGCTATGACGATGGCGGCGTGTCGGGAGGAACATTGGAGCGCCCGGCCTTAAAACGCCTTCTGGCCGATGTTGAAGCAAAACTTATTGACGTTATTGTCGTGTACAAAGTCGACAGACTATCGCGTTCACTCCTCGACTTCTCAAAGCTCGTCGAAACCTTCGAGAACGGCAACGTCTCCTTCGTCAGCATCACTCAGCAGTTCAACACGACTTCGTCAATGGGACGATTGACGCTCAATATACTCTTGAGCTTCGCTCAGTTCGAGCGCGAAGTCATCGGCGAACGCATCCGCGACAAGTTTGCCGCCAGCCGCCGCAAAGGCATGTGGATGGGGGGAACGCCGCCGCTCGGCTACGACGTCGTCAACCGAAAGTTGGTAATCAATACGGCAGAAGCCGATTTGGTCCGACTGATGTTCCGACGGTTCCTGGAACTTGCATCCGTCTCCGAACTCATGCGCGAGTTGGCGGCTGCCGGACATCACGCCAAATCTTGGACCACGCAAGACGGAAAGAAACGTCAAGGCGGACCGCTCGACCGCAAAGCGATCTACAACATCTTCGCCAATCGAATTTATCTCGGAGAAGCCGTTCACAAAGGGAATTCCTATCCCGGCGAACATGAAGCAATCATCGACGCAGCAACCTGGGATCGCGTTCACGCCATCCTTGAAACCAACGCTCGAGAACGCGGCCCCAGACCAAGCGCGGAGTCCCCTCCCCTGCTCAAAGGACTTTTGTTCGGGCCGAACGGCGATGCGATGACGCCGGTGTTCACGCGCAAAAAGGGCAAGATGTACCGTTATTATGTCAGCCAGACGGCGATCCGGAACGGCTATGAAGCTTGCCCACTGCGCACTGTGCCTGCCGGCGAGAACGAAGGAGCCGTCGTGGCGCAACTCCGCGCTCTGCTGCGAACTCCGGAGATCGTGATCCGAACCTGGAAACAGACCGATGACGACGGCGAGCGGATCGCCGAGAGCGAAGTCACCGCCGCCCTGCGCAACCTCGATCCTCTCTGGGACGAGTTGTTTCCCGCCGAACAGGCGCGCGTGGTTCGGCTTCTGGTGGCCCGCGCCACATTGAACACGAACGGCGTGCGCATCGACCTCCGCGCCGACGGCTTGGCGACGTTGGTCGCCGACCTTCGCCCCACTCTTGCCCTGGCGTCACAGGAATCCCGCCCATGACCCACGACATTGACTTAAGTTCCGATGGCTCAATTCTGTCGGTCCAAATCCCGATCAAGTTCAAAAAACGCGGAGGACGCAAACTGATCGTCGCGCCGCCCGACGCTCCCCTTCCCCTCAAAACAACCTGGGCTCCGCCCGTCGCCAAAGCCGATCCCACTTTGATCAAGGCTCTGGCCCGCGCTCATCGCTGGAAAAAGCTGCTCGACACAAAGAAGTACGACACCATCAAACAAATCGCCGAAGCCGAGGACGTGGCGGCTCGTTACGTCGGACAAATTCTTCGGCTGACGTTGCTGGCTCCCGACATCATCGAGACGATCCTCGACGGCCGGTTGCCTAGAGATATCACTCTGGCCCACTTCAAGGAGCCCTGGCCCGGCGAATGGGAGGCGCAACGGAAGAAGCTGCACGATTTAACTGAAGGAGCGGAGTAAACCGACACATAAAACCACGAGACCGACCTCGCCGGTCCCTGCTCGGATCGGCGAGGTCGTTTGAAAAGAAAGAGCTGGTCGTTCGCAGTTATACTTTCTTGACGATCACCATTTGTCCGAGATAGTCTTTCAAATACTTTACGACCCACCACAGACAACCAAAAACCCATTGATTTCAAAGGGAAAAACAGAGAAAAAGTTTGGAGTAAAACCCAATCGGCATCCGGGACTCATCCGAACCGCCAAGACTTTAATACAGGCCAAGCCATTGAATTTCCAGAGAAACAGACCTGCGCGCTGAACCGGGAAGGGGTGCGCAGGGGTCGGAGAAAAGAGGGCGAAAGAGAGAAGAAAGGAGGGTCTCCGAGAATATGGAGCGCGCAGGTCGAACGGAAAAAGCCCGGAAAACCTGGGCTTTTTTGCCTAGACTTCCGGGCTTTTGAAAATTCCACATAACGAATGCTGGTTGACGGGACGGGACACTCCGCTAACTTTTCTCCGCTTTAGAATCAATAGGTTGTTGGCGCTCCCGTTCATTCCGGCTCGAAATATGGCACACTCGGCGCACCGCGCAGATCAAGGCAAAGTGCGCAGGTTCGAATTCTTTATGTGCGTCGAAATTTGCCTCATCGAGTTTTCACATCCCAGCCGGAAAGCAATCGTAGCGTCGCGAACTCTCGGCTTTCAGGTCTCAAAGGCACATTGCATCCCCTCCACGGTTGCTCAGTGCGACTGTGTTGGGCCGAAGATGTCGCTTAAGGAAATGGCGTCAACAAAGGCTTCGCTCCATTCATCAAGCTGATCACTCGAAGCTTTTAGGACACAGTCTTCAATGTGGCTGGGCACAGATTTAAATCTGCGATGAAGCAGGCGAAGAAGCATGTTGGCTTTGCCTGCCGCCTCACCTTCCGCCAGAATTTGCCGCTTCCATTCATGCGTTCGCGTCGCCAACATATTACGAACCTCCATTAAATCGTCCGGGAGCTGAACGTCTCCCTGGTCGTCCATGTTCTGAACGGATTGAACCGCCACCTCAGTAAATAACTGTTTCAGCTCTTCGTAACCGGGATGGTTCCGGAACCAACCGATAACCTCGTCAATCAGCCCGACAAGGTCGTCGAGATGATGACAATGCTCCAGGCGAAACAACAGCGCCGTCAACGTGTCTCGTCGGGCCAAGTCATCGTTGGAAAAAGCGCTTTCATCCAGCAAATAATAGCGTGACGCCGGTTGCCAAGGCCAAAGCGGCGAGTTGTGTGGAAGAAAAATTAAATCCGACACTTCAAGTGGAGCATTCCATCTTTGATCTCCGTTATACAAAACAATCGGCAGAACGGGCGGCAGTTTATCGCCACGTTTGAGGTTTCTCTCTTTAATGATTTGTTGCCACAGCAAACCGATGTAAACTTGGGTGCGGACAGCCATCCATTCAATGATCGTAGATTGAAACTCGAACAGCAAATACAAATAAATATCCAAACCGTCTTTGGTCGGAAGCCTCCAGATGACGTCTCCTTCGCGACGACGGCCTCGTCGCGAGTGAAATTTCGCGTTAACCGATTCCATCCGAGTAAAATCCAGCCCAACCGCCATAGCTTCCGGCACGAACTCTCGCACCAGCTGCTCGACCATGATCGGATGCGTAAACAGCCGATGGTAAAGAGAGTCGGATTGTTGGGCCATTACCGAGATTCCATTACACAAGTCGCCATCTAATTTTATACCTCCTCAACAACAAAGAAGTTCCCCTCTCCCCATCTATTGGCCCCAACACTCCTTCCGCATCAAGACGGTCAAACATCTCCAGAGGTTAGCGCATGTTTGCCAAAGAGAACAAGAGCATAAAAATTCAACAAATCACTCGGCAGAATATTTCGCCTACCCTGTCAATCGGCGTTGAAAAGTAGACCGGCATCGGCGTCCAATTTTAGGCCGGGCGAAACCGTTTTTTGGTGATGCGCCGCCACTTGGGCGCGTTTCGCGTTTCAATCCACGCCCGGCAGTTAAGCCGGGCGAACCGTTTTATTTACCCGCGTCGGCGGTCCATGCCGCCTTTGTTTCAATCCACGCCCGGCAGTTAAGCCGGGCGAACCCAGGATCACCTGAAGATATATCAACTGCTGGTATTATGTTTCAATCCACGCCCGGCAGTTAAGCCGGGCGAACCAATTCTGTTACTAATGCTAAACTAGGAACTATGGCGTTTCAATCCACGCCCGGCAGTTAAGCCGGGCGAACCGGTGACGGCGATCAGCGCTCCGGGCGATAGGCCTGTGGTTTCAATCCACGCCCGGCAGTTAAGCCGGGCGAACGGCTGTGCAACAACTTTTCTGTAAATTTTTCCAGACAACTTTTTCAGGCGACGAGCGAATTACCCTTTCAGGTTGAGATACATTTTTCCTGACATCCACTCTTCGTCACACTCAGCGAGCAGAGCAGAGACCAATCGTAGACATGAAGCGGTATTTGGAAAGATTGAAGCCACTCGGGTGCGGCGCTTGAGTTCTCTGTTTATCCTTTCGAGTCCATTGGTTGTTCTTAGTCGAGTGCGATATTGTTGGGGCAACTCGAACACCGAAAACCCCATAGGCAGGTTCTCTTCCGCCCATTGCGCAAGCTTTGGAGCGTCTTTAGCCCATATATCCACGAATTTTTTTAGCAAACGCTCGGCCTCGACTTTATCAGGAGCATTGAAGATTGTCTTAATTTGCTGAGCGACAGATTTGCGTTGGTCGATTTTCGGGACGTAGGCTTGGGCATTCAACTGCAAATGGAACTGGCAGCGTTGCCATGGGACGCTGGGAAGCACGGCTCTGCGAGCCGCTTTAAGGCCAGCATGGTCGTCTGCGATGATCATTTTGACGCCCATCAAACCACGCCGCACCAAGCTCTCCATAAAGGCGCGCCAATGGACTTCGGCTTCCGACAAGGCGACGGAAACACCGAGCACGCGCCGAATTCCGTCCGTTGTGATGCCGATAGCAACCAGCACGGCACAATCGACCAAATGCCCGCCTTCTCGCACCCGTTCATATCGGGCGTCGAAGAAAACATAGGGAGTTTCGCCAAGTGGCCGTTCACGCCAAGCCGCAAGACCAACGTCGAGAGCTTCGGCCGCACGGCTGACCTGGGCCGACGAAATTGAAATCTCCGGTCCAAGTAAAGCTTGAAGAACCGTTATCACCTTTCTGGTTGATACCCCCTGAATATACATTTCAGCCAGGGCTATATTGACGGCTTGTTCGGTCCGCGATCCTTTCTCAAGCGCGCTTGGATAAAAGCCTCCACCGCGAACTTGAGGCACATCGAAGGTCACGTTGCCGACGCGTGTTAGAACCGTCTTTTGCTTATAGCCGTTGGCATAATCAGTACGTTCAGCGGTTCGTTCGTGAGATTGAGCATTCATAAAGTGGGCTCGCTCGATCTTGCTTGCTTCATTAACCAGAATGCGCAGAGCTTCGCTCGCTCCGTCAAGTCCATTTTCAATTAACGCTGCATAAGCATCGTCAAGGGGGTGTTTTACGACGCGCATTGCCATATCTGTCAACTCCTTCGTTACATTTCCAAGTAATACTCCGAAGAAGTCGTCCGGGAAATTGCTCTCCGTGGTTCCTCCAGGCATGCAACCGTAGCGCAAAGAGCTACACCTCGAAGCGTGGAAGGCTGCCCACCCAGGGAAACCCGAGAGAGAGGAATTTACAGAAACCATGTTGCACTAACGGGCGAACGACCATTTCTGGTTCGAAGATATTTTCTAGTGGTATGTTTCAATCCACGCCCGGCAGTTAAGCCGGGCGAACCGTACAGCAGAAAACTTTTGCCTCTTTTATCAGAGTTTCAATCCACGCCCGGCAGTTAAGCCGGGCGAACCGCAGCGCCGCGCGCGCATCGCCTACCAGCGCCCCGACGTTTCAATCCACGCCCGGCAGTTAAGCCGGGCGAACTTTCCCGCTTTTTGAGACCACCACGCCGCGCTTCAAAAGTTTCAATCCACGCCCGGCAGTTAAGCCGGGCGAACGTGCGCGGTGGATGCGCGCACCCACGCCAAGACCTGGCGGTTTCAATCCACGCCCGGCAGTTAAGCCGGGCGAACCCGCAGGCGTGGGGGCGGGCCCGGCGACGCATCATCCAATGTTTCAATCCACGCCCGGCAGTTAAGCCGGGCGAACTTGACGATATGGGACATGCCGACATTGTCGCTGCGGATGTTTCAATCCACGCCCGGCAGTTAAGCCGGGCGAACGTGATGCGGCACAACTCTTCGAAGGCCAGCCACCTAGTTTCAATCCACGCCCGGCAGTTAAGCCGGGCGAACCCGTCTCCGCTCGGCGTAGTACGCCTCATCGAGCTGTGTTTCAATCCACGCCCGGCAGTTAAGCCGGGCGAACCACCCTCGAAGCCTCCTCGATTGTGCAGGCGCAAAGCTGTTGTTTCAATCCACGCCCGGCAGTTAAGCCGGGCGAACCGAGCGGGCGGAGAGCGGAGAGCTGGGCGGGCGGAGAGCTGTTTCAATCCACGCCCGGCAGTTAAGCCGGGCGAACCGGCGAGTCCCGCGTCGTCGCGGTGGCCTCGTACGAGGTTTCAATCCACGCCCGGCAGTTAAGCCGGGCGAACCGCGCCATAGTGCGCGCACGCACCATGGCCTCAGACGTTTCAATCCACGCCCGGCAGTTAAGCCGGGCGAACCTCATCGGACACACACACACATCGATCAAAAGGGTTTCAATCCACGCCCGGCAGTTAAGCCGGGCGAACCCTTCCATCGAGGCCCGTAGAGGGCCTCGGCGGAGGCGTTTCAATCCACGCCCGGCAGTTAAGCCGGGCGAACCACAGAAATTTTTTTCAGAGATCGCACTTTTTTCTTGTTTCAATCCACGCCCGGCAGTTAAGCCGGGCGAACCGCATCGACACACACACACCTGGAAGGGCACCACGATGTTTCAATCCACGCCCGGCAGTTAAGCCGGGCGAACCACCCTCCGCCACACCTACCTGGACGGGTACACCGAAGTGTTTCAATCCACGCCCGGCAGTTAAGCCGGGCGAACCGGGACGCAGGCCAAGAGCCCGCTAGACCATACGGCGGTTTCAATCCACGCCCGGCAGTTAAGCCGGGCGAACCCAGGAAGGGGAGCCAAGAGCCCGCTAGACCATACAGCGGTTTCAATCCACGCCCGGCAGTTAAGCCGGGCGAACCCTCACCAATACACTCTTACCCGAAGGATTCACCCCATGTTTCAATCCACGCCCGGCAGTTAAGCCGGGCGAACCGACGAAATCAAAACACTAAAAAGGATCGGCATAACTGTTTCAATCCACGCCCGGCAGTTAAGCCGGGCGAACCAGGAATCCTCACCCCAAGGAGGAGGATATAAAAACGTTTCAATCCACGCCCGGCAGTTAAGCCGGGCGAACCGCATCCCTGATGGGGTGCTGGATGCAGGAGGCCGATCTGTTTCAATCCACGCCCGGCAGTTAAGCCGGGCGAACCGTCCCGACGAGGCGTCTATGGATGCGTATATAGTAGTTTCAATCCACGCCCGGCAGTTAAGCCGGGCGAACCCGGAGCCAGACTCTCCGGGGCCGATCTCTCCGGAGCCGTTTCAATCCACGCCCGGCAGTTAAGCCGGGCGAACCCGGAAGCTTGCGCCTAGAGCGGAGCAGCATAAAAGGTTTCAATCCACGCCCGGCAGTTAAGCCGGGCGAACCGACTTCGTCCTCGCCTCCGAGTACGGTCGGCTCATCGTTTCAATCCACGCCCGGCAGTTAAGCCGGGCGAACCATCTTCTAGGAGCCGACTAATGCGTCCGTAACCTTTGTTTCAATCCACGCCCGGCAGTTAAGCCGGGCGAACCAAGATTACCCTCCATATAAAAAGGCTTCACCCCATGTTTCAATCCACGCCCGGCAGTTAAGCCGGGCGAACCCCCCATCACTATCATCAAAAAAGGAGCCCAACAATGTTTCAATCCACGCCCGGCAGTTAAGCCGGGCGAACCAGGGTGAGGCGTAGGGTGAGGTGCGGAAAAAGATCGTTTCAATCCACGCCCGGCAGTTAAGCCGGGCGAACCTGGCAAACTGGATTGCGGTCATATTTTTCACAAAAGGTTTCAATCCACGCCCGGCAGTTAAGCCGGGCGAACCTCCCATCTTGTAACGCATTGAAACACAAGATGGAATCACATAGGTTGCGCGAACCTAGACAAAGCTCGGACCACAGACTGACAAGAAAGAACACCCGTTTATAAAACGCCTTGATTTTCAGATAGCTAGGCATTGCGCGAACCTCCCGCCATAGAAGCCCGTCTTTGTGATTCGCGGAGTGGATTAGACCACTAACGGCCCGCAGAAGTCAATATAACTGTCTCGGCCTAAAGCTGAAACCAACGCGCTCCGTCCCCCGGGAAGACGATACATGCGAACGCTGTCGCTCTTTATGTTAATTTCTTCTTCCAGTTGATGGAGAAGTTGATCCAATTGCATCTCCGATACGGAACACTCGAACACAGAAAATTGTACACGTTGGCCATAATTCAGGCAGATTTCAGCCACCTTGCGTAACCGTCGCCTGCCTTCACGAGTCTCTGTGTTGATGTCATATGTGATAATGATATCCATCGCTCTCCCCTATCGAACAAGAAAAGGTAAATAAGCCTCCGCATCGCCGCGAATGAAACGAGCTAAAAGACGCGCCTGAACAAAAGGTAAAAGACCGACGACGATCTCTTGCTTCAACAATGGATGAGTTATTTTTTCTTGCTTTCTTCTTTGATATTCTGTAATTACCTTCCGTCGACCGGCCTCAACAAGGTAAACAGCGCCGCCAGGACGAGTCTCAAAGTCTTCTCCTGTAATTTGTTTCCGATTGATCAGAGACAACGCCAACCGATCGGCAATAAAAGAACGGAACTCCTCCATCAAATCAAGCCCCAATCCAGGACGACCGGAACGAAGTCCATGCAGGACGCCGACTTGGCAATCAAGACCAACAGATTGCAGCGCAGACAAACAATCATTCAACAACAAAGCGTACAGAAACGACAATAGAGCGTTAACCGGATCCAACGGAGGACGACGATTGCGGCCGTTCATGGCGAAATGCTCTCGATCGGCGCGAACCATCAGTGAGAAAACAGAAAAGTATGTCTCCGCCGCATGACCTTCAAAACCTCTGACTTCGTTCAAAGAAGAAGCGCCTCCCAATGATTGAAGCGCCGTCGCCATTATCTCGGCGGCGACGCGCAATTGCTTTTTCTCCTCATCGTTTCCTGAATCTCGCGCAGCGCGCAACAGAACTTGACGCGCGTTCTGAATTTTGCCGGCGACCATAGCTTTACTTAGAAAAACGGCGCGTTCTTGATCGTCGACAATCATGTGTTGCGCTCGACGCAACAACACATTGCCTGTCTGCGGCCCCTCCAAACGGCCTTTGAAGCGTCCTCGGTAGTCCAAAAAAACAACGGTCCGGTTGTCCTCGGCGAAACGATGGAAAACAAACGGCGTCGCCATAACGTTTCCGAATAAAACCAATGATTGCAAGTGGTGAATAGGCGTAATTAAACGACGCTCTCCCCCCACTTCCAGCCGCAACGTGTCGTGATCAATCCGGAGGTAGCTGTCCTGAGTCATCACGTAAAGCGTATTGAGCAATTCTTTCATGAGCCGAGGCCTGAAAAATCTGGAAGAGGCGTAAATATATCGTAATGTTCGGCGGAATCATGTCCTGAAATCTCAGGAAGACACACCGAATAAAGAGAACATTCGTCGCAACGCTCGTCAAACAGAGGCGGCGGCAAAATTCGTCCCGCCAAAAGGGCGCGCACGTCCTGGATTGTTTTCAGCGTCAAGGCGCGGAGTTTCTCATTAAAGGAGATTTCTCTTCGGCGATTCGAACGACGATGAAAAATCGCTCCCTTCTCAACTTTTTGATGGAACATCTCTTCCAGACAGAGCGCCTGACCACACAATTGTAGATCATCATTGAGTCTGGAACGCCGACGACTGTGTTTGAATTCAATTGGAAAAGGCGCGCCGTCGGAATGAAACTCCACCAAATCGCAACGGCCGATAAGTCCCAACCGATCCGACCACACGGTCAGGGCCGTCACCCGCCGCACGCCGTCGGCGGTCGCAAGATCGGCTGCGACGTCCACATTTTCGTGCTCGCGCCGCCCTTGTTGCGTGTGGAGGTTTTCAACAAAAACGCCGTCTATATGAATCAGCGCGCAGCGCCGTCGACAATAGGCGTAGTGATTCAGCGCAGAAAGGGCAATAACACCTTCAACCGCTTCGGAAACGCCTTCGTCCGGAGAACATGCGGAGAAATCATCCGACATCGCCCCGAAATCTCCTTTTGTTCATCATAAAAAAAGCCCGGAAGATGCTTTTCCGGGCCTTTGAACTTACATCTCGATCATCTCCACGCCGGACGGCAATCGTTCAGGATAAACAGTCACGGCATAGTCCGAAAAGGCGCGCGGCGGTTTTAAGGCGTCCTTGCGCGCCACGTCAACAACCGAATTCGGCCCCAAATCAAGCAGTTTATGCGCCGGAGCGCATCCCAAAACCGCTTGTTTCTTTCGCTGTTCGAGATTACCGTCGGTTCCGACATGCTTGAAGACGATCAATTTGCGCGCCGCCATGACGCCTTTGCTCGCCGAGCGATCGTGATCGTACATCCCAAGCAACGCCTGCCAAAATAAAGACAAATCGTCTTCGGTGAAGCCGGTCAGTTCGGCCAGATGCGCCGAAACAAATCCTTTGGCGCAGTAAAGGCCGTAGGGAATCAGAGATTTTCGCCCCATCGTTCGCAATTTGTCTTCCGGTTTTTCGTTTTCGTCTTTAAGATAGTCCGCCGAAGACGGGGTGCTTTTTCCTTTTAAATTTTCAGCAATCGCCATGCGCGTAATCGAAACGTCAAGAGGAAGGATCGGATCGATGGAACGCGCAAAAGCCATTTGAACCGGCCCGCGCACTTGTCCGGCGTTCGGGCCGGTTGAAAGCACCGCGCCGAAACAACGCACGTCAAAAAAAGTGCGACACATCCATTGACCGGCGGCTTTCACCTTCTCTCGATTGGCGCCCTTTTCTTTGTCGCCGCCGAGCAAACCGCCTGTGGCCTCGTGCGCCATCGTGATTTTGCGGTTCAGATTCGTGGCGTGTTCAATAAAAATAGCGTAGGGCGCTTGGTTGTTCCGAGCGATCCCCACATAGTTCCTGACGCGCCGCTTGAGCGCCACGTCCGAAACCAATCCGCGCATATCCTCCGGATCCAAGCGCGGCGCATTGCCGGCGTCGGGATCTCCATTGGGATTGCCGTTCTCACAATCGAACAGATAAAGAAACTCATAACGGTTGGCGACGACGTCAGACATTGTCAATCTCCTGAGTGTGAATTTGTCCATCGGCGTCTTCATCAACAGACGTTCCGATGTTTTTCGCTTTTTTGGCGGCGCTGTTATCGGCCGCCTGTTTTCGCTGATAGGCGAGTTGCTGGTAATACCCCAGTGCGAACAGGCTTTGATCGGTCAGTTGCAATGTGGTCGGCAAGCCGTCTCCCAATCGTCCGGTAATCTCAGCAATGCTCTCTTCGATCCGAAAGGCGACGCCGGGCTTCAGTTTATTGAGGTGGTTCTTGGCGTTGCCGATCAAGCGGCCGAAAATCAACGCCGGAGACTGACTAAACGCCACGTAAAATCGTTGCACCACGCCCGCGCCGACGTCGCCGAGAGCAGTGCGTTGAAGTTCGGCCAAAACGGCAAGCAATCGGCCGCAATGATAGGCCGGTTCTGGATGATCAGGATTGAGATAAGGGAGCATTATGTTGTCTCCAGAAGACGAGCGAGGCAAACGACAGTGAAAGGCTTTCAACAAAGCGACGCCCGCAAGGCGAGGCGTTTCGCCGGCAATAAACGCGACGCGCGCACGCGCCAACGCTCGGGCGTGAGCGGCGGCGGGGATTGGTTCGCGACGCGCCGCCGCACGCCAGAGGGAAGCAATCAAAGGCGCAGGCGCGTCGCGCAGTTCCCGCACCATTCCGCCGACCGCCGCCATAAATTTCGGCGGAGGCGCCGTCGTCAAGCCGCTGGGATGAACGATCGATAAATCTTCGAACCAAGCGACCACCGCCCTCACCAAGTCCGGAAATGGACCTTCCATCCAATCACGCACCATAACGCGGCCGGAGGCCCCGGACAAAGTCAAAGCATAATAGTGGTTACTCTTGTCTAACAACTCTTCTTTTCCGGTTCGGAACGATTCCAAAAAACGAACCGCTCCCGCATTGGCTTGACGCTCGATGGCCAAGGCTTCATTGCTTTTTCCATAGGACGGCGCTTTCGGCTCTTCTTCCGCGCCTTTCGCATCATCCATTGGGTTGTCGTCGTCGAAGCCGAACAGAGCATCCATCGGACTGAGTTGTTTGGGGATCGCCTTCTTAAACCATGGAACGACTTTGGCTCCGGCAAGAACTCGTCCGCCTTCAATCAATTTGTTGAGCGCCTCGGCGTAAAGCTTCGCCGACTCTGCGGACATCGCCGCGTTAAAGGATTTCTCCAGCCCATAAGAATTGAAGGATTCTTTATCGAAAGAGATCAGCGCGTCGCCCATGCCTCGGCCGCCGACCGAACCCAACCCTTTGATCTTGGTCGGATGCGTTCGCGCCGGCGCAATGACGCGGCCGGTCAATAAGTCAACCATCCCGGCGTTTTTTTTGTCGCGATCGCCGGAAACGCCCTTGAAGCGCGCGTAACGGTCGCGCCACCACGCTTTCACCGCCGAACTATCGGCTAAAACGCCCCCATCCACCCGAAACGTGACGATATTCGTGCGTTTCGGCTTAAAACTGGACGAAGCTTTTAAAGCCTCGATCGCTTCGGAACAAAACGCCGAATTCTGAAAGAACACAACCGCCGGTTTAACCTCCTCCAGATCGCTCGCCGCTTCTTCAAGCAACCGCAAAAAATTGTTGTGACGACGAACGACCGATTTTTTCGGCGCGCCGTCCGTCCAGAGGAATAACTTTTCAGCGTCTTCCCAGAACGGTTGACAGCCGACGCTTGTCGCAGACTGATTTTTAATTTCATCCGCAGCCAAAAACGGCGCACAGACCAAATCCAACCCCTTGCCTTCCGGCCCCAGCCGCAGCATGCCGAGAAAACGACCGTCGCGACCGATTTCAACCGCCCAGTGCAGCGTTTTGGGGCCAAAGCCTGGTTCGGCGGCAAGACCTTCGCGATATGCGAAGTCGATCAAAGCGTGAAGCATGGTCTCGCCTTCAAAAAGAGGACGAAGAGGACGAAGAGGTCGAGGGTTTGACCACCAAGGGGCTGTCATAGGGCGGAATATCGAGCGTTCCGTTGCAAATCTCGGCGCGAAACAGACTGACTCCGGCGACGGCGTTCGAGGTGTTGATCCGTCCCAAATCAAACGTGTCGTAGACCATCCACCCCAAGTCCTGAGTCAAGTCGATCGGCGAGCGCGTCATCGGCTCGTCCGGTTCGACCAAACGAAAAAACGCCGGAAATTCTCGACAACCAAAACTCGGTTGCTGGATGCATTGACCGTTCCGCGCTCGCCGCGCGAATTGCTCGTTCATACCGCGCAACTCCGATCGGCCTCCGGGCAGGCTTGTTAATCCGGCGTACAACCGATAGCGCACGTCTTTTAGCGCCATGGTTTGCCGTTGCGTTCGCCCCTTTTGGTCGGTGTCCAGAGTCTCTCCGTCGCCGTCGGCAACAATCGGTTGTATCGGAGCCTTCCCTTCTCTCCACGCGATGATTTCGCGTTCACTCGGCCCCTTGTCCTTGACTTCGTTGCGACGCAAACCGATGAACCGGGGCAAAGAGAGAATCTCAACCCGCGTCGGTTGCCAACACACCCCCGGTTTCCACAGAACAGAGTCAAAAATCCCGCGAGCCGCCGACGGCGTAATCACCGGATAGCTGTAGCGCTCGATCTTCATCTCCGGACGGGTAAAACACGCGAAGTCTCCCCATGTCTCCAGACAATGGATGGTTTCAAACGATGACATGGACGGTTCACCTCCAATTGAAAGACTCCACCAAACGCACGGCCGTTTCACATCAAGCGATCGACGGATCGAAACGACATCAACCGATCAATGCGTTTGCTTGACCTGACGGCATAAGACCGCAAATCCGGTCATAATCATCACCGGCGCAATAATAGAACCATTCCGCCTCTTCCCCCCGCCCTAAAGACGGGAAAGGCGCAACGCGCCCATCCCGCAAAAGAGGCCCGACGGCCGTTCGATACATCGAAAGAGTAAAAGGCTGAACTTTACGTCGCCAATCAAAAGGCAATTTTTGTCCGTGTGAGACCATATCGAGGACCATGGACGGATCGGCTCCGAAACCAACCGCCGGAACCACCACGGAGACCGTGTCTTCGTCAATCACCCGATAACATTCGGCTACCTTTGGAAAATCAAGATTTTCAATTGCCGAACGCAATTCGGGATTCGCTTGACCAACGCCGGACAAAGCGTAAAGCTCTTTATAGTACCGACGAAATAAACCCGGAGAGTCGATATCCATCGCCTCCGCGCCCAACCTACGCAACATCGTCTTGGTCTGTGCGGCGGCCTGAGCGTATGCTTTGGTCGGATAAGCTTGACGAGAATCTATCCCTTCGTCGGTTGCTCGATCCGGTTCAAACACCGTCACCACGCTGCTTTCAAGCGGCCGAGCGCCCTCGCGGTTGCAGCGACCGGCCGCTTGAGCGATGGCCTCCAATGGCGCCATAGCTCGCCACATCACCGGGAAATCCACATCCACTCCGGCCTCGATGCACTGCGTCGCCACCAGAATGCAGCGGCGCCCGGCTTTCAACCGCTCACGCACTTCGGTCAGAACCATGCTGCGATGCGCAGGAATGAGGCTTGTCGACAAATGAAACACGCCGTCGTCGCCGTTTTTTGCGCGCAACTCCGCCAACAAGCGCCATGCTTGACGCTTTAAATTAACGACGCACAAGGCTTGCGAAAAAGCGGCCAAGCGCAGGGCGAGAGTCTCCCATGAGGTTGGCGCCGCATCGGGCTCCGGCCACAGAACGCACGTTCGCCGCACTCGACCGAACAAGATCGACGGAGCAATTTCACGCGGCGTCCAAGGCGCGCGGCCAAGCGTCTCGATTTTGGATTGAAGATCATCGAACGCTGGTTGTGTCGCGGTTGCGAACACCACGGCAGAACGGTTATGCGCCGCCAAATCGGCGAGCGTCGCCAAGGTGGGAATTAAAATATCGGCGGGAAGCGTTTGAGCCTCGTCGAACAACAAAACACTTTCTCGCAAGCGATGGAGTTTGCGACACGCCGCAGGGCGATTGGAAAAAAGAGATTCCAACAGTTGGACGTTGGTGGTGACGATGATCGGCGCATCCCAGTTCTCGGCCGCCAAGCGTCGCCGCCTTCGTCGCTCTTCTTCCGCCTCGTCGGTTTTGGACCGACGACCGATATCGTCGGTTTCGGCTCGACTGCGGGCGTCGGCCAAGCTGTGATGCTCTAGAACGAAATCGGGATCGAAACCGGACGCAAAGATACGACGCAATTGTTGCGCTGTTTGTTCAATAATCGACAAAAATGGAATGACGAACACAATCCGCCGAAGTCCGCATTGCTGGGCGCGTCGCAGCGCAAACCCCAGCATCGCCAAAGTTTTTCCGGCTCCGGTGGGCGCGCTGAGCGTCCACAAACCGGGCGTTTCTTCTTGTGTTCCGCCCGCCGCCAAGGCTGCGTCCCATAGTTCGTCGCGCAAAGCCGCCACGCATGTATCCGCCAAGGCGTTTCGACGCACTTCTTCGCGGTAAACATTCAAGGCGTTGAAAGCCGCCGTTGCGTCCAACGTCGGGCCGGGCGGGCGGAAACGCTTCACTTCCGCTGCGTCGCCTTGAAAATGCGCTTCCGTATCCAGAAAGTCGGCATCGACCAGCGTAGAAAACAACAAACGAATGTCCAGCATGGCCGAAGCTTGCTTTTCCGTCGGCATAACTTGCAGTGACAATGAACGCGGCCGTTTTTTAGGCCAAAGCTCCGCCGCACGCGCGGCCTTGACCGAATCCTCCAAACTCGACGTGGAAGACAACCGCAATCCATGAGACGGCTGAAGATCAATTTCCTTCTTCCACGTTTGCAACCCTAAATGATGGCCCTGAATCGCCATGGCCGCCACTCGACAGCCGACTTTTTCCGCCACGCAAGCGCCCATGGTCCAATGATCGATTCCCTTTTCCAATCCTTTCAGTCTATTTTGAAACAACTCACCCCATTTGCCCAAATCATGCCAAAGTCCCGCGAACTCCGCTTCATCGCGCCAGAACGCGCTCCCGGCGAACTCTCCAGCCATCCGAGACACCGACCGCACATGGTCGACCAAAAGGTGTTTGTTTCCGAATGAATTCTCTGAATGAGCCCATTTCTGTGAAAAAGCGCTACCCTCCACATCCACACCTTTTCGTTTTCATCCTTCGGCATAACTTAATTAACTCAATCAAAAATTGTAATTAAAATCTCCAAACCCTCTCCCTCAGCTTTGACCACCTGCGCCGATCCTTCGCCCCGCGCACGGCGATAGCGACGGCTTTCTTCTGCCCGACCAGCACCACGAGCCGCTTGCCTCGCGTGACGCCGGTGTAGAGCAAGTTCCGCTCCAACATGGAGAAGTGCTGCATGACCACCGGGATCACCACGGCAGGATACTCGGAGCCTTGAGACTTGTGAATAGAAATTGCATATGCGAGAGCAACCTCATCAAGCTCACCGAATTGATACACGACCTCTCGACCGTCGAAGACGATCACAATCTCCGAAGCGCCCGCGTCGATCTCTGAAACAAACCCAATATCGCCATTAAACACTTCTTTTTCATAGTCATTGGTAATTTGCATAACCTTATCGCCAACCCGATAAACGTAGCCGAACCGCTCGACGGAGGGCGCGTCTCCAACAGCCGAATTCAGCGCTTTTTGGAGTTCCACATTCAGAGCACGCGCTCCGGCAACGCCGCGATTCATCGGGCAGAGCACTTGAACGTCTCGAACGGCGTCCAATCCGAACCGCGCCGGGATGCGATTCCGAACGATTTTAACGACTTTCGCGGCAGCGCTCTCGGCGTCGGCGGCTCCGGCGAAATAGAAATCAGTCAAGTCATACCAGGAGCCCTATGAATTTTTACATCGGGTTTGATCATAAGAAGCAATAGATGCGATGCGCCCGATCTGTGAGGAGAGAGCGTTCCATGCATTGC
>CAUYUA010000261.1:0-82120 GCA_963575675.1 Azospirillaceae bacterium
CCAAAGGCCTCCCGGCCTTTGGCGGGTCGAGGGCGGAGCCCCGATTCCTTTGAAAATTTTTTCTCGGATTCTCAATTGGGCGGAATACAAAACACTAAAGACAAAGAACTCTAACAACCCCAGGGAAAAATCGCTTCACGCGCCACGCGCCGCCGGAGTTTATTGTTGGAGTATCGGCAATTGGGGCAGTTGTCTTCTTTCCGCCAGCGCCGAAGTCACTTCTTTCGCTTTGATTGGATCCATGGCGGCAAGAATTGCAGCGGTTTTGACTTCTTTCATGCGCTCGATGACGCTGAGCAAGATGGGCTGATCAAGAGCCTCAAAGATTCGCGCGGCTTCTTTGGGCTTCATGGTCTCGTAAATCTTAACTAGGCTCTCCATCTGCGCTTTTTGTCGATCGTCAGCGACTTTAAGCAAGCCTTGAATTTCGCTGCGAAGGCTCTGTAACTCGGAGACTTTCTGATCGAGTCGTTTTTCTGTGACCACAAGGAGCTTTTCGCGTTGGTCTATATCGCGTTCGCGTTGCTCTAAAGCCTCGCGTCGTTTGGCGATGTTCTGCATGACGGCGAGATCGATTGCGCCTATTCCATCGGGCGCGAGCGCGGCGTTTTGGGGCGTGATGGGCGCAGGTGGTTGTGCTGCTGCGGCCCCGGCTTTTGCCGTCGCTTTGGCTTGCTGCGCTCCTGCGGGTTTGGACGAGGCGTTGTTGGGAGTGCTTGCTTCAGCGATTTGTGTGGGCGGGGTCGTGGAAAGCGATTCGGCTTTCAAGGATGCGACTCCGGGAATCTGGCCTCCTCGAATCGCGCTCTGCCACAGATCCCCCACGCGCACTCCAAGCATTAGAATGGCGGCGAAAATGGTGATCGGCAGCAGACGGAAGCCGAAACGGGCGCGCAGTTTGCGATTCATGCCAAAACCTTCACGTCGCCTCGCTGCGCCGCGCAAAAGCGCGTCTCGCTCAAAGGCGTCAAGAAAAGTTGCTCGAAATTGTTTTGCTCTTACTTGAATTATAGCTGATGTGCGTCGTCGCGTCACGCAGTTTGGCGAAGAAGACAGAACAATTGTCCTATGACATTAAACGGGTCCAATAGTTTTGTTCTCGCACCAACGAGCCAAATGTTTGACGCGTAATGTTTAATACGTTCGGTCGCGCCCACGAGCGCGCGCTGTCGCAGTCTCGGGGGATATTGTCGGATGAGATGGGGCATTCAATAAGCGCGGCGGCGGTCAATCGTTGGGAATCAAAAACACTCCCCCCTTATTTGCCGTGGCCTCTACGGACGATAAGGAGGGCGCCCTTGGTTTCGGTGATTGGGAGCAAGGTTGTTTTGGTCTCGCGAGCTTGCTCTTCTTCCGAGGATTAGCTGGTCTTCCGAGGGTTAGCTGGGAAGGAAGCGTTCGCTTATGATTTGAGTTGCTGGGACGCCTGAATCCAGCGCCGCTCTTTCACACGACTCGATCAGTATGGGAGGGCCGCATAAATAGATGTCCGGCTTGATGGTCGCAGTCGCCAAGTCTTGTTTCAGAGCGTCTACCGGCGTTCCTGTAAAGCCGTTCCATACCTCGATTGGTTTCCAAACGCACAAGGTGATTTTCAACTGAGGAAGCTCGTTTTTAAGGCGCTCCAGATCATCCAAAGCAAACAGCTCTGATTCGTGATTTACGCCGAAATAGAGTCGCGCTTCGTGAGGTTCTTGGAATTCGGCCATACGGCGCAGCATTGACAGCATCGGCGCAATTCCGGTTCCACCGGCCACAAACCAGCGTGGGCGCAAGCCGTTCTCTTGCAGCGTGAAAGCGCCTTGAGGGCCGACGACGTGAAGACTTTCGCCATTGCGCGCATCGTGCAACAAAAAATCCGAAAATTTTCCGCCTTTGCGAAGACGAATTAGAAACTCCAGCAGTCCATCCCAATTCGGGACGTTTGAAAGAGAGTATGCGCGCTTTTCGGGGGTTTCTGGAATCAGCAACTGCATAAATTGTCCGGGGTCGAATTCCGCCGCTGCGCCGCGTTCCGGGTCTTCTTGAAGGCGCAGGACCAGACGCACCGTGTTTTCTCCGATGTTTTCGATGGAGACGATATCGGCGTTTCGCTTGGGAATGGAGTGGAATTGAACGTGTGCGTAATCGAAGGGGGCGGAGAGCGAGAGATCGCTTTGGGGGAAGGCGCGACATAGAAGTATGTCGCCTTGATTGCGGGCGGCGGGAGGAAGAGCGCTTTCGCTATAGGGAGCGAGTTTGGCGTCTCCTTTTTTGGTTGTTGCACGGCAAGCTCCACAGCCTCCCTCTTTGCAGCCGGAGGGGACGAAGATGCTCTGCCGCGCGGCGGCGTCCAAAAGAGTTTCAGATTCGGAGCAGGAGAAGAGGAGTTCTTTTTGATCGCGGGTGGTGATTTGAACAGCGTAAGAGGGCATGGCGGCGCGGCCTCGAAATTGGGAAATGAAGAAAGGAGAAAATAATTCTGTCTATTTAGGGGAAGTATGTCTTTGGAAAGCGTAACTTTTATTTTGTTGAAGTTCGAGGACAGTAGATTTTTGTTGAAGAATTCTACGTTGCTCTTAAGCCCTTCGTCGAAGGGAGGAGACGTCCACCTCCCTCCGACGTTTGCTTTCTTTCTAGGCGGCCTTGGGAGCAAGAGCGGCTTGAAGATCGTCCTGAGCGGTGGTGATCGGTTTAATGCCGAATTTATCGACCAATACGCCAACAACAGTGGGAGTGAGGAAGGCGGGAAGAGTTGGTCCCAAGCGAATGTTGCGAACGCCGAGAGCAAGAAGAGTCAAAAGAACGGCGGCGGCTTTCTGTTCGAACCAAGAGATGATCAAGGAGAGCGGCAGGTCATTGACGCCACAGTTGAAGGCTTGGGCGAGAGCCGAGGCGACAACGATGGCGGAATAGGCGTCGTTGCACTGTCCGAGATCGAGGAGGCGAGGAATGCCGCCGATATCTCCGAAATCATGACGGTTGAAGCGGTACTTGCCGCAACCGAGTGTAAGAATAACCGTATCTTTTGGAGCGCCTTCAGCGAATTCAGTATAATAATTTCTGCCGGGAACGGCGCCGTCGCATCCGCCGATGACGAAGAAGTGACGAATGGCTCCCTCTTTGACTGCGCTGATGACTTTGTCGGCGACGCTCAAGATGGTGTCGCGGGCGAATCCGATGGTGATGGTTTCGGCGGGCGCGTCTTCTTTGAAGCCGGGAAGAGCTAAGGCGGCTTGGACGACGGGAGCGAAGTTGTCGCCTTCGATGTGACGGACGCCGGGCCAGCCAACGGGGCCGGTGGTGAAGATTCTCTGGCGATACTGGGGCCGAGGCTCGATGATGCAGTTCGAAGTCATCACGATCGGGCCGGGGAAGTCGGCGAATTCACGCTGTTGCTCTTGCCAGGCGCCGCCGTAGTTGCCCGCCAGGTGAGGGTAGGCTTTGAGTTTGGGGTAGGCGTGGGCCGGGAGAAGCTCTCCGTGGGTGTAGACGTTGATTCCCTTGCCTTTTGTGGCTTCGAGAATCGTAGACAAGTCTCGCATGTCGTGGCCGGAGACTAGGATGGCCTTGCCTTGCACAGGGGTCATGCGGACTTGTGTTGGAATCTGGACGCCGAAGGTTTCGGTGTTGGCGGCGTCGAGTTTCTCTATGACGGAGAAATTGAGGTGACCCAGTTCGAGCGCTTGACCAAGAAGCGCGTTTACGTCGGTGGGGCCGGAGGCCAGGAAATCAAGAGTCTTTTCAAGACCGGCGTAGATTTCGTCTTTTTCGTAGCCCAAGACATGGGCGTGATGTGCGTAGGCGCAGACTCCTTTGAGACCATACAAAATTAAGGCGCGCAGACCGATAATGTCTTCGCCGACAGATTCTGCTCCGGCGCGAACGCCGGCCTCGGTGGCCTGAACCAGCATTCCGGCCATGTCGGCGGCGGGTTGCAGGGTGGCGGGGCCGGAAAGTGTTTCCGGCGTTTTTCCGGCGGCCTGAGCCGCTTTCTCATAAGTCGCCTTGATTTGCTCGCGGATTTGAGCCGCTTGCTGAATTATGCCGACGAAGCGAGTTGCGTTGAAGTTGACATTGGTCAGCGTGGTGAAAACAGAGTGCAATACAAAAGCGTCGACTTTCGAGTCCGTTGCCCCTAGATCGCGCGCTCGTCGTGCGTATTGGCCGATTCCTTGAACAATGTAGAGCAACAGGTCTTGTAAATCGGCTGTTGTGGCGTCTTTTCCACACATGCCTTTGGTGGAATTGCAACCGGCTGTGGTGTCGGAACGGTAGGTTTGCTCGCATTGGTAACAGAACATTACGCCGTCTCCTTGGGGCAACGATTTCGAGCTGACTAACAGAAAGACTTGGTTGTTTGTCTTGACGTTAGTTAATTCGGCTCGTTGTTTTTGCGTTGGAGAAGGAGAAAATGTGCTGAATTATGGAGGCATAGGAAATTAAAGGGGGCCAGGGACTGTGTTCCCAGTGGAGCCTGTTGCAGAATTCAAAATCCTATCGGCAAACCAATTGGCGGCGTTATTCCAGAGAAAGATTGTTTCACGAAATAAGGGGAGCTTTCGCTTCCCCTTTATGTCCTCTTCCCACGATCAGGAACACAGCCTCCGAACCTTTTTACGATTTTACGATTTTATGAATTAATTTTTTATGATCTATGATATGGAAAGCAATTGCTCGATGAATGCCGGGACGATCTCGGTGGCGGGGCCGTGAATTGATTGATTGAAGTGGTTGGCGCCCAAAGAGGGCTCCAAGTTTAGTTCGACGGCTTGAGCGCCGTGAGCGCGGGCTTCGGCGACGAATCCGGCGGCGGGATAAACATTGCCTGACGTGCCGATCGATATAAACAAGTCGCATCGAGCGAGTTTTTGCAAAATCTTTCCCATAGATAAGGGAATTTCGCCGAACCAGACGACGTGAGGCCGCATTCCTTGCGCGCGTCCACATGCGGAACAGACGGAAGAGGTGGATAAATCTTCGTGAATCTCGGCGACGACGCGACAATGGAGGCATCGCGATTTCAAAAGCTCGCCATGCATGTGAATTAAATTGCGCGTTCCGGCGCGTTCATGCAAATCATCGATGTTTTGCGTCACCAACAACACGTTTCCCTTCCAGTCTCTTTCCAATCGAGCCAGGGCGTTGTGAGCGGCGTTTGGCTGAACCTCGTCTGTCGCCAACGCGCGGCGTCGCGCGTTGTAGAAGGCGTGAACTTGATGAGGATCGCGTTCAAAGCCCTCGGGTGTGGCGACGTCTTCCAATCGGACCTTAGCCCATACGCCGTCGACGTCTCGGAAGGTGTCTAGGCCGGATTCTTTGGAGACGCCCGCGCCGGTCAGGACGATGATGGAGTCGGTTGGTCGGAGTTTTGAAAGTGTAAGTGTTTTCATCTGAGGTTTATCTTATCCGCACAATTTTCTGTCGGTTGTTTTCTTCAGTATGAGCCTTTGGGACGTTCCCACACTTTGGTTTCAATGTATTTATGAGCCAGAAAACGATAGGTGTGTTTTAGAAGGTGTTCGATCTCTGGGGAACGCTCGATTCGGATGCTTGCCCATTGCTTGATCATATCATCCCATTCCATCATGCGGTAATGGAGTTCGTCGCGCATATGACGAATAAACTCTATTTGCGCGCCGAAAGTTTTTAGGGCGTTGACTATTTCTCCGGTTTGAGCGTCGGCTTGCTCGAATAGCCCAGCGTACTCTTTGACGGCTTTTCCGATCAGTCCTTGCATGCGCGCCAATTCAGGAGTGAAGGTTCGATCGGATCGATAAGCGCGACTTGCTTGGACCAATTTTGATTGAATAGTCTTAATCATACCGAAACGGTCTCGCAGCGCTTCCACATAAGACAGTTCATGCGCCAGAGCGTCGACACGATCATTGACTTCCTGCTTCTGATCTGGTCCCAGTCCTAGTCGGCGGTTTATTTCATCGAACGCCGTGTGTAGTCTGGACTTGGTCAAAGGGTCTTCCATTATTTGCTCAAGCTGCGCCAGATCGACGACGATGGTTTCGCTGCCCGTGATCCAGGAGACAAGCTGCATGGTCAAACGCCCGCGCGCAATAATGCGGTGTTTGTCTTCCACTGACCATGAAGCCGTGCCGTCAAGGAGTTCGCATGGGATGGATTCGCCGGGTCTAATGACTTTTACGAATCGCAATCCGTCGGAAACCAGCTTCAGCATGCGTCCGTCGGGCGAATCCGGAACGATTCCAAACGACGCTTCCAACGAAGGAAGCGGCAAGCTGGCGCGTAGGTCGCCTAACAAGACGTTCAGCACTGGTTCGTCGACATCTTTCGACATGCTGAAATATGCGCCGGAAAGAGTAAATAGTTTATGCTGGAACAGGAAATGTGTGGAGCGTTCGGTCGGCGCGGTCGGTTGTTCGGTTTGGGCGGTGTTTTCTGTTGTTGCGTTTTCTGCGAACGTCAATTCATTCTCGGCATTTGGTGATGCGGAGGACGTCGCGGAAGGAGGTTGCGCGCTGTTGTTTGGGCCCGACTCGCTCATGGATCACCTGTTCGGTTTTAGGAATGGTCGTGTTTTGCCCGTTCGAGAAAGAACATTGCGAGCCGTTTCGGCAAACGGCGCCGCGTACAACTCTCCTGCCTGCGAATCCTTTGGACGTAAGGAATCGACGATGGGAAGATAAGGCGAGGCGAGATGTTGTTTTCATTATGTCTCAATCATCTCGTTGTGTTCTCTCCAATCTTTCGTGGCGTTCTTGAGCCTCCAGGCTCAAGGTGGCGATGGGGCGGGCGTCGAGTCGACGCACGCTGATTGGTTCGCCTGTTTCCTCGCAATACCCATAAGAGCCATCCAGAACTCGTTCTATGGCCGCATCGATCTTGGAGATCAGCTTGCGTTCGCGATCGCGCGTTCGCAGCTCCAAAGAACGATCGGTTTCTGCTGAGGCGCGGTCGGCAATGTCAGGCTCTTGCAGACCGCCTTCCTGAAGCGAATGTAAGGTCTCGGACGATTCCTGCAAAAGCTCGGCCCGCCAGCGCAGCAGCTTCTGACGGAAATATGCTCTCATAACCGGGCTCATGAACGGCTCGTCTTCCGACGGGCGGTAATCCGGCGGCACCAGCGGTAAAGACATGCGATAACACCCAGAAGCGAAAGACGGAAAAAGCGGCGCGAGTATAGACAAGGGTGATCGTTAATCGCAAGGCGGCTGTCGTAGGGCAGAGTAGAGATTATGTGAAAAAAAGCGTCATAAATTTTTTGTAAAAAAAGCTTTCTTGAGTCTGCTTTTTATGAGTTGATTTTTTATGGGGGTCGCAGCGAGCTGACGTAATTCGTTCGATAAGGGGCAATGAAGAAAACAAAGGATGATTGCGCTAAAGTCATGCCACAAAAACAGGCGAAAGATGCTGTGAACGAAGGCAAAAAGTGCTATGAGCGGGAAGCGAAAGCAAAAGGCGCCATAAATTAAGAGGCTTCACAGTGAGCTTCACCGTGACAGTGAGCTTCGCCGTGAGAGTGTGTGGCGCTTTTCGTATCATGTTTCGTGCTCATCCGCTATGTTCCTAATGCTATCATGTTCGCGGAGTTTTGGCATGCGGTAAAAATTTAGAATATTTTGTGTGTTATTAAGTGACGTGGCGTTGTTTTTGAGTTTGAGTTAATGACGTTCAATCAGAGCGAATCGAGATCGTCTGTGGTTCCCGTTACGCCCGAACAACTTTTAATGCGTTTATGCGAATTGGGAATCAAAACCTCAACCGTCGACCATCCGCCGCTGTTTACTGTGGAGGAAAGTCGCGCTTTGCGTGGCGCTTTGCCCGGCGGTCATTGCAAAAGTTTGTTTTTGACCGACAAAAAGAAAAATTTATGGTTGGTGGTTGCGCTGGAGGATGAGTTAATCGATTTGCGGCGGCTGCATCAGCGACTCGGTTGCGGTCGTTTGTCTTTCGCCGGAGCGGGCGAGATGATGCGCATCCTGGGGGTGACGCCGGGCTCTGTTACGCCGTTTGGTTTGATCAACGATCGGGCGCAAGAGGTTTCTGTGGCCTTGGATCAACGCATGATGGCGCAGGAGTTGCTTAACTACCATCCTTTGGTCAATGTTAAAACCACGGCGATTCGGTCGGAAGACCTTTTGATCTTCATTCGCGCATGTGGTCATGCGCCGTGCATGGTCAATGTCGGAGAGCGTGCTGAAACTCCGTGATTTCGCGATCAAGGAAATCGGGCGTCATATTAAACGGAAGGCATGTTAAAACAGAGGACATGATCTTGAAAAAAGACGCCGTTCAGGGCTAAAACGTCTCAGTTCGATTCGGCGAAACATCGCCGACGTAGAGTTAATTCGCGCATGTCGCGCAACACAATTCGCGAATGTCGCGCAACGCAATTAGCGCATGTCGCGCAACGCATTGATTCGCGCATATCGCGCAACGCAGGGTGCATCACATGTTTTCATCACGTTTCACGGGCAAAACGGGAGCTTCCGGCGCTGCGGCCGCTGCGGCCAATTCCGCCGCAAGCGAGCTTATTCGCGACAGTAGCGAGAGAACCTTTGTCGCTGATGTTATGGAGCCTTCGCGAACTGTTCCGGTGATCGTCGATTTTTGGGCGAGTTGGTGCGGTCCATGCAAACAACTCGGGCCGGTGTTGGAGAAACTGGTGCGCGCCGCCAAAGGCGCCGTTCGTATGGTGAAGATTGATGTTGATCGCAATCCGAATATTGCCGCGCAAATGCGCGTGCAGTCCATTCCGGCGGTCTACGCTTTCTTCCAGGGACGGCCTGTGGATGGATTCGTTGGAGCGCAGACGGAATCACAGTTGAAGCAATTCGTCGATCGCTTGACTCGGCTAAAGGCCGGGGGGGAGCTTGATGACGACGTCGCGATGTTGGAAGATGTTCTCGAACAAGCCAAGGCGGCGCTTGAGGCCGGAGACGCTCGCTCGGCGTCGGAAATTTACGCCAAGATTCTCGAAATTGAGGCCGAACATGTCGGCGCTTATGTCGGGTTGGTTCGGTGTTTGATCGCTTCAGGCGATTTGAAACGCGCTCGAGGCATGCTTGATCAAGCTCCCGCAGCAATCGCCAAAGATAAAGAATTGGCGGCTGCTCGCGCCGCCATTGATTTGGCTGAGCAGGGACAAAGCGCTGGGCCTCTCGGCGTCTTGAAAAGCAAAGTCGCCGCCGATCCGACGGATCAGCAGGCTCGGTTGGACCTCGCTATGGCCTATTACGCTGCGGGAGATCACGAATCCGCTGTCAATGAGCTGTTGGAAGGTGTTCGGCGTGATCGCGAGTGGAATGATCAAGCGACTCGCAAGCAGTTGGTTAAGCTGTTCGAAGCCTTCGGCCCTACCGATAAGCTTACAATCAGCGCGCGGAGGCGTTTATCCTCTATTCTTTTTTCTTGAGGGCTCCATATTTCAGGCATGACCAAAAGTCTTCTCCTTTTCCGTCCGGAAACATTGCCGGAGCTCTTACCGCTTTTTCCGTTGCCGGGCGTGATTTTATTGCCCCGGCGACGGTTGCCTCTGAGCATCTTCGAGCCGCGCTATATTGCAATGGTTGAAGACGCTTTGGCGGGGCAGCGGATAATCGGCATGATTCAGCCGACCGGCTTAAAGCCGATTGATGCGCCGCCGTTGTATCGAGTCGGCGGCGCGGGGCGAATCACTGCTTTTGAGGAAACGCCCGACGGACGTTTCGTAATCACGCTGACCGGGCTTTGTCGGTTCGCGGTGGTGAGTGAGTCTCCGGAACAGCGGGGGTATCGGTGCGCGGTTCCGGATTGGTCTTCGTTTCAGGACGATTTCGAGCAAGAATCCGATGTCGTCGGTTTGGATCGTCCGCGTTTGATAAGCAGTTTGCGCGTTTATTTTCGCGAGCAGGGAATGGCGGCCAATTGGGAAGCGATTGAGGAAACTCCGGACGAGCCGTTGATTTCATGTTTGGCGATGATTTGCCCGTTTGACGCCGGGGAGAAACAGGCGTTGTTGGAAGCGCCGTCGATGGTTGAGCGGTTCCAGTTATTGTTGGCTTTGCTTGAAATGGCGGTGGCGTCGCGGAGCGATCGTCGGGTTTCTGTGGTGCGTCATTGAGCGGTTTTGAGGGGAATAAGTTGAACGGGTCCAGGGACTGTGTTCCTGGTCGCGGGGGATCATAAGGGGGGAGCGAAAGCCCCCCTTATTCGCGAAGCGATTCTCTACTGGAACTGTTTGTATTTGTTGCCTTTGTGTTGCCTTTGTTGATGTTTTCTTATACGGGCGAGCAGCCTCAACAGACGGTTCCAGACAGAACCTTCCCGGTTGAAGGTCGCGTTGACGGGCGCGTTGACGGGCGCGTTGAAGATCGCTTCGCGAATAAGGGGGGCTTTCGCTCCCCCCTTATGATCCCCCGCGACCAGGAACACAGTCCCTGGACCCGTTTATTTCTTATTCAGTGCCCGACGTTCCCATGTTCTGTCGGAAACGACAGCGTGACGGTTAGGCCCGGCGCGTTGTCGCCCAGTGTTAAAGTTGCTCCGTGAAGACGAGCAACGGCGTCCACCAGACTCAGCCCAAGTCCGTTTCCGACAGCGGCGCGTGCGGAGTCAAGCCGGACAAAACGCTGCAAAACCCGCTCGCGATCTTCCGGAGGAATTCCCGGGCCTGTGTCGCATATGATCAGACTCGGCGCATGCCATTCCGGAGGACCGCAAACATACAACGACACGGCTCCCTCAGGGGGAGTGTATTTTATGGCGTTGTCGAGTAGATTCACCACTGCTTGAGACAACAAATGAGGGTTCCCTAAAACCGAAGCCACGCCTTCAATTCTAAAGGTCAGTTCAATGCCTTTCTCCGTGGCGACGGGCTCGAATAGTTCGATCGCCGTGGTGACGAGCGGCTCCAAATCAACCGTTGTGAAATTGGCGCGGGCGGAGGCCTCGGCTTCGGCAATGCCGAGGAGCGCGCTGAAGGTGGCCAAAAGTCTATCTGCGTCGTGAATGCTGTCCTGAAGAGCAATATGGCAAGCTTGAATGCTGTCTGTTTCCAGTAAGGCGATCTCTAGGCGTGAACGCAGCCGGGTCAATGGAGTGCGAAGATCATGAGCAACGCCTTCGGTGACTTGTCGCAATCCGGTTATCAGTTGCCCGATCTGATCGAGCATTTGATTGACTTGACTAGCCATTTGATCGAATTCATCGCCGCTGCCGCTAAGCGGAATGCGGTCTTGCAAGTCGCCGGTGGTGATGCGCTGCGTGGTGTGCGTGATGACCTCAATGCGCTTGATCATATGGCGGCTTAACAACAATCCGCCGCCGACGCCCAACCCTAAAGAGAACAACAACGCCCATAGGGAGGCCGCGCTCATAAGATCGCGGAATTGCACGCGCTCATACATATCGCGCCCGACTAAAAGTCGATAGCCTTCGTCGAGCTGCACCACTTCTGCGCGGGCGGCGTGGCGACGTCCCCATTCGTCGCGAGTGCGGTCGATTTCAAAGTCGAACCGTTCGCCGGATTTTGGGAAGTGTTGGGGCCATTGAAGCAGGTTTCCAGACAGATAGGACAAACGGGGTGAGACAACCATATATATGGTGTCTGTGCGCGGCACATTGGAGCGTTCGGATACGACGGCCATTAATCCGGTCAGGCCGTGAACGCGGTAGGCGTCGGTCAAGTTGATGATTTCGGCGGAGATGGTTTTGTCGGTTTGGCGGTTGAGGTATCCGGCCGTAAAACCGTAGATGAGGATTAATATCGTTCCGACCGACGCTCCGAACAACGACATATACAACAACACAAGACGAAATGTTGTGGTTCGAAACAGCCGAATATCCAGCACGGCGTTCCCCTTTCGGCGTTGTGTGCCCATAAAAATCAAAGACAATGTCCAGATTTAGTGTTGGGGGAAGGTGGCGTCCTTGACGTTGGGCGCATCCTTGATTCAGATGTTAAAGAAGATTCAGACGTAAAAAAACCGCCGTCGCATTTCAGCGTAAGGCGGTTGATGACTCATGAATATTCAAAAACGGCAGAAAAACATAGGGTAGGAAAGAGGGGCGGCGTTTTTGCCGCCTGCCCGAAGGCGTGCCCCAATTCCGGTCCCATTTTCGATGGATCAATAACCTTCGCGTTCCATGCGCTTGCGCAATAGCTTGCGAGTCCGACGCACAGCCTCGGCTTTCTCTCTCGCGCGCTTTTCCGATGGCTTCTCGTAGTTGCGACGCAGCTTCATTTCACGGAAAATGCCCTCGCGCTGCATTTTCTTTTTCAGCGCGCGCAGAGCCTGATCGACGTTGTTGTCACGAACCAGAACTTGCACGGATTCTTGCCACTCCTCTCTCTAAAGGCCCACTTTGAAGGCCGCTCTTTCGCGCGCATGCACGGAAGACGACACTTGCCTCGCGCCCATTGACCGAAGCCGACCCTTGTCTTTCCTAACACGAGACGGAACGATTGTGAAGGGTTGTTGTGAACCTTTGACCATGCTGATCAAACAAATTGTGAGGGAGAGGGGAGGTGTGTTGCGATTTCGGACTGACGCGCCGGATTGCTTAAGGCGGGATGATTCGCTAGAATGGCTCAAAAAATCGTGCGAATGCGCCGCGATGGCGGCGGAAGGCTCCGTGATTGAGGTTATGGCTGAAGACGCGGCGCTTGGTTGATTTTGGAGAGACTGTTTTTTTTCATCACTGCAACGTGGTTTTGCATCATGACTCTTCTTAAGATCGCCCGTTTGGGCCACCCTGTGTTGCGGCGAGTCGCGGCTCCTGTTCCGGACCCGACGGCTCCGGAAATCGTTCGTTTGGCCGCCGATATGATTGAAACCATGAACGATGCGCCGGGAATTGGTTTGGCGGCTCCTCAGGTTCACGTCAGTCTGCGTGTGGTGGTGTTTCGCGTTCCCGGCGAGCGGGGTGGGAAAAAGGTGGACCCCACAGTTTTAATTAATCCGGAAATTGAAGCGGTCGGCGACGAGCTTGTCGATGCATGGGAGGGGTGTCTTTCCGTTCCTGGTTTGCGGGGGGGGGTCACGCGCCCGAAGATAATTCGCTATCGTGGTTATGGAGTGGACGGCGCTTTAGTTGAACGAGAGGTTGATGGACTCCACGCCCGCGTGGTGCAACATGAAACGGATCATTTGGATGGTTTGGTTTATTTAGATCGTATGCTGGACATGCAGCTTTTGGTTTTCGAATCGGAGATGCGTCATATGATTAACGATGACGAGTGATGTTTGAGAGTTTTCGTGATTCTCATTGGTTCTCTGAGATGTGGCTTTCCGTCCTACGCTGTTTCGGGTCAGCGAGTTTGAAAATAACAGACAAACGCATCCGGGAGCTTTGTTCCTGGGTGTGTTCTGTCTTATGCGGAAGAGGCGAGGGAACGGATTTTCAAACCCGAATTTTCAAGCAAACAGAAGGTAAATTTTATCTTGCGCAAAGGCTGTGAACGCGGCATAGTCTACGCCTGCTTGGGGGCCTGTAGTTCAGGGGTCAGAACGCGCCGCTCATAACGGTGTTGTCGCAGGTTCGAATCCTGCCGGGCCCACCATTCTCTTCTCCCCGCCGTTCCCAGTTAGAATCTTCCGATGTCGTTAGCTGAGATATAAGGTTCAAAGGCTGTGAGGTCTTTGAAGGTTATGGTTCCGTTTTTGTGGCGAATTGAAGTCGTTAGAATTTTTGTTGACCTGCATTTCTTAATTTGATGACGCATTCGAAAGTGTGTTGGCTAATTTGAAGGCAGTTCTACTAATTTAGAGGCAGTTTTAGAGCATTGACCCTTTCTTTCATTCTTCCTTTAACATTTTTTGACGTCTTCCTCTTTACAAATGACGTCGTCAAGAGCAGTTTCTATTCAAAATGGTGGAGATGATCGTTTTACATGTGATGTTATGATGTAAAAATGATCATGCGCCTTATTGACGACACAAACAAAAATTTGAACAACTCTAAATTGAGGGAAGTATGGAAACCACGCGATCCGGCGGTGACGTCCTTTTTATCTTATTGGGCGCAATCATGGTCTTTGCTATGCATTGCGGCTTTGCGTTTCTTGAAGTCGGCACGGTGCGTAAAAAGAACCAAGTCAATGCCTTAATGAAAATCCTTTCGGATTTTGCGGCTTCGACTTTGGCCTATTTTTTCATTGGATACACCGTCGCCTATGGCATGGATTTTCTGGTCAGCGCCAAAGTTCTGACCGGTCAAGTTCCGAATAGCCCTTTCGGCGCTCAAGGCTTCGATCTTGTGAAGTTTTTCTTTTTGGCGACCTTTGCTGCGGCTATTCCGGCCATTGTCTCGGGCGGCATCGCTGAGCGCGCGCGTTTCACGCCTCAGCTCATCGCCACCTTTATCTTGGTTGGAATATTTTATCCTCTATTTGAAGGCTTGGTTTGGGGCGAGCGTTGGGGCGCGCAGAGCTGGGTTCTCGAACGATTCGGCTTTAAGTTTCATGATTTCGCTGGTTCTGTGGTGGTTCACGCCGTTGGTGGCTGGATCGGGCTTGCTGCGGTGTTGATGTTGGGCAACCGCATTGGTCGTTATCGTCGCGATGGCGGCGTGGTCGGCATGCCGCCATCCAACATTCCGTTTTTGGCTTTGGGAGCATGGACGCTTTCCGTTGGTTGGTTCGGCTTCAATGTCATGAGCGCGCAAACCTTAAAAGACGTCTCTGGTTTGGTCGCTTTGAACTCGTTGATGGCTATGGTTGGCGGCATCGTCTCTGCGCAGTTGGTCAGCCGCAATGATCCGGGCTTCGTCCATAACGGCGCTCTTGCCGGCTTGGTCGCCGTCTGCGCCGGATCTGATGTGATGCATCCTCTGGGGGCTTTGGCGACCGGCGTTATCGCCGGGGCTCTGTTTATCTGGATATTCAATCAGTGCCAAAACCGCTGGAGAATTGACGACGTGCTTGGCGTGTGGCCTCTGCATGGACTGTGCGGCTTGACCGGCGGCATTGCGTGCGGTGTTTTTGGACAAGAGGCGCTCGGCGGCATTGGTGGAGTTTCTTTGGTTTCTCAGATTATTGGAACTTTGAGCGGAGTCGTTTACGCTTTTGTTTCCGGGCTTGTGGTGTATGGCGTTTTGCGCGCAACCATTGGGATTCGTTTGACGCCCGAGCAAGAAATTGCAGGCGCCGATCTTTCTCTGCATCACATTACGGCTTATCCGGAAGACGACGCCGACAAACATTAATTACAAAAATTAAACGGGTCCAGGGACTGTGTTCCTGGTCGCGGGGGATTATAAGGGGGGCGCGATCGCCCCCCTTATCGCCGTAAGGCGAAGGTCTCGCAGCCTGTTAGAGTTTTGCCTTCCGGCAAGAAGGGGGGCGATCGCGCCCCCCTTATAATCCCCCGCGACCAGGAACACAGTCCCTGGACCCGTTTAATTTTTTTGGTATGATTGAAATCGGCAAGTCAATGTCATTAGACTAGGAACCGAGTTTTAGTGCGAATTTTAGAGCGAGGGTCCGCAAGAATGTTAATGCGGCAGGTTGTTTTAAGCGTCTTGTTTGGATGGATGTGCTTTTTGTGTTCCGGAGAAACGAGAGCCGATGTCGGGAACTTTCCCATCTCTTCCGTGAGCGCGGCAAGAATCGCGCCGCCGGAAAGCGGCTGGCGCGCAGTGGAGGCGCGTCTTTATACAGGTGTCGGCATACCGGGTGGCGAACGCCTGGCGGTAATCTGGTCCGCCGGAGCGGAGGGCGCCGGTCGTCCTTCGGGAATGGGACTGTCTGCATATGGACGCAGTGGCGCGGAAGGCGTGAGCGCATGGCGCCCTTTGGGAGGCATGCGCCGATTTAATGACCGCGTTCTTCGATTCGAGCCCAAAACGCAAGGCTTGCAGGGGCTTCCGCCTCTGGTGATCGCAACGGACAACGGCGGCGGCTGCTTGGGATGCGATGGTGTCTTGTTGTTCGGTTTCTCTGACGAAGGTTTGACTCCGATCCTTCCAGAGCTTCCTCCTTTTTTGTTTTTGAACGGCGTTTTGCCGGGACATAAGGGACACCCGCCGGAGGTGGAGGCGATTGACGGTCGTTGGGATCGTTTCGGAGGGATGTGCGCAACATGTTCTCCGGCAATTCCTCTCTATTACGCCTGGAGCAATGGCCGTTTAAAGGAAACATGCGACGCCCACCTCGACGTTTATCAAGAGGTGATCGATACGGCGGGAGGAGGGGATACGGATAGCCTTCCGTTAACGGTTTTTCTGGCTGGATTGCAGCTCCGTTGGCCGGTGGACAAAGCTTTGGGGTTGCTGCGGACGACTTTAGAGGAGCGACGACTAAGCTCTCCTGATTTTTTCAAGCAAGAGGAGGTTCGTCTTATCGCCGCCGCTCGGCGCGCAGCTTCGGCGATGGCGTCGCGTCCATGTCCGATTTTGTCTTTTTCCCTAGATTGAACGAGCCTCTGACTCTCGAATTGTCTAGGTTGAGTGGGGAAATGTGCGCCTCGTGACTTCGTCACTTCTGGTTTGAAGAGTTTGATATGAATTGGACTCCAGAGGACGCGCCGGAACGCTTTAATATTGCGCGATATTGCTTGGCGGAGAACGCGCGTCGTTTTCCATCGAAAGTCGCATTGATCATCGTCAGCGACGATGGCGTTTCGCAACAATGGACTTACGCCGAGGTCGATCGCGCTGTGCGGCGCTTGGCCGGAGGTTTGCGCGAGATGGGCGCGCGCCCCGGGCAATGTCTGATGATTCGCATGGATAATGATTGGCGCTATGTTTTCACTTTTTTTGCTGCGATGGCGGTGGGGTTGATTGCTTTTCCGTCCTCGGCGGCTTTGACCGAAATCGAGGCTGCGGCGTTGTTGGCGGATTCAGAAGCGGCTTTTTTGGCGATTTCTGGAGATTTAGCGTTTCACCATAGCGCGCCGGAGTCGTTGCGGGTTTTGTCATGCGGCGCCATTTCGCGTATGATCGAAAACGGTTCGGAGATTGATTACGCCGACACTGCCGCCATTGACCCGGCTTTCTTGATCTACACCTCGGGCACAACGGGACGCCCTAAAGGCGTGCTGCACGGGCATCGCACCGCGTGGGGGCGGCGTCCGATGCATCAAGGATGGTATGGGATCGCATTCGACGACGTCGTTCTGCACGCCGGAGCCTTCAATTGGACCTATACGCTTGGAGTGGGGCTTCTGGATCCATGGGCCAACGGCGCAACCGCCGTTTTGTACAACGGTCGTTCGAATCCGGAAATCTGGCCGGATATAATCCAACATTTTCAGGTGACTCTCTTTGCGACGGTTCCCAGCCTCTATCGTCGAATTTTGAAGTACTCCTCCGATATTATCGTCAATAAGTTGGCGACTTTACGCCACGCTCTGACGGCGGGGGAGACTCTTCCGCCGCCGCTGTTGGAGGCTTGGCTTCAGCGCACCGGCAAACCGTTATACGAAGCGTTGGGAATGAGCGAGATTTCCACCTATATCTCGACGGGGCCGGGAATGCTCTTGAAGCCCGGAAGTCCCGGACGTCCGCAAGAGGGGCGGCGCGTGGCGATTCTCGATTCGCGCCAGGAGGCTTCGGAGTCTCCTCGGCTTTTGCCGCCGGGGGAAATCGGCTTGATCGCCGTCCATCGTTCGGACCCCGGATTGATGCTCGGGTATTGGCGTCGTCCCGAAGAAGAAGCTTTGGTCTATCGCGGCGAGTGGTTCGCCGGCGGCGATTTGGCTCATATCGATGAAGATGGTTATGTTTGGTTCCATGGCCGCAACGACGATATCTTAAAAATCTCAGGTTATCGTTTGTCGCCGACCGAAATCGAGCGCGTTTTATCGCGTCATCCCTCTGTGGCCGACGTCGCCGTTGGAGAGTGCGCCGTTTCGGCTGATCTTTCGGTGTTGACTGCTTTCGTTGTTCGCGCCGTTGCTTGCGAGGAAACCGATATCCTCGATTGGGCGGCCGATCACCTCGCTGTTTACAAGCTTCCCCGCAAAGTCGTCTTTATGGACAATCTTCCGCGAACTTCCAATGGAAAGCTGCGCAGAAAAGAGCTTCCAAGAGAATTTTCTTCTTGCGTCTCGTCCTCATCTTTCCTATAACTGTCCTCGCGGTGGGTGATTAGCTCAGTTGGTAGAGCAGCTGACTCTTAATCAGCGGGCCATAGGTTCGAGTCCTATATCACCCACCAATCTCCCGATATTCTGCGCGCAAGGCGTTTTCTGTAAAGCTCTTAGAGAGCGCTTCACTTGGTGGAGTGGCTTCGGGAGTATCTTATGTTCTGCGCATGAGGGTTTTAGAGGCGCAAAAGCCGCCCCCCCAGAAATTCTTCTCCCCTTTCTTTATTCTTCTCCCCTTTCTTTATTGTGTATAAGAGCCTTTTGGCTTCAACCGGCGTTCCAATTCGGTGAGACGGCAAGAATCCGCCCGAGGTCAGAATTAGGCAAAAGATTTGTCATAAACTCTGAGCAATCAAAAATTTGCGGTTTTCTTCTTCCAACACCAAACAGCATAAGTTTCCCGAGGAGAACGCGCCGAGGTCAATGCCAATGCGATTGGCGCGGATATCCGGCATGCGGCTTATGGTGTGTCCGTGGATGATCATCTTCTCGAAATATCCTGGATAACGTAAAAAATCATCTCGAATCCACAGAGTGTCTTCTTCGTTTTGTTGATCGAGTCTGACGCCTGGGCGGACGCCGGCGTGAACGAAGAAATAGTCTCCGATTTGGTGCGTCCTTTCTAAAGTGCGGAGAAACTTCTGATGTGACTTGGGAATGACTCGAGTTTGCAGAATATGGCGAACCTCCTCCATTTCTTCCAACAGCGGAACTCCCCTGAGAAACTGTGCGCCGTAGCTTTGTAAGGTGGCGCGACCGCCGAATCTAACGAGCCATTGCAAGCCCGCAACCAGATCTCCATCAAGAAAGCGAACAAAGACGTCTTCGTGGTTGCCTTTAAGGGGGATGACCTGAAAATCCGGAGGTAATCCGTTGATCATCAGGTCAAGAAGCGACTTCGAGTCGGGGCCGCGATCGATATAATCTCCGAGAAAAATCAGAAAACGGCGCTCTACCTCTCTGGCGAAGAAGTTATGTCGAGAAATATCGTTCAACAATATCGTCAGAAGATCCAAGCGGCCATGGATGTCGCCGACGACGTAGGCTCGGATGTTTTGAGGCAGGCAGGGGGGGAAGAAAGTGGAAGGCGAAAACATGATGGCGCTTCAAGGTATGGGGTTGTTTCTGTCTGAATCGGGGCGGCAGAGGAATAAAAATGACCAATGCCTGATTGTGCGTATTAGAAAATAACTTTAGTATTTTTGAAGAATTTGTCGAGTGTTGTTTCATGTTAAACGATTGCCTGTGCGAAATAATCGATGCAAAAGCAAGCACGGGGAGAAGAGAGGCGGAAATTGCAAATTGTGTTATGGAACTTCTTGATATGCGATGAAAAAGGATTCATTATCGAGCATCATCATTTTTCTTTAACAATTCTACTCTGTATCAAGGTGGAAGCCTTGTGTTAGGATGTCAAAAGATCGGAAGTTCATTGAAAACATGATGGAAACGGGGCGTTAACAAATAAACATCAAATTTGTGATGTTTTGCGTTATAAAACGAGCGTCATCAAAAGCATTGATGCTGCGCTGTTTTTCTAGAAACTTCCTTTTAGAAGGGAAAATGTCTCGTTTTTTGTGACGTATCGGAATGCTTGTTGAGCGACCTTTGGATGGTTTTGGTCTCCGACCGGAGAAAATCCGACAGAAGGTGGTTTTATAAGTGGTGATGAAGGTTTTGAGGGGTGTGAAAGGTTGATCCGCGCAATGCGGGACGATCTACGCGCATAGCCAAAGGGGGGCGCGCAGACCATGGCGCATTATCAGAGACGACAGGAGACGCAACGGCCTCATGAGGAGCATGCTCTGATGGCCGAATCGAAACGCAACGCCGGGCATCCGGGTTTGGATCGTGTGTCCGTGTGTGGTCGGGCCATTTTCGTTGCCGAGTCGGAGGTTGAAAAGTGTGATCGAACCGAGCCGGTGAAATTGGCGTGGCGTGATCGCGTGTCGAAACTTCTTGATGATCCAATTGTTCACCTCGTGATGCGTCGGGATGGAATTACGCGGGATGACGTCTTCGACGTCATGGAAAAGACCAGAGAAGGTCTTCATGCGCGTTTAGCGTCGATGGATAAACCGGCGGTGTTTCCGTCGTTGTTGTCGGTTGTTTCGCGGTATTGAGCGCGTTAGGAGCGTCTCAAGGGCAATTAAAATAAAAACGGCTTTCTAATATCGATAATATGAATTATCGACGTGTGAGTTCCGACTCTTCCGTATGGAAATTAAATGAGGCCGAGGACTGTGTTCCTGGTCGTTCGGGATTGTGAGGAGGGGGAGTGAAAGCTTCCCCTTATTCGCGAGCGATTCTCCTCTGGGATTGGGTTGTTCTTTATCGATGGGTGGGCAGACAACAAGGCGAGCAGCCTATACAGGCAAATAGTTCCAGAGGATGATCGTCTTCGCGAATAAGGAAGGCTTTTGTTTTCTCCTCAATAATCCCGAGTGGCCAGGAACTCAGTCTCTGGACCTTTTTTAGTTCGTTATTTTTGTGACGCTTTCACGTTCGTGTTCTCGAGAAAGGCGTTTGCCTGAGAATGATATCGTGCGTTGCTTAATGCGTGGCTCCCGTGCTCAAAAAATGGGCGAGTGTTTTTTGCGTGTGTTTGGCGTGGCGCAAGAATTGTCATTTCGATAAAAATCTCGTTGAGAGAGAAGAGCTGTTGCGTCATAGATGTGTTTTCTTTTCCATCAAACACGCTATAAGCAGTCGGCGCGTTTGAGGAAGGGCGTCTTAAAGACGCAGTTCGTAAACGTGCGGAAATAGCGTTTGGCGGCGTTGTGAGGAAGTGATGTCCTTGCAGCGGCGTTGAGCGGTGACCGGAGCGGCGGCGAAGGTTAGGAACGTAAAAAACGGAATTAGGACGATTTAGGCGATTAAAGGGAGTTACGGTCGGATGCTGTCGCCGAAAAATTCGGGTCTATATGATCCGAAAAATGAGCATGACGCCTGCGGAGTGGGTTTTGTCGCCCATATCAAAGGAATCAAGAGCCATCGGATCGTCGCTCAGGGGCTTGAGATCCTGTTGAATTTGGACCATCGCGGCGCGGTCGGGGCGGATCCCTTGGCCAGCGACGGGGCGGGAATCTTGCTGCAAATTCCTGATCTCTTCTTTCGCGAAGAAATGGCGGTCGCCGGGGTGACGTTGCCGCCCGCCGGTGAGTATGGCGTGGGTATGGTCTTTTTGCCGCACTCGCCGTTGAGCCGCTCCGTGTATCAAGAATGGATTGAACAATATATTGTTGAAGAAGGCCAGATTCTGCTTGGTTGGCGCGACGTGCCGGTGGATAACTCCGGGCTGGGCGAAAGCGTTAAAGCCGTTGAGCCCATGGTGCGCCAAGTGTTCATCGGGCGCGGCTCCGAATGCGCCAATTCCGATTCTTTCGAGCGCAAACTGGTCGTCATCCGTAAGCAAATCGGCAATGCTCTGGCCAGCAACCCCATGGAGGGCATGAAGGATTTCTATATTCCTTCCATGTCGTCCCGGACGGTCGTCTACAAAGGAATGTTGCTGGCGCGGCAAGTGGGCGAATACTATCGCGATCTGAAAGATCCGCGTGTGGTTTCGGCTCTGGCGCTGGTGCATCAACGGTTTTCCACCAATACTTTTCCGTCGTGGCGGCTGGCGCACCCTTACCGCATGATTTGTCATAACGGCGAAATCAACACCGTGCGCGGCAACGTCAACTGGATGGCGGCGCGGCGTCACGCCATGCGCTCACAAGTGTTGGGGGCCGATCTTGATAAATTATGGCCTCTGATTCCTGAAGGCCAGTCCGACACCGCGTGCTTCGACAATGCTCTGGAGCTGTTGGTCGCCGCCGGTTACTCCATGCCGCACGCGATGATGATGTTGATTCCGGAAGCCTGGGCCGGAAATCCCTTGATGGATGAAGAGCGTCGTGCGTTCTATGAATATCACGCCGCTTTGATGGAGCCGTGGGATGGTCCCGCCGCCATTGCCTTCACCGATGGTCTCCAGATCGGCGCCACGCTTGACCGAAATGGGTTGCGTCCGGCGCGTTACTTGGTGACGAAAGACGACTTGGTGGTGATGGCCTCTGAAACCGGCGTGCTCGACATTCCGGAAGATCGGGTGATCAAGCGGTGGCGTCTGCAACCAGGGAAAATGTTCCTGGTCGACATGCAGGAAGGCCGCATTATCGATGACGCGGAATTGAAGGCCTGCTTGGCCAAATCCAAGCCCTATCGCGAGTGGCTGAAGCAATCCGAAATCGTTTTGGAAGACTTGCCCGCGCGTCCTTTGTCTCAGAATCTGTCTTCGGCGTCGTTGCTCGATCGGCAGCAAGCGTTCGGCTATACTCAAGAAGACGTCGCTATTCTGCTGGACCCAATGGCCGTCAACGGGGAGGAAGCCGTCGGCTCCATGGGCGCCGACGCGCCGTTGTCGGTGCTCTCCGACAAGCCGAAGCTTCTCTACACCTACTTTAAACAGTGTTTCGCGCAAGTCACCAACCCGCCGATCGATCCGATTCGCGAAGAGTTGGTGATGTCTTTGGTGTCTCTGATCGGGCCGCGCCCCAACCTGCTGGGTGTTGAGCAGACGGAGACGCACTGGCGGTTGAAAGCGCTTCAGCCGATTTTGACCGATGAGGATATGGCGAAGATTCGCCACATCACCGATCAAGTCGCCGCCTTCAACACGCGGACTTTGGGTATTGCCTATCCGGCCGCCGAGGGGGCTGCTGGAATGGGGCCGGCCTTGGATCGGCTTTGCACCGCTGCGGTCGAGGCGGTCAACAGCGGCAAAAATATTTTGGTGCTCTCTGATCGCTCGGTGTCCGCCGACCGCATCGCCATTCCCGCTTTGTTGGCCACCGCCGCCGTCCATCATCATCTTATTCGGCACGGACTGCGCACTTCCACGGGGTTGGTGGTTGAAACCGGCGAGGCGCGCGAGGTGCATCACTTCGCGCTGTTGGCGGGATTCGGCGCCGAGGCCGTCAATCCTTATCTTGCCTTTGAGACCCTGTTGGATCGAAAGGCGCGTTTGGGCGTAGACTCCGAGAAAATCCGTAAGAACTACATCAAGGCGGTGGGGAAGGGATTGCTGAAGGTGATGTCCAAAATGGGCATTTCCACCTATCAATCCTATTGCGGCGCGCAAATATTCGACGCCATCGGCCTTGCGACCGCCTTCGTCAATCGCTATTTTACCGGCACGTCCTCTACGGTGGAGGGCGTCGGCTTGGCGGAAATCGCCGAGGAGACGGTTCGGCGGCATCGTTTGGCCTTTGGCGACGCCCCGATTTATCGTCACGCTCTCGACGTCGGCGGCCAATACGGCTACCGCATTCGCGGTGAGGATCATGCTTGGACGCCCGAAAGCGTCGCAAAATTGCAACATGCCGTGCGCGCCAATAATCTTGAAAGCTATGAAGAGTTCTCGCGCCAGATCAATGATCAGGCCGAACGATTGTTGATGTTGCGCGGCTTGCTCGATTTCAAGGCCGGAACTCCGGTTCCCTTGGAGGAGGTCGAGCCCGTTTCGGAGATCGTCAAGCGTTTCGCCACCGGCGCCATGTCGTTCGGCTCGATTTCGCGCGAGGCTCATACGAATTTGGCGATCGCCATGAACCGGATCGGCGCCAAGTCGAACACCGGCGAAGGCGGTGAAGAGCCGGAGCGCTTCACGCCCATGGCCAACGGCGATTCTGCGCGTTCGGCCATTAAGCAGGTCGCGTCTGGTCGATTCGGCGTCACAACGGAGTATCTGGTCAACGCCGACGACATCCAGATCAAAATGGCTCAGGGCGCCAAGCCCGGCGAGGGCGGTCAGTTACCCGGCCATAAAGTGGCTTTGCCGATTGCGCGCGTGCGTCATTCCACTCCCGGCGTGACTTTGATCTCGCCGCCGCCCCACCACGACATCTATTCAATCGAGGATCTGGCCCAGCTTATTCACGATCTGAAGAACGTAAATCCTCAGGCTCGAATCAGCGTCAAGCTGGTTTCCGAGGTTGGAGTCGGCACGGTTGCTGCGGGCGTCGCGAAGGCGAAGGCCGATCACGTTACGATTTCCGGTTATGATGGCGGGACGGGCGCCAGCCCTCTCAGTTCGATCACCCACGCCGGGTCTCCATGGGAAATCGGCTTGGCTGAAACGCACCAAACACTCGTTCATAATAAGCTCCGTAGCCGCATCGCGGTGCAGGTGGATGGTGGTTTGCGCACAGGTCGGGACGTGGTGGTCGGCGCGTTGCTCGGCGCGGATGAGTTCGGTTTCGCCACCGCGCCTTTGATCGCTTCCGGGTGCGTCATGATGCGCAAGTGCCATCTCAACACTTGCCCGGTCGGCGTCGCCACTCAAAATCCGGAGCTGCGTAAGCGTTTCTCCGGGCAGCCGGAGCATGTCGTCAATTACTTCTTCTTCGTCGCCGAAGAAGTGCGCGCGTTGATGGCCAAACTCGGGTTCCGCACTTTCAATGAAATGGTCGGTCGTTTGGATCGCCTTGACATGCGGAAGGCGGTTAAGCATTGGAAAGCCAAAGGGCTGGATTTCTCTCGTCTGTTGGCTATGCCGGAGACCAAGCCGGGCGTTCGGATATTTAATTGTGAACAGCAAAACCATGGTCTCGACAAGGCTCTGGACCAATTGCTGATCGCTCAGGCGCAGACGGCGTTGGAGAGCGGGAAGCCCGTTAAGATTGCCGCAACCGTGCGCAACGTCAATCGCACTGTCGGCGCGATGCTTTCAGGCGAGGTGGCGCGGCGTTATGGCCATCGTGGATTGCCTGAAGACACCATCTCGATCAAGGCGCGGGGCGTCGGCGGGCAGAGCTTCGGCGCTTTCCTGGCTCACGGCGTCAGCATCGAGCTGGAGGGCACCGCCAATGACTATGTCGGAAAAGGTTTGAGCGGCGGTCGAATCGCCATTTACTTTCCGCCCGAAGCCAAGCTGGAGGCGATGGAAAACATTCTGATCGGCAACACCGTTCTTTATGGCGCGATCACCGGCGAATGCTATTTTAGCGGCGTGGGCGGTGAGCGTTTCGCCGTGCGGAACTCGGGGGCCGTTGCGGTGGTCGAGGGCGTTGGCGATCACGGTTGCGAGTACATGACCGGAGGCGCCGTGGTGGTGCTGGGTGAAACCGGTCGTAATTTCGCCGCAGGCATGAGCGGCGGAGTCGCCTATATTCTCGATGAGCGCGGCGATTTTGCTTTGCGTTGCAACAAGAGCATGGTCGATTTGGAAGTCGTCTCGGAAGAAGCGTCTTCCCCCGCATGGGCCGACGGTAAAAAAGACGGCGTTACGGTTGCTCAGATCATGGAGAACCCGCTGCGTCACGACGCCGCGCGGTTGCGCGTTCTGATCGAACGTCATCTGCATTACACCAACAGCGTTCGCGCGCGGCGTATTCTTGCCGAGTGGGATGCGTATCTCCCGAAATTCGTCAAGATCATGCCGATCGATTATCGGCGCGCCCTCAAAGAATTACAGGAACAGGCCGCGTCGGCTCCGGGAGAGCAACGGCAAGACGCGCGAGTGGAGAAGGCTCATGGGTAAGCCGACCGGTTTTTTAGAAATTCGTCGCCGAGACCACGATCGTGCGCCGGTGGCGGAGCGCATCCAGCACTATCGCGAGTTCGTCATCACCATGCCCGAGCAAGACATGCGCGGGCAGGGCGCCCGTTGTATGGCGTGCGGAATTCCTTTCTGTCATAGTGGTTGTCCGATCTCTAATCTGATCCCCGATTGGAACGATCTCGTCTATCGGGGCGAGTGGCGGGAAGCCTTATTGACGCTGCACTCCACCAACAACTTCCCGGAGTTCACCGGGCGAGTGTGTCCGGCTCCGTGCGAGGCCGCTTGCACGCTCAACATCAATGACGACGCCGTCACGATCAAAAATATCGAACGCGCCATTGTCGATAAGGGATGGGAAGAAGGTTGGATTGTTTCCGAGCCGCCTGCGCGTCGCACCGGAAAACGGGTGGCGGTGATCGGCTCTGGGCCGGCGGGTTTGGCGTGCGCTCAGCAACTGGCGCGCGCCGGTCATTCCGTCACCGTGTTTGAAAAGGCCGACCGCATTGGTGGTTTGTTGCGTTACGGCATTCCCGACTTCAAGCTCGATAAGAACCTGATAGATCGTCGCGTTAAGCAGATGACCGAAGAGGGCGTCGAGTTTCTTGCCCGTTGCAACGTCGGTTCGAGTGTTCAGGCGGGAGTCTTGGTCTCGTCGTTCGACGCCGTGGTGCTGGCGGGGGGATCGCAGAAGCCGCGTGATTTGCCGGTTCCCGGACGTTCATTGAGTGGAATTCATTATGCGATGGATTTCTTGACTCAACAGAACCGTCGCAATGCTGGGGACGATATTCCGGCTTCTGAGCGCATCAGCGCCACCGGAAAGCATGTGGTGGTGATCGGTGGTGGAGACACCGGGTCGGACTGTATCGGTTCTTCGATTCGTCAGGGCGCAGCCTCGGTGACGCAGATCGAGATTATGCCGAAACCACCCGAGCAAGAGAATCGTTCACTGACTTGGCCCAATTGGCCGAATAAGATGCGCACCTCGACCTCGCAAGAGGAAGGCTGTGTCCGCGATTGGAGCGTCGCCACTAAGCAGTTCTCCGGTGACGAGCGCGGCGCCGTTCGGGCCTTGCATGGCGTTCGAGTCGATTGGAGCAATGGAGCCAATGGTCGAATGCAGATGGCCGAGGTTCCGGGCTCCGAGTTTGTCTTGAAGGCTGATTTGGTGTTGCTGGCTATGGGGTTCGTCCATCCGATTCAAGAGGGAATGCTCAAAGAATTAGGCGTGGCGCTCGATTTGCAGGGGAATGTCAAGGCCGATACAAATTCTTATCGCACGTCGGTTGATAAAGTGTTTGTGGCGGGCGATATGCGGCGAGGACAATCTCTTGTGGTGTGGGCGATTCGTGAAGGGCGACAAGCTGCGCGTTCTGTTGATCAGTTCTTGATGGGCAAGACGGAATTGCCGCGATAATTTTTACCCGGATCAAACCTCGGTAAAAAAGTTGAAAGGGATCAGGGACTCTGACCCTGGTCACCGGGAATCATAAGGGGGGGCGATCGTCCCCCCTTGTTTGCCGTAAGGCAAAACTCGCGAAAGCTGCAAAAGTTCGCCTTATGGTGGTGGTTTATGTAATCGGCTGCTGTGAGCGTATGCGGGGTCAACAAGAACCGCGTTTGGCTTCAGGAAAAGTTAGGCGAAATCTCTGGTCGCCGCAGACGTTCTGTGGCAAGAAGAAGCCAAGGGAAAACAGAGGGATGAACGGAGCGTTGTTCCGTTGACCTTATTGTAATGTTGGTCAGAATCTTGCTGTTGTTCATGACGTCCACGATAAGGAGCCGCGCATGTCGATGCATTCGTCATCTCTTACGACGTTTTCCGGTCGAGGGGTTGGGGTGGCTCCGGCTGCCGCCGTCAGTGCGGCGTCTTCTACGGGTGAAAACCAGCACATCACGTTCACCGTCGGAAGTGAGGAATACGGCATTAATATTCTGGCGGTTCGAGAGATTCGGGGGTGGACTCCGGAAACAAAGCTTCCCAACTTGCCGCATTATGTGCGCGGCGTGATCAATTTGCGCGGCGCGATTATCCCGATTGTCGATTTGCGGATACGATTCGGTGGTGGAGCGACCGACGCCACAAAACATCATGTGGTCATTGTCGTGTTGGCGGGCGATGGCAAAATGTGGGGATTACTTGCCGATACGATTTCTGATATTTTGGCGATTCCTCATGATCAAGTGCGTCCAACTCCGGGGATTGGGCGCGAGCTGTCTGATGACGCCTATCTAACCGGATTGTTTACGGCGCATCAGCGGATGGTTGCTCTTTTGGATATTAACAGGTTGTTTTCTCAGGCTAAGTCTGAGTTTGAGGCTGCGGGAGATTAGGTTTCTTCTTTGTTTTCTGCATTATGCCATCAATATTACTCTCCACGGAAATTGGGGAGGCGTTTCTCTAAAAATGCGTTAACCCCTTCTTTGTAGTCGGCGCTATCCCAGACTTGTCGACGCAGTCCTTGCAGTCGTTCGAATGCTGCGGGCGAAATGCTGTGTGCGCCCGCAAGAATGCGGAGTGAGCTTTTCATTGCCGCAACGGCGAGAGGTGCGTTGCGAGCTATTTTTTGCGCGAGGTTCTCGGCGATTTCTTCGAAGGTTTCGCTGGGGGCGATGTAGTTTATTATGCCCAAACTTAGAGCGCGTTCCGCACTGATTGGTTGTGCGGTGTAGATCATTTCTTTTAGAACCGAATAAGGAACAGCATTCATAAAATGTAATAATCCCGTGATGTTGTAGGGTACGCCAAGCCGCGCCGGCGTTAGGGCGAAAGTCGCGTTGGAGGCTGCAACAATTAAATCGCATGATAGCGCCAGCTCACAGCCGCCGCCCCATACGCCGCCTTCGACGAGAGCGATCACAGGCGCTGGGAATTCTATAATGTGGCGAATAATCTTCTGGACCGAGTCGTTCCACGCGAGTGGATCGTCGCCGGTGGTTGGTAGTTCGCGCACATCGTGTCCTGCCGACCAACACTTGGCTCCTTTGGGAGCGCGTAAAATGACGGTGCGTAATTTTTGGGTTTGGAATTGTGTCAGAGATAAAATTATTTGCTCGGTAATCTCTTTGCTGAGGACGTTGAGTTTGTCTGTGTGCGTCATGGTGATCGTTCCGACTTGGTCGGCGACCGTTGTTTCAATGAGCTGTGTTTGCATTGTCGATCGTCCTTTTTGTGAAGGAGCGTTGCCGGGTTTTGGCCGAGTTTCGAATGGATTATAGAGAGAGTGTCGTTGACGGGCTATAACGATGCTGAAGTGATGTTTCCGAATAGAAATTAGATGGGTTCAGCAGAGTGGTTCCTGAATATGCTCTGTTTGATCGCAAATTCGAAAAAACGAACGGCTTCATCGGATTAAAACAGCCCTCGCGCCTTCGTTGGTTTCAGTCTCCAAGTCATGGTTTTCAATTGCAACCGCTAACTGCAACCGATTGTGTAAAGAGTTCCGTATCTATTGAAAATATTGATCTTTTCTTCGGACAGGTTCTAAATTGGCGGCGGTGATGGCCCCATAGACACGATTGGAATAGAACCGATGCTGCTGACCGAAGAGCAAACCATGATTCGCGACATGGCTCGTCAGTTTTCTGCCGAACGGCTGGCGCCGCACGCCGCCGAGCGCGATCAGACGGCTTGTTTCCCGTTTGAAGAAATTGCCGAAATGGGAAAACTAGGGCTGTTGGGAATGGTGGTTCCCGAGGAGTGGGGTGGGGCAGGGGCGGATTATGTGTCTCTGGCGCTGGCGATCGAGGAGATTGCTGCGGGAGAAGGCGCGGTTTCAACAGTGATGAGCGTTCAGAATTCCGTCGTGTGCGGCCCGATTTTGAAGTTCGGAACGGATGCGCAGAAAGAGAAATTTTTGAAGCCTTTGGCGACCGGCGAGTGGCTGGGAGCTTTTTGTTTAACCGAGCCTCAAGCCGGGTCCGACGCCGCAGCTTTGAAGACGCGGGCTCGTCGCGAAGGCGACGCATATATCTTGAATGGCGTGAAGCAATTCATCACTACCGGACGTTACGCCAAAGTGGGAATTGTCTTTGCGGTGACCAATCCCGAAGCCGGGCGCAAGGGCATATCGGCGTTCATCGTGCCGACGGATACTCCCGGATGGAACGTGGCCCGTATCGAGCATAAGCTTGGTCAGAGAGCGTCTGACACGGCGCAAATCGTGTTGGAGGATTGTCGTATTCCTGCTTCTCTGCGGTTGGGCGCCGAGGGTGAAGGTTATAAGATTGCTCTGTCCAATTTAGAGGCGGGGCGAATCGGCATTGCCGCTCAATCTGTGGGCATGGCGCGCGCGGCCTTGACGTTTGCGTTGGGCTACGCCCGCGAACGTGAAAGTTTTGGAACTCCGATCATTAACCATCAGGCGATTTCTTTCCGTTTGGCTGATATGGCCACTCGTCTGGAGGCGGCGCGGCAGTTGGTGTTGCATGCTGCTTCGTTGCGCGACGCCGGACAGCCTTGTTTGAAAGAAGCGGCTATGGCCAAGCTATTTGCGTCAGAGATCGCTGAAACGGTGTGTTCTGACGCCATTCAGGTTCTCGGGGGCTATGGATGTCTGGTGGATTTCCCGGTCGAGCGGATTTATCGCGATGTTCGCGTGTGTCAAATTTATGAGGGAACCAGCGACGTTCAGCGCATGATTATTGGGAAACAGTTGGTGAGTGAAGGGTAAGAGACTCTAATAAAAAACCAGACGGATACAGGGACCGCGCTTCCATGGGAACATCGCTTCTGTATCCGTCTGATTTCTAACCGGAATCTTACGACATCCGGTCGATATGCCGTATTCGTTCGTCGCGGAGTGTGCGCTGCGGAAGGAAAGAGCTTGGTCGTTGAGGGGCGCTTCTGTTAAAATCAGCTCGTCTTAAATTTCTGAGCGTCGCCGGATCATCAAAAGCGTCCGGTCGTATCTGTCGCCGCTCTGGGCAATTGTCATCGTGAGGCGCGAATAAAGTATGAGCAATAACGATTCGGGATCTGGGGTCGCCACTTTGCCGACGCTTCCAAAATCTACCGTCGGCGGTCGACGGGGGATCGTGGAGCGCATAACCCGCGAGACGCGGATTCGGGTGGAGCTGGATTTGGATGGACGTGGCGTTTACGACATCCGCACCGGAATCGGATTTCTCGATCATATGTTGGAGCAATTGTCTCGCCATAGTCTGATTGACCTAATGGTGCGCGCAGAAGGCGATCTTCATATCGATGGGCACCACACGACGGAAGACGTCGGCATCGCCGTCGGTCAAGCGTTGGCGCAAGCGCTGGGAGATCGGTGTGGAATCGGGCGTTATGGCCAAGCCTATGTCCCAATGGACGAAGCTTTGACTCGCGTGGTCATCGATCTGTCCGGGCGCCCTTATTTAGTGTGGAGCGTGTCGTTTACACGCGACAGGTTGGGGGCATTGGATACGGAGTTGTTTCGAGATTGGTTCCAAGCTTTCTCGCAAGCTTCCGGAGCAACGCTTCATGTTCAAACATTGTGTGGAGAAAATAATCACCATATCGCCGAGAGCTGCTATAAAGCGCTCGCGCGGGCGTTGCGCGCCGCTGTAGCGCTTGATTCTCGACAAATCGGCGTCGTTCCTTCCACCAAGGGGACACTTGGCGGCTCTTTATGAGCGCGTCCTTAAAAAGCGGAGAAAAACTGCGGCGCCGACAAAGGGAGCGGAAACAGTGAAGATTGTTGCTCTTATTGATTATGGCTCGGGCAACTTGCGCTCAGCCGCCAAGGCGTTTGAGCGCGCGGCCGCCGACGCCGGGCTAAGTCGACGAATTCTTGTGACGGCGGATTCTCAGGTCGTCGAAAAAGCCGACTATATCGTGTTGCCGGGCGTGGGCGCTTTCGCGGATTGTCGACGCGGCTTGCAGGCGGTGCCCGGAATGGAGGCCGCCTTGACTTCGGCGGTGATTCATAAGGGAAAGCCGTTCTTGGGAATTTGCGTCGGGATGCAGCTTATGGCCGAGCGTGGTCTGGAGCACGGCCGGCATGAGGGGTTGGGGTGGATCGGCGGTGAAGTTGCGCCCTTGGAGCCGTCTGATCCCACTCTAAAAATCCCGCACATGGGGTGGAACGACCTCAACATCGAACGGCCCGATCACCCTGTGTTGGCGGATCTGCCGATTGGAATGCACGGCTATTTCGTACACTCTTATCATCTAAGATGCCGTGATCCCAAACAACGTTTGGCCGGAGTCTCCTACGGCGGCGAAGTTACGGCGATTGTTGGGCGTGATAATTTGATCGGGGTGCAGTTTCACCCGGAAAAAAGTCAGGCCGCCGGGTTGACCTTGATCGCCAATTTCTTGCGGTGGAAGCCTTAGGCGCAATTGCGTATGAACGGCTTGAAGCCTGTTTAACGGTGGGCATTGGGAATGAGCGGTCTGAAACCGGTTTTGACTGTTGAAAGGATCGCCGAGAAATTGAAATCCGGCGATCTCCATGATCTTTGTGACGCAGCCGACGCCGCAATTCGCAATGGTGGAGGCTTCGGTTGGGTTGATCCGCCGCCGCGCGATTTGATGGAGCGCTATTGGCGTGGCGTGTTGGTGGTGCCGGAGCGCGCTTTGTTTCTTGGTCGATTGGATGGCGTGGCGGCGGGAGCGGCTCAGTTGGTTCGGCCTCCGCGACAAGCGGAAGCTCAGTCGCACGCATGCCAGCTTACCATGAGTTTCGTTGCGCCTTGGGCGCGGGGGTATGGATTGGCGCGTGCGTTGACGATGGCTGTCGAGCAGGCGGCGCGCGACGCCGGGTTTAAAATACTGAACTTGGATGTGCGGGAATCCCAAGTCAACGCTATTCGGTTATATGAGTCGTTGGGGTTTTGTCGGTGGGGAGTTCATCCATCTTATGGGATGGTTCGCGGTCAAGGTGTGGTCGGGTACTTTTATTATAAAGATTTGTCCGTGACCTCTGCGCAGCAAGAGTCCTTGGTCGTTGGCGGCGCGGAGGTCGAAAGCTCGGCGTTTTCGGAATAAAACAGTGCAGGCGAAGCAGGAAAAGTCCCCGCGTTGCGTGGAGGAGGAAATTCAATCATGATTTTATACCCCGCCATTGATCTGAAGGACGGAGCCTGCGTGCGTTTGGTGCGCGGGGAAATGGATCAGGCCACGGTGTTCAACACCGAACCCGCAAGTCAAGCGCGGATGTTTCAGGAACAAGGGTTTCATTGGCTTCATTTGGTCGATTTGAACGGCGCGTTCGCCGGGCGTCCGGTTAACGCCGACGCTGTTGAGCGTGTGTTGAAGTCGGTGACGATGCCGGTGCAGCTTGGCGGCGGCATTCGCAATTTGTCCACCATTGAGCATTGGTTGTCTCAAGGGTTGAGTCGAGTGATTCTCGGTACGGTGGCTTTGCGTGAGCCTGAATTGGTTAAGGAGGCTTGTCGTTTGTTTCCGGATCGCGTCGCCGTGGGAATCGATGCGCGCGAAGGGTATGTGGCCGTGTCGGGATGGGCGGAAACTTCTACGGTGCGTGCTTTGGATTTGGCGTTGCGTTTTGAGGATTGCGGTGTTGCAGCGATTATCTACACCGATATTAACCGGGACGGCGCGATGGGCGGCGTCAATGTCGAGTCTACGGCGGACATTGCGTTTCATCTGACGACGCCGGTGATCGCCAGCGGCGGCGTTTCCTCTTTGGCGGATTTGGCTGCTTTGAAGGCCGAAGAGCGCTCTGGAATTGAAGGCGTCATTGTGGGGCGCGCTCTTTATGATGGCCGAATCGATCCTGCCGAGGCTTTGGCGTTGTTGGCGGCGCCGCAGGATCGGCGTTGATGGTTTGATTTTCGGTTGTTGGGTGATTGTGTTTTGCATCTGTTTCTTCATGAGAAAATGCTGACGCTCCCATGTTTTCATTCATGATGTTTCGGAGTTGCGGCCTATTTTTTCTTGGGTCATGCTTTGACATATCGTGATGCGGGAGGTTGCCATGGTTATGGCTTCTCATGCGCCGAGTTTCTTCCATTTGCCGGAAATACATATTCGGCAAGAACTCGGAGGCTCACTGAGTCGTTGGTTGCTGCGTGGCGTAGAGACGATCGAGGTTTGGCATGAGCGCGTTGTGACGCGCCGGTGTTTGGCGGGCATGGACGAGCATCAGTTGCAAGATATTGGGTTGTCGTCCGGAGATGCTATAAGAGAATATGAAAAGCCTTTTTGGAGAGCATGATTAGGGTGTGTGGCGTAGAGCTGACGCATTGCTTTCGATTCTTTTGAATAAAGAGTAAAAGCAAACGGGCCCAGGGGCTGTGTTCCTGGTCGTGGGCGGTTACAAGAGGGGAGCGAAAGCTCCCCTTATTCGCGAAGCGATCGTCCTCTGGAATCGTTTGTCTGTATAGATCAGTTTGTCAAGAAAGGCGGGCTATCCCAAAGGTAAGGTTGCTTCGCGAATGAGGGAGGCTTTCGCTCTCTTTTTATGGTTTCCTGTCACCAGAAACACAGTTCGTGGACTCTTTTAATTTTAGTTTTTTTGTTATTTGTTTTTTTATGGCCGCACTTGTCTCTTGACATTCATTGGCTCTGCCCCCATCCGTTACCGCGCAAGAACGCGCTTCGCTCAAAAGATCGAGAAAAAAACCGCGTGGGCAAGCGTCACAAAAGGGAGAGACGCGCCAATGAATTTGTTCAAATTGTCTCTGGCCGCCGCTGCGACGGCGCTGATCGTTGGATTTTCTCCCGTCTGGGCGGGAGATGGCGCGCCGCCGTTGCGCGTTGGGTCGTTTTTATCGATGACCGGCGGAGCCTCGTTTTTGGGCGACCCGGAAAAAAAGGCGTTGGATATCGAGGTTTCTGCGCTCAACGCCAAGGGCGGAGTGAATGGGCGGAAAATCGAGCTGGTTGTCTATGACGACGCCGGAGCCGCCGATAAAGCCGCCAGTTTCGTGAAGCGTTTGATCGAAAGTGATAAGGTCGACGTTATCGTCGGTGGCAGCACGACTGCGACAACCATGGCTGCTGTGGCTTTGGTGGAGAAGGCGGGGATTCCGTTCGTGTCGCTCGCCGGAGCGGTGGTGATCGTCGAGCCCGTTAAAAAGTGGGTGTTCAAAACGCCGCACACAGATCGTTTGGCCGCAGAGAAAATCTTTGAGGATATGAAAAAACGCGGGATCGCCAAGATCGGCTTGATCTCTGAGGACGCTGGTTTTGGGAAATCCGGTCGCGAGCAGGCCTTGCTCGTGGCAAAGAATTTCGGCATCGAAATCGTCGCCGACGAGGTCTATTCGGCCAAAGATCCGGACACTACGCCGCAGTTGACCAAAATCCGCAGCGCGCCGGGGCTTCAGGCTCTGTTTAATTTCGGCTTTGGCCAAGGTCCGGCGGTCGTTACGCGCAACTATCGTCAGCTCGGCTTGAGCATGCCTTTCTATCAGTCTCACGGCGTCGCGTCGAAAGAGTTCGTTAAGCTGGTCGGCGACGCTGGAGAGAACATTCGTCTTCCGGCCTCCAGCCTTGCCGTCGCCGAGCAATTGCCGACCAACGACGTGCAAAAGGCAGTGGTGATCGCCTTTCGGAACGCTTATGAAGACGCCTATAAAGCCGAAGCCTCAACCTTCGCCGGTTACGCCTATGACGGGCTGCATCTAGTCGTCGAAGCGGTGGCTCGCGCCGGTGGCGGCGCCGACAAGGCTAAGATTCGCGATGAAATCGAGAAAACCCACGATTATGTCGGTGTTACGGGTGTGTTTGCCATGTCTCCAACCGATCATATGGGGCTTTCGCCGAAATCCTTCCACATGACCGAGATTCGTCACGGCGATTGGGTTCTCCTCGATTAGATCGAAAGAACGAATCGCTTGAGGTTGCGGATTTCATCGGGGGCGGGGCGTCGCCGTCCGGCGAGGGTAAAGCATGTCGTCTGCGTTTCTCCAGCACTTGTTCTCCGGACTGACCATCGGCGCGATCTATGCTCTGGCCGGGCTCGGGTTCACCATTATCTACAACGCCAGCCATGTGATTAACTTCGCTCAGGGCGAGTTCATCATGATCGGCGCCATGAGCGCCGTGTCATTGGTTGGGATGGGCGTTCCGCTTGCCGTCGCCGTTCCTCTTGCTGTGGGGAGCGCTGTTCTTGTAGGAGTCGCCGTCGCTCGTTTTGCAATTATGCCGGCGCGCGACGCTTCTGTTGTTACTCTGATCATTATCACCATTGGAACCTCGATCTTTCTGCGCGGCGTTGCTCAAGTGTTGTGGGGCAAGGGATACCACGCTCTGCCGTCTTTTAGCGGCGATGCGCCGTTTATCTTAATGGGCGCCGCTCTTCTGCCCCAAAGTTTGTGGGTGTTGGGCGCCGCCTTTGCCGTGGTCATTAGCCTCGGTTGGTTCTTCGGGCGAACTCTGTTTGGGAAAGCGATGCTCGCCACGGCGTGCAATCGATTTGCCGCTCAATTGGTGGGAGTGCGCGTGTCCGGCGTATTGCTTGCCGCTTTTGCTCTTGCTGCGTTTATGGGCGCAGTCGGAGGCGTTGTTATGGCTCCCATCACATTCACCTCCTCCGACGCCGGGGTTTCTCTCGGCATAAAGGGTTTTACCGCCGCCGTCTTAGGAGGACTTGGCAGCGGCGTTGGCGCCGTTGTCGGCGGTCTCGTTGTCGGCGTTGCAGAAGCCATGAGCGCGGGCTATCTCTCCTCCTCGTATAAAGAAGCCACTGCTTTTGTGATCATTTTGTTCACTCTTTTCTTTATGCCTTACGGCCTGTTTGGTCGCCCACGGGCGGAGCGCGTATGACTAACGGCAGCTTTTCTAAAGCTCAAACTTCGAAAGCTCAAATTGGCGGCTGGATAAGGCGGCACGCCGACGTCTTGATGTTGGCCGTTGTGGTGGCGCTGTTGCCTTTGGCGTTGCCTAACGCTTACGCTTACGACATCGCCATCAATGTCGGCTTCAACGCGGCGGTGTGTGTCGGCTTGAATGTGCTGATCGGTTACGCGGGTCAGATCAGCCTTTGTCACGCGGCGTTTTTTGGGCTTGGCGCGTATGCTTCAGGGGTTCTCACCGGGCGCTTTGATTGGCCGCCGTTATTGGCTTTAATCGTCGGCGCCGGAGCCGTGGGGATGGTGGCGTGGATATTGGCTCGACCGGTGTTGCGTCTGAAGGGCCATTTCTTGGCTATGGCCACTATGGGCGTCGGTATGATCATCGCAATTGTCCTTAATACGGAATCGTGGCTTACCGGGGGATCTGATGGGTTGATCGTCGGCGAGTTCAGCGTGTTGGGTTTTGCTCTGCAAAACGAGCGGCAATGGTGGTGGGTGACGGCGATTTTGTTGGTTGTTGTTGTTGCGGCGAGTCGCAATCTTATCGATTCTCCTTTGGGGCGGGCGTTGCGGGCTCTTCATGGCAGTGAGATCGGCGCTGCGGCGGCTGGAATCGACACGGCTCGGGTTAAAACCATGGTGTTTGTGCTTTCGGCGACGCTGGCGGCGGTTGTCGGCAGCCTCTATGCGCATTACGCCGGGATGATCACGCCTAGCCGCGCCGGATTCATGAAATCCGTCGAGTTGGTGACGATGGTGGTGTTTGGCGGCATGGCTTCGACTTTTGGCGCGGTTTTTGGAGCGACAATCCTTACGGCTCTGCCTCAGCTTCTCACGGCTTTTGAGGATTATGAAACCATGATCTTAGGTGGGATTATGGTTGGGACTATGATCTTCATGCCGCGTGGTTTGTTGGTGACGGCGTTGGCTTCTCTGCGTTCGTGGAGACGGCGATGACTTTGTTGTGCGTGGAGAATCTCACCAAAAGCTTCGGCGGGGTTTGCGCCATTGACGATGTGAGTTTCAATGTCAAGCGTGGGTCGATTTCCTCGATCATCGGGCCGAACGGCGCGGGGAAGACCACTCTGCTGAATTTGATCAGCGGGATTTATCGTCCGAGTTCCGGGCGTATTTTGCTGGGCGGGGAGGCGATCGAGCGTCTTCCGGCGCATGCTCCGGCTGGACGCGGTTTGGCGCGCACCTTTCAGAATCTCCAGATATTCAACAACATGACGGCTCTGGAGAATGTGATGGTTGGGCGGCATCGGTTGATGGATTACAGCTTATCCTCGGCGTTGTTGCGGCTGCCGCGTTTGACGCGCGCCGAGCGCGCGTGTCGGGAGCGTTGCGCTGAGCTTATGGAATTCGTCGGATGTGGGGCTTATTTGGAGGCGGATGCTGCGTCGATGCCTTATGGCGCGCTTAAGCGTTTGGAGATTGCGCGGGCGTTGGCGTTGGAGCCGACATTGTTGTTGCTTGACGAGCCGGCGGCTGGATTGAACGCTGCTGAGACGGCGGAAGTCGATGATGTGATTCGCAAGATTTCCGGTTCGGGTGTGACCATTGTTTTGATCGAGCATGATATGAAGATGGTGATGGGGATTTCCGATTATATTTTGGTGCTTGATCGGGGGCGTAAATTGGCGGAGGGGGGGCCGCGAGAAGTTTCGGCGAATGAGATGGTGATTGCGGCGTATCTTGGAGCGTCGTAAATGAATGGGTCCAGGGACTGTGTCCCTGGTCGCGGGGGATTATAAGGGGGGCTCGACGCCCCCCTTATTCGCGAAGCGATCTTCCTCTGGAATTGTTGATTTTTGGTTGTTTCCAAGTTCCCTCTCCCAAAACTCAAAACTCAAAACCCAAAGCTCACCAACAATTCCAGAGGAAATTCGCTCCGCGAATAAGGGGGGCGTCGAGCCCCCCTTATGATCCCCCGCGACCAGGGACACAGTCCCTGGACCCATTTAGTTTTTTATTTGCATTTCCGTAGACCAATAAATTTGCTTGACTGATATGGTCGTATCGTACAATGGTGTGTCATGTCTTATATGCCTCGCTCATTGTCGGATTCGGAACGACTGGACTGGTTGCGCTTAATTCGCACCGAAAATGTCGGTCCAATCACTTTTTTCCGCCTGTTGGAAAAATATGGAACGGCATCGATCGCTTTGCAGGAGCTGCCGGGGTTGTCTCAACGCGGCGGACGCGCGAAACCTTTACGTCCTGCCGCTAAAGCCGACGCCGAACGCGAGTTGGCCGCATGCGCCCGGTTGGGGGTTCGGCTGATTGCAGCATGCGAACCGAATTATCCGCCGCTATTGGCGATGATCGATGATCCGCCGCCGCTGATTGCTGTGCGGGGGCATGCGCATCTGTTGTTGCGTCCGGCGGTGGCGATGGTTGGAGCGCGCAACGCCTCGCTTAACGGCAAAAGATTTGCGACGCGCTTGGCGCAAGACCTGGGCGCGGCGGGGTATGTGGTGATTTCCGGCATGGCGCGCGGAATTGACGCCGCCGTTCACGAAGGCGCGTTGGCTGTCGGAACCGCCGCCGTTTTGGGGTGCGGCGTCGATGTCGTCTATCCCGAGGAAAATCAACCACTCTATCAGAGATTGGTTGAACAGGGCGTGGTTGTCTCTGAGACGCCGTTGGGGGCGCAGCCGCACGCGCGAAATTTCCCTCGGCGTAATCGGCTGATCTCCGGGCTGTCGCTGGGAGTGGTGGTGGTGGAAGCCGCGCCGCGCTCCGGCTCTTTGATTACCGCTCGCGTCGCTTTGGAGCAAGGAAGAGAGGTTTTCGCGGTGCCTGGTTCTCCGATGGATCCCCGTTCACAAGGTTGCAATAATTTGATTCGCGAAGGTGCGGCTTTGGTTGAATCTGCTCAAGACGTGATTCGGGAGTTTTCCAGTCGTCACCAACGTCCGTTGGGCGAATCACCGTCGTTGGCGCGGGGAACGGCGCCGCGTGAGGGGCCTTCGGAGCAAGAATTGGTGCAAGCCCGTGCTCTTATTGCAGAAAATCTCTCACCGGCGCCGGTTCCGATTGACGAACTGGTGCGGGAGTGCCAATTGTCTGCCCCGGTTGTCTTGACCGTGGTGTTGGAATTGGAGTTGGCTGGACGAGTGCAGCGTCATCCGGGGAATCAGATCAGTTTGCTCTGAGAGACCGGGATGTCGCGGTGTTTTCGAAGTCCTTATGATGTAGGGGGGTCGAAACCGTCATAGCGTGTGATTGCTTCATCCGGCTTTATGGGCTTGGCGACTTTTCCATTCGTCAACCGTTTCCCTGACGCCAGCGGAGGGTTGTCTCTTGCCGGGCAGCAACGTCGTAATCGTCGAGTCGCCGGCCAAGGCGAAGACCATCAATAAATATCTCGGTTCGGACTACACGGTCCTGGCCAGTTTCGGCCATGTGCGCGATCTTCCGCCGAAAGACGGGTCGGTGCGTCCGGAGTCCGACTTCGAGATGGATTGGGAGCTGAGCGATCGATCCAAAAAACATGTGGATGAGATCGCTTATGCGGTGAAAAACGCGCACCGCGTCTTTCTGGCGACGGACCCGGATCGCGAAGGAGAGGCGATCGCTTGGCATGTTCAAGAGGTGCTGCGTGAGCGCAAGCTTCTGAACAAGGTTGAAGTGCAGCGCGTCACCTTTCATGAGATCACCAAAAACGCCATTCAGGCCGCGATGCGTGAACCGCGCGACGTTGATCGCGAGCTGGTTGAGGCGTATCTGGCGCGGCGCGCTTTGGATTATCTTTATGGATTTAATGTCTCTCCGGTGCTGTGGCGGAAGCTTCCCGGCGCGCGTTCGGCGGGACGAGTGCAATCGGTGGCGTTGCGCTTGGTTTGTGAGCGCGAATCCGAAATTGAAGTTTTTAAGTCGCAAGAATACTGGACCATTGACGTCGGATTTCAAACCGTCGAGGGCGCGGGGTTTTGGGCGCGGCTGACTCATCTTGACGGCAAAAAGCTGGACAAGTTCGCGTTCGGCAATCAAGCGGCGGCGATGGAGGCGGTCGAGCGTTTGCGGCCCTTGTCGTTCTCTGTGGGAACGGTCGAGCGCAAGCAAGTCCGACGCAATCCTTATCCGCCGTTCACCACGTCGACACTGCAACAGGAAGCTTCGCGCAAGTTGGGTTTGGGCGCGACCCGCACGATGCGCATTGCGCAGAAATTGTATGAAGGCGTCGATGTCGGCGGCGAGACCGTTGGTCTGATCACCTATATGAGAACCGATGGCGTGCAACTTTCGCAAGAGGCGGTTGAGTCCGCGCGCAAATTGATCGGTTCCTCTTATGGCGATCGTTATGTTCCGGATCAGCCGCGCGTCTATAAAACCACCGCCAAAAATGCTCAGGAAGCCCACGAAGCAATTCGCCCCACCGATCTCAACCGTCGTCCCGAAGACGTCATCCGTTTCTTGGAGCGGGATGAGGCGCGGCTCTATGAAATGATCTGGAAACGCACCGTTGCTTGCCAAATGGCCAGCGCGGTTCTGGATCAAGTGACGGTCGATATTAAATCAACGCGGAATGAGGCGACTTTGCGCGCCGTCGGCTCGATTGTGGTGTTCGACGGATTCTTGCGTGTCTACCAAGAAGGTCGCGACGACGTCGGCGACGACGATGAACGCGAAACTCGTTTGCCGCAGATGAAAGCGGGCGAGGGGGTAACGCGCGGAGAGATTAAGCCGGAGCAACATCACACGCAGCCGCCGCCGCGCTACACCGAGGCCAGCTTGGTTAAGCGGTTGGAGGAGTTGGGCATTGGTCGGCCTTCCACCTACGCCAGCATCATGCAGGTCTTGCAAGACCGGGAATATGTGCGCCTGGATAAAAAGCGATTCGTTCCCGAAGACCGTGGGCGGTTGGTGTCCGCTTTCATGGTGGCGTTCTTTCAGCGTTATGTCGAGTACAGTTTCACCGCTGATTTGGAAAATCGTCTCGACGAGATTTCCGGCGGTCGAGTCGACTGGAAAGTCGTAATGCGCGATTTTTGGAGCGCTTTTTCAGCGGCTATTCATGGGGCCAAAGATTTGACGATCACTCAGGTGATCGATACGCTTGATGAGGTGTTGGGACCGCATTTCTTCCCGACGCCGGTTCCTCAGCCGGGCGATGGGCCGGGCGATGGCGAGGGCGCACAACCTGTTCTTGGTCCTGATCCTCGCCAATGTCCTGGGTGTGGGCGTGGGCGACTCGGATTGCGGCTTAGCCGCAACGGAGCGTTTATCGGTTGCTCCGGCTATCCGGAGTGTCGTTACACTCGTCCTCTGACTGTTTCCAACAATGTCGAGGAGATAGGCGACGGTTTGGCGGAAGGGCCTCGTCATTTGGGATATGACCCGGAAACCGGTTTGCCGGTTACGGTGCGGCGTGGACCTTATGGCGCCTATGTTCAGCTTGGGCCGCCGGAGCAACCGGCGCCTGCCGCTCCGGTTGCTTCCGCCGCTCCGGCTGCTTCGTCTCCCGACGCCGTCGTTCCTGGAAAGGTAAAAAAGCCTCGCAAGACGAAGGCTCAAAAGGCGGCTGAAGAAGAGGCGAAGCCGAAACGGGTCTCTTTGCCTAAAGGCTATGCTCCGAATAGCGTTGATTTGAGTATCGCCTTGCGTCTGTTGGCTTTGCCGCGCGAGATTGGAGCGCATCCTGAAACCGGGGAAATGATCTCGACTGGATTGGGGCGTTTTGGGCCCTATCTGAAGCATGGCGCCGCTTATCGGAAATTGCCGCCGGATGAGGATATTCTTTCAATCGGCATTAATCGCGCCGTAGCGCTGTTGGCGGACGCTCCGGCCCGCGCCGCCGTTGCCGCAGGGAGGGCTTTGGGCAATCATCCGGAGTCGGGGAAACCGATCACGCTCAATAGTGGTCGGTTCGGCCCTTATGTGAAATGCGGGGCTTTGATGGCTTCTTTGCCCAGAAGCGAGGAGCCGGATGAATTGACGGTGGAGCGCGCCGTCGAACTGTTGGCCGCTAAGGCTGCTAAGGCCGCTGAAAACGGAGGGACGGGAACCAAGCGAGGCGGTAAAAAAGCGGCGGCGGAAGAGAAAACGTCGGTTGTTTCCGAAAAGAAAACGACGAGCGGAAAGAAAGCGACTCGGAAAAAAGCGGTGGAGGAGGGGGAGGCGGTTCCTGCTCCGGCTGTTGTGGTGGAAGAGCCGCCGAAGAAGGCGGGGCCGCGTAAGCGTGCATCTACGGCCAAGACGGGAAAAACATCTGAAGCGAGCAAGGCGGAGGGGCTTAACGGGCTTAACGGCCTTAACGATGAAGAGGTTCTGGCTTCGTTGATGATCGAGCGATGAAAACGAAAACTTAATAAGCGAGATGGGTCTGGGGATTGTGTTCCTGGACCCTTTCAATTTTATTCAGACGTCCATCCTCCCGGGCGTTGAGCGGTTTTTTCTCGCTCCGAGGGTGTGTGAATCGGTTTGCCAAGAGGGCGGATTTTTAATTCCCCAGCATAAAATTTTTGAATGCGCTGTTCGGCAATGGCGCAATAGGTGGGATTCTGCTCAATTCCGATCGCTTTCCTATGGTGTTTCAATGCGGCGACGTGAGTGGATCCAGCGCCGCAAAAGGGATCCAGCACCCAATCATCAGGATTGGTGAGGGCAAGAATGCAGCGTTCGACCAGTTCGATTGGAAACTGACAAGGATGTTCGGTTTTTTCGGGGTGGTTGGATTTGACGTTTGGAATATCCCAAACGGCGTCGTCCCACTCCGTCTTCAGAAAAGACCAGAAATCGGAAGGATTTTTTCCTAACGGGTTTCCACTCGGTTGCCCGCGTTTCTTGCCTTTGTAATGAGTCTTTCCGGGATATTTGGCGGGAACTCGCACGGGATCGAGATGAAAAAGATAATCGTTTCCGGAGGTGAACCAAAGAAGAGTTTCATAACGTCCGGAGAAACGCTTTTTGGCGTGAAGCCCATGATTAAAGTGCCAAATAATGCGGTTTCGCAGACTGAGCCCGAACTTTTTGAAGATGGGATAGAGGTAAACATCTAAAGGAAATATTTCTCCATTATTGACATAGTTTCCGACTTGCCAGCACAAGCTTCCAGACGGAGCAAGAACGCGAACTATTTGAGAAATCACGGTCGTTTGCCAGTCGATGTAGGCGTCGAGGTCTTGTTTTTTTTCGTAGGATTTGCCGATGTTGTACGGGGGCGAGCTGATGATGAGGCGCGCGAATCCATCGGGGAGGCTCGGCAGCGTTTCCAAAACGTCGCCGTTGACGACGGCGACGCGAGTGTGATCGCTCCATTGACGGGAAATCGACGAAGAATCTCCAAAAAACGGTTTTTTTTCTTGAGGATTGGTCCCTTGAAAGTCGGTAAGGAAACGCGCCGGAATCGGCTGCATCAGAATTCACCTTAGGTGTGATGGCGGAGCGCAATGCTGAAGTTAAGGTTGAGAACGGAAAAAAATGAAATCGAACTCTTGTTGCGGCGAAAACGCCGAAAAAATTTTCTTTGGAGACGACTTCAAACATCATACGGGCTTTGAATTGATATCACCTACCAGACTCTGTGCGCAAGCCGGGACTTTTTGTGCGCCTGGATGAATTGGGTAGGCGAGAGCTATGGCGCGAAGGTGATAATCTGTAAGCGAATCGTCGTTTCTCGGTTGTCCGGAGCGACAAAAATTTGATACATGGACGGGAACTGCACCATGCCGAGGGTTTGCGGCGAGAGAAACATCATTCAAATTGAGTTCGCATAATATGCGTATTTTTATGTCGGCTGTTCGGCGGCTGTTGAGGTCGTCGAGAGCGGTGGCGCGGTTGTATGCTTATTCATTTGACTCGCCTGCCTTTTAGCCTCTGGTTCACACATACCGGCGAAGGGTCGCACATGTCACAGACGGAAGTTGCTACGGCTGATAAAGGGAAGTCCCGCAAAGCGCCACCAGCGGCGTGGGTGTTTTTCAAGCGTTGGTTGGCGGATCCACTGACGATGGGATCGATCGTTCCTTCATCGATCGGTCTGCGGCGATTGGTGTCGAAGAATTTGATTTGCGGTCCTGATCAGATCGTGGTGGAGTTTGGGGGCGGCACCGGCGCCATCACCAAAGCGGTTCTGGAGGCGGGGATTCCGGCCGATCGAGTCTACACCATTGAAATTGACCCCGAATTGGCGAAATTCCTTCATCTGACTTACCCCGACGCCAAAGTTATCCACGGCGATTGCCGCCATGTCGATGAGCTGATCGGCAAGGAGTGGGTTGGGAAAGTGGGAACAATCATCGTCGGCATTCCTATGGTCATGTTGCCGATCGAGCTGCAAAAAGAAATTATCGAGGCTATTTTCCGTGTGTTGCAGCCCGGTGGTCGTTTCTTGCTTTACACCTATTGCGCCACGTCGCCTTTGGCCATGCGTAAGCTGGGTTTGAAGGGAAAACGTTTGGGTTGGACGCCCCAGAACTTCCCGCCTGCTTCGGTGTGGGGCTACAGCAAGGCGTAATCTTTTTATTTGTTTTGTCCGCTGCGGCTCCTCCCTCTTTTACCGATTCGCGAGGGCAGGGAGGGGCAAAGCGGATGTGGCGTCTGCTGTTTCGGGTTATTGAGCGTGTTTGCGGGGAGCTCGGCTTGCAATGATATCCGCTACGCTTGCTGGAAGAGCCGCCAAAAGCCATACCCCAAACGCCATCGGCCACGGAAACGCGATCCGTGACGGGTTGCGCTCTAGGCGGCGTTGGATGATGCGCGCAGCCGGAAGCGCTTCCATGAAAAACGGCATGGGGAACGTGTTGGCGTCGGTAATGCGGCTGCGGACAAATCCCGGACAAATTACCGTGACTTCGACGCCTTCCGACGCCAACTCGGCGCGCAGAGCTTCTCCCAACACCCGGACTGCGGCTTTTCCGGCGCAATAGGCGGGCGCGCCCGCAAATCCCCGAAACCCTGCAAGCGAGCTGACAATAGCGATTTGGCCGCGTCGGCGTTGTCGCATCTTCGGCAACAGTGGGTAAATCGTGTTGATTACGCCGTCGACGTTGGTTTTGAAGAGTTCACGCACTTGTTCGACAGACTCTCCGCCGTTTCCTGTTCCGGATGAGATTCCGGCGTTGGCGATCGCCAAATCAATCGGATTTTTAGAATCGATCGTTAAAAGGCGATGCGCCATAGCTTCGGCGTTCTGTGCGTCGAGAATTTCGGCATGCGTTTCCGCGCCCCTTTGGCGGCACTTTTCAGCGACGCGATGTAGCCGCTCTGAATTGCGGCCCGTGAGAGTGAGGATGCGTCCCGGCGTAGCGTAGGTCTCCGCCAAGGCTTCGCCGATTCCGCTAGAGGCTCCGGTGATGAGGATCGTTTGAGGGTTTTTCATAATGTATCCCGGTGTTTTTTTGTGAGAATTATATTGAATGCTGTGTTTCTTTGAGTTGTTTATTCTAATGCTTATGGTTATAGTCCCTTTATCATTTTATCCTTGAGAGGCTGTTTTGTCTCCTTCTACCCCTGTGACCAGCATGACCGGTTTTGCTCGCGCCGATGGAACGGTGGAGGGTATGAATTGGTTGTGCGAACTTAAAAGCGTCAATGGACGTTCTTTGGAGATTCGCACCCGTTTTCCTTCCGGCTTCGAGTCGCTGGAAGTGCCCGTGCGTGCGGAGCTAGGGCGACGCTTGCGACGTGGCTCGGTGTCTTTGACCGTCACTTTAAATCGAGCGGCGGCGACTTTGCCGCAAGCGCGAATCAATCGGCCTCTGTTGGACCAGCTTTTGGCTTTGGTGCGTGAAGTGGAAGGCGTAACGACGCCGCCGCGTTTGGAAGCGTTGTTGACGGCGCCGGGAGTGATTAGTGTAATTGATGACGCCGAGGCTCCGGATCGGGCGCGCGTCGAAGAGGCTTTGCTGAGCGGCGTGCGTGTGGCTTTGGATCGTCTGGTGGTCGTGCGTGACGCTGAGGGCGCGCGTTTGTTGGAGGTCGTGCGTGCGCGAGTGTGTGAGATCGAAAATTTGACCGATGACGCCTCTCGTTTGGCTGCCGTTCAGCCGGAGGCTCTGCGTGAGCGGTTGCGGGCGCAAATGGCGATATTGCTCGAGTCGCAGACCGGCGTCTCGGAGGATCGTTTGGCGCAGGAGGTTGCTTTTCTGGTGTCGCGCGGCGACGTGCGGGAAGAATTGGATCGTTTGAGGGCGCATGGGGCGGCGGCGCGCGATATTCTCGCCGAGGGCGGAGTGATTGGGCGTAGGCTTGATTTCTTGTGTCAGGAATATAATCGAGAATCCAACACTTTGTGCGCCAAATCGTCTGATCCGGAATTATCGCGGATTGGGTTGGCCTTAAAAGTTTGCATCGAGCAGCTTCGGGAGCAGGTTCAGAATATTGAATAACGAGGTGGTGAGAACCTCGTTTACAATCCTTTTGATGAATTTTATCTAAATGAGGCTCGATATGGTGACCCAAGCGTGGCCCGATGAGCAGCGTCGCGGTGTTCTATTGGTGTTATCGTCTCCGTCCGGCGCAGGGAAAACCACGTTGTCGCGGCGACTTTTGGCTGGTGAGCCTGATTTGACGCTCTCTATATCTGTGACCACGCGCGCGCCTCGTCCAGCCGAGGTCCATGGGCGGGATTACTTTTTTGTTGAACGTGCGGTCTTTGATCGTATGGTGGCCAATGGTGAATTCTTGGAATGCGCCGAAGTGTTCGGAAATGGTTATGGCACGCCGCGCGCTCCGGTGGAGGAGGCTTTGGCTGCGGGGCGAGATGTGTTGTTCGATATAGATTGGCAAGGGCATAAGCAGATCGGAGAGACGGCGCCGGATGATCGTGTTGGAGTGTTTATTTTGCCGCCGTCCGGGGTCGAATTGGAGCGGAGGTTATGTAATCGCGGACAGGATGCGCCGGAGGTGATCGCTCGTCGAATGGCTAAGGCTGCCGATGAAAGCAGTCATTGGACGGAATATGATTATGTAATTGTGAATCGCGATTTTGAAGAAAGTTTTGCGGGGTTGTGCGCGATCTTACGCGCCGAACGGTTGCGTCGTCGTCGTCGGCTTGGTTTGGATGCTTTACTTAAAGATATTTCTGGTTATGCAAAGTGATGTGTAAAGTATCTCTGTTCGATACAATCAAGTGCGTGTTCAGAAGATTGGCGCCGTTGTGGCTGGCGATCTGCTGGGCTGTAATCGGAGTTTCATTTATCGGTGTTTTGGTGTTGGAGCGGGCTGATGCGAGCGAGGTTTTGCGACTCGGAAATGATGGTTCGGTCTATCCGCCGTTTTATGCTCCTGACCCTAGCGGAGTGTTGAAAGGGTTCGAAATCGATTTGGCTCAGGCCATGTGCGCCGCCGTGGGCGCAGAGTGTCGGTTCGTGATCGTGCCGTGGGATAATATCATCGATGCATTGGTTGATCGGAAGATCGACGCTATTGTCTCCAGTATGTCGATCACTGAAGAGCGTAAAAAGAGAATTTCTTTCTCCGAGCATTACTACGTCACGTCGGTGCGTTTTGTTGTTCGAAAAGATAGCGGCGTGTTTGGAGAGGCTCCGGATAGTCTGCGTGGGCGGAGAGTTGGAAGTCAGGACAAGACGGTTTTTGCCGATTATTTGCGTAATGTTTATTCCGGAATTTCAACCGTCGTCTTGTTCGATGGTCAACCGGAAACGAATCAGGCTCTCATCGATGGGCGTGTGGACGCTATTTTGGCGGAGAGCATTAATTTATGGAATTTCTTAAGAACGCCTCAGGGAGCTTGCTGTGTATTTCATGGCGCTGCGATTCGGGCTTGGACGGATGAGGTTGGCGTGGCTTTGCGCAAAGAGGATGTTGCCTTGCGCGAACGGTTTAATCGCGCTATTGCGCGAATCATCGCCAATGGAACCTATGAAGAGATTAATACTCGTTATTTGCCGTTTTCGATTTATTGAATTTCGACTTATCGGAGGCTACTCCTGGAAATCAGCTAAAAGCGTTTCTTCGCTCTGAGGTTTTCCGAAGTAATATCCCTGGCCGCAGTCACACCCTAAAGCCGCCATAACGCGCGCCTGAGAAAGCGTTTCAATTCCTTCAGCGATGACTTTCATATCCATCGAGTGCGCCAAACCAGCAATAGCGCCTGCAATACGAGTAATGCGGCCATCACTTTCTCGATCCGCAACAAAGCTCCTATCAATTTTCAAAGTGTTTATTGGCAAATGTTGGAGATAACCAAGATTAGAATATCCAGATCCAAAATCATCTATGGAAATGAGAACGCCAATGTCTTTAAAGTGGTTTAAGACATCCATGACCTTTGGTTGCTGTAGAATAAACACGTTTTCTGTAACTTCGATGCATAGATGAGATGGGTGTAGATCATGGTCGCTCAACGCCGCTTCAACAGCCTTCACCGAGTGGAGGTCAGAAAAGTGCATTCCAGAAAAATTAACGGCCACATAAATCGGAGGTTGTTTTTTCTTCTCTCGACGACGGATGAGTTCGGCAATGGTGCGACATGCATTATCGAGAATGCATAAATCTATTCCACGAATGGCTTGACTTCTTTCCGCCACCGGAACAAAGTCCGCTGGAGACGTATAGGCTCCATCGGTCGAGCGCCAACGCGCCAGAGCTTCGTATCCAACCACGCTGTAATCGGACAAGGACACAATCGGTTGGAAAAACGGAACGAACTCCCGCCCTAATATGGCTGAGCGAATGGCTTGATCTACGCGTAATTCCGTCAGAAGGGCGCCGTGTAGAATCTTTTTGTGCGGTAAAGGTGGTTCGGCGACATTTCCGGCGTTGCGTAAGCGCGTGGTCATGACTTTCATCATGTGGACAATCGCGGCGTCGCAGCGCTCTAGGCGGTCATGGATCGTGTCTCGACTAATTACGGACAGAACGCAATCCTTTTCGGCAATGGCGGAGGCGGATCGCAGTTGATCATCAATAATCGCCATTTCGCCGAAAATATCGCCTTCTCCAAGAATCGCCAACAAACGCGGGATACTTGGCGAATCATCCATGATCCGCACTTCTCCCAGGTCGATAATGTAGGCGTAGTCTGGGCTGTCTCCTTTTTGGAAAATGCGGGCGCCTTTGGGAACGGCGATCTGTTGTAGCGGAGTCGTCATCAAAGGTCCCCCCGGTGGGGAATAGGTTTGGAAATGTTTCCGAAACTATTATAGGATGTTTCCATAGCTTCGCAATCGCGGAAGGCGTTTTTTGGTTGCGCGTCCGGTGATTCTTGGCGTTGGTTGGTGGTTTGAATGAATTTATCTTTATGCGCTTAATGGCGTGCTTTTATGGAGGGCCATATGCAGATTCTGGTGGTGATGGCGCATCCGAAGCTGGATGAATCACGAATTCACGGCGCGTGGATTAAGGCCCTTGAGGGAAAGAACAATATTTTAGTGAATCCTTTGTACCATTATTATTCCGGCTGGAAGATAAATGTCTCAGTTGAGCAAAACTACATTCAAAATTACCAGAGAATTGTTTTGCAGTTTCCTTTTTTTCTTTATGGTTGCCCACCTTTGATGAAAAAGTGGCTTGATGATGTTCTAACCTATCGCTGGGCGTATGGTCCCGGGGGAGATGCTTTGAAGGGAAAGCAATTGCTGATTGCTCTTTCTACAGGGGGGCCGGCGGAGTCCTATGTTCGCGGCGGTTATCATAACTACACCATTAATGAGTTGTTGGCTCCGTTTCGTCAGATTGCGAACTTGGTGCGTGCAGATTACTTGCCGCCTTTTGTGTTGCATCGTGCGCGCACGATGACCGATCAAGAAATCTCTGCTTCAGCGATAGAATTTTCTCAATATATTCAAAGAGAAGATTTGAGGGCGCTATAAAACGGTAAGATATCGATCATTTTTTATAATACTAAAAAATAATCATCTGGGAGGAAGCGCGTGGATTCTGATCTTGTGCAACGGGTGGATCGATTCGGAATCGCCACGATCACTCTTTGTCGTCCGAAAGCTCGCAATGCTTTGTCTATGGCTTTGATGGACGTATTGCAGACGACTTTGGACGCCGTCTCAATTGATTCTTCTGTTCGCGTTGTTGTGCTTGCAGGGGCTGGGCCTGCGTTCTGCGCCGGCCATGATTTGCGGGAAATGCAATCGTTGAAGGGGCCAGAGGCCTACGCTGAGGTTTTCGAGCGTTGCTCACGATTGATGCAGACGATTGTCTCTTTACGGCAACCTGTGATTGCGCGTGTTCATGGCGTGGCGACGGCTGCGGGATGTCAGTTGGCGGCAACCTGTGATTTGGCGATTGCTGCTCATAATAGTTGTTTTGCGACGCCGGGCGTGAATATCGGGTTGTTTTGTTCGACTCCGATGGTGGCTTTGACGCGAGCGGTGGGACGCAAGGCGGCAATGGAAATGTTGTTGTTAGGAGATTTGATCGATGCGACGGAGGCGTTGCGAATCGGCTTGGTGAATCGGGTGGTTCCCGAAGCGGAATTGGATGCTGCGGTTCTGGCGATGGCGGAGAAGATTGCCTCGAAATCATCGATGACGGTGGCGATTGGCAAAGAGGCGTTTTATCGTCAGGCAGAGATGGATTTGGCGGCGTCTTATGAATATGCGGGAAAGGTAATGGTCCGCAATATGATGACGAAAGATTGTGCTGAAGGGATTGACGCATTTTTGAGTAAGCGTGTTCCGACTTGGCGCGGTCAGTAGATGTTTTGTCGGGTGTTCATCCCTTGGGCGAATAAGGGAGAAAGGGAAAAGGCTTTTTGTCTTTGGCTCCTTTTGTTTTCGGCGTTATATTGAGTCTCATTGTTTCTAGCATCGAGATTGCTTGATGATGTCAAATTCTCACGATTTTTATTCGGACGATCATGTGCGCGCGATTTTAGAAAACGCGCGCGTCATTGCTATGGTCGGCGCGAGTTCTAATGTAGTTCGTCCCAGCTATGGCGTGATGAAGTTTCTTCAGGCGCGGGGGCGTCGGGTTTATCCTGTCAATCCACAGATTGTGGGGCAAGAAATTCTCGGAGAAAAGGTCTTTGCGGAGATTGGAGAGATTCCCGAGAAGATTGATATGGTGGATATATTTCGTAAATCTGAGGCTGTTGGGCCGATTGTCGACCAAGCAATTGCGTTGAATGTTCCCGTTGTTTGGATGCAGTTGGGCGTGCGGAATGATGTTGTCGCCGCACGGGCTGAGGCGATGGGGGTTCGGGTTATTATGAATCGTTGTCCTGCAATTGAGTTTGAGCGGCTTTCTTAATAAAAATTAGAGGGGTCCAGGGACTGTGTTCCTGGTCGCCGGGGATCATAAGGGGGGAGCGAAAGCCCCCCTTATCGCCGCAAGGCGAATGTCTTGCAGCTTGCGCGGATTTTGCCTTACGGCAAATAAGGGGGGCTTTCGCTCCCCCCTTATGATCCCCGGCGACCAGGAACACAGTCCCTGGACCCCTCTAATTTTTACGGTTCGCGGATGCTCTCATCCAAGGCTCGTATAAGTGGATAAATAAAATATGAAATCACCGATCTTTTTCCGACTACGATTTCGGCTGTCAGCGTCATGCCGGGCATGAGTTTGGTCGATGTCGGCACGTTGCTCAGAGTCGTTGATTTAAAATTGAATCTTGTAAGATAATACGACTCTCCTCCATAATCACTTGCTGTGGATTCCTTCGAATCTCGGTTGAAGGCGTCTTCGGATATCATCCGCACCACGGCGTCAAGAGCGCCATGTTTCTGATAAGGAAAGGCGTCGAGTTTGATTCGGGCCATGTCGCCGGAGCGCACAAAGCCGATGTCTCGCGATTCGATGCGGGCTTCGGCTTCAAGCGGAGCATCAAGAGGGACTAAAGTAAAAAACGGCTCCGCCTCTTTGACGACAGAGCCGAGAGAGCGTTTGGCGATCTCCAATACGACGGCGTCGGCTGGAGTCACCAAATCAATCAACTCTTTTTTGCGTTCGGCTTTAGTCAGCAACTCTTGCGCCGCCTTCATCTCGCGGTGAGCGGTTACGAGTTCTTGCGCGGCTTCTTGTCTCCACTGCGTTTGGAATGAATCTCGTTCCGATATTACTACGGCGCGTTCTTTTTCAAGCTCCGTAGCGTGATTGACGGCGTTGTTGAAGTCGCGTTCGACAGACAAGCGTTGTTCCCGGCTTTCGATAAACTTAAGGCGCGAGCCTGCTTTCCGCTGAAATAGCTCTTCATATGAGCGCTCAATGTCGATTAGTGATGTCAGCCGCTTTTCAAGTATCTTTTGTTCACTGACATTGCTGTAGATCAGAGCGGACATTCGTGACAAGGTTTCTTCGTATTGCTTCATTCGAGCAATGAACGCTTGGCGACGTTCTTTAAATAGTCTGATTTGGTGTTCTTCTTCGGGAAGGTTTCCTTTCAGAATAGGCTCGGCGCCCGCCAATTCCGCCTCAACGCGGCGGAATTGAGCCTGAGCCCCTTGCATTCGCGCTCGGTTGACGGATATCTCTGCGGTTGCAAAGGTGGGGTCCAGAGATGCAAGACGGGAGCCTTTTGTGACGATTTGCCCTATTTTTACGTCCAGGCTGCGCACCACCGCTGTTTCCAGAGGTTGCACGACAATGGTGTCGGCGGTGGTCATGAGTTTGCCTCGGGCGACCACCACGCGATCGATTGACGACAGGCTGGCCCACAGCAATGCCGTAATCATCAGTCCTACAACGAGATAGAGCGTAGAGCGCATCGAAGGCGGCAATGGGCGCTGTTCGATTTCGTCGGCGTCGGTCAGGAAATTGAGAGCGGCGTTTGTGACGTCGTCTTTTGGAGCGCGACGCATGAAGAGACAACGCGACGCCAACGAGCGGAGTGACTGACCCATGGCATTTAGGAGCATAGTCCTTGCGTCCGTCTGATATGTGATTGATTTAAAATCTACGCGTCTTCGTGCGAGTGGCGATTTTGTTGAGACCAGAGGTGTTTATAAATTTCACAGCGCTGAAGGAGCTGTCGATGAGAACCGACATCAACAATTTCTCCGCGTTCCATAACCAGAATGGCGTCACTGGCCACGAGTGTTGATAATCGGTGTGACACGATAATCAGTGTGCGGTTTGCGGCGATTTTAGCCAAGTTGTTCATAAAAATTGCTTCGCTCTCTGGGTCGAGCGAGCTGGTGGCCTCGTCGAGAATCAGGAAGCGGGGTTGTGGAAGGATTGCGCGGGCAATTGCGAGGCGTTGACGTTGTCCTCCGGAAAGATTTGCCGCGTTTTCCTCCAAAAGAGTGTCATAGCCTTGCGGCAAGCGCTCTATGAACTCATCTGCGCCGGCGACGTGGGCGGCGGCGACGATTTCCGCGATGGCGGCGTCGGGTTTTGTTACGGCGATGTTTTCGCGCACGCTGCCACGAAACAAGAAACTTTCTTGCAGCACCACTCCGATGCTGCGGCGGAGATGGGCCAGGTCGATTTCGCGAATGTCTATTCCATCCAGACGAATCACGCCTTCTTGGGGGGGGTAGAGGTTATGAATAAGTTTGGTCAGCGTGCTCTTTCCCGAGCCGGAGCGGCCGACGATTCCCACCACCGAGTCAGGTGCGATCTGAAGGGTGATGCGCTCCAGCGCCGGCGCGCGATCCGGCGAGTAACGAAAGCTTACACCTTCCAATTCAATTCGCCCTTCGAAAATGGGACGCATGCCGCCGGATTTGGCGCGCTCGGGTTCGTGGTTCATGATGTGGCCGAGCATACGAATGGAAAGTGCGGTTTCTTGATAGTCTTGAATCAGAGACACAAGCTGAACCAGTGGCGAAATAACTCGACCCGACAACATTTGGAAGGCGATAAGCGCTCCGACGGAAATTCCTTGATCGAAAACCAGTTGTGCGCCGATTACGATAACCGCCACCGACATCAGCTTTTCCAGCAGGTTGGTGGTGACGTTGGCGGTAATGCCAATTCGTCCGACTTGGGCGCTGGTGTCAACGACGGCTGCTGCTTTATTGCTCCATTTGCGTTGTTGACTTGGCTCCAACGCCAGTGTTTTGACTGTGCGCATGCCGGTGATGATTTCAACGAGCATGGCTTGACGTTCTGCTTCCGCTGTGTACAAGCGTTGTAATTTGGCGCGGAATGGTCCGATCAGAGCAAACACTACGCATGCAATCAGTCCGGTGAACAAAAGAACGATTGCCGTCAGCGCGCCGCTGTAGAAGGTGAGGACAGGGATAAACACAACCAGAGCGGTTGTGTCTAAGGCCGTTAGAAACATTCGTCCGGTTAGGAATTGTCGGATTTTTTCTGCTTGCTGCATGTGGCGCACCGTGACGCCGGCAGACAATGTTTCAAAAAAGTGCAGAGGCAGCGCCACGAGGTGATTAAAGGTGCGGGTAGTGAGGCGGATGTCGATTTTGTTGGTGGCCCACAGCAACAAGTATTGCCGAAGGTACGAAAACATTGCTTCGAACAGCATGACGATTACTGTGCCGATCGCCAGCACATAGAGTGTGGTGGTGGTGCGGTGAACCAGTACTTTGTCTATGACTAATTGCATAAAAAGGGGTGTGATCAGCCCGATGAGGTGCAGCATTAAAGCTGCAACGGCGACGTCGCGGAATTCTTTACGTTGGCGCAACACCTCGGGGATGAACCAGCGTAAACCGAATGGCTGGTTGGGATCGGATAAAGCATAACGGCGTTTAACAAAGACCACTGCGCCAGAAAAGTATTCAGAGAACTCTAATAGGGGCTCCAACCGAATTTCGGGATGAGAATCCAACGGATCGACGACAGCGATCGCTGTCGCTTTTCCGTTTTGTCCGTGTATTCCGGCGATGATGACGAACGCGCCGTTTTGGCGCGAGGCCAACACAGGGAACACTCCTTGCAGAGCGACAAGCTGGTCGAGTGTTGTCTTGATGTGTTGTGTTTTTAGTCCGATGTGACGAGCCGCAGCTAATAACACCGATATTGCGGGTTCCTCTCCGCTCAGAGCCAATGCGTGGTTCAGTGCTTGCGGAGAGGTTATGACGCCGTAATGGCCAGCCACCATCGTCAGGGCGATCAGAGCGGATTCTTGGGCTTTGCTGCCGATTGGAGGGCGGGTGTCCATGGGTAGTTATTGATTTATGTTTGCTGCGCGCCGTTTGGCGTTTAGTTTTTGCCGCTGTTTCGCGGAGAGACGGCCGCAGTAACTTTTTCGTTTGTTTTCTCGCCGGGGGCTCCTGGACGGTCGGGATTAACGGTGACGACGCCATCTTGGATCAGGCGGCGCATTACGCCTTCCATCATTCCGAATGAGCGGGCGAACCCCTCGATGGGCATAATGACGCGCTGACGGAACGCCAGTTTCGGTGAGCCGCTGGCGTCTTTTTCTGTGGCCGACAAGCTGAAAAGGTCCATTCGGACCACTTGGCCGGTGACGGAGAGTTCAACAAAACCGTCTGCGAAAATTTCGTCTGACATTCTTTGGTTTTCCTCAAGGTTCACTGAAATACCTAATTAAAAAGGGTCCAGGGACTGAGAACACAGTTCCTGGCCCCTTTTTTGTTAACTCACCAAGATTATGTCGCTGGCGGCAATGGCGGCGTTGTTGGTGAAACGCGCCACCGCCACAGGTGACGAGGCTCTCGCAGAACCATCTGCGTCGTAATAAAGAGTGTGGTTATTATTGTTGTATATCAGGCGCGTTGTCGCGTTGTCCGCTGTTCCGGTTGTGTTGCAAGTGAATAATGACGAGTTGAGTGCGCCGAGAGGTTGGCGTGGAAAGTTAAAACTACTGGACAGTAACGCGATTTTGTCTGTTCCACTGGTGAAGTCCGCAATATCGGCTCCAAAAGTGTTGTTCGCGCTAAAGTAGAAGAAGTCAACGCCTCCGTTTCCGGTTAGAGTTGCTCCGCGAGAGGCGATGAGGCGATCACTATTGTCGGCGCCACGAGCGACGTTGCTGACCGCTCCGACGCGAGTGCTGTCATAAATAGTTCCGGTCGCGGTAGAATCTCCTATGGCGGCTCCGTTTACGCCGACGAGTCTGGTGTAAATGTACTCGTTGCCCTCTGTGAGCGAGTCGAGTGTGACGCGGACGGGAACGTCAATGTAACTGCTGCCTGCGGCGATGGTGTAAGTGCTGGTTGAAGGGGCGGGGGTGAAATCGGAGCCTGCCGTGGCCGTCCAGGTTTCGGTCGAGAGTCGGAAGGTCACTGCGGATGCAAACGTGTGCGACAAGCTGACGCGATACATAAGCGGGCCGCCGCCTTCGTAGGCCTCTGCATCGGCAATGGAAATGACGGGCGCTTCTGCGCTGTTGCGCACGGCGTACATGTAGACGCCGGTTGCGCCCGTGTTTCCGGTCGAGTCTTCCAACGCCAGCATGCTGCTTTCGTCGCCGGAGCCGGTAAGCTCGATGACGTGAGAGCCATCGCCGACGGCGTATCCTGCTCTTGCTGCGGTTCCGCCCAGTCCGGAACTGTCGCCGCCGCTGGCTTCGCCTGAATCCCAGTTGATGTCTGCGTAACGGTAAACGATGTCGAAGTCCCCGTTGTTGCGATTGATCAACTGCACTTGGAAGGAGTTGGTGGGGGCGTTATTGCGATCATAAAAACCGACGGTGTTCCAGGTCGCCGTAAAAGTGCCGTTGGCGGCGTCAAGATCATAATATATCTTATTGTTCGTTCCGCCGGCTTCGCCTCTGGTGTCGACATCGGCCCAGAATGGGGCGATGATCGGGAAGCTGGCGTTATCCAGGGCAGACGGAGTGTAGCTACTCAATGGGGAGTTGAACGTGATGCTGCCGTTGATGTTGACATAGAGCGATGTGTAGCGGTGGCCGAAGAAGTTTAGTCCTGAATTTCCGAAGATCGAGCGGACGTCGATTCGGTCGGATGATCCGTCGTCGCCTGGCTCTAGAACATTTTCGCCATAGTCGGCGTTGCCGCCGAGACCTCTGACCAAACGATTGTTTTGGTCGTCGACGGTCGCGACAGCCGTTGCTCGACCAATGGTTGCATTGTTTGCTCGGCTGATAATAGCGGAGAAGGTTTGTTGACCCTCAGCGACCATGTTGTAACGAAGTGAAACCGGTATTTCGATGGAGGTCTGGCCTGCGGCAATGGTGTAGGTTTTGTCGGCAATCGGCACATAGCGAGAGCTGTCGGCGGTGCCGTCGGTTGTGCTGATGTGGAAACTGACCGCTTTGTCCACCGCTCGGGACAAGCGGACGGTGAACATCGCAGAGCCTCCTTCGGCGCCGGACGTGTCTTCGATATTGAGCTGAGGCAGAGACTGACTGATTGTGCCGGCGCGCACTGCCCACTGAAACAGGCCGTTGACGCCGACGTTGCTCTGAGTGTCGATGTTCAGGATGTCGTTTGAGCCTGAGCCCTGAACCTCGTACCACCTGTTGCCGCCGGCGTTCCAGCCGGCTCGGGCTGCTGAGCCGCCGTTGTTTGCATTCCAAACGCCGCCGTCATTGCCGCCGCTGGCGGTTCCGGCGTTCCAATTGATGTCTTCATAGCGAAACACGATGTCGAAATCGCCGTTGCCGCGATTGATCAATTGCAATTGAAAGGCGTTCAGCGCATCAACGCCGTAAGAGTAATAACCGACGTCATCCCAAGTGACTGTGAATATGCCGTCGGCGGCGTCGATGTCGTAGTAGACTTGATTGCTGCCGGTGGAGTTTCCGCCTTGGGTCGGCGTGTGTGATCCGGAGCGAGTGTCGACGTCGGCCCAGAACGGAGCAATGATCGGATTGTTGCTGCTGCCGGTGATGCGACCGGGCGTGTAAGAGCTGAGCGGACTGCCGAACGTGATGTTGCCGTTGTTGTTGACGTAGACCGAGGTGAAGCGGGTTCCGTAGAAATTCAAACCACTGGAGCCGAAAATCGATGTCAAGTCTACAGCGTTGGTGCTGCCGTCGTCGTTGCTTTCCAGCACGCCTTCTCCGAAATCGGCGCTTCCACCCAGGCCGTTGACCAGGGCGTTGTCGAGCGTGACGGAAGTGTTTGTGCTGGTGAGCGTGAACGTGCTCCAGTCGCTCCATGTGGATCCGTCATACGCTGCGACTTGAAGCTCGTCGGAGCCCGACATGGCGCTGGTTGCAAACCGCAATTGTTGCAGTTGCGCCGCCGTGACTTCGATGATCTGGCCGGACGCTTGGGTGACGGAGTTTAGCTGCCAATCGCCGCTGTCGATATCAATGGTGTTGTCCCGGACTCGATATCGAGTGATGATGTTGCCGTCGGGATCGGTTGCGCTGAACAGCGATCCTGCGGAGACAAAAGTGTTGACGGCGTAGCTTCGGTCGCGGGCTGTGACCACTGGGGCTCGGTTGGGGAGCGACGTGTTGATGGTGAATGAGCGCCATTCGCCCCAGTTGTTTCCGTCGGAGGCGCGCACCCAAATGTTGTCGGCGGAGGTCGCTGATCCGCCGGTGAAGCCGACTGTGGAAAGCGCCGCAGCGTCTACAGTGATGTTGCTTACGGCGTTTTGTTGCACGCCGTCTACGGTGATGTAGCCGCTGGTTGCGTCGCTTACGCCATCCCAGAACTGATATTGAGTGATTCTATCGTTGGCGTCGGGATCTCTGGCGGAGAAATAGGTGGAGCCGCCGATTGTAATTTGCGCCCCTGAAGCGATAGTCCAGCGGCCTGGGTTTGCGACGGTCACAATGGGCGTCCGATTGGGCGCCGCAGACGTGGAGAGCGTTAGGGTAAGATTTGAACTCCAGTCTTGGCCGTCATAGGCTCGAACGTAGACGGTGTCTTGACCTGCGGTTGTGCCGCCAACCCAGCGCACGGTTGATAAGTCCTCTGTAAGAACGCTGCTGATGTCGGCTGCGGTTTGAGCCTCCCAGGTCGACGTTGAGCTGTTATAAACCTCGAAGTAACCGCTGGTTGAGGTCGGAGTGTTGTCAAGAAATTGATATTGAGTTATGGCGTCGTGATCTGCGTCGCTGATGTTGAATAAATTCTGCGCCAATGTATTTTGTCGCGCAGCCACGGTGCGGTTGCTTGCGGACGCCGCAGTCAACACCGGAGCGTGATTGGTGCTTGCGGCGGCGGCGGCGGCCGACAAGGACATATGGTAATTCGTGTTTCCGGAGTATTGATAGACGTGAACGTAATAAGCGCCGGCGGCCAGGTTATTGAGTGTGATTGCTTCGTCGGCGGTGTCCCAATTTTGGCTGATCGACAGTCTGGAGCCTGATGCGTTGAGGATTTCAACGTCGGCGTCGGCGGTTAGATTGGTTAGGCCCAATGACACGTTCGCGCGGCGCCCGAGTGTAAATTTGTAGTAGTCGTGGCGATCATTGCCGCCGACGGCGTCATCGATCGGCGTGATGGCGTTGCTGGTCTGGCTGGCGGTGAGAAGCGCGCCGAGGTTGGACGTGGAAGGCGAAGAACCGGCGGCGGAGAAGCTGTTGGCGCCGCGATCATTGCGGCTGACGGTGGAAATCGTGGTGAAGTTGAATGTGGTGTTGTCGGTGAATCCGGCGTATCGATTTCCTGCGGCGTCCCAGATCGCCGAGTTGTCGATTGCGACCGAATACGCGTTGTTGTTGACGAGGTTGGCGTTGGGATTGATGGTGACCGTCGTTCCGGAAAAATTGACGCGGGCTGTGTCGGTGACGCTGATGGTCTCTAACACTCGACCTGTGGTCTGGTTGGTGATGACGATGTTGCCGTATCCGGCGCGCACGTTTTCGCTGAAGGTCAGCGATAGATTGGCGTCGATTGCGACGTTTGCGGAATTATCGCTTGGCGACGTGGATACGAGCGTCGGCGCGGTTTCATCCGAACTGCCGCCGCCTGTGTCGCTGACCGAGAACGTGCCGTTGCTGAAGCGCATTTGTTCGATATTGGTCAGGCGATCTGTGCCGTCGGGGCTGTTGCTTCGGTTGTCGGCGACGGTGTACACGCCGTTTCCCAGATCGCTGATCGTGTAGTTGCTGCGCGCTCCGGAGAAGACGGCGATGTCATTGCCGCTTCCGCCATCGATGGCGTCGTTTCCGCCGCCGCCGGTCAGAACATTCGCCAAGTCGTTTCCGTAGATGGTGTCGCCGCCGGTTCCGCCGACGGCGTTTTCAATGCTGCATCCATAGGCGATGGAGAGATTGTTGGTCAGTCCGCCGACGCTGCTGAAGTGTTGATCGCCTTGGTTGAGATCAATTCGCGCGGTTTGGCTGTAACCGGAAACATCTAGAGTGTCGTTTCCGCCGCCATCCCACAGACACACGATTCTTGCGCCGCTTTGACTGGAGAAATCCCATTCTGCGGCGTCTGCGGTGGAATGGAAGCCGTACACAGTGTCTGTGTTGCGGATAGATGTGTTGGCGCCGTAAATGCGTTGCGCGGCGTATATGTCATAAAGAAGGGGAGTGCGTGCGAAATTGTTGCCGTGAGGGGTGGTGTTGTTGTCGGAACCGGCGTCCCAGTACGACATTAATGAATATTGTCTTGTGTCGTTGGTGAATATTGCGTCTGTGGCGTATTCTCCGGAGCCGTTATATGGGCCGGGGTGACCGAGGCCGATGGTGTGTCCAAGCTCATGAATGAGCGCCATATTTTCATATGCGCCCGGGGTCGCCAGCGCGTTGAGGTCATATTGCGTCGCATTAAAAACGATTGAATTCGAGGTGATTTGACTGCCGGAGGTCGAACTCTGCGAGTATGCGTAAAAATTCCCGGTGTCGGTTCTCAGAGTGATTTGAGCGCTGCTGGTTGTGTAGTTGAATCGGATGTTTGCGACGTCGGACCAAGTGCGCATGGCCGTTGTTATGGCGGCTCTTTGGCCTGAGGTCCAGCTTCCGGATGTCGTCCATGTCACGGTCGGAGACGAGCCTGCGGCGCCCCATCGGCGAGCTGACGCGCCTGTTGCGCTCCAATAACCGTTGATTAGGTAATCTGAAAACTGTGCTGCGGTTGCGACTGTTCTCGACATGACACGACCTCGTCTCTTTCCATCATTTTATCTTTTGCCCGTCCTAATCGCAACAAATTTCGTTTGAGTGAGTAGCAATAATTTAGAGAGAGCGGGGTGTTGGTGAATTTTTGAAATACGTTTTATCGACTTTTCTATCTCGTAAAGTACATTACAGGCATTGGGTTGTTTTGGCGTGGGGAGTAGGAAGTTTTGTTTTTATAATTGATTGTTTTTTTCGAGGGGAGACGTTCTTTTTATACTTTAGCCTGTTTGAATTTGCATTTATTGATGTTTTTGCATCGATGTTGCGGCGCAATGGAAAGAGTGGGCGGTGATCTTTAAAGTCAAAGGTTTGTCGGCTCATTGAGTTGGTTTAATGAGTGGCGCGGCGTTGAGTGTCTGTTGACCCGTCATATCGGCATGGTTTATGCTAATATGGTTTATGCTAAAGTGCAGCTAAAGTTCAGCTATAGCGTTCTTCAAGCCATGGATCGCCTTCATTGTGGTAGCCTCGCACTTCCCAGAACCCTGGTTGGTCTTTTGTCAAAAACGTGATTTGGCGCACCCATTTGGCGCTTTTCCATAAGTATATCTTTGGTATTATTATGCGCGCAGGGCCTCCGTGTTCGATTGAAATCGGTTGTCTTTCCCAATGAGTCGCCACGAGGACATCGCCGTCTTCAAACGATTCGCGACGGAGGTTTGTCGTGTAGCCGTCGTAGGAGGTGAAAACCACGTGGCTTGCTTCGGGAAGGGGCTGAACAACTTCCAAAATATGTTTGGCGGACACGCCCTCCCAGTGGTTGTTGAATCGTGACCATGTCGTGACGCAGTGCATGTCTGAAGTGTCGGTAAAGCGGGGTTGCGCTTGAAATTCGTCCCAGGTCCAGCGCGTAGGGTTGCGCACGGCTCCGTCTATGGTTAAAGACCAGTCTTGTAGCGATATGCTTGGCTGTACGCCAAGATCAAGGATAGGCCAGTTTTTGACTTCGTGTTGTCCGGGAGGAAGGCGAGCGCGTTCTGGCGTCGCCGGGTCTCCTGTGAGACCACGTCCTTCTTTCGCCCACAGTTTTTTGCTTTCGATTAGCTTGATCTTGACGTTTTCGAATAGGGATTTTATTTCTTCCTTTGACGTTGTCATGGCGTGAATCTCCGAATTTTTCAATTTTCCGAACTTTTTTCGGGCAGGCATTGCTTTAAAAGCAATGGAAGCAAACGGCTCCATGAGAAAATCGCTTCGCGAATAAGGGGAGGCTTTTGCTCCCCCCCCCTTATGACCCCAAGCGACCAGGAACTCGGTTCTCAGTCCCTGGACCCTTTTGAATTTTATTCAGAAGACCTGCGTCAAGTGTAAGATTTGTCGGCGTTATTGTCTATTGTTGTCTTCGTCCGGATATAGACGCCGAAATCCCTCGGTCACTTTTTTGACGAGGTCGGGATTTCGATCACGCCAGTAACGTGGATCGCGCATCATTTTGTGCAAGTCTGTTTCCGAGATTCCATTCGAATTTCCACTGTTTTTGTGAAGAGTGGCGGGTTCCGCTCCGCCTGTCATCAAACGATGAATGGCCATGACGCCCTCTGCGGTTGTGGAGAGCGCCTCGACGGCGGTTGAGGGGAGATTCTTATTAGCCCAGGCCAGCATTTGGCGCGAGGTTTCTCTCCATTGATCGGCCCCGCCGAAATAATCAATCAATCGCTGTAGTTGCCGTTCGGCTTCGAAATCGGCGGTCATGTTCTGCACCATAGGCAAGAGGTGCTCGGCGGCCAGATCATAAACGAATTGAGCTTGCTCGGGCGTGAAGCCCAGTTGGTGCATGCGTCGGTTGATTTCGGTGTCTGGAGTGAACATCCCATGGTCGCAAGCAATCTTATAACCATCAGGATGCTCGGGGACGCCGAGGTGACGCAGAAGAGTCGCTCGATCCGGGAAATCCGAAATTTTTCCGTTTTTTTCTTCACTTGGCGCGGGCGTGTTCAGCGCGGGCGCGATCAACAAGTTCTCTGACATATTGTTCTTCCTTTTATCAAAGAGAAGGGAAAGTCATTGTTTTCGACGATTGTTTTTTTAGATTTGAGGTTTTCTCTCTATTGGCGCGGGACGTCGTCCGCGTGAGATCAGAGCCAGAAGAGAGTGAACCAAGAAGCGTTGTCCTTCCAGGTGGCGCAGCGAGGCGTCGGAGGCGTTTGGTCCCAAAGAGCGATCGAGAGTCATGCTTCGCAGCCAAGATAAAACACGGGCTCCGTCGGCGTTGGAAAAGCATCGGGCGAAACATAAAACTAAGTCGTTGTCTGATCCGCCGTTGTTTCCGCCGCCGTTTCCACTGGGGGCGGGCTGTTGCAGCCACTCCCATCCGGCGTGGGGTGCGGGGGTGTTGGCGTTGTCGGAAGAACCGGAAGAAAAAGTCATGAGAGGGACTCCTGTGATGGTGGGAATTTAAAAAGCTGATTTGGCCCTAATTGGGTGTGACGGGCGGGGTGGGGCGAAAAAGAGTGGGGGGCGCTCCGAACGCATTGCCCAGCCAACGGGCGGCGGCGGGAGCATCGATTATGGCCAGAGCCTCGGGGCCGAGTCCGGCGGCGGTTTCCAGCCAATGAAGCGTAGCCTCGACGTCGCGTTGAGCCTGCGCTTGCGCCAATGGCGAACGATGTTGAATTTCGATCAAACGACCATCGACCGCGATGTCGGGACATTCTCCGCGTCGGCGGAGAATGGCGAGAATGCGCAGGATCAGGGGCGTTAGAAGCTCGGATTGCAACCGGCCATAGGTTGCGCCCAAGAGGCGCGCCATTTCCGCCGATCGGGTCACAACTTCAGTGGCGGTCATTCGAGAACCTGCAACCGGCCCCAGTTGATCGATGAGCAAGGCGTGGCGAATGCGGCGGCGCAGGTCGTCGAGCATCAATTGCGAGACGTCGAAGCGCGCGGGGTTGGACAGCGGCGTTAATCCCGCCGAGCCCACTGCTTTGGGGATGATGGTTCCCGGCGTCAGGCGAATGGTGGCGGGATTCAGAACGCCGTCGTCATCGGCTTGCCACATGCCGGTTACGGCGATCGAGGCGTTTTTCAGCACCAGCTCAACCACTTTGTTGACGGTCTTGATGTCGGGCAGAGCTTTCATCACCGGAGATCGGCCATAGATTTCTCCCGGCGCCTTCATCCAGCGGAAATTGATGAAGGGGGATTGTCCGAATCGACCTTCGGTCAAAAGGCGAGGGCGATCATCGACGCCAACCCCGGCGACGTTCTCTGAGGCCAAGAGCGCCATATAACGGTATGCCGGGCCGTCGGGGATCACCGCTTCCACCACCGACAGACGGAGGTTGGGATCATCGGCCTTTAAAGCGGCTTTCAGAGCGGATTCCGGCAGAGCCTCGGCTCCGAAGCGTTGCTGGAATTGCTCCAATGTTAGAGCGGTGCGGCGGAAGGTGACGTTCAAGCGGCCTTCCAATCCTTCTTCCAGCACCACTTCCGAGAGCGGCGCGGCGGTAAAGCGCAAACACGAGATTTCTCCCGGCGCGGACTCTTCCACCAACAGACTGGCGGTGCCGCAGGTGACGAGGTCCAGGAGGCATTGATGCATCTCGACCGCAAAGTTGGAGCGATCGAGGTGGTTGTGGGCGGCTGTGGTGATTTTTTCCAACAGCGGCGCTGCGGTTTGACGTTCTTCGGGCTTAAGATCGGGGCCGGGGTTCAGGCCGAACCAGCGTGACCATGGTGGAGTGAGAGAGGCGAGGAGGCTTGCGGCCAATTGTTCGACGGCGTCGGGGGCGGTTCCGTCGAACAAACGATCGACGCGGCGTTCTCCGGGAACGAGGCGTTGGGTGAATCCGGCTGACAGAGGCAAAGCGAAATCGCAACATTCTTGCCAATGCGCTTCCCAAATGCTGCGCTGCGCGCAGGCGGAGGCGTAGCGTTGCAGAATTTTCCGAGTGCGTTCGTCATCAGGGAGAGGGAGGGCGTGTGGAGAAGAAGGCGGCGTGCGCATGATTAGGAAGTTCTCCTTGTGCGGGGGAGAAGGAAGAGAAAGAATTTAAAGAGTGGAGCGAATAGAGTAGGCGACCTGAGTTTCAAAGCAACGTCACTTGACGTCACCTTAAAGTTCTCCAAAAGTTCCAGAAATTAAAGTCGCTTCGCGAATAAGGGGGGCTTTCGCTCCCCCCTTATGATCCCGAGCGACCAGGAACACAGTCCCTGGACCCATCTTATTTTTATTCAGAAGAGTCGTCAGGTAGAATCAAGTAGAGTCAGGTAGAGTTGGAAGACTCACTTCGAGCAAACAAAGCCGCCGCACGATGCGCCAACAAAGCGTCCCGAAAGTCGATTCGACGTCGCGCCGCGCTCTCACGCATCACCGCCATCATTCGTTCATGCCAGCGTTCGACCGCCGCCCAACGCAAGCGATCACGACGCTCCACCCCCCCCCCGCCATAACCGTTCGAGCCATTCCCACCGGAAACGGCCCATCATACCGAAGCTCAAGCTCCTGAAACGCAACGTTCAACGATGGGGCGAACAACGCAATATCTCTCATATTGCCAATATGATGATATTCCTATCATTCGTCAAGCTCCATAACGCTTATTGGCTGACCCAGATGATTCGCGCAACCCACAAGACCTCATCCAAATTAAAAGTTCGGTTCAAGCGCTCCGGATTAACCGACAACAGCTCAATGCGCGTCGCGCTTTTACGCAAAAGCTGCTTGGCCAACACTTCTCCCTCGCGGGTTTTAACCACAACACGGTCGCCACGCCGATAAGGCGCGCCAGGCGACACCACCACCACGTCGCCATCACGATAAACCGGCTCCATGCTGTCGCCGCTGATCTCCAAAGCATAGGCGTGGGGATCGCCCAAAGCTGGAAACAACAATTCATCCCATCCTCTGCCGACAGGATAACCGACCTCATCAAAGAAACCGTCGTTTCCAGCCTGTGCGTAACCAATCACCGGAATCCGCTGAACAACGTCTTGCCCTTGAGAATTGTCGAACAATTGCAAAAACGCCGACAGAGGCGTGTTGGTCGCCTCTAGGATTTTAGAGATGCTCTCCGTCGAAGGCCAACGTAATTTTCCCTCATCTCCCTGCCGCTTGCTTCGATTGAACGTGGTCGGATCCAGTCCGGCGGATTTTGCCAACGCAGAAGGCGAAAGCCCTTTCGCGGCGGCCAGGCGGTCAATAGCCCGCCAGATGTCGGAATGCTTGAGCATAAAGACGTTGTATTCCGGTAACCGCAAAAAGTCATTAGGCTATTTATCCTATTTTTTCTTGACGCGCCTCACCCAAAAGACTACAAAGAGAACGCAAAACGATATTAAGAAGAACACAAAACCTCTCTCCCTCCACAAAAGGAACATGCGCCTTCGCACCAAGAGAAACACTTTACGAAAAAAAACAAAACAAATAACGAATATCTTCAAAGGCGATTCTTTTGAGAATCTGCGGTTATTTCTTTGCCCATTCTATAGGTTTTTATTCCTTTTGGGCGCAGCGCCGCCCGACGCGATTCGCTCCCGACAAAATCCATCCTTTTCAAGGACTCTCCCGCCAAGGAACCTTCTATGTCCCGAGAACGTTTTACGCCTCGCACGCAATCCGACGTCGCCCCAGTCCCGTTCTCTTCCGCCGAAGACGCATGGTTTTGGTTTGTCCAAGCCTGGGAAGCGCGCGCCAACGGAGCCCGATTCAGCGCCAACCTCGCCAGCCAACCCAGACCGTGTGAGCCCGCCGACATCCTGCAAGTCGTTCATCGCTTGTATCGCCAAAGAAAGCTGATCCAGGACCACCTCTGCGTCTTGTTGCATTATGGACGCCGACTTAAAGCGCCTAATCCACACCATCGCCGCGAACAGCGCGCCACAGAATTATGGCGGGAAGCTTTTGCCGCTCTGACCCCCGTTCTACAAACCAAAGGCATCATCCCATGACTTCTTTTCCTTCATCACGCATTTCCTCTTCCTTTCCGACGCACGATCATAAAATCTCCGAAGCTTTGGCCATTTTCCGTGGCGACGCAAACTTGCCTTGGCTGCGCCTATTGCGGCCCGGATTTCGACATTGCTTCGTCGCGGTTCGAGAAAATCAACATTGGATTATTCTGGATCCGCTTTTGCCTTTCACCGACGTCTCGTGCCTGGAAACACCGCCAGAGTTCGATTTGGCTGCATGGTTCCGCAATATGGGCATGACCGTAGTCCCAACCCTTGTCGATAGAAGCTCACGACGTCCGGCGCCTTGGGGGCCTTTCACTTGTGTTGAAGCGGTGAAACGAATCTTGGGACTTCACGACCGCTGGGTTTTGACGCCATGGCAACTTTTCCAACGCCTAACGCATCCCCCACTCCACACGTCCCCTGAATAGAAATCCTCCGGACAAAATCAAACAGGCCCAGGGACTGTGTTCCTGGTCGTGGGGGATCATAAAGGGGGGGGGGCGCGATCGCTCCTCTTATTCGCGAAGCGATCTTCCTTTTGGAATTGTTTATTTGCGCAGAGAAACCATAGCCGGTCAATAGACCACCAATAGAAGAAAAATAGAAATATTATGATAATGATAATGATAATGATAACAATAACGGATAGAAGTTATAAATGAAAATAATAATAAACGATTCCAGAGGAAAATCGCTTCGCGAATAATAGGGGCGATCGCGCCCCCCTTATGATCCCCCACGACCATGAACACAGTCCCTGGACCCATTTTATTACAACTCTTCCTTTTTCTTCATTCCCCATTTTGTCACTTCTTCTCCAAACGCAATAAGGAGCATTTCATATGGGCGGACTATTCTCTTCTTCTCCACGCACAACATCCTCTCAGATTTCCCTTCCCTCCCCGACTCCCCCGCAACCCCCAACGCCATGGTGGGTCACAACGCCGCCTCCCCCGCCGCCGCCACCGAAAACACAACCATCCCCAACGCCGACAGCCTCCGAACCCCAAACCTCAAACGCCGCCGAAAACACAACCGCACAACGCGACAGAGGAACAGCCGGAACCATTGCAACCACATGGCGAGGCGTTCCCTCCCGCGCTCCAACCATGACAACCAATGCTCTGGCCCCCAAGGCGCCGGACGTCGTGAGCTTCTATCGACAAGGGTTGGGACTACGGTCATGCCCATATTGCGGAACCATGCAGCCAAATCGAACTCTGGCGGTGTTTCCAGGCACGAGACGTCGGTGAAAGGCAAAAGCGGATCCAGAATAATCCAATGTTGATTTTCTCGAACCGCGACGAAGCAATGTCGAAATCCGGGCCGCAATAGGCGCAGCCAAGGCAAGTTTGCGTCGCCACGGAAAATGGCCAAAGCTTCGGAGATTTTATGATCGTGCGTCGGAAAGGAAGAGGAAATGCGTGATGAAGGAAAAGAAGTCATGGGATGATGCCTTTGGTTTGTAGAACGGGGGTCAGAGCGGCAAAAGCTTCCCGCCATAATTCTGTGGCGCGCTGTTCGCGGCGATGGTGTGGATTAGGCGCTTTAAGTCGGCGTCCATAATGCAACAAGACGCAGAGGTGGTCCTGGATCAGCTTTCTTTGGCGATACAAGCGATGAACGACTTGCAGGATGTCGGCGGGCTCACACGGTCTGGGTTGGCTGGCGAGGTTGGCGCTGAATCGGGCTCCGTTGGCGCGCGCTTCCCAGGCTTGGACAAACCAAAACCATGCGTCTTCGGCGGAAGAGAACGGGACTGGGGCGACGTCGGATTGCGTGCGAGGCGTAAAACGTTCTCGGGACATAGAAGGTTCCTTGGCGGGAGAGTCCTTGAAAAGGATGGATTTTGTCGGGAGCGAATCGCGTCGGGCGGCGCTGCGCCCAAAAGGAATAAAAACCTATAGAATGGGCAAAGAAATAACCGCAGATTCTCAAAAGAATCGCCTTTGAAGATATTCGTTATTTGTTTTGTTTTTTTTCGTAAAGTGTTTCTCTTGGTGCGAAGGCGCATGTTCCTTTTGTGGAGGGAGAGAGGTTTTGTGTTCTTCTTAATATCGTTTTGCGTTCTCTTTGTAGTCTTTTGGGTGAGGCGCGTCAAGAAAAAATAGGATAAATAGCCTAATGACTTTTTGCGGTTACCGGAATACAACGTCTTTATGCTCAAGCATTCCGACATCTGGCGGGCTATTGACCGCCTGGCCGCCGCGAAAGGGCTTTCGCCTTCTGCGTTGGCAAAATCCGCCGGACTGGATCCGACCACGTTCAATCGAAGCAAGCGGCAGGGAGATGAGGGAAAATTACGTTGGCCTTCGACGGAGAGCATCTCTAAAATCCTAGAGGCGACCAACACGCCTCTGTCGGCGTTTTTGCAATTGTTCGACAATTCTCAAGGGCAAGACGTTGTTCAGCGGATTCCGGTGATTGGTTACGCACAGGCTGGAAACGACGGTTTCTTTGATGAGGTCGGTTATCCTGTCGGCAGAGGATGGGATGAATTGTTGTTTCCAGCTTTGGGCGATCCCCACGCCTATGCTTTGGAGATCAGCGGCGACAGCATGGAGCCGGTTTATCGTGATGGCGACGTGGTGGTGGTGTCGCCTGGCGCGCCTTATCGGCGTGGCGACCGTGTTGTGGTTAAAACCCGCGAGGGAGAAGTGTTGGCCAAGCAGCTTTTGCGTAAAAGCGCGACGCGCATTGAGCTGTTGTCGGTTAATCCGGAGCGCTTGAACCGAACTTTTAATTTGGATGAGGTCTTGTGGGTTGCGCGAATCATCTGGGTCAGCCAATAAGCGTTATGGAGCTTGACGAATGATAGGAATATCATCATATTGGCAATATGAGAGATATTGCGTTGTTCGCCCCATCGTTGAACGTTGCGTTTCAGGAGCTTGAGCTTCGGTATGATGGGCCGTTTCCGGTGGGAATGGCTCGAACGGTTATGGCGGGGGGGGGGTGGAGCGTCGTGATCGCTTGCGTTGGGCGGCGGTCGAACGCTGGCATGAACGAATGATGGCGGTGATGCGTGAGAGCGCGGCGCGACGTCGAATCGACTTTCGGGACGCTTTGTTGGCGCATCGTGCGGCGGCTTTGTTTGCTCGAAGTGAGTCTTCCAACTCTACCTGACTCTACTTGATTCTACCTGACGACTCTTCTGAATAAAAATAAGATGGGTCCAGGGACTGTGTTCCTGGTCGCTCGGGATCATAAGGGGGGAGCGAAAGCCCCCCTTATTCGCGAAGCGACTTTAATTTCTGGAACTTTTGGAGAACTTTAAGGTGACGTCAAGTGACGTTGCTTTGAAACTCAGGTCGCCTACTCTATTCGCTCCACTCTTTAAATTCTTTCTCTTCCTTCTCCCCCTCTCTCTCTCTCTCTCCTTTTTTTCCTCTTTTTTTCTCTTTTTTTCTCTTTATGTTTCCCGGCGACCGGGAACATATGTCTTTGACCCCACATCAATTAATTATTCTTTGTTGTGCGTTGATACGTCATTTTTTCTGCTCGTTGATGCGAGCGGCTTTGTGCGATGATGGGGCAACGGCAAAATCTGCCATTCGCTCTCTCGGCAAAGTTTTCCGTAAGAGGCGGGCAAAACCGCTGATGTCGGATGTTTAATTTGTTTTTTGAGGCGTTCAGACTCAAAAAACATGAGGCGGATGCTCAGAGTCGGGGCAATTGGCCCGTGGCTTGCAACGATGGGCTTGTGTTAGAGTTTGGCTGCTTGGATATTTGGAAAGTCTCTCCCATGGATGCGCTTCGGAACATCTCTTCTTCCGTGCAGGAGCCGACGGTGAAATCCGGTTCGGCGACCGGGGCCAAGAACGAGCAATTCACCCAAATGATGGATTCCCTGATCGGGAATGCAGCCAAGCAAGCTGAACACGCCGCAGTTCGAGCGCCGTTGTTGGTGTCGCGAGCGGCTGCGGCGGTGACGCGCGTAGCGGAACGCCATGTTGTCGAGCATGCTCCGGAGGCTGATCGCGTAAGGGATAGCGCGGCGCGTAGTCGAGCGACGGATCGGGCTAACGCGCGGACGAATAGTCAACGGGCTTCGGGGCGCTCTGACGCGGCGACGAATCGACAAGAGGCGCAGCGGGCGGAATCTGCGCGCCAGGCCGAAGAGCGGCGTGTGTCGGGACGTTCAAAAGACGACGAACAAAGGCGCGATTCCGAAGCGGTCTCTGACGATTCAACTTCAGAAGACGCAACGACGCAGCAGGCGGCGGTTGGTGACGCTGTTCGTCAGCATCAGCGCCAGAGGCCGCTGCAACCGAAGCGTCCGGCTTCCGGCGGCGATAGTTCTGACGCGGCGGCGGCGGTCGCCGGTCCTGAAGACGAGCGCGGCGTGGATGTCGCCGCGTCGGAGACTCTGGGGACTGGAGGGGCGCCGCTGGACGGCGTGGTTCTTTCCGGTTCTGAAGCGGCGCCTTTGGACGATTCTTCGACTTTGGTCGACCAAACTCCTGGGGCGGCAAGCAGTTCGACGACGATGGCGGCTTTAGCCGCTTTGGCGTCGGCGCAAACGCGGCAAGCGTTGGCGCTTGCGGCCGGGAATGTTGGCGGCGCAAAAGTGAATGTCTCCACTGTTTCGGGCGACGGCGCTCTCGCTTCGGGACTTCCGGGGGAGGCGTCGGCGTCTGGCGCGTCGGGATTGAATTCGCTTTTGAATGGCGCTCTGTCGGCGTCCGGCGAGCTTGGCGACGCGCCGTCGTCGGAAGAGCCGATCGATGATTCCCAACCCCTGGAGCAAGAATTTGCGGCTCTGTTGAAGGCCGGACAGGAGGCGCTTCAATCGCCGTCTGTTGCGAATGAGCAGGTGGACAATAGCGTCGCCGCTTCGGCGACCGATGTGGCGCGCGCGGCTGAAGCGGCGGCGGCTAAGGCGACGAATATTTTATCTGTTGGCGGAGTGGGGGCGGCGACGCGCCCATCCGGCGGGCAGACCGATTCCGACGTTGGCGGCGATTCCAACAACGGCAACGCGGCGGATTCCTCGATGGATCGCGCCGGAGATTCCCTGACAAATCTTGCCGCGCCGGAAGCCGGAGCGCGTCCGGCGTCCGGACAAGACTTTGCGAGCCACTTGACCGCTTTTCGCGGCGCGCGGCCCGGTCAGCCCGTGACTGTGCCGGAGCAAATCACAGTTCATATCCAGCGTGGCGTGGCGGAAGGCAAAAACAGCATGACGCTTCAGCTCCGACCACATGAGCTGGGGCGTATCGACGTTCGTTTGGAAACTGGGGCCGAAGGGCACTTGCGCGCAGTGATCACGGCGGACAGCGCTCATACGTTGGAGCTGTTGCAGCGCGATCAGCGCGGTTTGGAGCAGGCGTTGAAAGACGCCGGATTGAAAATGGACAACTCCAGTTTGAGCTTCAATCTGCGTAGCGACTCTAACCCGTTTCAACAGGCGGAGCAGCGTGGCGATCAAATGTCCGGTCGGCGTCGCGCGAGTGGTTATGGTCGAGATGAAGACGCTGTTGAGGAAGCGCCGCGTGTTCAGACGTTGCAGCTTGCGCCTGGCCGTATCGATGTGCGCGTTTAGAATAATCTGTGCGTTCAGCAGAATACGGAATTCTTAAGAGAAAGGATAACGCCGATGAGCACCACGACGGCGGCGGATTCAGTCACAAACACCGCATTGGCTCAATCCCGAAGCCAGCTTGCAACGACGCCGGGTAAAAGCGTTGGCAAAGTTGCTCCCGGGACGACGTCAGGCAGCCAAACGGCGCTTGCTTCGAAAGGGCTCGGCGACAACTTCGATAATTTCTTGAAGATGTTGACCACCCAGATGAAGAACCAAGACCCGTTGAAGCCGATGGACACCAACGAAATGACTGCTCAGTTGGTCAATTTCGCGAATGTCGAGCAAAACATCGGCACCAACACTCGATTGGACAAGTTGATCGCGTTGCAAGGCGCGGGCTCCACATCGACTTCTCTTGGCTACATCGGCAAAGTCGTCGAGGCCACGGGTGATCAGGTGGTGTATGAGGGGTCGGGAAGTTTGCCGATTACCTATTCTCTGCCGGAAAACGCTCAGTCGCTTGAAATCTCGCTCTTTGATTCAAAAGGCAACAAAGTTCGGACGCTTCAAGGGGATCGATTCGCTGGAAGCCACTCCGTTGCATGGGATGGACTCAACAGCAGTGGCGGGCAGGCGGCGGCTGGCGCTTACCGCGTCGGCATCACTGCCTCCACTCAAGACGCCGCAGGCGTCAGCCGCCCAATCGTCGCGGCCACTCGCACTACGGGGCGCGTCACAGGGGTTGATATGACGGGAGAATTGCCGATGTTGGCCATAGGGCCCGTGAACGTCGCTTTGAATGACGTCATCGCCATTCAATAAAAGGAATTGGGATAAAGCGGCTTTTAAGCCGCTTTGTTTCGTCGGTCGGATGAGTTTGTCTCTTACGGCCTTTTTCCTTAAAATAATCTCGAACAACAATCATTTGTTATGAGCTTTGGAACTCTGATCCGGGTTGATTGACTTGGGTCAAGGGACGAACTCGCCGAATCGTCTCTCTATATTGTCGAGAAAGCGGTTCGGTTTGCCCCCAAGAGCGATTGCATTATGCTGTGTTGTGGCCAGAAGGGCCAATTAAGCAACATAGTGGCTAGAAGAGCCGCCTCTCTTGGGTTTAATTTTCGAGTCGGATGTTTTGTATGGCGTTCGATCGGGAATATAAACTACGCCGCTTGCTTTGGCGTCCTGTCAGAATCGACAGGACGCAGCGGTAAATTTAGGCGGGTGTAGTTGTTTTGCTTTTTCTTCTCTTCTCTTCTCGTTATGCGTCTCTGTTGCGGCAGACGAAATTTGTCTGCCGTTTTTTCGCGGCGCCAAGGTTTTTTTGCGCCGCCAAGGACGAAAGCCCTTCTTATCCCCATTATGCCGAATGTTTGATAAATTCGGCTGCGCACACGAGCACACATCACCGCAGTCGCAGCGGGACACCGTCGCAAACGAAGCGTCAATCAATGGGCGCGATTTTATATCACGCCTCAATAATTTTTAGGGGCTGTTTCGCTCTTTTTGTTAGCGTTCGTGACTGGCCGAACCGCCACAGGCTATAAACGAAGGGTTTGAAAAATTCGGCTTGCCATAACGTAAAGGCCATCCCTCGGCAGTCACCACCTTACCGCCCGCCGCCGTCAAAATGGCTTGTCCGCCGGCGGTGTCCCATTCTCTGGTCGTACCGAATCGAGGGTATAAATCTGCTTCGCCCAACGCGATCAACCCAAATTTCAAGGCGCTGCCGCGTAAACACCGTTCTTTTACCTTTAATCCCGATAAATACCGCTCTAAAGCCGACTCGTTGTTGTGATTGCGGCTGGTGACGACGGTTAGCCCTTTGATGCGAGCCGGGCGCACAGTGATTTTGTGCGTCTCTTTGCCGGGGCTTCGATGCGTGGCGCGCGGCGTTCTGCCGGTTAAATCACCAGTCCATAGATCGTTTGTCGCCGGAGCGCACACCACTCCAAGTATCGGGCGTTCGTTGTCGATTAATCCGATGCTGACGGCGAAATCGTCGGAGCGTGTAAGAAATTCGCGTGTGCCGTCCAAAGGATCCACCAACCAATAGCGTTGGCCGTGAATATTGGGTAGTGCTCCGACAGACGCCGCTTCCTCGCCGATGACCGGCCAGGATGGCGTTAGGTGGTGAAGCCCGGCTGTGATCAGAGCCTCCGCTTCGCGATCGGCGACCGTTACGGGGGAACCATCGGATTTTATTTCGCCTTTAACTCCTTGTTCGTAATGTTTCATGATCAGGCGACCGGCGTCTTCGGCCAGTTGTCCGAGGCTTTCAATCAAGGATGTGGGCATTGTTTTGCCGTTTGCGAGAAGAGCATTGAGCTTGCGTTGGGGCAGGCGTTGCGTTAGGGCAGGCGGATCTGTGTTGCATCGGAAAAACAGGAACTCAACGATAGCAGAAAGGAAAGAGTTCGGGTATGGGTTTTGCGTCGTTTGTCTTTTTATTGTGATGTTTTACCATAAGAGTGGTTCTGATGACGCAAAGAAAACACCATCGAAAGAGCGTGACATTGCTTGAACTGGGCGCTGTTATGATTGGATTGGGCGTTATGCTTGGGTTGAGCGGCGCGGCTCAGGCGAGGGTTCCATCGTTCTGTGGCGAGAGCGATAGTGTGTTCATCCTTGCCGAAACAGCCGACTACTGGGTGAATTTGTGTGGCGGTGATCTTCCGCATGTCTTGGTGATCTCCGGCAAGAATGATCGTAAGGTCATTAAAGCCGATCTGGATGACAGAAAAACCACGAGCGATGTCTTTGTGGCGCAAAAAAGCGGCGTTGTTTATCGGTTTGTTGCTGCTCCTGCATCGAAGGCTTCGTTAAGCGCTGCTCGTGGAGGGCAGTCTTTGTTCAAGCAGCCCGTGGTTCATATGGACTGATTTTTGGTTTTCCTGAATAAAAATCAGATGGGTTCAGGGACTGCGCATCTTGTATGCCGGGGGTCATAAGGGGGATTTCTCTTCCTCTTATCTTCGGCGGTCAGGAGCGCATTCTTTGAACTCGTCTAATTTGTTATTTTTTTGTTGCGTTTTGTTTATCGGTGTTTTCTTCATTTGATGACATTGTTGGCGAGAGGGGCGTCATTGGGACATTTCTGGGCTTGCAGATGGTCGCCGTTGTCCCTAATGTTGCTCATCATTTTCCGTATTTGGGAGCATGCGGTTACGACCATGATGGGATCTGCGCCAACAGACGTGAAAAAGGTGGTTCTCGCCTATTCCGGCGGTCTCGACACCTCGGTCATCTTGCGCTGGTTGCAGGAGACCTATCACTGTGAAGTCGTGACTTTCACTGCCGACATCGGTCAGGGCGAAGAGGTCGAGCCCGCGCGGCGTAAAGCTGAAATGCTCGGCATTCAACCTGATAACATCTTCATCGAGGATTTGCGCGAAGAGTTCGTTCGGGATTTCGTTTTCCCGATGTTTCGCGCAAACGCTTTGTATGAAGGCGTTTACTTGCTTGGAACTTCGATTGCTCGGCCTTTGATCGCCAAGCGCCAAATTGAGATTGCTCGTCTTGTCGGAGCGGACGCCGTTGCTCACGGCGCCACCGGAAAAGGCAACGATCAGGTGCGATTCGAACTTACCTATTACGCCTTGAAGCCCGATATCAAAGTTATTGCTCCATGGCGTCAGTGGCAACTGAACTCGCGCACTGTGCTGATCGACTACGCTGAAAAACACCAAATTCCTATAGCCAAAGATAAACGCGGCGAGGCTCCTTACTCCACGGACGCTAATTTGCTCCATATCTCTTACGAGGGCAAGGCGTTGGAAGACCCGTGGGTCGAGCCTGACGAGGATATGTTTACACGCACCGTGGCGCCGGAAAAAGCTCCCGACCATCCCACTTATGTCGAGATCGCTTTCGAGCGCGGCGATGCGGTGGCTGTGGATGGCGTTTCCTTGTCTCCGGCGAAATTGCTGGCGCGACTCAATGATTTGGCCGGAGCCAACGGCATTGGTCGTTTGGATTTGGTCGAGAATCGCTTCGTCGGCATGAAGTCGCGTGGAGTCTATGAGACGCCTGGTGGAACCGTCTTGTTGGCCGCGCATCGCGCGATGGAGAGTTTGACATTGGATCGTGGCGCGATGCATCTGAAAGATGATCTTATGCCGCGTTACGCCGAGCTGATCTATAATGGATTCTGGTATAGTCCCGAGCGTGAAGCGTTGCAGGCTTTAATTGATAAAACTCAAGAAGCCGTCAACGGCACTGTGCGTTTGAAATTGTTCAAAGGCGCAGTGGTGGTTGTGGGGCGTAAATCTCCGAACTCGTTGTATCGTTTGGATTATGTGACCTTCGAGGCGGACAGCGTCTATAATCAGAAAGACGCAGAAGGCTTCATCAAGTTGAATGCCTTGCGTTTACGGCTGGGCGCTATGGCTCGCAAGCGGGCTGAGAGTAATGCATAAATCTGTTTAACAAATAAACTGAATGGGTCCGAGAGCTGTGATTCCGGACTCATTCAGTTTCTATGTGATCTATATGAAAAGTCGGAAATCGTATATCGACTTCGGCTTGTCGGCGTAATTATTTTCTCCGGCGCTCTTCCAGTCTCTGGGCTCGGCTCTCAGGATCTGGGTGAGATGATAGTATTTTGTTCATAAACCCACCTTTGTTATCTCCGCCTAACTTACGAAGAGCCGACGATGGGGCTTTAGGCGATGCGTTGGCTGCAATAGCGATATCAAATCCATAGTCATTGGCTTCTTGTTCCTCAGACTGTGAAAATTGAGCGTTTATCACTTCTTCCATAAAACTTCCAAGTTGAGATCCTGCAATTTGACCAACCGCTCCATTAACCATGGATAATCCTGCGCGTCCTGCGTGCGCTGTGTGATATACTTGCATTTTTTCGCGAACATGGCCTTTGGCGACATGTCCGATTTCATGGCCTATCACATACTTAAGCTCGTCATCTGTCATCTTATCCATAAGGCCGCTATATACTCTGACGCTACCATCTGATGACGCAAACGCATTGAGTTCAGGCGTAATGTAAACTTTAAATTTTAATGGTTGTCCATTAACAGAGCGGTATGATGACGTTAACCGATTCAATCTTTTCGAATAAGAACTTTCTGGCGGGGCGATTTTGTTGGAATCGTCTGATTTTTGAATCATCTCTTTGCTGAAAGCAATTATTTTTTCATCATCTAGAGTTGCAAGTTCGAATGCTGATTGTCCAACATCCAAAAGACTACTATAGTTCGTTGCTACGTTTCCTATGCATCCACTTAGGATAAAAACGCAAAGCATCGGCGTTAAGCGCATTGTAATGCGGTTTTCATACTTTCTCCTTCTGAATTTTTTCGAGAGCGACGCGTCTTTAGAAATATAGAAAAGAAATATAGACAAAGTTGTTTTCATTTAAGACTGTTGAAGATTCACAAAACCCCATCAGGTGAGTAGGGCTCTGCCTGGACCGCCAAAGATCGGGATGTGGGGATCTCTGAGTTTGTAAAAAGTTTAGAGAGAGTGGGTTTTTGTTAATGGCGTCATAACAGGACATTGAGGTGACGCCAGTTTCCACTCTCAACTTTTCTATTGTCAAGAATAACATTTAGAGTGAGGCGTTGCCTCTTATTCTTCATCTGTTCTGCTCGTGGGGACTTCATGCCTTCTACGGCACAGTGGAGCCGGGCGGCAATGGATTCGTCGATGGTTTTCCACGAACAGAGTAGAATAAAGACACGAATAGCGGCGGCGAGTTGAGATTTCTGTGCAAACCGTCGATACGGTTGACGATGTCGGCTGCAGACTGTCTTTTGGATCATCGCCGCTGGGAACGCCATGATCGACGATTTCGTCGAAGCCCTCAGAACAGCCATTCCAGACAAATCGTGGTTCGGCGCCATTGATGTTGAAATTGCGAAACTTTCACGGTTCTTGTATCTTCAGGCATTATTTTCCTGACCGTAAGCGTGCGCGTCTTTTGAAGCAAATGAGCGAAATATGTTTTCTTCCAGGTGCTTTATAAGCGTTTGGCCGCTGTTTTTTTGAGAGTGAAGAGAGTGCATCCGTAGCGGTTGCATTTTTCAGGACGAGACAAAGGAAGCAGAACAAATTTCGTGTGGCGCCGAAACAGGAATCTAAAGAGTTGTAGCACGCACCACCCAACATTTTCGCGCCGCGTGTAACATTATCCTTATTAACGTCAGATGTCAAGCGATAAAATAATCTGCTCATTGTGCTTTTGGGGCGAAATTCGACCAAACCAGACTTCAGTTTTGTCTGTTTTCGCCTGTGCTAACCTGTGAGGGCTCAAGAGTGGGGTCTGGTCACGTTGGATATTCGCGTCGATCGGTTTTTCTGGTTTCGTTATTGAAGGATTTATCACTGTTCACATTATTGAGATTGCTCGGTGTTGTGTTTTGTTTTTCATATAATTTGTAATGCTTGGCGTTTCTTCTCTTCATGCGTGTATTGCAGGGGGAATATGTCCTATTTTTGTTAATATTCACAACAAATTAAAAGGGCCCGGAGGTTATGTTGTTGGTCGCGGAAGAGTTCAAAGAGGAAAAAATCTCTCTGAGTTTCCCTATGACCAGCGACTTAATCTCCGGACCCTTTTAATTTTTTCGACTATTGCCGCATGAGTGAAATGTGATTGGGAAGAGCGGGCTTGGTCGAGGCCCATGGTTTCGATTAAAATCATGACGTTCATATTCTGAATAGCTTGACCAAGCGCTCTTCACCAGATTGTCGATGACGGAGACGATGATCGCTGAACGTATGATTTGGGAAGACGCCGATCAGGCAGGCGTTAAGCCTGACGTCCTGGTTGCGGGAGCGACCCGGCAGGGACGATGTGACAAAAGGCTCGTCTTTGTACTTGGCTCCAGAGCGGCGCGCAATCGTCTTTTAGACCTGGTCGGCCAGCTTATTAGTAGGATGATGGCGCCGCGATCTGGGAATGAGGTGGCGAAGGAGATCGACCGGACGTCCTGCGGCGAGGCGCACCTGTTCAACTTCAGGCATATGGCGATGCTAACCGACGCCATATGCATGGCAGCCTTCACTGACTCTGCAGAAGAGATTGCCTGTTTTGCGTCGCGCCTGGCGCCGGAGACGCCGGATTTGGCGTCGATTACGATTCCGCCGGACCAATCATTTCTTCGAGAGCAGGGAATCAACGGCAGAGCGCTGTGGGATAGCATCCCGGATTAGCACGAGCCCGCTTTGCGCACACCCTACGACAGCCGGTGAGCCATGACGGCCTGAGTTTGCAATTCGGGCGCTTTGTGCTCGTGACCATACCACTCGGCGTAGTTGCGACTCGTGAGTCGGAAATCGGCTGAAAGATCGACTATTTCAACGCGCAGTTTGAGACGATCTCTGCGTTGTGGCGCGGCAGAGTTGCAAAAGGCGAAATCAATGGACGACCAATTAACGTCACGATTTTGCGTTGGGCAAATTATAGGGCCAGATGGGAACATATCGCCTACGCGCTTCCGGCTTGCCGTTCAGCGGTGAGTGTCCGCAATTCGGCGGTGGATGGCGACCAGCATCCGCACCAATTCCGCACCGGTGCAGCTGCTGGCTGAGAATGGCGATTCGGATTTTGGTCGTGGAGGTTGGCATAGCAATAATTCCGGAAAGAGTGGAAAATGTACCGATTCCGAAAGCGGTGATTGAAGCCGCTTTCGGGACCGAGAGAAGAGGAAATGTTAACGCTGAGAACTGGAAGCTGCGTCGGGCTTTGGCGCGACCGTATTTTTTGCGCTCGACGACACGGCTGTCGCGCGGGCGCGAACTTCGGCTGTAACTGCGCACGCGGAGGGTCGTAGTAGGTCAGGGTAGAGATGCCGTGACGCACGGCGCCGGCTTGCCGGATAAGCCGCCGTTGACGGTGACTTCGACGTCGAACTGACTTGCGCGATCGACCAGCAAGAAGGGCTGGTTGATGATCATGCGCAACACCGGACGAGCGAAGTAGACGGTGACGTCGCGGCCGTTGACGGTGATTTTGCCGGAGCCGCGCTTGATCCAGACGCGAGCAACGGCGTCTTTGCGCTTTCCGGTGGCGTAGGCGCGTCCGAATGCGTCAAGCTTGGGGGCTGCGGGCTCATTGACTGCGGCGGCGACGGCTCCGGCTTGCGGAGCGCCCTCGGCGACGGAGCCCAGGTCTTTAAGACTGCTAAGGGTAAGCGTTCCCTGCGCCATGGCCCTTACATGCTCCTCTTGTTTTTCGGGTTCATCGCCGCTACGTCGAGCGGGATGGGCTGTTGCGCCTCGTGAGTGTGAGTCGGACCGGCGAATACGCGCAGGTGAGTCATTTGCCGACGACCAAGCGGGCCGCGCGGCACCATGCGCTCAACGGCCTTCGTGAGCACGCGCTCCGGGTGAGGGCCGTCAAGAATCTGTCCCTTGGAGCGGCCTTTGATGCCGCCGGGGTAGCCGGTGTGCCAGTAGAACATATCATCGCGACGCTTGTTGCCGGTAAGGCGAACTTTTTCGGCGTTGACGACAATGATGTTATCGCCGCAATCCATATGCGGCGTGAAGGTAGGCTTGTGTTTGCCGCGCAGGATATTGGCGAGGATGCTGGCCAGTCGACCAAGCACCAGTCCGTCGGCGTCGACAACGAACCATTGTTTGTCGATTTCAGACGGCTTGAGGGACAACGTTTTCATGGGCGCTCTCGAAACAATGAACCAAATGAATGCTCCGAACTTGGGTGCGCGCAAAATTCCCCGCCCGGGAGGCGCGCTGGAGCGATATCGAATATGTAGAGCGCATTCATTGCCGCGTCAACCGAAATTTGCGGAGGAAATCGGCGTTCGTAAGAAAAACGCGCGTTTTGGCAGAGGGTTAGGGGAGGTGGTATCCTGATGCCGTATGAGGGGCGCGACCTGCCGAAAAAAAATCGATCGAAAATGAAAAAAGCTCTGGACAGCCTTCGCGCTTTCGATTATAAATCGGCCATCCGCTGCGGGCGACGCCCGATGGAAACGCCGAAAGGCTTCAACTTCCTAGAGCGGATGAATGGTGCGCCCAGGTAGCTCAGTTGGTAGAGCAGGGGACTGAAAATCCCCGTGTCGGCGGTTCAATTCCGTCCCTGGGCACCACTTTTTTTCTGATTGTTTATTTTGTGTGACGCCTCTAAGCTGCTTTCCTTTCCATGCGGTTTTTTTTGGGTTGCCCCGAATGAAATGTTTTCTATAAATAAAGGTTAGGGCCGGACCGTGTTCGGTCGTTAAACAGGGGAGCGAAAGCCCTCTTTATGATCGCCAATGATTAGGAACTCAGTCCTCTGACCCTTTCAAATTACTCTTTTTTAGGAACAATCCACCAGGTGTCGAGGAATGCTAGGCCATATTTGGGTGGAGTTGTCGGGTGAGCAAAGCGATTCCAATAAGCCACGCGATAAACGCTGTCATGCCAATGTGGGATGACATACCATCCCCATAACAACACTCGATCCAACGCGCGTGTTGCCGCAACTAAAGTTTCTCGATCCGGCGCCATGATAATTTTTTCCACCAAAGCGTCTACGGCTGGATCGCGCACACCGG
>CAUYUA010000262.1:0-16877 GCA_963575675.1 Azospirillaceae bacterium
TCGAAAATCCGCGATGGCTGCCGGCTCTTACACCACGTCATGGGACGCGATCAAATTTTTCTTCATTTTAATAAAATTTTTATCTATTTAATAGGTAATTTGTAATTGCAATAAGCTGTTTTTAGTGCGTCGGCGCATCTAAAGAAAAATACAGGCGTTGTTTATACTACAAATAGGCGTGCGGCGACGACTTGTTTTAATTTCCCATGATGCGTTCGATATTTCAATAATATAACCTCATATTATTTTTTTGAAAAAATTGAGCGCGGAATGTCATTTTCAAATGTAAATGAGATGCAAATAGATGCAGAATTAAGTAAACAATCTTTTGCGACATGTTAATGAAAACAAGATGCTCAGTTGTTGCAACTATATTACGGAATTTACAACTTTTTCGTAGACAAAATTCAAATAATTTCATACGATTTCTTTATTGATGATTGCTGATAAGAATTAGATAAATTACTTTTTATCTTTCAGGAATATAAATCATCTCAATAATTAAAGTGGAGGTGGTTCGAAACAAAACATCAAGAGTCTCTCTCTATAAATAAAGAAGACTTCAAGCGTAGAGCTTGATTGTGTCTACAGTAAAAAAAACCAAAGAAAATCGCACTAGGAATGGAGAATTACCAATGAGTGACAAAATCAGACTATGCAGCCTATCTGAGGATGCGACGAACTTATCCGAACGCTATCGCGTTCATCATCTTACCGGAAGAGGGGCCGGTTTTGTCGCTGCTTTTCAATCACCTCAAGGTCGTGAGCAATACATGACGCTGGCGGGATTGACGCATGTGGGAGACAATCATTCTGCTCAATCCACGTTCGCCATGTGACCACGTTCGCCATGTGATTTATGTTAAACGCCGGGGCGATGATCGTTTTTCCTACCAACAGAACTACAAATAATAAAATGTGTTCGTAGACGAAAAACGATCATCGACAAAGACCGTCGGCCGGATGCGGAAGAAGAGTGTTTATAATCGTCATTGTTCCTTTAGGTTTTTATTTGATGAGGTCTGCAATGTTTGCCGTGTTTGCCGTTTTGAATTCTCCAATCGGCGACTCCGATATAACCGGGGACGGTTTGGAGGCAAAAAGAATAAAGGCGCCGCTTCCAAAGCATCACCCTCCTTTTTCTGGGGTGTTTGGCGTGGAGACCGATGCTCTTAAGCTCTGGAATAGAATCAATCATATCTGGTTAAAGCACCAAAACGCCAAACCGAAGACGACATCCACAGATCAGACTCTGCGGACATTCAGCGAATAATAGAAAATGAACAGAGATTCGTTATCGCTGCCCGTTAATGAAAAACATAGAAGGAAGAGCAACGTGACGGACACTACGATCATTTCATGCGGCGCCGCTTTTCATATTGAAGGTCGAGGCGTTGCCGTCACCATAATGATGTCTCTTATTGGAATTATAATTTTTTTAATTGACCCGTCTCCGGATGATCATATGGCGGTTGTGTCTATTATTGTAACATCTCTGGGATGCCTTTTGGGGTTCACTCTGTTGTCTTCGTCGCGCACTTTAGGAAACAACAGCATTCGGCGCAGGAGTTCAGTCCAAGACACTGTCTCCAAAGGTGATCTTTGCGACCAGGAAATGCAATCGTTGCTCACCAAGGCAATCAATGATTTTGTATTGCTGTTTAATGCGCTGGAAAAGTCGAACCGAATGCTCGACGGTTATGAGGGCTTTTCCGGTATGCTCTGCGCCCATCTTAACAATGTCAATGGCTGTACGGAGGACGCCGCAACCACGATCATCTCTCGCCTACAACAAATAGATCAAACAGTTGTTGAGATGATTGAGTTTATCAATGATTCAATGGCCTCTGAAAAAGCGCTTATGATGGTTCATCAGACTGAGGAACTATTAGAGCAAAACCGACGTAAGTTAGTCCAGTTTTCAGAACAGAAAAAACAAGATGAAATTCGGAGTGCAGAAAACATCAAAAAAATTCAAGAAATGACCAATGGTTTATCAGAAACGGCGCAATTGGTGCGAAATATTGCTTATCAGACTAAGATGTTGGCGCTCAACGCCGCTATCGAGGCTCGTCGGGTCGGCGACGTCGGCAGTGGTTTTTCGGTGATCTCGACGGAAATAAAGAACTTGGCGCAAAGTTCCGATCAAGCCGCGCAATTGATAAAATCAAATATTTTAGAGATAAAAGAGACGATTACCTGCGGCATAAAATTTTTTATCGAAGAGCGTTTGGAGTCGGAACGGCTGTGGCTGGAAAAAATGATGGGGGACATCACGCATCTGACGGATCATTTGGAAAAAATACTGTCTCATCAACAAGATGTCATCTCAAAGGTGCATAATTCGAATCAGTTTGTCGAGAAACTCATCGTAGAAGCGATTGGAACGATCCAGTTTCAAGATATTTCTCGTCAGCAAATTGAAGAGGTGATAGCCTCTATTAAGGATAGTAATCATTTGGTCAGTAATCTTCAGATTTTTCTTCGCGATGCTTCCTTGTCTCAAGACGTTGTTTCGATCAAAGATTTGATCGACGGCAGTCGTAAAAGGCTTGTTATGAATATTCAACGTCATATTTGTTCTCAAACGACTGGAGAGGCTTGTGATGCTGGTCTCAGTATCGAGCTGTTCTGATTGTGTTTCGGCTTTTTTTACGGTTTTACCGAATTAAAACGGCCCTCGCGCTTTCTATTGTTACAATCTCCAAGTCATGGTTTCCAAAGGCCTCCCGGCCTTTGGCGGGTCCAGGGCAGAGCCCTGGTCTTTTTTTTGCCGCCGCGTTTTTTTCGGCTTTTCGAGAGAACGGAGCACGCTATAGAAGGAAACGTGTTGCGGGCTGAACGTCCATCAAAACAACACATTAATTGAATGGGATCGGCCATAAAGCCCGACATACTGTAAAGAGCTTAAATTTTGCAGAAATCAAAACGCAAGGGGGGCATAAAAGTCTTGCGCGATGCAAGTGCGAAGCGACCTTCTCAACCGAACTCAGCTTAACAACTCAATCAGAACAAGTCAAGTAAATTAAGATAATTTATTGGTAAATTGGAAATCTGAGAACCAAATGAAGGGGTTCAATAGGTTCTTTATCCTGTTTATCCTGAGTTTTAGGGCTATAGGGGATAATTCATAAATATTATAAATGAATGGTTTCAAAAGAGGATCGTTTCGAGAATAAGGGAAGGAACTTTTGCTTTTCCTCTTCCTTATAATCTCGATTGACCAGGGGCGGCAGTCCCTGAACTATTTTCGTTTTATATTTTTGTGTTCTATGGCGTGGGTGAAAGCGTTCGAGCGACTCGAAAGCCGAGGTTGTTATAGCGATTACTTGCCGCAGGGACGCTTAAACGCAGAGATGCGCGCATATTGCGTGGTAAATTCAACCACGATCCTCCACGCAATAATCTTTTACAATCTTTGGATGTGTATGCGTGACCATCTGTCGGCGTTGATTTGTAATCTGTCTTGCAGTCTTCCACCCACTCCCAAACATTCCCTAGAATATCGTGTAGGCCAAATCCATTTGGTTGGAATGAACCAACGGGCGCGGTTTCAACATATCCATCATCACATTTTGCATTTGCAGCGGGATCCCATCCTTTAGTCTTTACTCCGGAAAGATCTCCGCCGTTGGCGTATTGGCACTGCTGATCGTGATTGATGTCGTCGCCCCAATAATACCGAGTTGTTGTTTTTGCTTTGGCGACATATTCCCATTCGGCTTCGGTCAACAACCTATAGTTACGATTTGTTTTCTTGCTCAACCACTGAACGTAAGATTGGGCGTCATCCCACGACACATTGATGACGGGTCGGCGACCGCGCCCCCATTTCTCATCCGATGGCCGATAACCGCCGCATCCTTCATTTTCAACACAAACATCCCACTCATGAAAAGTGACTTCGTATTTCCCGACGGCAAAGGAATACCCGATCGTCACGGAATGCGGCGTTTCGTCATTGTCGCGTTCTTTTTCGCTTCGAGAAGACCCCATAAGAAATGTTCCGGAAGGCGCCACCACCATCTCTGGACAAAGAAAATCTTCTTTCTTGTCCTGACAATCCCGAAAAACAACTCCGGAGATCATGACTGAAGCGGCGTCTCGTCGAAACAGGTTTTCCTTGGCTTCTTTTATGTAAACCCCAGACGGATAGTCATTCAAGTAGGCTTCAAATCCTGCGATGCGTCCTTCGTCGATTGCGGTTTTCCAAGAGGCGTCTTCGGCTTGTCGCGCCGCCTCCGCTGCTTGAGTTTCTCTAATAGCCTGCTGTTTGCGCTCTTCTTCGTTTACGAGGCGCGTCATTAACATTTTGGCGTCTTCGGCGTGCGCTCCGTCGGGATAATCTTTTAGGAAAACCATAACGTCAACGCTTTGCTGCGAAATTTTCACTGTTTGCCACGCCGTTTCCTCGGCGGCGCGAGTCATCTCTATTGTGCGGCGACGGCGCTCTTCTTCAGTCACGACGTTGGCGGCCTGAGCGGCCATCAGACGCGCGCGTAAAACTTTGACGTCATCCAAGAAACGGCTGTTGGGAAATTTTTGAAGAAAAGCGTCGAAGACGCTGACCTGTTGCGTGTTCTGCAACTCATTCCACGCCTCGATTTCCTCCTGCATCAAAGAGGACGATTCTTTAAACGCGCTGTTTGGACTCGGGTGTTCCTGGTCTAGAGGTTTTTGGAAATAAAGAAAACCTCCGATTCCCAGAAAAATCGCTCCGATGAGACCTGCGGCAATTCCCGTCCAGGGTTTTTTCTTTACATAGCGGCTTCGGTCAAGATGGTGTTCTGCAAGAACCTCCGCTTCAAACGGGGAGGGCGTTTCATTTTCCGTGGCCTCGGTCGTTGGGCGGGAGGTTGGGCGAGGGTCTGGAATCGGCTCGCCAGGCGTCTCCTTCGAAACTTTTTCCTCCATCCGAGGTTCTTGCATCTTTTGTGCGGGCTGTTGCGCGCGATTTGTTTCCGTCCGAGCGTTTTCCCATGCGGCGTCTTCCGTAAAGAGGCTTGCGACGGCGGTTTGCTTGGCTGTTTCTTGTGTTCGACGCTTCTCCGCCTCTTCAAAAGCGCGTTTTTCGGCTTCTTTCTCCGCCTCTTGCTTTTGGAGAAGGGCGGCGCGGCGGTCGTTGACGGCGAGAGAGGCCGGTTCGCGATATCGCCCTTCAGGAAAGAGGATCAAATAACCTTGATAGGCTTCCAAACTTCCATCGTTCTGCGCGCGCGTCCATGCGGCGTCTTCCGTTGATAAAGCGGCTTGGGCGACGTGTTTGGCTGTTTCTTGTGTTCGACGCTTCTCCGCCTCTTCAAAAGCGCGTTTTTCGGCCTCTTTCTCCGCTTCTTGCTTTCGGAGAAGGGCGGTGCGACGGTCGTTGACGGCGACAGAGGCCGGCTCGCGATATCGCCCTTCAGGAAAGAGGATCAAATAACCTTGATAAGCTTCCAAACTTCCGTTTCTTTGCGCGCGCGCCCATGTGGCGTCTTCCGTTGATAAAGCGGCGTGAGCGACGCGCTTGGCTGTTTCTTGTATCCGACGTTTCTCCGCCTCTTCAAAAGCGCGTTTTTCGGCCTCTTTCTCCGCTTTTTGCTTTTGGAGAGCGGCTGTGCGGCGATCATTGACGGCGAGGGAGGCCGGGTCGCGATATCGTCCTTCAGGAAAGAAGATCAAATAACCTTGATAAGCTTCTAAGCTTCCATCGTTCTGCGCGCGCGTCCACGCGGCGTCTTCCAGAATCGAAATTGCCGTCGCTTCTCGACGAGCGACATCGACAACGGCGGCTTGTTCAATTGCTTGTTCGCTTTGGCGACGCGCCTCGCGCAAAGCGTTCAGCGCCGTTTGCGCTTGATGTCGATGGCGTCCTTCTCCAAAGAGCGTAATGTAACCGGCATAAGCTTCAAAGCTCCCGGCGTGCTGAACATTATCCCAGACGCGATTTTCCATCGTCGAGAGGGCTTCATCGACGCAACGCGCGCTTTCGTCTTGGATTTTTCTTTCTTCGGCCTTAACGCGGACTTGTCGTTCGGCCTCATCTTGATTGCGCAGAGTCTCCTTCAACATGTCTGCGGCGCGTTGAGCGTCTTCTTTATTGCGACCTTCAGGGAAAAGGGTAAGGTAGCCGAGGTATCCTTCCAGAGCATGAGCGCGCCGAGCGTTGCTCCATGCGCGTTGCTCCACTTCTTTGAGGGCTTCTTCTTTCTGATTTTGGAGTTCTTGTTGTAGACGATTTTCGAAATTCTCGATCTGCCGACTTTCTTCTTTTTGGCGGCTCTCTTGTTGGCGTTGAGCTTCCAACAGCATCTCGACGGCGACTTGCAAGGGACGCTTTTGTTGGCCGTGAAGCTCGTGAAGCCGGAATGACGCGGCGCCGTCGTAATGATCTTTGGCGTTTGTCGTTTCGATTCGTCGAGAAGGCGCCGTCGTGGAAAAATCTGGATCGACTTCTGAATCCGGATGCCCTAAACGCTCGCTCAGAGCCGCCGCTGATTGTGGACGATCGACGGCGCGCATTTCCATGGCCCAGTCCACCGCCTCCAACAACCGACGGCGATAACCGGGGACTCTTAGGAATGTCAGCTTTTGTCGTGGATCGCGTCCGTTTTGATTGAGGACCGCTTCGGCGCGTTGGATCGAATCTATGGGCGCTTCCCGAGAAATCGCCCAGTGCAGAACGCCGCCGAGCGCATAGATATCGCTCCATGGCCCGAGGCGACTGTGTAGGTGGTGTTGTTCGATCGGGCTGTATCCCGAAGACGTCGCCGCCGTCATGTCGTTGCAATGAACGCCGATTGCTGTGCGAGACAAACCGAAGTCGATAAAAATCGGCGCGCTATTCTTTTGAATCAGAATATTGTCCGGAGTTATGTCTCGATGAAGAAAATCGTTTTCGTGAATATGCTTTAATCCATCCAGCAAATCAAAGAGCAGAGCATCGATCTCGAATTCGGTCAGGCGACGTTCCAAAGATCGAATGTGGCTGCGCAAAGACTGGCCAATGATTAGAGATTGAACCCAATAAGCGGTTCCATTGGCTTCGACGCCGCGTAGAGTTCGCACAACGGCGCGATGATTCAAGTTCGTCAGAATGGCGCCTTCTTTTAGAAAGCTTTCTAATCCGGCCTGATAGACAATCGCCGCGTTTCCATCGCGTGGCCGCAGAGCGTCTCCTTCGCGTGTTGTCCAGACGCGCGGATAATATTCTTTTAGGCAAACTCGCCGCCCCAATCGATGATCCAGAGCGAGATAGGTAATTCCGAGCGCTCCTTGACCAAGGCTCTCAAGGATTTCCACATCCTCGAACTGACGTCCACGCGGCAAAGCATAAGGATAGTCCATGATCACTGAGAATGCTCCGCTGATCAAGTCAAGACTCTATAACAACACCGGCGGCGATGCGCATAATAAAACGTTTTCCCCGTTGCTTGATTTTATAGGCGGCGCAGAAGGAAACAAGAGGCTTCAAACAAACTTGTGGAAAGTCGAATTTTGTTTTGTTTGTGTGTAGCTTGAGCGACAGGAAGGCGATTTGCCGAGAGTTCTTTTGAATAAAAATTATATCAACGAGCCGAACGATCGATATGAATTTTTTCGATTAATGTGCGGAGTTTTTTTACGTCTCAATCATGGCGTCGAGCAAAATATCACGGAACAACCGAAGAAAATTTTGATCCAAAGAGGTGGCCATTTCTTCTGTCATAATTTTCAATGCTTTCTCGGCGGACATCGGAGGCTTATAGACTCTTCGATCCGTTAAAGCGCTGAACACATCGACAATTGCCGTCATGCGAATCAAATCATTAATCTGATGGGCTTTCAAACCTCTGGGATATCCAGAACCATCTAATTTCTCGTGATGTTGAGCTCCAATGTCCCGCACGCAAGAGGGGGCTCCGACGCCCATTCGCAGCAAGTCTTCTGTGGCGAAGACATGACTTTCCATTACTTTGCGCTCTTCCGGCGTCAGTCGCCCCGGCTTGTTCAGAATCTCATGAGGAATCGACATCTTTCCAACATCGTGGAGCAATCCTCCACTCGCCAAGGTTACTTGATCTTCGGCGCTGAAACCAACCTCGTGAGCGAAATACGACAAAAGCGTCGCCACTCTCAAGCAATGAACATACGAATAATTGTCGTATTGCTTCACGCCGTTGAGAATTGATTTGAATCTGTTGTTCTGCACCGTTTGAACCAAGGGCTCTACGGATTGAACGACATCGGTATAAGAAAAAGTTTCGCCGTTCTGAAAAGAATCCGCTAATTTGTTGAAGATGTCGTTGGTTTGGAGCAAGGCGTTGGCTTCCAGCGGCGGCAAGCTGAGCCATTGTTGCTCGACAAGCGAATTCAACACGGAGGTCACTGCTTTGATCAAAGCGCTGCGGCGATAAGGCCGAAGTAATGGAATTATACGTCCCGGCGAGGAAAACGTCATAGAGGAGTCGAAGGATTTCGCCGTAAGAATCACCGGAATCGAAGAGGTCGCTATATCGCCGCGTAAGTCATCGATGCTTTCGGCTCTCTGATTGGGCAGCGCGTCTTGATCCACCAGAATGATGTTGGGGCGTGAGGCTCGAATTCCCAGAACCGCCCATTGGTAGTCAGAATACTCTATCACGCGATAAAGAGAACTTAAGGAGTTGGACACTTCGTGACGACGCGCCTTATTCTCATCCAAAACGGCAATGAGCGGGATTTGGAAAGAGTTTTGCATCATCATAACCTTGTTGTAGAAAAAGAGGAAGGCATGTCGGATTGTCTATTCTCCGGACGGCCCTTAATAAATTAATCGAAAAGGTGTTGTTCGAAAACAATGCACGACACAACATTCTTGAACAACATAGGCTTTCTTTGAATCCATAGAGATTAGAGATTATAGCATCAAAGCATTCTCAATCCAAAATGTTTCTCTTTATATCCTCATTCTTTACCTTTAGAGAATATGCTCTTTGGTGCATATTGTAAACAAACTTTGTATGATTCTGAAAATATTGCAAACAAGCCAATGGAGCTTGGATCCGATTCTGCAACAGTCCATTGTTGACGGAGGTTTTATTAATGAATAATTTTCTAAATTCAAATATGGGGCGCCTGATGAGTGCATATCAAGACTTGGAAACGCGCTTTGCGCGTATGGCTGCGGTTGCCGATTCGTTGGGAATTCTGGAGTGGGATAGTCAAACCACGATGCCTTCCGGCGCCGCCGCAGGACGTGCAGAGCAAACCGCAACGCTTCACCTTGTCTTGCATGGAATGCAAACCGATCCGCGTTTGAAGGAGCTTCTAGATCAAGCGGAAACGGAAGCGGCGATGCTCGATCCGTGGCAAATGGCGAATCTCCGAGAGATGCGGCGTTTGTGGCGTCATACAGTCACCGTGCCTGCTGATTTGGTCGAGGCTTCGTCGCGTGCGGTTTCGGCGTGTGAAATAATGTGGCGTTCGGCGCGACCGAACAATGATTTCGCCGCCCTGTCTCCTTTGCTGAACAACGTGTTGCGGCTTAAACGCGAAATCGGTCAAGCTAAAGCGGAAGCTTTTGGTTGTTCTCCTTATGAGGCGTTGTTGGAGGATTATGAGCCGGGCGCGCGCATTGTCGACCTCGATCGGCTGTTTGATTCTTTGGCGACGTTTCTACCGAATTTTATTCAGAGCGCTTTGGAACGTCAAGCGCGTCTTCCTCCGATTGAGCCTTTGGTCGGACCATTTCCCATAGAGTTCCAAAAAGCTTTGGGAGAATGTTTGATGCGGGCTTTGGGGTTCGACTTCTCGCGCGGACGCTTAGACGTCAGCCTTCATCCATTTTGCGGAGGCGCTCGCGATGATGTGCGCATCACCACTCGTTATAATGAAGAGGATTTTCTTCCGGCGTTGATGGGCGTGGCGCATGAGACCGGCCATGCTCTTTATGAGCAAAATCGTCCGGCGGAGTGGTTGAATCAGCCTGTGGGCGCGGCGCGTGGAATGTCGATCCATGAATCGCAATCACTGTTGATCGAAATGCAAGCTTGTCGCAGCAAGGCTTTTATGGAATTTTTGGCTCCGTTGGCGCGTAAATGCTTTGGCGGCTCAGGAGCGGCCTGGTCGGAGGATGCTCTATGGCGGCGGATTACCCGGGTTGAGCGAAGTTTTATTCGCGTCGATGCGGATGAAGCGACTTATTCGGCGCATGTCATCTTACGTTATCGGCTGGAGAAGGCGATGGTTGCCGGTGATTTGAGTGTGGCGGATTTGCCTGGCGCTTGGAACGAGATGTTTCAGACGTTGTTGGGTGTTGCGCCCCCGGATGACCGGCGAGGGTGTTTACAAGACATTCATTGGCCTGGAGGCGCTTGGGGATATTTTCCGACATATGCGCTTGGCGCGATGACGGCGGCGCAACTCTTTGAGAGCGCGCGGCAGAGTGATTCTGATGTTGAGTTGGGGTTGTCGCGGGGAGATTTCGGGCCTTTAATTCGCTGGATGCGGCGAGAGATTCATAGTCAAGGGTGTTTGCTGTCGACAGAAATGCTTTTGCGTCAGGCGACAGGGCGCCCGTTGGCGCCTGAAGCTTATTGTCGTCACCTTGAGAGACGGTATCTTTCGGCGTAACCAATTCGTTGCTGTGGGGGTGCAAAATGAGAAGATTCCAGGGGCTTAGTCTCTGGAGCCTTCTCATTATTTATTTGCAGCGTGTTTTTGGTTTTTAAAAAAGGACCATTTTCCCAATAACTTCGTTTCTCGCCAACCAAGGCGTTTGACGCTCTTGCGTCAAACGCCTAACATTTTCTCGAATCGACCCATAAAGTTCATCAAGTTCTATAACCCCGTTTTGGTTGCGATCGGTTTTTTGTCGATTTTCAGTTAAGGCTCTGGTCAGCGCAACATTAAATGCTCCATGGCCGCCGCCATATCGAGGACTTTCTTCACTGAACTGACGCCCCTTTGACGCCGCCAGCACAACCATTCCCGCTTTCCCCGCACGCAAAAGTTCAGCCGCATAGGCGTCATTCGGCATCACTTTTTCACCCGAAGCGATTCCCGAATGACATGCATCCAGAAACACCAGGACTTTGGCGCGACTTCGGGCCAAAACACCGGCGACATTGCGCCACGCCAATGCCGTTTTTCCAGGATCCGCTATGTCGGTGTCGTATCCAAGGAAATAAAACTCATCTCTTCCATCTTTAACGCCATGGCCGGCGAAGTAAACCATGATGGTGTCTTCCGCCGTCGCTTGATCGATCATTCTATCTAAAGCCTCCATGATCGAATCGTTGCGCGCTTTGTCTTCGGTTAATAGAGCGGCGTCGATGGTTTTATAACGTCCGCCGGAATTGGCGCGAATCGCAGCAATAAAAGCATCGGCGTCTTGCACGGCATACGCCAAATCGGCGCCTGGTATCTTCGGATAATGATTGACGCCAACTCCCAAACCGAACAATCGAGGGCGTCGCGTCATCGGGCCATCGACGGCAATCAGAGCCGTCTTCGGTTGACCGGAGAATCCTCGATCGTCGTATGCAACCGCTGTCACCCATTGTCGCCCAGAGTGCAAAGATAATGGATGTGTTGCATTTGCCGTCGTTCCAGACACGGGGGCTTCTCCTGCGGGAGCGCCGTCTACGAACAGACGTATCGTTTTCAACGGACGCGCTCCGGTTGCCGAGACGTGAGCCGAAGCGATCAATGTTGTGGCGTTGAAAGCCGTCAACTCGATTTCAACCGAAGGCGGCGGTAAAATCGGCTCTTTGGCGATGGTCGGAGTTTCTCCGCGTAAGATCGCCCGAATAATGTCCGGTCGATGAAAGCGGGATGCGAATTGAGAGAAATCGTGATGTTCCCGGCTTCCTGGGAAGTACCAGTCAACATAGGTTGCTCCTTCCGCCGTTCCATCATAAAATCCGTCTTGCGTATAAAGAACGATTTCATCATCAAGGTAAACTCCGCTCAAGACCAAAACAGCGTCGTTTGCTCTGTAGAGGAAGAAGCGGCCATTTGCATTTACCTGAAGGATATGCTTTCGGTCTTTTGACGCATAGATTCCATCAACATTTGATATGTTCTGAGCGTTTGGAATCACATGAAGAATTTGATTGGTTTCAGGGTGAACGGCGACGATTGTGCTTGCGCCGAATGACGCGATAAGAATGAGGTCTCCGGTAGAGAAAAACGCTTCAATCCGAGACGATGAAGGTCTGTCGCTCCATTCATCAAGCTTAAGAACTCGATTGCGCTCATCAACATAGTCTTCCTCTTCTGAGTCGCCGGATTTCCGTTGAGGATCCAAAACAAAATTTTGGTTGAAGACTCTTCCGCTTTTAATTAGGACGCCGGCCAATTCGCCCGAGATTGACGCGCTGGATGCGGCATGTTCATCGCACGCCGTTTTGATGAGGTAAGATTCTTGATCTTGTGTCCGAGACCATCCTCGAACTTCTAAAAATACGGGCCATTTCAAATCTTTGCCGCCGCATGTCTCAAGAATGTCCGAGATATGAATCCCGATGTTTTCTTTTCTTGATGTTTTTACATCGATTCCGTCGCCGATGATTTTTGCAGGGCTTTTATCAAATTTATTGTAATACTCTTGATTTCCTCTAACAAAATTTCGACGGAAAATTGAAGGAGAGTTGTCAAAGACGGAAAATCCATAGTCGAAAAGTCGCATTATGACTTTTTCTGAAATCTGACCTGCTTGCTTTTTCTCTGCAATTATTTTTCCGTTTATTTTTGGAATGCCTGTTCCTCGAACAATTTTTTCTGATTCTAGAGCGATCGATGTCGCCGGTGGATGTTTTATCTCTGATGTGGACGCAAGGCGACCAAGACCGCCTCGGCTGAAGGAGTCCGTGACTTTCTTCATAAGGCGAGGAGCGCGCGCCACGGGAAAGCCGCGCGCGCGCATTTCTTCTGGATTGCGAATTGTCTCTCGATACAGGTTTTCGAGTTGGTGTTCTATTTCGAATTTCTTGTTCTCGTCGGCAAGAGCAAGTTTCTTGATTAAATCATTCGCAGCAAGAACCGACCGAGACGAGGCGTTTCCGGAAAGAAGAAAACGATGGCGATCCAATGGATGAAGCAAGCTCTCGGCGGCCATGAAACCGTTTTCGAAGTCGCTGCCGACCCACACCAAAGCATTCTCTGAATCGACGAGTATTTTTGCTGTTTCGGCTCCTCTGCATCCGTGACATCCCGTCAATTCGTCAACGCCCCATTTCCGATCAAGTAATGGAGCAAAGACCCCGACGCCGCCGTTTGCGTCGTGCAGCACGGCTCCAAACGCATCGTCGGAGGACCAGAAGATTTCTCCTTCTTTGACAAAGCCCGCGACGGTTCGTCGATCCGCCAGATCAACCACTTGAACCGAATACTTGTTGTCGGAGCGATAAGAAAGAAATCGGGATCGGGGAGAGAACCCCAAAGCTTGTCCGGCGCGACTAAAAACCAATCCTCCGGTTCGTTTGTCTATAATCTCGAAAAAGCCGTCGTATGAATCAAGCCGCCAGTCTTCTGATGGGGATGTGCGGCTTTCGCGCGGCGCTGTTGCGGCCAGGCGGTCTTGCACTTGAATGATTGGCGTTTGGTCGAGCACGGTGAAAGAGCGCTCTCTTGCGCCGTCGTCGGCGGTTGTGGATATGCGTCCACACTCGTCTGTTGTTATCGTCGCCCAAGAAAGCGAGAAATTTTTCGGTGTGAAAACGCGAATGCGGAATTCTCCGCGTTCTTCTGCGTTGGGCAAATAAAGAGGCGCGACGACGCGCATTTTGTCGGGTTGATGTATTGCTCCGAACGGCAGCGGAGAGCGGGGAGGGGAGATCAGAACCCCTTCTCCGGCCACGCGAATATTCTCTTGCATACCAAAGACGAGCAAATCGAAAAGTCCGGGCGTTTTATTCCTTTCGCTTGTTCGCCACCGAACAATGATTTCCTCTCCAAAACCGACGACGCCATTTCCCGGCTCCACTGAAACGTGAACCGACGGCGGCGTTGTCGTCTGCAATTTTTCATCTTTGATTGTGTTTTTGCAGGAGGGATTTCCTGTCGCTGAAACCGGAAGAGGCGTTGTTTTTGGTGCTTCCGTTGGACGTGGATCACAGCGTTGAAGAATAGGGACTTTTCCGATTGTCCAATCTTTTGAAACAGAACCGTCTTGGCGGAGTTGCGCTAAATAGCGCAATTCTGTATCGGAGACGACTTCGAAGCGATCGCCTGTTTTGTCGGTGTAGAAAATGTCTATTCGAGCGTCGGAAACGACGGATCGTTTGACTGTCAGAGATGATTTTCCCGGACCGATTGCGCGATCCTTTTCGAAGAGGCGTCTTGCGTCTGGGCCTTTGTCGCACCGAACAGACCATGCGCCTTGTAAAATCCGAGGCGTTTCAGTCAAAGTTTCCGCTTGGGATGCGCGGATCGGCGCAATGAAGCTGATCGGAGCGAGGAAATAGAGCGCCGTCAGAGCGATGGATCGTTTTTGTTTTTCTCTTTGTTTCAAAGCCGCCTCCTCCCTTCCAAATAGAAATCAAGATTCTGAACAAAACACAAATCAAAGGAGGCCAAGATTGCGCTCCCAGTTGTTCGGACTAAGGACGAAAGTTTTCCCTATATTTGCGGAGTGATCTTCCTCCGGAATCGTTTGCCCGTATAGAGGACCATAGATCGTTACAGGTCATCACAGGTCATCAACAAAGACGAACACAATTTCAGGAGAGGATCGCTTTGCGAATAAGGGGAGGGCGTTCTTGGTTCGAGCGACTAGGAACATGGTCCTTGGTCTTGTTGACGATTTGTCCAGAGGGATTTATTCAAGAAAACATGAAACACTATGACATGGATGGAGGAGCGGCGCAAGGCGGGGAATTAAAAAGAACTTGACGACGCTTCATGAAAAATGACACAAATTCGCGTTTTCCGTGTGATGATGAATGCTCGAAGACGCGTGCGGAAATAGCGGCGACCGAATGATCCGCCGAGTGGATCGATAAAAATCAAGCAGCGCCGCATTTTGTTTGCCGAAAGCCTCATTGGTTGGGCTTGTGGGAGGAAATCGTGAAGAAAAATCTTGTTGCCGCTCTGTTTTTATTTGGATCCGCCACTTCAGCCATGGCTGCGGACAGCGTTAAAATTGCCGTCACCGGTCCTTTCTCCGGTGGATCGGCTCCTATGGGAACCTCTATGCGCGACGGCGCCAGACTCGCCATCGCCGAGATTAACGCCGCCGGCGGCGTTCTCGTCAACGGCAAGAAATTGCTGATCGAAACCATCGAACGCGACGATGAAGCTAAAAACGAACGCGGCGCTTTGATCGGTCAGGAATTGGCTTCCATGAGCGATCTCGCCGGAGTCATCGGTTCGGTCAACACCGGCGTTGTTCTTGCCGGAGATAAGTATCTGCAAGAAAAGGGCATTGTTAAAATCATCACGCCCGCCGCCGGTTCGGCGTCTATGACTCAATGGCGTAAGGCGGGCGCAAAAGACGTTTCGATCTTCCGCTTCGCCGCGCACGACGGCATTCAGGCCGCGATGGTGGTTTCCGAGGCGTTGCGTCGAAACTTCACCAAGGTTGCTATTCTGCATGACGCCACCAATTATGGCGTCTCTGGACGGGACGATTTGCTTGACCAGATCAATAAGCAGGGTAAAAAGCTGGAGATTGTTGCAACTGAGAAGTTCAATATCGGCGACAAGGATATGGCCGCTCAATTGTTGCGCGCCAAATCCGGCGGCGCTCAGGCGATTTTGATTTGGGGGATTGGGCCGGAACTCGCCGCAGTCGCCAACGGAATGGCCAAAATGGAAATGACTATTCCGATGATCGGCGGTTGGACGCTTTCCATGTCCAATTTTATTGATAACGCCGGGAAGAACGGGAACGGCGCTTTGATGCCTCAGACTTTCATTGAAGAGCCCATTACGCCGAAAGCAAAGACTTTCATTGAAAACTATCATAAAGCCTATAATGTTTCTCGCATTCCTTCGCCGGTTTCCGCTGCTCAGGGGTATGATGCGGTGCATATTTTTGCCGCTGCGGTTGCGCAAGCGCAGAGCACGGAAGGGGGGAAGATCAAAGAGGCTTTGGAAGACCTACGCTCTCCTGTCAAAGGCGTGATCGCCACGTGGAATCGTCCTTATTCCAAGTGGGATCCTGCAAACGAGCAAACTCACGAGGCCTTTAAGCTTGAGCATACCGTTATGGGCATGATTAGCGATGGCCGGGTAGTTTTCGCCAATGAAGCTGATCGGTTTGGATGTGACCGTTGGTTATTTGGGGCAAGTAAATCTGGCGCAAGTCGCATTTCTCGGGTTAGGAGCCTACGCGGCGGGATTGTCGGTGACTATCTTGGAGCTTGGTCTGTTCGGCGCCTTGGTTGCGAGCTTACTCATTGGTTTAATCTTCGGCGGACTTCTCGCTTTTCCGGCCTTGCGCCTTGAAGGGCCGCAATTTGCGCTTGCAACTTTGAGCTTTTCCGCTTTGACCACCACCGCGCTTAACGAATTGGAGAGTCTCACCAACGGCGCCCAAGGGTTAAGCCTATTTCGACCGACATTGTTTGGCTACGGCGTTCATGCTCAAGGATTTTATTGGCTTTGCCTCGGAGTGACCGCTTTGGTTTGGCTGGGCATGCGCAACTTTCTTTCCGGGCAGTTCGGCCGAGCGTTTGAGGCTTTGCGCGACAGTCCGATCGCCACCGACGCCATGGGGGTTGGCGCCTATCAACATAAAATCATTGCTTTTGCGGTCGGCTCGGCATTGGGAGGGCTCGCCGGCGGCCTTTACGCTTTCAACTTCCAATACCTTCAGCCTCAAATATTCGTCTACGAGCTGATGGTGATTCTGTTGCTCGGGGTTGTCCTGGGAGGTCGTGGATGGCGCGCAACAGGCAAACGCTGCGCCAGGAGATGATCGCTCCGCGAAT
>CAUYUA010000263.1:0-16871 GCA_963575675.1 Azospirillaceae bacterium
AAGTTATTTCCATCCACGTTTCGATGAAGTTCCGAAAACGAGGCGGTCGCAAACGAATCATCTTTCCATCGGACGCCTCGATCTTCGAACCGACATGGAGTCCTTCGAATAAACCCGATCCAACGCTGGTCAAGGCGCTGGCTCGGGCTCACCGGTGGAAGAAATTGCTCGACACCAAGAAATATGAGACAATCAAAGAAATTGCTGAGACCGAAGATGTCGCGGCTCGTTATATCGGCCAATTGCTGAAACTGACGCTGTTGGCTCCAGACATCGTCGAGATGATTCTCGATGGACGGCTTCCCATCGGCATCAGCCTCGCCGACTTTATGCCGGTTTGGCCGGGACGCTGGGATGAACAGAAAGACAAAATACGCCGCTTGGCGGAAGGCGATGACAACGAGAATGCGTATAACGATTGACAGAACCACGATCCGAACAATAAAAAAAACCGGGAGCATTCTCCCGGTTTTATCTTTTAATCACGGTATCTGCAATAATATAACTAGGGGTATAGCCAAATACGGCAATAAGCCCCCTAATCAGAGAGGGCAGGGCGGACGGCACCAATCCGAGGAAGTGCGCAGGTACCAAAAAGGAAAGGCGATAACTGTAGGTTTTGGGACGAATTCTGAGAAAAATGACGGTGCGCAGACTAGAACAAAACAGGAACATGTGAAAATCTTAGAGTTCAGACTTATCGCTTTCACGCCTTGCTTCGCTTCAAAAATTGCATGAAAATCACGTCGTTAACCTGCTGATCCCATTTCCCCCACATCAGGAAAGCAACAGCCCGAAGGCTTTCTGAGATGCTATCATATTGATTTTCAATAGAAATCCGTTAACGAGATTCTGCAAAGCATCCCGTCCGGAGCACCGGAGGAATAACGGAAATGCGCAGGTTTAAAAACTCGCTAAGTCATTGAAGTTGTTATAGTGCGCAGCCTGCGCAGTGAATTTGGGAAGTGCGCAGGTTTCGGAGAAAGAGGGCCGACAGAGACGGTTTTTGGGGTTTTTCGGGGGTGGGGCAGTGCGCAGGTCACGCAAAAAGGCCCGGAAGTCTTGGGCTTTTGAGGCCTAGACTTCCGGGCTTTTGAGAATTCCACATAACGAATGCTGGTTGACGGAACGGGACACTCCGCTAACTTTTCTCCGCTTTAGAATCAAAGGGTTGCAAGCGCCCCTGTTCATTCCGGCTCGGAATATGGCGCACCCGGCGCACCGCGCGGGTCGAGAAAACGTGCGCAGGTTCGAGTTCCTTATGACCGACGAATTTTGCTCCATCAAGCTTCCATATCCCAGCCGGAAAACAATTGGAGCGGCGCGAACTCGCAGACTTCAGGTCTTCAAAATTCAATGCGACAGTGCTGGGCCAAAAATATCGTTTAACGAAGTCGCATCAACGAAGACTTCGCTCCATTCGTCCAGTTGCTCACTGGAGGCCTTTAGAACAAGGTCTTCGACATGGCTTGGCACAAATTTGAACCGACGACGGAGTTGGCGAAGAAGCATTTCTGCTTTGCCAATAGTTTTACCCGAGGCCTCACCTTCCGTTTTTCCCTGAATAACACCCAGATTGAAACCTTCGTTTCGTAATTGCTCGCCAGCTACAGACATGACTCGATCCTCCTGTCCAGGCATGATTTGCTTCAGAACGTCACGAAGAATCTCTGACTCGACTTCGTTCGGCTCACCAAGGATATATCGTATTAAGGCAACGAGGTCGTTAAACCCAAGCGATAACGCAAGTTCTGCAAGAGAAAGAAGCGTTTCTCGAAGGTTTCCGCCTCTCTTGCCATGTTTAAGAATCAGAAACCCAATACGAAGCGCTTCATTATGAGATAAAAGGCGATCATCGATCGTTTCAAGGTTCACCAGAATATAATTAAAGTCTAAAATATATGAAGTGATCTCTTCATCCGTATCCGTGACGCCCGTCAACGAAAGAGGGACATTCCATTCCTGATCTCCGTGATAAACGATGAGCGGAATAACGGCCGGAAGACGCCATTCTGCATCCTTGAGTTTTTCGCCTTCGTTCTTTTCCCACCACAACAAGAAATTATAGATGTAGCCTAACAGTTGAAAGCCAGCCCGCTTTTCAGGTGACGATTTGTGCTCAACGAGTGCGTAAATATAGACCGGCCGTCCCGTTTTCTTTGTGCAAGCCCGATAAAGCCGGTCCGTTCGGTATTCCATCAGCTCGGGCGGAATGAATGAGCCCGGCATCAGTTCCGGCGGTTCATCCGACAAGAGAGCCACAACTTCCGGAGGAAGGCGTTCACGCAACAACGCTCCCGCAGCGCCCGGTTTGTCGAGAAGCCGCTTAAAGAACTGGTCGTGGCGTTGGATGAGACGAGGCGACATCGCACTCAATGCGGCATAGTAGGTTTATCCATTTTTATAAGCCTCATACCCCCGAAAACATTATTTCTTGGGAAAAGACGCCCGTCGCCGATTGCTCGACCAAGACGGACGTCCCCCTGCCCTCTCGAAGAAAGGCTGCTCATCATGACTGATCCTGGACACACCCCTGCACACCCGGCGACTCCTTAAAGACGCCGGCTCCGGCGTTGGGATGTCTTGGCAACACGGAACCCGTTGTTGTTGTTCCGGTTGGCGGTGTCGTTCCTGTTGCGTTTCGCCGAGCGCAAGTTCCTGGGGTTGTTGTTCCAAGAGCCGCCACGGACAACGCGGGAAGGGATCAGTCAGGCCGCCGCGCCGGGCAAAACACCTCGGTTTCCGGGGTGAAACACCACGTCGCGGAAGATCGCATCACGTAGCCGCCATGAGTCGGCATGATCGGCATGTGCATTCCAAGACCGAATGTGAACCAAGAGGCGCTCCATGTCAATTGCGCCGGAGTGATATCGGTCGCGCAAGGATGGCTATGATGGGTGCGGAGGTTTCTGTCCAAGCTCCTCGCCAATCGCCGATCCCTGCCTTGATCGGACTACTGACGGGTGTTCGCTTTAAGTTTTTGCACTCTGATCCGATCCGCTATCCAGTTGTGGCGGATGGCAGACTAATTCGTTTCGATCGCGCTGTAGCCTTTCCGCCGATTGGCGTGCGAATTGAGTCTAAAATCGTAGAAGACGATTTATATGAGCGATTCCCCGAGCGGACGCAGAATCTTACAGTTCTCGCAACAAGACATTTGCTGTCGCAGGCGCTTAACCGCGTGGTGCTAGCGGTGCCAAACAACCTCTTGTTCAGCCCCGGTGCCGAACGGGCTCTCCGACGCGATCTGGTAGAGCGTGGAATTCTGCGTGCTGTTATCGCTATGCCGGCGGGCCTGCTTCTCCCATATACGGGCATCGCGTTTTCGATCGTGGTTTTGGAACCTACCGGCAAGCACGACGAGGTCCGCTTCGTGAATGCTGATACGCCGACATTTCGAGAAAACATTCAGAAATCCAAGGTCAAGCTTCAAAATTGGAAGACGATTGTGGATTTGGCACTGGGCGCAGAGTCCTTGGATGCAGCGGCCACTATTCCAAAATCGGACATTATCGCGAATGACGTTCAACTACAGGTCGCGAGATATGTCCTGCCCGACTCTAAGAAGCGCCTTCTGCTGCAGCTTGCAGCGTCGCCTACCATCACGCTCTCAGAGCTCGTCTCTTCTGTGCGCCCGATGGCAACCACGTCTGATCAAGAAGATGTGATCGAGGCAATAGAAGTCGGAGCGGTTGATCTCCCCCCCTACGGTTATATTCAAAATCCGGGAAAGGTCGTCAAGGTGGCTAGTGACGTTGCAGCCAAGAGCCGGATTCAGTTTCTCAAACCATACGACATCGTGCTCATCATCAAGGGCACTGTCGGCAAAGTCGGCATTGTACCGCCCGACGTTCCCCCTTCCGGACATGGCGGCTGGATTGCGGGTCAGTCCGCCACAGTTCTGCGCCTCAATGAAGACGCTGTCATTTCCGCTCCCGTTTTGGCTATGCAGTTGCGATCGCCTTTGGGACAGGGATTGCTCAGCAGCATCGTCTCGGGCGCAACGATCCCGCTGATCCGTCTTAATGAACTGCTTCGACTTAAATTGCTAATGCCTACTGTCGAATTGACGGAACGAGCGACGCTCGCCCTTGAGGAAGAGGCCAACCTTCAGCGCAAGATCGATGAGCTACGTAGTCGGCAAGCTGCTCAAGCCGACGATTTATGGACGTTGGGGCTGACGGGTTCTTCGTAAGCGTCGTCAGCGCCCCAATTTTCTGCATGAAGAGGCACTGACGACGGCATCGTCAAATTGACAACGGGGCTGTTGCGTTGGACTGTCGAACTTAAAAATAAACTCAATCTTATGAAGTGTGTCAGGCATACATTCATTCCGAATGACATCATTGCGTTTGATCGATTTAAGAGCTAGAACCGAGTATTCAACAGCGTTGATGAAGATTGCAAGATTCTAAAGGTAAACGAGATCAGAACAATACGACAAACCGACTCGTTTAGATAAGAAAATGAGGCTGAACGGAATGGTCGATCAAATTCAGAAAGACAAGTTTATCGAAGCGTTAACCGAACTCGGCGGATCTGTCGGCAATACTCGTTTGCAAGAAACCTTGCAATGGAATAACGCCGTTTATACATCTGTTAAGAGCGACCTTATTACCGAAGGCGTTGTTATACAAAAGCGCGGACGCGGCGGCTCTGTGTCTCTGGCTGCGGAAAATGCAAAGGTGAGTGTTGTGAATCAGGCTCCTGTGAAGTCGCGAAAGAATGCCGCACGAACCGCTTCCGATAGCGCGAACCTCGGTTTTGAAGCCGAGCTGTTCAAGGCGGCGGATAAGCTGCGCGGAAATATGGAGCCGTCAGATTACAAACATGTTGCACTCGGGCTGATCTTTTTAAAGCATATATCGGACAGTTTTGAAGCTAAGCGCTCTCAGCTTTTGAGTGAGTTTCCAGAAAGTGCGGAAGATCGCGATGAATACCTAGCAGAGAACGTGTTTTGGGTGCCGATTACCGCCCGATGGTCACATCTTCAAGCCAATGCGAGGCAAGCTTCGATCGGTAAGTTAATTGACGAAGCCATGATTGCGATCGAGAAAGACAACGAGAATCTAAAGGGCGTGTTGCCGAAAGAGTATGCAAGACCGGCTCTGAACGCCGTGATGCTGGGAGAGTTGATTGATCTGATTTCGGGAATTGCGCTTGGCCAAGAAAAAGGCGCAGCCCGAGATGTTCTCGGACGGGTTTATGAGTATTTCTTGGGTCAGTTCGCCGGGTCTGAAGGCAAGCGAGGCGGCGAGTTCTATACACCGCACTCGGTTGTGCGCGTCATGGTTGAGATGCTGGAGCCGTATAAGGGGCGAGTTTATGACCCCTGTTGCGGCTCTGGCGGCATGTTTGTTCAATCCGAGAAATTCGTCGAGACCCACAAGGGGCGGATCGGAGATATTGCCATTTATGGTCAGGAATCGAACTATACGACCTGGCGACTGTGCAAGATGAATCTCGCTGTGCGCGGTATTGACTCGGATATTCGCTGGAACAGCGAAGGCAGCTTTCATAAGGATGAATTACGCGATCTGAAAGCCGACTTCATCTTGGCGAACCCACCCTTCAATATTTCGGACTGGGGCGGCGAACGGCTGCAAGACGATGTTCGTTGGAAATATGGGACGCCGCCTGCCGGAAACGCGAATTTTGCCTGGATACAACATATAGTGCATCATCTTGGCCCCTCGTGCGTCGCAGGCGTCGTGCTGGCGAACGGCTCGATGTCGTCGTCTCAGAACAGCGAAGGCGATATTCGAAAAGCCTTAATCGAGGGCGTTCATGGTGCTCCGGGAGTTGTTGATTGCATGATTGCCTTACCGGGGCAGCTTTTTTATTCGACGCAAATTCCGGCTTGCTTATGGTTTCTAGCGCGCGACAAGTCGAACGGCATAGCTCGCAACGCCAAGTTGCGCGATCGCCGCAACGAGATACTCTTTATCGATGCTCGTAAGCTCGGGCGGATGGTCGATCGCACTCGTCGAGAACTCACAGCAGAGGACATTCAGAAAATTGCTCGAACCTACCACGCCTGGCGCGGCGAACCCGATGCCGGTGCTTATCAGGACGAGCCTGGTTTCTGTAAATCCGAAACGCTGGATAAAATCAAAGAGCATGGCTATGTTCTGACGCCGGGGCGTTATGTCGGAGCCGCCGAAGTTGAAAATGACGACACGCCTTTTGCCGAGCGGTTTGCCGCGCTTCAGGCAAAACTAGAACAACAGTTCGCCGAAAGTGCGCAACTGGAAGCGGCAATTCGTGCTAATCTTAGCCGGATTCTAAGCTGACACTTTTAAGCCGACACAACGACGAACGGGAAGCAAACATGCCGGAAAATGCCTCAGACGTCAGATGGAAGCAGCGCTTCACGAATTTCGACCGCGCTTTTGTCTTGTTGCGCGAGGTTTCAGAATCAGTGATAACCTCACCGGAGCCGCCATCGCCGAAGCGCTGGAAGACCTGCCCCTCCCCTACCGATTCGACGTCAAAGCATACGACACGCTGCGTTATCCTCCTCTACTCGACCATATCGAGCGGGTCGGCATAGTAATTTATCAACGCAAATCGTCAGCGCAGCTTGAAAACGACACAGACGCCTCAAATAATTGTTACTGTGTCATTAACGAATTGGACTCAAATTAACTGGCCGGACTTAATTATGAAACGGACAAGCGCCCATGTCAACCCTTGACCAACTCACACAAACAGTCTGCCGTCTGTCGGCTCAAACGCAACGCGAAGTGCTTCATTATGCGCTCTATCTTGCAGAGCGCACTGCCCGAGAAGAACAGCTTTCATCAGAAAGCGAGTTTAAGCGGCGTTGTGCGCTCGGTGACGCGCTGGACACTGCGGCTCGACTCAACCCTTTCAGCACCATAAGCGATCCGGTAGCCTGGCAGAGAGAAATTCGTCAAGATCGCGTTCTGCCCGAACGAGAAGAGTCAGCATGCTGATTGACACCAACCTAATTATCTATGCTGTTCAGCCGGAGCATCACGCGTTGCGCGGTTGGATAACGTCTATCATGCCATGTTGCTCGGTAATTAGTAAGGTGGAAGCCCTTGGTTATCATCATTTATCCGAATCCGGTCGGCAGGCGTTAGAAAGGGTGTTCTCTTGTTTGACAACTTATTATCCAACTGCGGCAACCTTTGAGGCGGCAATACTGTTACGGCAACGGCGCAAAATGTCATTAGGGGACGCCTTAATTGCGGCAACGGCGCTAGAACACCAGCAGACACTCGCAACAGCCAATATTACAGATTTCCGATGGATCGATACTTTGACCGTCGTCAATCCGATGGATTAGCGTTATGCCCAGCACCGCCACTGAAGCTTTGTTCAGGTATCGCAAAATGCGCACTATAACCGCTCACACTTACGATCATAAGAAGTCTCGGCAGGTTTATCAAGATACGCTGATATTCATCAGCGATGCTCGATTTTTACTGACTCGTTTGAGGGCGCGCAATGTCTGAAATGCCTCTGATCGATATTCGACCGGATCACTGGGAAATTGTCCGCTCCATCCTACTTAAACACGTTCCGAACTATGAGGTCTGGGCGTTCGGCTCGCGCGCGAAATGGACAGCAAAGCCTTATTCCGATTTAGACCTCGCCATTGTTACCGATGAGCCGTTGCCTTTGGCCGTCAGCGCCGCTTTGGCTGATGACTTCTCCGAATCCGATTTGCCCTATCGGGTTGATGTGGTGGATTTATGCTCTGTAAGTGATGCACTTAAAGCTATTGTTGAGAAAGACAGAATATCGCTACTACCCTCATCGAATCCCTTAAAAACGCAAATGAATAGCTACACTTTTGCTGATCTTATAGAGATAACAAAAGACGGAGAATGGGGAGAAGGAACCCCTTCCGATGACACGCAGCCAATGCTTGTTATCAGAGGAACTGATTTTGTTAGTGCAACATGGTTTCTGTAAATTCCTCTCTCTCGGGTTTCCCTGGGTGGGCAGCCTTCCACGCTTCGAGGTGTAGCTCTTTGCGCTACGGTTGCATGCCTGGAGGAACCACGGAGAGCAATTTCCCGGACGACTTCTTCGGAGTATTACTTGGAAATGTAACGAAGGAGTTGACAGATATGGCAATGCGCGTCGTAAAACACCCCCTTGACGATGCTTATGCAGCGTTAATTGAAAATGGACTTGACGGAGCGAGCGAAGCTCTGCGCATTCTGGTTAATGAAGCAAGCAAGATCGAGCGAGCCCACTTTATGAATGCTCAATCTCACGAACGAACCGCTGAACGTACTGATTATGCCAACGGCTATAAGCAAAAGACGGTTCTAACACGCGTCGGCAACGTGACCTTCGATGTGCCTCAAGTTCGCGGTGGAGGCTTTTATCCAAGCGCGCTTGAGAAAGGATCGCGGACCGAACAAGCCGTCAATATAGCCCTGGCTGAAATGTATATTCAGGGGGTATCAACCAGAAAGGTGATAACGGTTCTTCAAGCTTTACTTGGACCGGAGATTTCAATTTCGTCGGCCCAGGTCAGCCGTGCGGCCGAAGCTCTCGACGTTGGTCTTGCGGCTTGGCGTGAACGGCCACTTGGCGAAACTCCCTATGTTTTCTTCGACGCCCGATATGAACGGGTGCGAGAAGGCGGGCATTTGGTCGATTGTGCCGTGCTGGTTGCTATCGGCATCACAACGGACGGAATTCGGCGCGTGCTCGGTGTTTCCGTCGCCTTGTCGGAAGCCGAAGTCCATTGGCGCGCCTTTATGGAGAGCTTGGTGCGGCGTGGTTTGATGGGCGTCAAAATGATCATCGCAGACGACCATGCTGGCCTTAAAGCGGCTCGCAGAGCCGTGCTTCCCAGCGTCCCATGGCAACGCTGCCAGTTCCATTTGCAGTTGAATGCCCAAGCCTACGTCCCGAAAATCGACCAACGCAAATCTGTCGCTCAGCAAATTAAGACAATCTTCAATGCTCCTGATAAAGTCGAGGCCGAGCGTTTGCTAAAAAAATTCGTGGATATATGGGCTAAAGACGCTCCAAAGCTTGCGCAATGGGCGGAAGAGAACCTGCCTATGGGGTTTTCGGTGTTCGAGTTGCCCCAACAATATCGCACTCGACTAAGAACAACCAATGGACTCGAAAGGATAAACAGAGAACTCAAGCGCCGCACCCGAGTGGCTTCAATCTTTCCAAATACCGCTTCATGTCTACGATTGGTCTCTGCTCTGCTCGCTGAGTGTGACGAAGAGTGGATGTCAGGAAAAATGTATCTCAACCTGAAAGGGTAATTCGCTCGTCGCCTGAAAAAGTTGTCTGGAAAAATTTACAGAAAAGTTGTTGCACAGCCCTGATTTTTCACATGTAAGATATGGGAATATTGGGCAACTTCCTTTACGTTACATTCCTCATCGGCTTGCAATTCGAAAAACTCTTTGTACAGGGGATATTCTTTTGGAAACGGCAGGAGGAACAAAAGATCAACCCACAGGGAGAACTGTAATCTTAACTGATCGTGTTTTTCAAGAAAGTCCTCATAGGTTAACTTGCGCAAGTTTCAGTAGATTTCTTCGTGTTAAACGTGACATTGTGAATCCTTCGTACCTCTTCTGGTATCTACAATATCTCTATAATCAAGGAGAAATGTATCAGTATCATCTCCAACACACAGGTGTGGCACGTTTTCAATACACTCAATTTGCAACAAATCAACGCGTCAATATACCGTCCTCTAGTGTACAATTTCAAATAGTGTCGACTCTTAATACACTTGAAGATAAGATTGAGTTGAATCGGCGGATGAACGAGACGCTGGAGGCTATGGCTCGGGCGATATTCAAGGATTGGTTCGTCGATTTCGGCCCGACTCGAGCCAAGATGGAAGGCCGCGCCCCCTACCTCGCCCCGGACATCTGGTCCCTCTTCCCTGATCGCCTCGATGACGAGGGAAAGCCGGAAGGGTGGCAGTACGGAAAAGTATATGATATTGGTAAAGTTATTTGCGGGAAAACTCCGCCAACAAATACACCAAAATATTACGGAGACGATTTGCCTTTTATTACAATTCCAGATATGCATAGTAAGATATTCGTTCTAACTTCGTCTAAAAATCTGTCTGCTTCAGGAGCTGCTTACCAATCAAATAAGACCTTACCAAAAGGCGCAATTTGTGTAAGTTGCATCGCAACGCCAGGTCTTGTTATTATAACAACGAAACCATCGCAAACCAACCAACAAATAAACTCTGTAATTCCTTCTAACGCGGAAGAAACATTTTATTGGTATTGGATACTCAAGAATCTAGGAGAAATTATTCGTCAAGGAGGAAGCGGCGGCTCTGTTCTTTCTAATCTTAACACAAGTCGATTTTCAAATTTAGACATATTTGGTGCGTCTAACAAAATGAGAAGGTTATATCACAAATACGCATTTTCATTTTTTTATCGCATTCAAGCAAATGAAGAAGAATCTCTTGCTCTTATCGCAATTCGAGACTTCCTTCTTCCCAAGCTAATGTCTGGGGAAATCCGAGTCAAAGACGCAGAGAAAGCTTCGGAGATGATATTATGAGCAATTTACCGACTCAAGCAGAGGCCGATGCTTTGCTTGCCCTAGAAAAGTACCGGGAAAACGAAAAATCTTGGCGACTGCCCGATTTGGCGGAGGAAATTTGACCCGTTGTCATGTTCGTATTCCTCGATTTCAGACGTTCAATATCGACGAAATATAAAATGGAAATTGCATCTATGACAAACACGATTGCTAAAGGCGAATTCATTCTTTATAAAACAGAAGATGGACGCGCCGCGATTCAACTTCGAGCCGTTGATGGCACAGTATGGCTGACTCAGGCAGAGATCGCTGCGCTGTTTGACACGTCATTACAGAATGTCAGCCTTCATCTAAAAAATATTTTTGAAGACAATGAGTTAGATCAAATTTCAGTTATCAAGGAATCCTTGATAACTGCCCCTGATCACAAGAACTATCAAATGAAACTGTATAACCTGGACGCAATTCTTGCCGTCGGCTATCGTGTGCGCAGTCCTCGCGGCAGTCAATTTCGCCGATGGGCAACAACGATCTTACATGAATATTTAGTAAAAGGTTTCTCTATAAACGATGCAAAACTTAAAGAACCGAGTGGCATCGATTATTTTGATGAATTGCTTCAGCGTATTCGTGATATTCGAGCCTCTGAAAAACGTTTTTACCAAAAAATCCGTGACCTTTTTAAAGCGACCAGCGTTGATTATGATGGAACCGACCAGACCGCTCGAACATTCTTTGCGACTATCCAAAATAAGTTGGTGTTTGCTGTTACGGGACGAACTGCTGCTGAACTTATTGTCGAACGCGCCGATCCGGATCAACCAAATATGGCGCTAACAACTTGGAAAGGTGACGTGGTGCGTAAGGTCGACGTCACTATTTCTAAAAATTATCTCAATTCCGAAGAAATTGAATCATTGAATCGACTGACAACGATGTTCTTGGATTTTGCCGAAGATCGCGCGGCTCGACGACAGCAAACGCGCATGGCCGATTGGATCATGCAAACCGATCGCTTTCTAACCTTTAATGAACGCGAGGTATTACTCAACACAGGTCAAATTTCCCATCAGCAAATGGAAACAATTGTGTTTCAGCGTTTCGAAGAATTCAATCAGATACGCCGCTCATCAGAAGCCGCAGAAGCGGCACAAGAAGAAATGGAAGACATTGCTCGTTTGGAAAATGACGCACGCAAACTAAAGCAAAACAAACTTAAGAATAAATTATAATTTTATAGGATACTGCAAAAGGAAACCTAGTAATGGCGTATCTCTCCGAAGCCGATATTGAGACTCTGGCGCTTGGGCATCTGAAGAGCCTTGGCTATGCCGTCGCTTCTGATGCTGGGATCGGCCCGGACGGGAAATCGCCGGAACGCGACTCTTATGGCGACATTGTGCTGAGAAAACGCCTCGAAGCCGCGATCCACAGATTCAATCCCTCTATTCCCGCCGAAGCGCGCGGTGATGCTCTGCGTAAATTACTTGCCACAGAGAAGCCGTCACTTGTAGAAGAAAATCGTCGCCTCCATAAGTTAATCGTCGAGGGGGTCGATGTCGAATTCTATGCTCAAGACGGAACGATTAGAGGCGATAAAGTCTATCTGATCGACTTTGACACTCCCGATGCCAATGATTGGCTGGCTGTCCGTCAGTTTACCGTGATTGAGAACGGCCGCAACCGAAGACCCGATATTGTTCTTTTTGTCAATGGGCTGCCTATCGGCATTATTGAACTGAAAGCGCCCGGCAACGAAACGGCAACGATTAGCGGTGCTTATAATCAGCTTCAGACATACAAAGCGCAAATCCCTTCTCTGTTCCGAACCAATGCTGTGCTGGTGGCGTCGGATGGTGTTTCGGCTCGGATCGGCTCTTTGACGGCGGACTTCGAACGCTTTATGCCGTGGCGCACGACGGACGGCAACGCTCCGGTGGCCAAAAATCAGCCGGAACTCGACACCCTCTTGAACGGCGTTTTCAAACACCGCCACATTCTGGACCTGATCCGCGATTTCACCGTCTTTGCCGACACGAAAAACGGCAAGGCAAAGATTATCGCCGGTTATCACCAATTCCATGCCGTGCAACACGCCGTCGAAAGAACCATCGAAGCGTCAGCACCCCAGGGCAACCGAAAAGTCGGCGTCATCTGGCACACTCAGGGATCAGGCAAAAGTTTGCTCATGGCCTTTTACGCAGGCAGACTGACCGCGCGATGCCCGCAACTCGAAAACCCGACAATTGTTGTTATTACCGATAGAAACGACTTGGATGACCAACTTTTTAATACCTTTTCGATGTGCAGAGACCTAATCCGACAAACGCCAATCCAAGCAGAAAATCGCGAGCATCTGCAGTCGGCTCTAAACCGGGCTTCGGGAGGCGTGATCTTTACCACTATTCAAAAATTCTCTCCGTCAACAGGCGAGACACATTATCCGATACTCTCGGAACGGCGAAACATCGTCGTCATTGCCGATGAAGCGCATCGCAGCCAATATGGTTTCGGCGCAAAGTTCGGACAGAAAACCGGCGAAATTTCTTACGGTTTCGCCAAATATTTAAGAGACGCCTTGCCAAATGCCTCTTTTATTGGCTTTACCGGTACGCCGATTGAAAAAGAGGATGTCAATACGCCTGCGGTTTTCGGTGAGTATATCGACATTTACGATATCAGCCGCGCCGTCGAAGATGGTGCCACAGTCCCAATTTATTACGAAAGCCGCCTGGCCAGAATCGCCTTGCCGGACAGTGAAAAGCCCAGAATCGACGATGAAATCGAAGATTTGACCGAAGACGAAACGCTGGGCGAACAAGAGCGCATTAAACGAAAATGGGCTACGGTAGAGGCTCTGGTCGGGTCGGAAAAACGCCTGGGAATGGTCGCCGACGATATCGTTCGACACTTCGAAGACCGCATTTCCGCTATGGACGGCAAAGCGATGATCGTGTGCATGAGCCGCCGCATTTGCGTCGCTCTCTATCAGCACATCATCAGACTCCGTCCCGACTGGCATAGTGATAGTGACACCGAAGGCACGGTCAAAATCGTCATGACCGGGACGGCAACTGACCCGCAAGACTGGCAAGCCCACATCGGCGCCAAAGCCCGACGCGATCTTTTGGCCAAGCGTGCAAAAGACGACAAAGACCCGTTAAAATTAGTCATTGTCCGCGATATGTGGCTGACCGGATTTGACGCTCCCGCCATGCACACCATGTACATCGACAAACCGATGAAAGGTCATGGTTTAATGCAGGCCATTGCTCGAGTTAACCGCGTGTTCCGCGACAAACCCGGCGGTCTGGTGGTGGACTATATCGGTATTGCTCAAAATCTTAAAAACGCTCTGGGCCAATATTCCGGAGCCGATCAGCGCCAAGCCGGAATTGATACGGCCTCAGCCATCGACAAAATGCTTGAATACTATGAAATTGTTAGGGATATGTACAACGGATTTGACTATCAACCTGGTCTAACGGGCGCGCCGTCAAGGCGGTTAACTGCGCTTGCCGAAGCCGTCGATTGGATACTTAACCTACAAAACAAAGCTGCCGCTCTGAAAACCAGCGCGGAAGACAAACGAAAAGAAAACCGCCGCTATCAAGATAATGTCCTGGGCTTATCCAAAGCTTTCGCTTTAGCTTCAGCCAGCGATCAAGCGCGGGACATTCGCGACGAGGTCGGCTTTTTTCAAGCTGTGCGAGCTGCTCTTGTTAAAACAAGCGTCGGTTCCGGAAAAAACACCTCCTCCCGCGAATTTGCAATCCGACAAATTCTTGACCGTTCGATTGTTTCAACCGAAATCATCGATATTCTCGCTGCGGCCGGAATTCAAACTCACGATATCTCGATCTTATCCGATAGTTTTCTTGCGGAAATTCAGCTTCTTGACAAAAAGAACCTTGCTTTGGAGGCTTTGAGAAAACTGCTGAATGACGAAATCCGGTCTCGCAGCAAAACAAACATCGTGGAAGCCAAGCGCTTTTCGGAACGGCTTGATGCCGCGATTGCTCGGTATCATACCAACGCCATCAGCACCGTCGAGGTCTTGCAAGAACTCATCGATCTGGCAAAAGATGTGCGAGACGCCCGTAAACGCGGCGAAGAACAAGGCTTGTCACAAGACGAAATCGCTTTTTATGATGCTCTGGCAGAAAATGAGAGCGCTGTTCAAGTCATGGGAAATGATTCACTTAAGATTATTGCACACGAACTGCTTATCAGCCTCAAAAACAGCATCACGGTTGATTGGTCTCACCGAGAAAACGCCAGAGCACGGATGCGAGTCCTTGTAAAGCGCATTCTCCGTAAATATGGCTATCCTCCCGACCTTCAGGACAACGCTGTTCAGACCGTGCTTCGCCAAGCAGAAGCGTTTTCCATTCAGTGGACAAACTTAATGTCCAATGAGTAACTTTAGCTTACAGAATCACAAGGTAGGCATAATACACAAAAGAAAAACATTGCGCCGTGCAAAAAAATACAAATTATGTTTCCAGGTGATCTGCAAAAATACCAATAATAACAGCCCCACCCTGAATATACGGTTGCCCGAAATGAAAATGTGAGGTGGTCCCGGAATCCCGGACAGAATGACCGCTTAGCTAAGCTTAGATTGAGTATTTTTATGCGGCATCCTGTATATTTTCTGATATACTCTGGTATGCTTCATCCGGTGTTTTGTTGTTTAATGCTGCGTGAGGACGGTTGGCGTTATAGAAATTTATCCATTGTCCAATCCCTTTCCTCGCTTCCCCACTTGTTTCGAAAGCATTAAGATAGACACATTCATACTTAACAGAACGCCACAGCCTTTCGATGAATACATTATCCATCCACCGACCTTTCCCATCCATTGATACAGAAATTCCATCACGAGTCAACACGCTAATAAAACTCAAGCTTGTAAACTGGCTCCCCTGATCCGTGTTGAATATTTCAGGCTTTCGATACTTAAGAAGCGCCTCTTCAAGAGCATCAATACAGAAGTCAACATCCATCGTATTTGACAATCTCCATGTAAGAACTTTGCGTGTCGCCCAGTCCATTATAGCAACAAGATAGAGAAAACCTCGTCGCATCGGAATATATGTGATGTCTGCGCACCAAACTTGATTCGGTCGATCAATCTTCAAATCACGAAGCATATATGGAAATATCTTGTGCTCCGGATTTGAAAATGTCGTTCTTGGTTTTTGGTAAATTGCAACTAATCCCATTTTCTCCATTAGTCGACGGACGCGCTTGCGTCCAACATTGTATCCTTTTCGTTGTAAATCAATTACCATTCTTCGATTTCCATAAAATGGTGCAACTAAAAATTGTTCATCAATCCGTCTCATGATTTCTAAATTTTCTGCTGTTTCTCCAACAGGTTTGTCGTAATAACGAGAGCGACTTATTGAAAGAAGCTCACACTGTTTTATAACCGAAAGACGGTCATGCGTAGGATCGACCATTGATTGCCTCCGATCGCCGGTCATCGACTGGAGGCTTTCTTTAAAAAATCTCGTTCTACTACCAGTTGACCAATCATAGCGTGTAACTTTTCAATCTCTCCATCTTGTGATGGAGTCGCCGTTTCTCCTTTGCTCGAAAATGTTCTCACCAGTCCATCGATGGCTTGGCGTTTCCAATCGCTGATAAGTGTCTGATGAACTCCATGCTTCGACACCAATTGAGCGATTGTTAATTCTCCACGTAACGCTTCAAGCGCTACCTTGGCCTTAAAATCTGCGCTATAACGTTTCCGTTTTCCGCTCATCCGAACTCTCCTGAGTGATTCGACCTAAGCTTATCACCCTGTCCGGGATTCCGGGACCACCTCAATGCACCCGATCAATATGAGGCCTTAATTTGAGATGCCATTCACAAAGAATATCATGATTCTCTATTGTAATCTTTCTGTGTTTTATTGCTCTTGAATTTTTATTGCTCTTGAATTTTTATGGGTCTTCGGCGATTCTGGACTGATTTCGTATCCCGAACGGCTGAACAAATGGTGGCGGCAGGAACTCCGACGAACTCGGGTGAGCCTGTTAGGACACACATTATATATGTGTCCGCGTGGCGTTTGCGGATTCCGAAAGGTTGATCCCGCCACGAATCGAAATGAAATGCGCCGGTCGTTGGCTTGAGCATGGCCTCGCCGCACCGGCGCATTCAATCACTGATGATTCCTTTGGTTTTGAGATCGAGAATCAAAGCTCGAAGAACTTGCCGCGTCGATTGCAACCTAAAGTTTATGTCATTGACGACGTTTCGATCGTACTCGAACCCGACATTTGAGATGTCGTCGGCATTGAAGTCGCCTCGATTGAACCCTGTTC
>CAUYUA010000264.1:0-16362 GCA_963575675.1 Azospirillaceae bacterium
GGCTCCGCCCTGGACCCGCCAAAGGCCGGGAGGCCTTTGGAAACCATGACTTGGAAACTGTAACCAACGAAAGTGCAAGGACCGTTTTAATTCAGTGAAGCCGCAATAAAAAAACACCAACACGTTTTTTTTCGGATTTCAGATCGAACAAGCCAAAGGCCATCCGCCAATGATTCGACTTATGAATACGAATCATATTAAGCACGAATTCACACAACAATGTGGCGATAGTCAATATGTTTTTTTTACACTATGATAATTAATTTGTCATCTTTTTCAAAAGAATATCGTACTTTTTCTTGAAATCATACGCCCTCTTCGTAAATCAAATCAACAAAGGAGAAAAAAATGCCTATCAACTCTTCAAATAATTCTAACGTTGAAGGGGGAATCATCGGACAAAACCGCGCCCCAGACATCAACGCCTTAATTCATACTCAATCTTTCTCCGAACAACAATCATTCGACTTCACACTCCCAAGCAACACCTTCAGTGATCCCGATGGACACACGCTCACTTATACCGCTGAGGCTGTTTACCTTTCGCCATTCGGTGAAGAATACACCTATCCTTTGCCGGATTGGTTAGATTTTAACGTCGACACTCTTACATTCTCCGGCGCGCCTCCGTCCACTGCCGAAGCCCCCGACACTCCACACAACTTCATGATTCGCGTCACCGCTTCTGATGGAGAGATGAGCAACAGCACAAATTTCAGGCTAGAGATATCAAACCAAGCCCCAATCGTTCATAGTATAATTCCCACTCAATCTATAACAGAACAACAGCCGTTTAACTTCACAATTCCAAGCGACACTTTCAGTGATCCTGAAGGACGAGCGCTGACTTACATCGCTCAAACAGTTTATCATTTTAGCGATGGATACGTCGGCACAGACGCTTTGCCGGAGTGGTTAAGTTTCAACGCCGACACTCTTACATTTTCCGGCACGGCTCCGTTCAACGCCGAAGCTCCGATGATTCGCATTGTCGCCTCTGATGGCGAAATGACACGCAGCACAGAATTCAAACTGAAAACGCAAAACCAAGCTCCAAACCTCGATCATATACTTCCCACTCAATCTGTAATAGAACAACAATCTTTCAATTTTACGATTCCAAACGACGCGTTCAGCGACCCCGATGGTCAAACACTGACGTATGACGCTCAAGCGGTTTATTCTTACTACAGTCCCGAATATGGATTCAGCACCTATATCAGCTCTTTGCCTGATTGGTTAAATTTCAATGCGGAGACTCTCACGCTCTCCGGCTCAGCTCCGTTCAACTCCAACGATCTGACAATTCGCATCACAGCCTCCGATGGAGGAATTGCGCGCGGCGCAAATTTCATATTGGAAACGCAAAACCATGCGCCGATCGTCGAGAATCCGCTCTCCGATCAATCTGTAACGGAACAACAATCATTCAGCTTCACACTTCCAAGCAACACGTTCAGCGATCCCGATGGTCAAGCATTGACCTATAACGCTCAAATGGTTCTGGTTTATGACTATATTGATGGGGGCGGCGCCCACCACACCAACACCGACACTCAATATTTGCCATATTGGCTGAGCTTCAACCCGGAAACTCTTACATTCTCCGGCGCCGCTCCGCTCAATTCCGACGATATGACAGTTCGCGTCACAGCCTCCGATGGAGCCGCGAGTCGCAGCGTCGATTTCAGACTGGAGACGCAAAACCAAGCGCCGGTCATCGAGAATCCGCTCTCTAATCAATCTGTAACAGAACAGCAATCGTTTAGTTTCACGCTTCCAAGCAACACGTTCAGCGATCCGGATGGCCAAACTCTGACCTATAACGCCGAACAGGTCGGAACCTATATGAGCGACGGCTCCACAAACACCTATTCTTACAGCTTGCCGTATTGGCTGAGTTTCGACGCAGCGTCTCTCACATTCTCCGGCACAGCTCCGGCAGGAACCGACGACCTGACAATTCGCGTCATAGCTTCTGATGGAGCAACAAGCCGCAGCGCCGATTTCAGACTGGAAACGCAAAATCAAGCGCCGGTCGTTGAAAATATAGTTCCCACTCAATCCGTGACAGAGCAGAAATCGTTTAGCTTCACACTTCCAAGCAACACATTCAACGACCTCGATGGTCAAACTCTGACCTATAGCGCCGAACAGGTCGGAGCCTACATAAGCGACGGCTCCACAAACACCTATTCTTACAGCTTGCCATACTGGCTGAGCTTTGACGCCGACACTCTCACATTCTCCGGCACGGCTCCGGCAGGGACCGATGACCTGACAATTCGCGTCACGGCCTCTGATGGAGGAATGCTCCACAGCACCGATTTTAGACTGGAAACACAAAATCAAGCACCTGTCCTCGACAATCGAATCTCTGACCAATCCCTGACGGAAGAACAATCGTTCAGCTTCACGATTTCAAGCGACGCCTTTAGAGATCCGGATGGTCAGACTCTGACCTACAGCGCCGAAGTGGTCGGAGCCTATATAAGCGACGGCTCCACAAACACCTATTCTTACAGCTTGCCATACTGGCTGAGCTTTGACGCCGACACTCTCACATTCTCCGGCACGACTCCGACAGGAGCCGATGACCTGACAATTCGCATCACGGCCTCTGATGGAGCAGCAAGCCGCAGCGTAGATTTCAGGCTGGACACTCAAGGCCAAAATCAAGCGCCAATCCTCAACAATTCAATCTCTGATCAGTCTTTGACGGAACAGCAATCGTTCAACTTCACAATTCCAAGCGATACTTTCAACGACCCCGAGGGACAGACGCTCACCTACGCTGCGGACTGGTCCTCGGACAATGGAAGCAACACTGATTGGCTGAGCTTTGACGCCGACACTCTTACATTCTCCGGCACGGCGCCATCCAACGTCGGCGATCTGACAATTCACGTCACAGCCTTTGACGGAGCAGCAAGCCGCAGCACAGATTTTAAATTAGAAACGCCAAACGAAGCGCCGATCCTCAACAATTCAATCTCTGATCAGTCTTTGACGGAACAGCAATCGTTCAACTTCACAATTCCAAGCGATGCTTTCAGCGATCCCGAGGGGCAAACGCTCACTTACGCTGCGAGCTGGTCTTCGGATAATGGAAGCAACACTGATTGGTTGAGCTTTGACGCCGACACTCTTACATTCTCCGGCACAGCCCCATCCAATGCGAGCGATCTGACAATTCGCGTCACAGCTTTTGACGGAGTCGCAAGTCACAGCGATGATTTCAGACTAGAAACACAGAACCAAACGCCGATCCTCAGTCATCCGATCTCTGATCAGTCTACGACGGAACAACAATCGTTCAGCTTCACAATCCCAGACGATACGTTCAGCGATCCTGAAGGACAGACGCTCACTTACGCCGCAAGCTGGTTCTCTGATAATGGGACTAGCACTGATTGGCTGAGTTTCAACCCGGACACTCTCACATTCTCCGGCGCAACTCCGTCCTACAGCAACGACCTAACAATCCGCGTCACAGCCTTTGATGGAGCAACAAGTCGCAGCGCTGATTTCAGATTGGAAATGCAAAACCAAGCGCCAACTCTTGATAACCCGATTCCTGATCGTTCCTTGACGGAACAACAACCATTCAGCTTCACAATTCCAAACGACGCCTTCAGCGATCCTGAAGAGAAAACGCTCACTTACGCCGTAAGCTGGTCCTCAGACAATGGTTTCAGTATAGATTGGCTGAATTATGATCCGAACACTCTCACGTTCTCCGGAACGGCTCCATCTTATCCCAACAACGTGAGAATCAGCATCACGGCCTTTGATGGAACGGCAAGTCACAGCACAGACTTTAGGCTGGAGACGCAAAACCAAGCGCCGATCCTTAATAATTCAATCGCGGATCAAATTCTGACGGAACAACCGTTCAGCTTTACGATTCCAAACGACACCTTCAGTGATCCAGATGGTCAAACGCTCACCTACACGGCGCAATGGTTCGACGACGCCGGCTACGGAGCAGATTGGCTGAATTTCAATCCCGACACCCTCACATTCTCCGGTTCAACGCCACCTTATGCCGGAGATATCGCAGTCCGCGTCACGGCATCGGATGGAATCGCAAGCCGCAGCACAGACTTTAGACTGGAAACGATAAACCAAACGCCCGTCGTCAACGGGCAGATACCGGACCACTCTGTGGTGGAACGGCAACCGTTTCAGTTCACGATTCCAAATGATATATTTAGTGATCCTAGCGGGCATGAACTCACTTACACCGCACAATGGCTCGACGATACTGGTTACGGAGCAGATTGGCTGAGTTTTAATCCTGACACGCTCACGTTCTCCGGCACAGTTCCGGTTCATGCCGGCGATATGACAATTCTCGTGACAGCCATCAACGAAGGAGTGGTAAGTCAAACCACTGAATTTAGGCTGAAGACACAGAACCGAGCGCCATCCGTCCAAAATTTAATTCCCGATCAATCCCTGACAGAGCAACAATCATTCAGCTTTACAATTCCAAACGACACCTTCAGCGATCCCAATGGGCATACGCTCACCTACACAGCCCAAATGCTTTACGATTACAGCAATTACGCCTATGCGGCGCCCTTGCCGTATTGGTTGCGCTTCGATCAAAACACCAACACATTTTCCGGAAGAGTTCCGGTCAATGTTCCCGATTTAATAGTCCGCGTCACCGCCACTGATGAGATTGGCGCAAGTCAAAGCACTGATTTTGCTCTGGAGACGCTCACCAACACGTCTGCATTGTCTGGTTCAATCAACGACTTTACTTCGTCATCCGGACAAAACCCGCTCATCAGCGACGGCGCAGACATATATGTGTTGGGAATGGCGAGCATCTCACAATTAAGAGCCATCGATTCAGGCAATGACCAAGGCGCCACAGACGTTTCAACAATTAGAGATAGAATTGGAAACATCTTGCAGTCCGGGGTGGTGAGTTCATTCATTACAGAGGGAACAAGTGTCGTTGTGTCTAATCGCGCAACAATTTCTCAACTGACCGCGATCGATGAAGTCAATGGAAACGGAAGCGTATATTATTCTGAAGTCATAGGCTCGGCTTCAAAGCTGGTTCCATACGACAACGCAGCGTATCTAATCTATGGTGGGATCGACGTTACGGTGTCAAGCGCTGCAAGCATTGATCAGATTACAACCATCGATGAGGCCAATGGCTCTGGAGCTTTGACATACACCAAATTAAAAGACACGGCCTCGAATTTACTGTCGTCCGATGGTCTGTCACACATTCTGTCCGGAACAGATGTTACGGTGACAGGCGCGGCCACCATCGCTCAGATTTCCGCAATTGACGAGGCTAACGGCTCAGGAGCCTTAAATTACTCAAGATTGGCGGACACTGCTTCGAACTTGCTTGCGTCCAATTACACTCAAGCGGCGGCGGGAGTCAGGATTATTGTATCGGATGCCGCGAGCATTGATCAAATTTCCGCAATAGACGAAGGAAAAGGCTCTGGAACGCTCTTCTACACCACTCTTATTGATAGTGCGGAAGCGCTTGCTTCCTCGTCATATGTGAAATCGGGAACAAATGTCATCATCACAGGGGAAGCCACAGAAGACCAAATAACCACGATTGACGCCAAGAACAGCTACGGAAAAATTACCTTGGAAGTGTCAACGACAACAAGCATTTCGACGGAATCCGCCATCAATAACCTAAACCTCATTGGAACAGGAAATATTGATGGAACAGGAAATGCTATAAGCAACACGATCTTCGGGAATTCCGGTGTAAACATACTTTCCGGCGAAGGTGGGAATGACACGCTGAGCGGTGGCGCAGGAAGCGACACATTGATCGGCGGCAACGGAAATGATGTTTTCCGGTACACATCCTCGTCTGAAGGAGGAGACGCGATTACAGATTTCGTAAGCGGCTCTGATAAGATTCAGATCGTCAGCCCGAATTTCGGAAACATCACATCTTCACAAGTCTTAGAAGGCGCTGCGTTCGTCTCGAACGCAACAGGAGAAGCGAGCGGTTCATCAAGTCAGATTATCTTCAACACCAGCGACGGCAATTTATATTACGATGAAGACGGCGTTGGAGCCGGTTCCTCTATCTTGCTGGCGTCTTTGAACATCAGAGATTTGAACGCATCCGACATCCTCGTTTCATCGTCGTAACATCCGTCTTACAGTAAGCGCGCATAGAAAAGCCTCATCTTTTAAGGTGAGGCTTTTTATGGTCAAAATTTTGCCGACTTTAAGTATACTCCGTCCAATTGAGAACCCAAGAAAGAGAACGTCCAAAGGAATCGGGGCTCCGCCCTCGACCCGCCAAAGGCCGGGAGGCCTTTGGAAACCATGACTTGGAGTTTGTAACGATCGGATGAAAGTGGGCCATTTTAATTCGGGGAGGCCGCACGATTCTTGGATTTTCAATCGAACGGGGTATAGAAAAAAACAACAAACCAAACGGATATAGGGAACTATGTTTCTGGACCCGTTCCATATCCACCATAACAATGCCTTCATGACGAGGAGGAATTCTAAATCACTCTTCAAGACGCAACGGGAATAGTTTTCAAAATTTCACGAAGCGCAACCCAATCAATCGGCTTCGGAACAAATCCATCCACACCGGCGCGCATATAACGCTCTTGATGCTCAGGCAAAACATCGGCGGTAAACGCAAAAATCGGCAATCGACTCTTTAAGGGCGGCAAAGCCCGAATCAACATCGTCGCCGTTTCGCCATCCATCTCCGGCATCTGCATATCCATCAAAACCACATCAAAAGTCGCCGCCTCCACGGCCTCCACGGCCTCACGGCCATTATCCACAATCACGACACAATGCCCGAACTTCTCCAACATGGCGCACACCAGTCTTTGATTGATCAGGTTGTCCTCAGCCAAAAGAATCCGCAAACAAGGGCCGGCGTCCATATTCGCATCAGCCACGGCAGGAACCGCACTGTTGACTGAACCAACATTTTGCACACACGGCAACAGCGCAGAAGCAGCCTGCGCTTTCTGAAAAGGAAGCGTGAACCAAAATGTTGACCCAACACCCAACACACTCTTCACGCCGATCCGCCCCCCCATAACCTCAACCAATCGCTTGGTAATGACCAACCCCAACCCCGCGCCGCCAAATCGCCGCGAAGATGATTCATCGATCTGAGAAAAAGGCCGGAACAACATGTCAATACGATCAGCGGGAATGCCTATGCCTGTATCCTCAATCTCGATGCAGACGGTTTCGATCTTCCGCTCTTCGTCCGCACCGTTCTCGACAACAAGAGAAAGACAAAGAGAAACAAATCCTTTTTCAGTAAACTTAATCGCATTGCCGATAAGGTTATAAAGAATTTGCTGCAATCGACCGGGATCTCCGACCACCATGACAGGAACGTCTTCGGCAAGATGAACCACAAGATCAATATCCTTCACAGAAATCGTGCTCTTAAGCAATTTTACAACGCGATCAACCAATTGGTGTAGATCGAAGCCGACATTTTCTAACGAAAGCATCCCGGATTCCATTTTTGAGAGATCGAGAATGTCGTTCAAAATAACCAACAAAGACCTCGCCGAGGACGAAAGCGTATCGAGATAATCAATTTGCTCAGAAGTAAGAGATGTCTGCCGTAAAAGGTCAGCCATTCCCAAAACACCCGTAATAGGAGTGCGAATTTCATGACTCATATTGGCCAGAAACGCACTCTTAATTTTTGTTGCGACTTCTGCTTGTTCAGTTCTTGTCTTCAACTCTTCGTTCAGATTCTCCAAAGCGATTTGCGTATTTTTCATTTCCGTCACATCTGTGACCAGAACAAAAAAGCCGCGCACTTCTCCGCCTTCAATATCAGGCAAATATTGCGCCCAAGTGTAGCTGGTGGAGCCGTCCGTCCGAATCAAAGTTCTTTCGAATTGCTGACGCTCTCCTTGTAAAGCTCCGCGAATAAATGGCTCGTTTCTGCGAAATAGCTCCAAACCCAAAAGATTCTGAATATGGACTCCGATTATTTCTTCTGGTTTCTTACCGAACCATAAAAGATAAGAAGCATTAGCAAAAACGCAACGCAAATCACTATTCCAATAGGCAACCATTCCCGGAATGGCGTCTGTAACCATTTTTAAGAAGCGCTCGCGATCCGCCAAAGCGCGCCGACTTTGCTCTGACAGAGTTATGTCTTTATCGGCGCCGATAACGCGCGCCAAACACCCGCTGGAATCGAAACGAACACGACCTCGGGCATGAATAATCCGCACGTCTCCAGTGTCGCCACGACGAATTCGAAATATGGAATCAAACGGCATCGCAGCTTCAATGGAGACCTTTAGCGCCTCTTGCGTTTTTTCCAAGTCCTCAGGAACAACTCTTCGACGCCAGTCCTCGTATTGAAAAGTAAAATTTGCCTCGTTCACACCGTACATTTGCATCATAGCGGCGTCCCACACCACACGTCCGGTTTGGGGAACATACTCCCACACCCCGATTCCCGCCGCATCGAAAGCCAATTTCAAACGTTCAGAATTCTCTTTCAACTCTTGTTCAATCTGCGCGGCGCGGCTTTCATACGAGCGCCGCCGACGCTGAGCCAAGGACACGCCGACGATTAAAAGGACGGAGAAGAGAACATACACCCCTCCTAAATATTCGGCGCTATATCGCCATCCGGCAAATATCTCCGACACTCTCCGCCCAACCGCGACAACCAGAGGAAAATCAAACATCACACCGGCAGGTTGAATCGTCTCCAACACCATCACGCGCTCTTCGCCAGTCGCATAAACAACTCCGGTCATGACGCTTTCCATCATACCGGAATCGCGATGTCGTGAGAAAAAAGACCCGGGTTGCGCCAAATTCTTACCAACTTGCCCTGCGCGCGGCGGCGTCATCATAAATTGCACGCCTTCGCCGTGCGCCAAAGCCAGCCACATATCCGGCGTATATATAACTGATTCCAAAAGAGTAGAAAAATAATCAGGATCCAATGTCGCGGAGACCACTCCACGAAACTCTCCCTTATTATCGATGACGATCAAAGAGACGTTCATCGAATAAACGCCTAAACTTGTGACGAAGGGAGGAGAAATCGCCATTATTTCTTTACTATTCTGACGCTTCATACGGGAAAACCACTCTCGATGAGAGAAGCTTTTCCCCAACAGCTCACTACGGTTGGCGTATAGAATAACGCCGTCACTGTCCGTCACCAAAATCGTGCGAACGCCGATAATTAGATCGCCCATGCGCTTCAAAAAACGAGAATCAAAAGCCCCGTCATCTCGCTCCACGTCCCCTCGAATTCCCGCCAGAGCCGTGTACATCACCATCAATTGTTGTGATAAATTCCGACTGACGATACGAGCGTTGCTCTGCAAGCGCTCGCGCTCACGCGCATCGGTCAACGCATACTCATTCGTAAGATGAAATGCGATCAACCCACCCAACGCAATCACAACAAACGTCACGCACAACCATTGCACGAAGAATGATTTCTTCAACAGAGACACTCGACGATTCATGCTTTGCATCAAACGCGTCCAATACTGACGAATTCTTCCAAACGAAATCGAAAGAGGCCCGAGACCACATTTCCGACCGTAGAGAACCATAAGAAGAGGAGAAGAAAACTCTCCTTATTCGCGAAGCGGCCTTCCTTTGGAATCGTTTGCTTCTGAACGACGTGATGAAAATCCAAAACAGAGGGTGAATAAAAATCAAACACAAAACAAATGAAAAATTTTCTGAGCTTTACCCGCAAAACACGCATCATATACTTCGTTTACTCGGAAACCCGAAAAAAGATGCAAAAACACAGGCCGGAACTCTGCCCCGGCCCCGCCAAAGGCCGAGAGGTCTTTGGAAATCACGACTTGGAAACTTATAACAACCGAAGCGCAAAGGCCGTTTCAGTCCGACAAAGCCGCCAAGTCCTTTCCAAGGTTTTGATCGAACAGAGTCTGTAAAAATTAAAAAAAGGACGCCGTCGATTAAGAACAGCGCCCTTTTCGTTCTCTTGGATTACGCCGGATCGACGGAGGTCTTAGCATAACCCAGGGTTTTTAACGCCTGAGAAATTTCCGGCAAAATCGCCGGGTCATCGATCGTAGCGGGCATTTTGTACGGCGTACTATCGGCGATTTTCTGCATGGTGCCTCGCAGAATCTTGCCCGAGCGCGTCTTCGGCAAGCGATCAATGACCACGGCCTGCTTGAAGAAAGCGACGGGACCGATTTGATCACGAACCAACTGAACAATTTCCTTCACGATAACGTCGTTATCGCGTTTGACGCCGGCCTTCAACACGACGAAGCCAAGCGGAACTTGCCCTTTCATTTCGTCGGCGACGCCAATAACGGCGCATTCGGCGACGTCCTTATGCGAGGCCAAGACTTCTTCCATGGCGCCGGTGGAAAGACGATGTCCCGCGACGTTAATGATGTCGTCGGTGCGGGCCATAATGCTGATATAGCCGTCACTATCCATGAATCCGGCGTCGCCGGTTTGGTAGTAACCGGGATAATCGCTCATGTATGACTTAATGAAGCGCTCTTCGGCGTTCCATAAAGTGGGAAGCGATCCCGGAGGCAACGGCAACTTGACTGAAATAGCGCCGATGTCGCCACGCGGCACTTCTTGGTTTTCGGCATTGAGAACGCGGACGTCCCAACCAGGCATCGGCTTGGTGGCCGAGCCGTATTTAATCGGAAACAGATGAACGCCCAACGGATTTCCAGAGATCGCCCAACCGGTTTCGGTCTGCCACCAATGGTCGATCACCGGGACGTTCAGGGCGTCTTCGGCCCAACGCAGAGTGTCCGGATCGGATCGCTCTCCCGCCAAGAACAAAGCGCGGAAACGCGACAGATCGTATTTTTTTATCAGCTCGGCGTTTGGATCCTCGCGCTTAATGGCGCGGAAGGCCGTCGGAGCGGTAAACAAGGTGCAGACTTTGTATTGGCTGATGACGCGCCAGAAAGCGCCGGCGTCCGGAGTTCCAACCGGCTTTCCCTCGTAGACCAAGGTGGTGCAGCCATAGAACAATGGGCCATACACGATGTAAGAGTGGCCAACCACCCAACCCACATCGGAAGCAGCCCAATAGACGTCGCCGGGCCTGACGTTGTAGATGTTGCGCATCGTCCAATTGAGCGCCACGGCGTGACCGCCGTTGTCGCGCACAATGCCCTTGGGCTGGCCGGTGGTGCCGGAAGTGTAGAGAATATAGAGAGGGTCGGTGGCCTCGACCGAGACGCACTCGGCGGGAATCGCGGAGACTTCGGCCTGCGCCCAATCGACGTCGCGCCCTTCGACCATCGAAGCGACGACTTGCGGTCTTTGGAAGACAACGCAATGATCGGGTTTATGCGAAGCTTGCTCGATGGCGGAATCAAGCATCGGCTTGTAGGGCAGAACTTTTTTACCCTCAATCCCGCACGAGGCGGAAACAATGACGCGCGGCTTTGCGTCATTGATGCGGGTCGCAAGCTCGCTGGGAGCGAAGCCGCCAAACACCACCGAATGCACCGCGCCCAAACGAGCGCACGCCAACATCGCAACCACAGATTGCGGGATCATCGGCATGTAGAGGATGACGCGGTCACCCTTGGCGACTCCCAAACCACGCAAAACACCCGCGAACGAGGCGACGCGCTTTTGAAGCTGAGCGTAGGTGATGGTTTCAGAGACTTCAGTCACAGGGCTGTCGTAGATGATCGCGGGCTGATCGCCGCGTCCGCCTTCGACATGACGATCGACCGCATTGTAGCAAGTGTTCAACTGCCCGCCACGAAACCAACGGTAGAACGGTGGATTGGACGAATCGAGGACTTTGTCCCAACGCTTATTCCAATGAATCCCTTCGGCAGCTTCTCCCCAAAATCCCTCGGGATCGGAAATCGACCGTTGAAACATTTGATCATAAAGATTGGTCATGGCGTACCTTCTTGATAAAGTCCCCTGGACAAAATCGAAGTCCCCTGGACAATAACGCGAGCGAATCCCCCTTGCGTCGATCGGCTTATACGACCGTCTCGACCGACATTCCGCCTGTTGTTGGCGCAAAGAGAGTTTGCGACAAATCGAGACGGGATTGCAACAGAATCACGCTAATCGCATGTGCGGAAAATAGTTCTTGCAACCGCGAAAAGTAGAAAGAAATCCGAACTCGGAGGTGAAATGGCGTTAAGGAAGCCACCCAAGACAAGGAGCGCCGCTATGGTGAGCGTCCCAGATGTACCAAGCAAAATTATGCCGGGGAGAGTTGCCGGTGTTCTGCATCCAACGCGGTCGAGAGGTCAGTGTTAACTTTAAAGCAAACTCCGGACGTTCGAACAAAAGACGCCGTTTCTTGGCGCAATCGAACTCATGACGCAGCAACATCGCCACCATCCCGCCGATTTCCGCCGAAAGCGCCAGAGACAACGCATGCGCGACGAAATTTTCTCCGATATGATAGGGCGGATTGGTGACAATCGAGATTGAGCCGCCCATCATGGCGCGGCAATCAAGGAAATTAACGACGTTCGCGACGCGCGGATCGATATCGCTTTCGATCACGTCGTAACCGCCGGCGCGCAACACGGCGCTCATACGCCCCAGACCGGCGGCGGGCTCCCAGATTGCGCCGCGAAATTTGACGCGACTCAATAACGCTTCCGTACACCAGTCCGGCGTGTAATAGGCGTCGTTATCCATTCTATCGAACGTCAACTGGCGATACATCGCCGGATCTTTGGTCGGCGCCTGCTTTGTTGTGACCACGGCTGCTCACCTCAAGATTTTACGAACTCCAGATCATGGTTTCAAAGAGCAACCCATCTCGTTTTAACTGACCTCCGGCGGGAAGACACAGGGGGAAAACCGACATCCCCCTGATTCCTCCGCTTCCTCAACTTTTAGGCGGCGCCCCCACGAAGCGCCCCTTCCCGCTAAGCGCCCCTCTCCGCTAAGCGCCCATGAAAGGGTCTTGAATCAAAATCGTGTCGTCGCGCTCCGGACTGGTCGACACCATCGTCACGGGAGCTTCAATCAGCTCTTCAATGCGACGAATGTACTTGACCGCCATCGCCGGCAATCGCGCCCAAGACCGCACGCCTCGCGAACTCTCGCGCCAGCCTTCCATCGTCTCATAAATCGGCTCGACCACAGCCTGAATCGCCGGATTCGCCGGAAGGTGACTCAATTCCTCGCCCTGATAACGATAACCGACGCACACTTTCAGGTTGTCCAACCCATCGAGCACGTCGAGTTTGGTCAAAGCGACGCCATTAATGCCGCCAACCTTCACCGCTTGCCGCACCAACACGGCGTCGAACCACCCGCAGCGACGCTTGCGCCCCGTAACGGTTCCGAACTCGTGACCACGCCGCCCGATAAGCTCTCCGACCTCATTGATCTGCTCGGTGGGAAACGGCCCGGCGCCCACGCGAGTGGTGTAAGCCTTTGCAATTCCCAGAACCGACCCAACCACGCCGGGACCGACTCCACTGCCGGAAGCCGCTTGCCCAGCCACGGTGTTGGAAGACGTCACGAAAGGATAAGTGCCGTGATCGATGTCGAGCATCGCTCCTTGAGCGCCTTCAAACAGAATTTTCTTACCGACGCGACGAAACTCGTCAAGCCGCCGCCAAACCACGGAGGCGTAAGGCAGAATGCGAGGGGCAATTTCCTTCAACGGCTCCAAAAGATCGTTGCAAGTCATCTCCTCGGCGCCCAAACCGCGCAGAATCAGGTTATGGTGAGCCAGAAGATGATCGATTTTGTCGGGCAGCGCAGCGATATCCGTCAAATCGCATAACCGAATCGCGCGTCGAGCGACTTTGTCCTCGTAGGCCGGACCGATGCCTCGCCCCGTGGTTCCGATTCGGCGATCGCCGCGCGCGACTTCGCGAGCGCGATCAACGGCGCCGTGAACCGGCAAAATCAACACGGCGTTTTCAGCGATCAATAAGGTTTCGGGCGTCACCGCCACGCCCTTAGAGATCACGGTTTCGATCTCCTTCAGCAAAGCCCACGGATCGACCACGACGCCGTTGCCGATTACGGAAGTCTTGCCCGCGCGAACCACGCCGGAAGGCAACAGACTCATACGATACTCGACGCCGTTGATGACCAGGGTGTGACCAGCGTTGTGACCGCCCTGAAACCGCACCACGACGTCGGCTCGGCTAGAGAGCCAGTCAACGATCTTTCCTTTGCCTTCATCGCCCCATTGGGCGCCCACCACCGCCACATTGGCCATTCTATTCTCTCCGCTGCTCTCCGCGCGCCCACGCCGAAGCCGAGCCAATCTCCGGCAACGGATTCGGGCTCGGCGTTCTGAAGCGTTTCGGCGAAGACTTTTGACGTCAAGGATATCGAAATATCGTTTGAGGCCGCTCGATACATAAAGAAGGGTTCAAAAAAAACAGAAAAACTCTGTTGCAAATCCGCTTTCTTTCGGTCGAGTCGGTCGGCGCTGTTTCGGTTTCTTTCAGGTCTTCAGGATGGAGTGTTTTTCTCGACGACCGCCGATTCGCCAAGAGGAACGGCCACCCCATCAATCAAAACATGGTCACACCCCAAACGACGCGCTTCCGCTTTCAGGTCGACGACAGGCTCCAGCCCAGAGACCGTCACCCACTCGCCGCCACGCCAAGCCTCCGTCGCCGAAACCGAAGTCCCGACGGGAACAAACAAACGGCGCGCCGGAGCCGGAGCCGGAACCGCGCGCAACACCGTGTCGGCGTAAAGCGTGAATCCCGTAGCGGGCTCGCCTGCGACTCCCTGAGCGCTCCCGGCGCGATAACGGCCGCCGAATCCCAGCTCGCCACGCACGTCGCGCGCGAAGAAAGTAAACGAAACGCCGGTTTGATATTCAAAACCGCGCCATTCGGTTAGATCAACGGTCAGAACCAGCTTTTCCGGCGCGGCCTCCCGCGTCAAACGCACGACTTCGATCAAGCGCCGCCGATCGGGCTCGGCAGACTCGGGCAGCTCCAAACCGGCCAGAATCTGCACCGCGCGCTCGGCGGGGCCAGAGGCCGACAACAACCAATCCATCAACGGCGCGGCCTTGCGGCAGGCGGAGCGGACGGCGGCCTCGTCTTTATGGTCAAGAGCCTGACGCAAATCGTTCTGCTCGCGCTCGGACAACCCCAACGACTTGCAGATGGTGGGAACCAAAGTCGGCACGCACAAATCAACCGACAAGTCGCGAACGCCCAAACGACTTAAAGCGCGGGCGCCCATCAAGATCACTTCAGCGTCGGCCGCAGGCTGCAACGAGCCGATCAATTCGACGCCCACCTGCCCGAATTGACGTTCGGGACGCAGTTGCGACCCCGTAACGCGCAAGACTTGCCCGGCGTAGCACAATCGCAACGGACGAGGCGCTTTGCGCAAGCGCGTGGCGGCGATGCGAGCGATCTGCGGCGTCATGTCGGAACGAACGCCCATCATGCGTCGAGACACCGGATCCATCAGACGAAACGTCTGTTTCGCCAGAGCCACGCCCGATCCACTGAGCAGACTTTCCTCGAATTCGACCAGCGGCGTTTTTATCCGCTCATAGCCGCACCAAGAAAATTCAGCAATCAAGCGTTCGGTCAGCCCGGCTTCGTGGGCGGCGTCTGGAGGCAGAACATCATGGAGTCCAGCCGGCAGCAACGCGATATGTTCATGGTCGATCATGCTACAGTGTTTTCGGTGTTTTCGTCGGGATGGGTTCAGAGCCGGGTTATGACGATTCGAAAGAAAATTCCAGACAAAAAAAATCCGGGCGACGCCGCTTAAAGGCCGGCGCGCTCCGGAAAATGCGATTCATTGCGCTCGCAGTAATGCTTGAAGCGTTCCTCCGGCGACATGCGGCCCCTGTCACAGGGCTTCGCTCCGCCTATCGTTTTTTATTCTAATTACGGCGTCCTTGTTTTTTTATTCCGTTTATTCTATCCAACGCTCTTCTTCTTTATTCCTGAAACTCTCGCGGCCCTCAAGAAGCCTACATAAACCCCATAACCAGGGGTCGTCAGGTCGTCAAAAAAGCCCTGTCATCGCTTAACACGCGCCTCTCGACGAGCGCCTTACGACAGGAAGCAAAAAAACACTCCGCACAACGACGCACTCTATCCTCAGACGTCGGCGCGTCTTCCTTCAAACGCCACTGATGCGGACGCATTCGCTTTATAAACACAGTGGAAACACAACGACGCACTCCACCGTCTTCTTACTCTCGAACGACGTTTAGAATGCGCACAATCACGCTCCGTTGGTCAAGCCTTACAAGAGGTTTTAGGAGGACATTTTGACGCGGACAGCATTTTTGTTGCACAGCACAAAGAGGTTCGGCAACAATCAAACACAACCGCGACATCTTTCTTACTCATTGTTTCA
>CAUYUA010000265.1:0-15573 GCA_963575675.1 Azospirillaceae bacterium
ACGACTTTCACCGAATTCTTCCCATCATTACGGCAAAGAATCGTTGCGCCTTAGCACCGGGTCTGCCAGTAACGAGGGATGCTCGGGTCGAGGTCTGGACGGGAATCAGCGCATGAATCAAGCCAATCTGATCGATATTGTTGCTACGGCCAGCGGTTTATCGAAAGGCGATTCCGCAAAAGTCATTCATGAAGTGTTCGCCAAAATCTGCGCCGCATTGGCCCAGGGAAATGAAGTGCGCATCGCCGGGTTTGGCACATTCGCTGTGGCCGAGCGCGCCGCACGCGAAGGACGCAACCCCAGAACTGGAGAGGTTGTGCATATCGCTGCAACCAAAGCGCCGAAATTCAAACCGGCAAAACAACTTCGTGATAGCGTAAACACACAATAAGACGGCGGAAATCACGGGCGAGGCTGAAAAAGACATAAAAAATTAGTCCTATTCAGCCTTCGCCCGAAACATCTTCCACTTTAGGTTAATCTTCCACTTTAGATTAGAGGCGACTCACTTCCATCGTGACTTTTGCCGGGCTTACGCCCCCTTCCCCTCAAACTTACGCCGCCAAAGCGCGCGCAATGCCTTCAAACAAACACCGCCCATCGACGCCGCCAAGCGTTGGGTCCACCACATTTTCCGGGTGAGGCATCATGCCAAGCACCGTGCGAGTCTCGTTGTAGACTCCCGCGATGTCGTTTACGGACCCATTGGGGTTGTTGACATAACGGAAAGCAACTTGACCATCGCCTTCGATTCGCTTCAGCGTTTCGGCGTCGGCGAAGTAGTTGCCGTCAGCGTGAGCAATCGGAACATCAATTTCTTGACCGACACGATACCCGGCGGTGAAAAAAGTGTCGTTCCGTTCGACTCGCAAACCGACTCGGCGGCAAATGAACTTCAAGCCGGCGTTGCGCATCAAAGCGCCAGGCAAAAGCCGCGTTTCCGTGAGCATTTGAAAGCCGTTGCAAACGCCCAGCACACGCACGCCCGCTTGAGCGCGCTTGATGACGGCTTGCATAATCGGAGAGCGAGCGGCCATGGCGCCAGCGCGTAGATAATCGCCATAGGAGAAACCTCCCGGCAGGACGATCAAATCAACGGGCGGCAAATCGGAGTCGCGATGCCACACCAACAAGGGAGGCCGACCGCTAGCTGATTCCAGCGCCAGCATGATATCCCGCTCGCGGTTCGAGCCGGGAAAAACGATTACTGCGGCCTTCATGATAAAACACACACCCTTAAAGAAAGGGAAAAACAGAAGAACCAGCGCGACCTTTGCGCGCCACCCTTTCGCACCTTAAAGAGAGGTTGTCGGGCTTGCAAGGGAGAAACGGCGAAGAATATATTTATGCACATAATAATGCATCATTCATTAAATAAACTATACTCCGTGTTCCGTAGATTTCTTACAATGATCATAGTTCATTGTTCCCAGCAACATCTTCTGGTGCGCCTTCTGAAGACGATCCCTGCTAACTTTAGTACAAATAGCATATGTAAAACGCATAATGCATGTATGCGGGTTCTTTGAATCTCATCAAACTGCGGTTGAGTTATGTGCCTTTTTACAAAATTCCACCGCGTGGTTGAGAATAAAAACTCTTCAAAAAGGAGCATTGCTTTTTATTACGCGTTCTACGACGGTTGCTATTCTAAGCGCGTCATCGATATCATCAAAAGTTGAGGCGAATCACAATCAAGGTGGGAGTTATAATTTGAGATTTATGTTTCGCAAAATAAAGGAAGCCTCGAAATGTATTGAATCTTTGTCTTCCGTAGCGAGCAACAGGGATGGACCATTCACTATGTTTCGGAAGCTAGACAGAGTGTTTAGAACGACTTGAAAATCAAGAGATTGACCTCCTTCCCAGCATTGGGTACTCAGACGCCAGAGCGCAGAAGTTTGATTTCTCTAAAGAATTTCTATTTATAGACTGGGGCGTTATTTATCGCAGGAAAGGATTGAACATTGAAAATATTCTAGACATTCAGAACAAAACTGTCTCTGTTCTGAAATCCAGCGTTTACACGGAAGGCTTTCTGAAACTTATTGATCAGTTCGGCGTTAAAGTAAAAATCATTGATAAAAGCGATTACAAAGAAATACTACAATCAATCGACGAAGGAGATGTAGACGCCGGAATCACACCAAAAATATTTGGAGTTATATCCGAAAAGAAATACAACAATATCCAAGCAACAAACATTATTTTTACACCTATAAAGATATTTTATGCGGCTCCAAAAGAAAAAAATAGAGACATCATTGATGCTTTGGATATTGAACTAAGCCGAATGAAATCAGACGACAATTCCGTTTACTATAATTCATTAAATCATTGGATGGGATTTTACAAAAACAACCCGAAATTTCCGATTTGGGTTGTGTGGGTGTTCGGCATGGCGGTGGCTTTAATCGTTTTTTTCTTCTCTATCTCGGTTGTTCTGCGCCAACGTATTCGTGAAAAGGTGTTGTCATTGGGGGCGGCCAACGAAAGAAGCCGAAAATTTGAAAAAGCACAGGAAGAAAGTGAAAAACGCTTTCGGGCGATTTTTGAACTATCACATGATTCAATAGCGGTCACGCAACAAACAAAATTTTTTATGGTGAACCCGGCGTTTGTTCAACTCTTCGGCTACTCCTCTTTAGAAGACGTGCTGAGCCGTTCGGTTTTAGATACAATCGCGCCACGCGAACATTACAGAATTTTAGATTATATCAGGCGTAGAGATCGCAAAGAAGATGCGCCTTTATGGTATAAAACCATGGGAATTCGCTCGGACGGCGTAGAATTCGAAATCGACGTTCGGGTTTCTCCGATCGTTCTGGATAATCAGGATTATACCGTCTCGATTATTCGAGACAATACAGAAAGACAGAGAATGGAGCGTCAACGTCAACACCAAATGGCGGTGACGCTTTCTTTGCTGAATCTTTCCAAACACGCCGAAGCATCGGATATTGGAGGACTGGTGCAGTTCTGTTTAGATGAGATCAATATCTTAACCGGAAGCGTATTAAGCGTTATTTATTTTAATAATGAAGATCAGGACGGAATCTCCCTGATGGAGTGGATATCCATAGAAGGAAATACACGTCAAAATGTATTTAAAGAGTATTGCCCAATCGAAAAAACAGGATTATGGGCCACGACTTTCAGACATAAAAAACCGATTATCGTCAATCAAAAAGATGGACTGTATCTGTATGGAAAGGTGATTTCTTGTTTGTCGGAATATTACGCACCGATCCAAAGATTGCTTTGTTTGCCGATCATTGAAAATAACGTCGTAAAAATGGCTCTGGGAGTTGGAAACAAGCCGGAAGAATATGACGAAGACGATATCGAAATGATTCAGATTATTGGGAGAGATTTATGGAAGACTCTAAATCGCAGACGCGCCGAAATTGCTCAAATTCAAAGCGAAGAACGCTTCCGCACGATTTATGAAGCCGTCAATGACGCAATATTGATTTACGATTTCGTAAACCACGCTATTGTAGATTGCAATTCCCGTTTTTCAGAGTTTTTAGGATACTCCAAAGACGAAATGATCGCGATGGAAATCAACGTCTTCAGCGAAGGCGTCTTTCCGTACGACCAAAATTCAGCGCGACAATGGATCGCAAAAGCCGCCGCCGGCGCGCCTCAAATTTTCGAATGGCAATTGCGTCATAAATCAGGCGAAGTTGTTTGGGGCGAAATCAGTCTTCGCCGCGCTTCTCTCGATGGCAAAGACCGCTTGTTGATCGTGGTTCGCGACATCTCTCAAAGAAAAGATGCAGAACAAAAACTACAAAACATCAATATCTCGTTAGAACGCTTGGTCAGCGAAAGAACGGCCGAACTTCAACGCGCCAACAAAGAGCTTGAAGCTTTTTCCTATTCTGTTTCTCACGATCTTCGAGCGCCCTTACGCGGCATCGATGGGTGGAGCATGGCGTTGTTGGAAGACTTCGGAAGTCAATTCAATGAAGAAGCCCGAGAGTATCTGAACTGCGTTAGAGCCGAAACTCAGCGTATGGGAGAATTGATTGACGCTCAGCTCCAGCTTTCAAGGTTTTCTCGATTCGATTTAAATAAATCCAAAGTTAGCCTCTCAACTCTGGCCAAAAATGTCGCCACCTCTGTTCAAAATATGTTTCCCGGACGGACTATAGAGTTTATTATTCAGTCCGGGCTTTATTGTTATGGTGATGCGCGTCTTATAAACGCCTTGTTAATGAATTTATTCGATAATGCGTGTAAGTTCACGGCCCCGCGTTCTGTCGCCCGGATCGAATTTGGACGAACTGACATTAAAACAAACAAAATATGCGCCTTCGCATTCTTTGTTCGTGATAATGGTGTGGGTTATGATATGAGATTCGCATCGAAACTATTTAGCGCCTTCCAACGGCTTCATAAACCAACAGAATTCCCAGGAACGGGAATCGGTCTGGCGACTGTTCAGAGGATCGTTCTTCGGCATGGCGGGCAGGTTTGGGCGGAAGCTGAAGTTGATCAAGGAGCCACGTTCTACTTTACGCTGGGAGAGGGGTCATGAATGATAGATTTATTCTTCTTGTCGAAGATAATCCCAGTGACATCGCACTCACCAAAAGAGCCGTAACCAAAAATATGGCTTCTCAGAGAATGGTTGTGGTGGAGGATGGGCAAGAAGCTGTCGATTTTCTTTTTGCCGCCGGGAAATATCAAGAAAGAGATCGTTTTGATCTTCCCTCTTTAGTTCTGCTTGATATGAATTTACCGAAGCTTGACGGAGTGGAGGTGTTGCGGCGCGTGCGCTCAAATCCTGTAACTCGACGTCTTCCTGTTGTTATTCTCAGCTCCTCTGTTGAAGAGCGCGATCTCTCTCGAAGCTACGATCTCGGCGTAAACAGCTACATCCGTAAGGCCGTCGATTATACTCAATTCAGCGAGTACATGAAATGTCTTAGTTTTTATTGGCTTACAATTAACGAAGCTCCACCGACGAACACTTCCGCAATCTGAGCTTCTCGTTTGCTTTGTGGTTCCTACGCAAAAACGAGACGGGTTGGGAACACAGTCCCTGAGCCCGTCCAGCTTCTGTTTTTATTCAAAAGACGTGCGTCGAAGATATCCATCCACCGCCGAGGATACGGGTTTGCTGGTAAAAAACGCAGGCTTGGCCTGCGGCGATTCCTTCTTCCTCTTGATTAAGCTCCACTTGAGCGCCGCCATCCGAACCAAGAATAACGGTTGCCGGAACCGGCAATCGCGTAGAACGAGTTTTCACCATCGCAACAAAAGGCGAATCTATGGGAGCGTCGCCGTCTCCGAGCCAATTGACATCATGAAGCATAATAGTCCGTCGTCCCAGAGCCGCGCGCGGGCCAACGATAACGCGCCGAGTTGCCGGATCTAGCGCAACGACAAACAACGGTCCATCAACATCATCTTTCCGCCCTCCAATCCCGAGTCGTTTGCGTTGACCGATGGTGTAATGAATCACGCCTCGATGCCGACCAAGGATTTCGCCGTTAAGATGAACGATATCGCCGAATTGTTCGGCGTCCGGTCGTAAACGAGTGACGACAGAGGCGTAATCACCGTCGGGAACGAAGCAAATGTCTTGACTGTCGGGCTTTCGGGCGACCGGCAATCCCCATTGTTCCGCCATAGCGCGAATTTCGCTTTTTGACCGCTCTCCAAGGGGAAAGCGCAACCACGCCAAACGCTCCCGAGGAGTGGCGAATAGAAAATAACTCTGATCGCGAGCGGGATCGCTTCCGCAATGAAGTTCAGGGCCAAAGGCTCCGGATATCTGCCGCGCATAGTGGCCGGTGGCCAGCGCCGTCGCGCCGAGATCTCGGGCAGTGTCCAACAAGGCGGCAAATTTAACTCTTTGATTGCAACGAACGCACGGGTTAGGAGTTTCTCCCACAAGATATGCGTCGACAAAATCATCGATGACCGCACGCCGAAAAAGGTCTTCATAATCGAGCACATAGTGCGGAATGCCGAGGTGCTCGGCAACCCGCCGAGCATCAAGGATATCGCGTCCAGCGCAACAACTATTGGCGCGTCCAATGGCGGCGCCATGATCATAAAGCTGAAGCGTGACGCCCACAACGTCGTAGCCTTGTTTTTGCAACAGCGCTGCGGTTGTTGAGGAATCAACTCCGCCGGACATTGCGATAACGATGCGTTCGGACATAAGGTAAGCCGTATGCGAGAAGGTAAGCCGTATGCGAGACTGAGACCGGAGTCGACTCATCGAGGCGCGAGTCGACGTTTGCGCCGTTGCTGAAACGGACAAGTAAGGATATAGGTGAAATCATGGCGACAATCGAGGAGGCTTTGACGCTGGCCTTTGATTTTCACCGCTCCGGACAAACTACGGCGGCGGCTCAGGTTTATGAGAGGATTCTCGCCGTCGCGCCGGAGATTGTCATCGCTTGGAACAACTTAGGAGCGATTTTTTTCGAAGAAAAGCGTCTCGAAGACGCTGTAGCGTGCTATCGCAATGTCGTCTCCCGTAAACCAAACGCTCCAGAGGCCCATTACAACCTTGGCCGCGCATTGATGGCCCTGAACCTACGCGATCACGCAGAAGCGGCTTTATCACAGGCGGTTCTTTTAAATCCACGCATGGCGGAGGCGCATTACCTTCTTGGCGTGTTGCACCGCGAACAGAAACAACTAAAGCGCGCCGAAGCCTGTTTGCGAGCTGCACTGACGTTGTCTCCGGATCACGCTGAAATCCACCTGCATTTGGCCGGAGTTCTGGATGACCTATCTCTTAGCGAATCAAGAGAGAGTGATGATTCGCAACAAGACGCCGCTTTGGATCACTACAGACGCGGAGTGACTTTGGCGCCGCATTCGGCTGCGGCCTGGTATAATTATGGCGGCCTCTGTCGTCGACTGCGGCGGTGGGGGGAAGCCATCGCCGCTTACCGACAGGTGACGACGCTACAATCCGATAACACGGCGGCTTGGCTGGCCTTGGCGGAAATTGCCGAGCATCCTGATCAACCGGCGTTTTCCCTGATCGACGCCGAGGCGGCGTTTCAACAGGCGTTGAGATGCGATCCGAAATCTTTGCCTGCTTTGGCGCGATTGGGTGGACTGGCGTTGCTTGGACGACGACATGAACAAGCCATTGCGTTTTTTGACCGCGCTTTGGCAATCATGAAGACGGCTCATCTTGGAAAAACTGCGGAAGCATTGAATATGCGACGAATGCGCGGCGCAGCGTTTCACGCTCTGAGACGGTTTGTTGACGCCGCCGCTGATTTCGAAGTCGTCGCCACCGCCGCTCCAAACAACGCCGAGGATCAATATAATTTCGGCAAAGCGCGGCATGATCTAAAGGATTGGACAGGCGCCGAGGCGGCGTATCGTCACGCCTTGGTTCTTGGCGCACATCGTTCGGATACCACGAGCGACTTTACGGCCAACGTCGCAATGAATCTCGGGCTGATTCTAGATCGACAAGGGCGATCCACAGAAGCGGAAACAGTGCTTCGTTATGTTTTGACGCTTCGTCCCGATCATCTCGACGCTCGCTTAACGCTTGGAAAAACATTGCTGGATCAGCGCCGATTCGCCGAGGCCGGAGCATGGTTCACAGCAATATTAATCGAACGACCAGACGTCTCAAGAGCATGGATGAATCTCGGTTTGACCGCCGCCGCCGAAGATCGTTACGATGACGCCATTTCATGTTATCTTCAATCTTTGGCGCGTCAGCCGGATTTCGCTGGCTCTTGGCAAGCGTTGGGATTGGCCTATAAGACTTTGGGCATGATTCCCGAGGCGATTTTGTGCTATCGCCGCGCCGTGTCTCTGGAGCCGGAGTCATCCGGAGCTTATCGCTGCTTGCTGAACGCTCTGATGTTCGCGCCAGGCGTGTCGGATAAAGAGCGCTTCCAAGAACATCTTAATTTTCGAAAACTCTGTGCGGCGAGCCCCCATCCGCCCTCTCCTCCTTCTTTTGGCGCACAAGGACGAAAGTTACGAATCGGCTATTTGTCGGGAGATTTTCGCGCTCACGTTGTTTCTCGGAATCTGCTTCCCTTGTTTCAGAGCCATGATCGAGCAAACGTCGAGATATTTGCGTATGCTCACGTTGGGCAACCGGACGCCGTAACGGAAATGTTCCGAGAAATTGCAGATCACTGGAGAGATTTATTCGGCATCGACGATGCAGCAGCGGCAGATATTATTCGGAACGATCAAATCGATGTTCTAATTTGCGCCGCCGGACGATTTGACGACAATCGCCCTTTGATTTGCGCGCATCGCCCGGCTCCGGTCCAGATCAATTGGTTCGATGTGGCCACCAGCGGAGTTCCAGAGATCGATTATGTGTTGACGGACTGGATGCTGACGCCGCGTCGCAAAATCGATGCGTCCGGTCGAAGAGTTCCTGCGGAAAGCTTTGTCGAAAAACCGCTTTATTTGCCATTATCCTATATCTTGACGCCATTGGAAGACGCTCCGGCTTCGATTTTAGAAACCGATCCGGAAACAGTGGTTTTCGGCAGTTTCAACATGCCGGCCAAGATCAATCATGTGGTGTTGACGTTGTGGGCGGACTTATTGCATCGTTTTCCGAAAGCACAGTTGTTATTCAAATATCGGACTTTGTATCGTTCTCCCATGTTGATCGAGCGTATTTGTAATGTCTTTGAAAAAAAAGGAATTGATCCACAACGAGTGGTTTTTTCCGTCGATGATGGGCGGAAAAGCCATTATTTGTCTTATTTTAACATGATTGACGTGGCGCTGGACCCATTTCCGTTTTCGGGGTCAAACACCACGTTCGACGCTTTGTGGATGGGGGTCCCTGTGGTGACTCTCGCGGATGACTTTATGGTTGGACGTTACAGCAGCGCCATATTGACCGGGCTAGGATTACAAGAGTGGGTGGCTGAAACGCCGGAAGCATATTTGGAGATTGCCATGCGTTTGGCCGAGGACCGTGAAAAACGACTCTTCTGGAGAAACAATCTACGTCAATTGATTCGAGAGTCCGACTTGGTCAATGGCCGATTGCGTGCGCGACAACTAGAACGATTACTACGCATCGTTGTGAAAAAAACAGAGCGCAACAGAAAGTGAAAAGAAAGGAATTAAAAATGGCCAGAAACTGCGCTCTAATATCCTTTTAAGATATACTCTATCCAATTGAGAACCCAAAAAAAACTCCGAAAGAATCGGGGCTCCGCCCTCGACCCGCCAAAGGCCGGGAGGCCTTTGGAAACCATGACTTGGAGTTTGTAAAAACCGGATAAGAGTTGGACCGTTTCAATTCGGGAAGGCCGCACGATTCTCGGATTCTCAACCGAACGGAGTATACTATACATGTTTTTACTGTGTGTGCGTTTTTGCTGCGCGTGATCTATGATTTAACAGCCTCGCCACGCAAACGACTCCAATAGGCAAGACGCTTGAGAATTTCACGCTCAAATCCCCGTTCAACTGGACGATAGAACGAACGACGCGCCATCGTTTCTGGGAAACAATTTTGCCCTGAAAAACCATCCTTCACATCATGATCATAAACATATCCACGACCATAACCGATGTCTTTCATCAACCGCGTCGGCGCATTCAAAATATGCATCGGCGGAGCCAAAGACCCCGTCTCACGCGCCGCAGTCTGAGCCTCTTTATAAGAAACATACGCCGCATTCGATTTCGGCGCCGCTCCTAAGTAAATGACCGCCTGAACCAAGGCCAACTCTCCCTCCGGACTGCCCAGACGATCGAAAATTTCCCACGCAGTCAAAGCCTGAACCATTGCGTGCGGATCCGCCAAGCCAACGTCCTCGCTCGCAAATCGAACCAAACGCCGCGCAATGTAACGAGGATCCTCTCCTCCCGCCAACATCCGCGCAAACCAGTATAACGCCGCGTCCACATCCGACGCCCGCAGTGATTTATGTAGCGCGCTGATAAGGTTATAATGACTATCCTGAGCCTTGTCATAAATCGGCGTCCGACGTTGCAGCGTCTCTGAAAGACGCGCCAAATCCATCGGCTCCTCCAACGTCAGGAACAACAACTCCTCGCATAAATTCAACAAGAACCGTCCGTCGCCATCGGCCATGGCCTTCAAAGCCTGCCGCGCCGATTCCTCCACCGGCAACGAACGTCCGGCCTCGGCCTCTGCGCGTTGCAACAACAGCTCCAACGCCTCTTCATCCAGCCGCCGCAGAACCAACGCTTGAGCCCGACTTAACAACGCCGCGTTCAGCTCGAACGAAGGGTTCTCTGTGGTCGCCCCCACCAAAATGATTGTGCCGTCCTCGATCCAGGGCAGGAAACCGTCTTGCTGAGCGCGGTTAAAGCGATGAATCTCATCGATGAATAGAATAGTGCCCCGCCCGCCGCACGACCGTCGATTCCGCGCCAATTCGAACACCTTGCGCAGCTCCGCCACCCCCGAAAACACAGCAGAAAGAGACTCGAAGTGAAGATCGCCAACTTCGGCCAACAAACGAGCGATTGTGGTCTTGCCGCACCCCGGCGGCCCCCATAAAATCATCGATGACAAGCGCCGAGCCGAAACCATCCGCCCGATCGGTCCGGACTCGGCCAACAGATGATCCTGTCCCACAACATCCGTCAAACGACGCGGACGCAAACGATCCGCCAACGGACGCGGCGCCGCAGCCTCAAACAACCCGCCGCTCATTTCTTTCATCCCCGCGCGTTGAAGCCACTACTCACCGCGCTTCTTCGCCTTGTCGTTTTCCAACAGAACATAGTGACCGAATCGCAGGTCGTGTTCAGGAATATGATGCTTCAACCAATCGCGCAACACCCCCATCAATTCATAAACCTCAATTGTTCCCTGAACCACCAACGCCTCATATTTCTCCCACGTCTGAGAGAACCGATGATGCTCTTTACAATGGGCCTCCCGCTCAGGGTAGCAATACTGATCCATCAACACTTCTTCCGCATGAAAGTGAAGCTGAACATAAGACACGACAGCTCGATAAAGATGATGCGTCTCCACGCCGGCCGGATCATCTGCAAACAAACGAACGAAAACATTATAAATCGCAAAAAAACGTTCGTGATCTTCGTCTATGCTCTGAATTCCCGTTCGACAAACATCTTGCCATACATAGTATTCTATTTTCTTCATTTTCGCACGCATTTCCTTTCCTCGACCTTAGGGCGTGTCCGAAAACATTGGTGTTCTTTCCGGACGGGCTCTTACACCAACGAGCCGAATATTTGACGCATCCTACCGTGCGTAAGAACGCTCGCCGCCGCAGTTGCAGCGGGATGCCGTCGCATGAGATCGGGTCATTCAATAAGCGCGACGGCATTACGCGATGCGCCCCTCCCCAAACCGACGCTCCGTAGTTGATGCTATTATGAGCCGCCTAATTATGGCAACCTCAAAACCATCCACTGTTTTTTTTGATTGTTTCTTGATCGGGCGTTCTTTCGTATAGCATTCTCCGCAACATACGTGATAGTTAGCGCCGTTGAAGACATTCCCCAGACGACAACCCCCAGACTTGGCCGTCATGCAGACCTTCCTGGAATTCGAAAAGCCGATTGCGGAACTCGAAACCAAGATCGAGGAACTGCGACATCTTACGACATCGGGCGATATCAACATCGCTGATGAGATAGGCAAGCTACAGGTCAAGGTCGACCGCCTTCTGCGGCAAACCTACGCCAAGCTTCAGCCTGCCCAAAAAGTGCAAGTCGCTCGCCATCCCAATCGACCGCACTTCTCGGATTATGTTGCCGCTCTGATCGAAGACTTCACTCCGTTGGCCGGAGATCGCGGATTTGCCGAAGATCGCGCCATCATCGGCGGCCTCGGTCGATTTCGCGGCCATTCGGTGGTCGTCATCGGCCAAGAAAAAGGCCACGACACCGAAACTCGCGTTATGCATAATTTTGGCATGGCGAAGCCGGAGGGCTATCGAAAAGTCCAACGCTTGATGTATATGGCGGATCGCTTTAAGCTGCCCGTCATCACTCTGGTCGATACCGCCGGGGCCTATCCCGGAGTCGGCGCAGAAGAACGCGGACAAGCCGAAGCCATCGCCCGCAGCATTGAAACCTGCTTGCGAATTAAAGTGCCTCTAATCTCTGTGATTATTGGCGAAGGCGGCTCCGGCGGAGCCATCGCCATGGCCACAGGCGATCGCATTCTCATGCTGGAAAACGCCATTTACTCCGTCATTTCCCCTGAAGGATGCGCTTCCATTCTTTGGCGAAACGGAGCTTTGGCCGGCGAAGCCGCCGCCGCATTGCGAATCACCGCGCAAGACCTAAAAGAGGTCGGCGTTATTGATCGAATCATTCCAGAGCCCATTGGCGGCGCTCACCGCGACCCCAAACTCATGATCAAAACGCTCGGCGACGCTTTGTTAGAGTCTCTACTGGAGTTACGCAACGAAGACGGCGCAACCCTTCGCGCCCAACGCCGCGAGAAATTTCTGGAAATGGGCCAACAAAGCCTCTCATAATATTTTCATCTTTTTTATCCCGCTTCGATTCGGTCAAATCTCCGTGCTCCACGCTGGAATTTGATCGAGTCGGGGCTTTTTTTTGCCCGCTTTTCTTATAACTTAAAAAAAGCCATTAAAACGCTTACCCTTCATAAAAAAAATTACAACCCTATATCTATTTACTTATCAGGCCAATGCCCACGCCGCCTCCTTGCAAATAGTTCTTAAAATAGAACCAATATCTTTATTTTGCTCATTTTTTGCCCATTTTTATCATAAGGCGCATTATATCAATACAATAAAACTCTTGGCCATATGAGCCTCAAAAACACACGCGCCCATAACAAAAGCACGCCACGTTATGGTTAAAATTATATAAAAATTTCCTAAAAAAAAAGTTTGAAACTCTCTCTGCAAGACAAATACAATTTCCGCGCGGGGAAGAACGAAATGAACATCCGGCCATATTTGGCGCCTACCGTAAACTTCTTAGAATTACAAAGACGTCAACATTTCAAAAACAACAAACAGCGTTATGGAGAACAATCATGGCGACACCTCCTATTTTAACCGGACATGAAGTCTCCTTCTCTCAAGATGAAATCATTGTCTCTAAAACCGATAAGACTGGAAAAATTACCTACGTCAACGACATTTTCATCCGAGTCAGTGGATACACAGAATCCGATGTCCTTTATAAACCCCACAACATCATTCGGCATCCGCATATGCCTCGCGCCGTTTTCAAACTTCTTTGGGAAACAATAGAGTCAGGTCAAGAAATTTTCTCTTATGTTGTCAACCGCACAAAAAATGGCGATCATTATTGGGTTTTTGCTCATATCACCCCAAATTTTGACAAACATGGCCAAATCATCGGATACCATTCAAGTCGAAGAGTCGCTCGCCCGTCCGCAATTTCTAATATTCAGAGCCTTTATCAGAAACTTCTCTCTGAAGAACAACGTCATCCGGACTATAAATCCGGCATCAACGCTTCCTATCATATGCTACATGATACTATAAAGCGGCAAGGTTTTGACGGATATGATCGCTTTATCTTCAGTGTTTGAACACGTCCATTTGAAAGACGCTCAGAAGTCCTTCGAAAGCCAATTAGAAACCAATCGTCACAGGGCTGCGTTATGTTGAAATTCAAGATGAATACGATCAACGCTCAAGCACGGATCGTCACCATAACATTCATGTCTCTTGTTCTGATCATTGCAACCTCCAGTCTTATAGAAGGTTTCGCGAGTCTGCGCTCCACAACCAACATGCGCAAATCGATGGAACGCACACACGAACAAATTCTTCCTCTTACGCAGTCCATTTCCGAAATCCGTATCGATATAATTCAAGTGCAACAATGGCTCAGCGACGTCTCGGCCACCCGCGCGCAAGACGGTGAAACCGAAGGATTTAAAAAAGCTGAAGAGTTCTCCAACAAATTCAAAAAAGATATCGCCCAAGGCATTGCTCTGGCCGAAAATATTAAACTCCGAGAGTTGAGCGCAACTCTGAACGATATTCAGAAAGCTTTTCCTTCTTACTATAGTACCGGCGTCGAAATGGCCAACGCCTATGTCAACGGAGGCCCATCCGCCGGAAACAAAATTATGGACAAATTCGACACTCAGGCTGAAATCATCGACAAGAATTTGGAAAAAACACTCGCCATCATCTCCATGTTCTTAAAAAACGATCGCGAGGAAAGTGAAGACATCGCTACGTCCGCATACTCTTTGGCTCTGTTTTCTGTCGGCGTTTCGATTGCCTTAACAATCATCGGCGTGTGCGTCATCTTCTTTGTCAGCAAAAAAATCCTCGCCCTGTCGATGTTGCTGAAACGCGCCGCCAAGATGCTTCATCAAGCCTCTCTGGGCGATCTTAACGCCCGGATCATCCAAATTAACCGCAACGACGAAATCGGCGAACTCCTTCACAACACCAACCGCGTGCTTGACCTTACGGAAGCCTTTGCGAAAGAAGCCGGAGCCGCCATGCACTACGCCAGCCAGAAAAAATACTTCCGAAAAATTCCTGAAGAAGGCATGCGTGGAGAATTCATTAAATACACCCAGAGAATTAACGCCGTCGTTGCCGGAATGGAAAAAACCGACGAGGAAACCGTTCGATTCTCCAAAGAAAACGTAGTTCCGGTTCTTGAGGTTACTATCCATAAGACGAATGACCTCAAAGATAGCGCCGAAACATTGACTACAATTGCACACCAAACCATTCATGAAGCCGTTTTGGTCGCCAGCGCCGCTGAACAAGCAACATCTAATGTCCAAACCATCGCCGCCGCCGCTTTCGAGTTATCGGCATCCATTACCGAAATCAATCAACAAGTGAACAGCTCATCAAAACTCGCCTACGACGCGGTTAATGAAGTCAACAACACCAATAAAACCGTCAACGGCCTCAACTCGGCCGCACAAAAAATTGGCGACGTCGTAAAGCTGATCCAAGAAATCGCCAGCCAAACAAACTTACTGGCCTTGAACGCCACCATTGAAGCCGCGCGCGCCGGTGAAGCGGGAAAAGGTTTCGCTGTGGTCGCCAATGAAGTGAAAGTTCTCGCCAATCAGACCGCGCGCGCCACGGAAGACATCACGGCTCAAATCAATGAGATGCAAGGCATCAGCAAAAACACCGTCCTAGCGATACAAGAGATAGGCTCTTTGATTACCCAGATCAATGAGAACGCATACTTGGTTTCAGTTGCGATTAAGGGGCAAGGAGAAGCCACCTCTCAAATTTCACACAACATCCATGAGGCTGCGGAAGGAACCAAACAAGTCGCTCGGAGTATTAATAACGTGTCTCAAGGAGCGAAGAACACGGAAGCAATGGCTGAACGTGTGCTTTCTTCATCAAGAGACTTGTCACAACAGGCAAACACTCTGCAAAAAGACATCGGCAGTTTTATTGAGAAAGTTCAAAATCCCTCGTAAATCAAAAGAGTTCAGAGAGGCTGCGTTCCCAATCGCTCGGACCAAGAACGAAAGCCCCTTTCCTTATTCGCGAAGCGGTCTTCCAACTTTTTGCTTTTATACTCTGTCCAATTGAGAATCCGAAAAAAACTCCGAAAGAATCGGGGCTCCGC
>CAUYUA010000266.1:0-15526 GCA_963575675.1 Azospirillaceae bacterium
CGTTTCGACTGATCGTCGCATTTCCGGCAACCACCGATCCTCCTTGTGGATCGGCTAGAGACTTCGTCGGAATGAAGGTCAGCGCCGACAAGCCCGAGCACAGGGTCGTTGTGGCGAGCAGCCAAGGTTTCATCGCCAAAGGCATGGAGCACGTTAAGTTAAGTGTCGTCAGGCGATATTAACGAGTTTTCATCGTGATTTCAAAATATTCCCTGACGTGTGACGACCAATGGATGCAATGCATTTAACTCATTACAGAATTTAGACTTGCCTCCGCCCAGAACCAAACTCACTAGACATATCATGTCGATGTCAGGGGGGGTAGGGGTAGGGGGTTAAAATACGTATAGCACATATTATACACACCACCGCAGCGGTGTCACGGAGAGGTTTTTTATTTATACGGCAAAATTATACACTGATACTCTATGCAATAATAATGAATTATTTCATGCGCGATTTAGTAAAGCCACGCTTCATCAAACCTACCGCATAGCCATGCAACATCGACGATAGGCCGGTTTCTCTGCGTTTCTAGCGGGTCTTTAGTGCGTTTTGTGTTGGGTGCGCGGTTGTCGTTTTTGGTTGGCTCTGGTGGTCATTCAATGGGCTTTTTGTGCGGGGTGTGTGGCGCTGTCGTTTCGGTATAAAAAGGTTCTTGATATTCGGTTGGTGGTGTGGTTAAGCACAGTCATCATCATTGATTATTTAAAGAACCTCATGGTTCGGGCAAACGCATTGCAATAAGGCCAGATTGAACGGATTTTCTGCGCGCTTGCGTGGCGTTTGGAGTTGTATGATGCTCAAGGCGCCATTTCTCCGAAGGAACCGCCGTCATGGCCGTTGTTGCATTCGACACGCTGAAACTTGCCGACAGACTGCAATCTGGCGGTTTTACCGCCGAGCAAGCTCGAACGGCGGCGCTCGCCTTTGCCGACGCCATGAGCGGCGCGGAGTTGGCGACAAAGAGCGATTTAAACGCCGTCAAAGCCGAGTTGAAAGCCGATGTTGCCGAAGTTCGGAATGAATTGAAGGCTGATGTTTCTGAAGTTCGGACTGAATTGCAGGCGACGAAAGCCGAGTTAAAGGCCGATATCGCCGAAGTTCGGACTGAATTGCAGGCGACGAAAGCCGAGTTAAAGACTGACATAGCCTTGCTTTCAACGCGCATGGACAACATGGCGACGCGGATTGAGCAACAGAACTCGGCTCACATTGAGCGTTTGGAGTGGAATTTCTCGGCGTTGAGTGAACAGATCAAGCGCAGTTCGGCGGAAACCGACGCCAAGATGATGCGTTTGATTGTCCGAACTGGCGTTGCTTCAGTTATGGCTATTGTTGGAGTGGTTGTTGCGCTACTTCGCTATCTGCATTGACGCATGGCCGGTCTTTCTCAAAATCTGGTATTTGGTTGGTTAAACGCTCACTGAGAGATTTCAATGGTCGCCGTCGTTCAGAAACAAAATGTTACGCCGAACGTCGTCGAGCTTCCTCGACGCGCTCCTTCTCCGCCGAAAACCCTCGTCGATCTCGTTTGCGCCATGAGGGCATACGAACGCGAACATTGGTTCGCACGGGCTCGCGAACTTGGCTTTCAGCCTAAAATGGAAACGGCCTTATACATCGATGCTCGGCCAACATTACCGAATTGCGTCGCGCTATGGGTCGGTTTCGTCGGCGATGAATTGCGCGACGCAAAGATTTGGAATGCGCCGGAAGAAGAGACGGAGAAAGAAGAAACCAATTTCTCTTTAGGGGCTTTGGCGACCGTCATTCAGCTTCCTGTTTGGGGTGAGAATTGGCGAGCCGTTCCAAATGACGTTCTTCGTTCTGCTTTGTTCGCAGCGCTTTCACGAAGCACGCGCCGCGCAATGGCTGGCGAGGTCATTGCTTCGTCTTCAAATGTCGTGATCACGTTTACCGGAGAACAGCTTGACCAATCCGATTTCGATGTTTGGGCTTATTGCGTTCATCTTTGTCGAGCGCAAGAGTTAGGCGCGCGATGCGTATTTCGAGCCGGGACGTTCTTGAAGATGATTGGACGGAATGACGGACGAGCCCAATACAAATGGTTAAAGTCTAGCCTCGACCGCCTTGCATTATGCGTCATCACCGTGAGGACAAGTGATGGAACTTGTCGATATAAATTAGTGAAGTGTGAAGAACGAGACGAAGATACGAAAGAATATAACGTCTCTATTGATCCAAAAATGGCGGAACTTTACGCGAAAAACTGGTCATTGTTCGATTGGGAACAAAGAGCCGCATTGAGAGGGAAACCTATTGCCCTTTGGCTTCATGGCTATTACTCGACGCACGCTGAACCACTTCCACTTAAGGTTGTGACGATTAAAGAAAGGTGCGGGAGTGAGAATAAGGCTCTCTATGATTTTCGGCGTTCTCTTCGTCAAGCGCTTGACGCCCTTAAAAGCATTGGCGCGCTCGCATCCTGGTCTATCGACTCGAAACATGATCTTGTTTCCGTAAACCGTGGTGCGGCAATTTCAGATAGTCAGAGACGATATTTAGAGCGCAAAGAGTATGTTTCCGAGGCTTGATGTGGATGTGGTCGATTCGTCCAAAACCCCATGGGACGTCGGTATAGCACCCATGGGACGTCGGTATAGCACCCATGGGACGTCGGTATAGCACCCATGGGACGTCGGTATAGCACCCATGGGACGTCGGTATAGCACCCATGGGACGTCGGTATAGCACCCATGGGACGTCGGTATAGCACCCATGGGACGTCGGTATAGCACCCATGGGACGTCGGTATAGCACCCATGGGACGTCGGTATAGCACCCATGCTATAAAACCATAATCTAAATTAAGTTAATTTGTTACAATATGTTACATCAAAATTTAGGGTAATTCAAAATTGCTAATCCCTTTCTAATCATTTTCTAATAATCTATGCGCGCGATCCCAAGAAAACACCCACTGAGCTTCTCAATGAGCCTGTTTTGCATAACTGGGGGGACTTCGTCCCCTGCCACCCCAACCACTCCAAACTAACCATAAAAATCAAAGCTTCAACCACTTGATCTAAAAAAAGCCCGTAGAATGAGCGCAAATGGCCTTCAAACTCTCACGGTTAACAGGGGGGGGAATTCACTTCAAGCCCTCTAGCGGCCATTTAACGAACCAAAAGAACCATTTTTAGAACCCTAGAGCCGTGTGTGGTTCTAGTCCGTAACGCATCCAGGGGGAGTGAGGGCGGTTTGAGGTGAAATGCTTCACACTATTCGCCAACCGAAACCTTGTTAGTTGAGAGTGTTTGATCGGGATGTAACGCAAACAAACGCCAATGGAAGGATTTACTGAAATTTATGGCAGTTCCAGGAAAATCAGCATAATATTAAATGTATTCCAATTAATTATTTAGGCTCAATTCGCGTTAGGTGGGCATGTGCCTTTTGATGGCTTGGAAACGCTTGATTTGTTTACCGGCGGAGCCGCTAACGCGAATTAATATATTATTTAAGTAAGAACTTAAAAGAAATTTATGCGGAATATGCATTGACGCTGGTTAGAAATCTGTTATTGAATTTCTTTACCCTGTTTCAATCTACTCGGCAAATGCTGATCCTAGGATCGGTCATCGTGGTGTCGGCAGGGGGGCCTGAACTTTATCGAAAATTCACGGCTCTTACGGCATGTCATAAAACGAGATACTACTCCAACCTTTAACAACACGGAGAAAATTATGAAACGTACAACTTTGCATATTTTTCTATCTTTTGCGTTTTTATTAATGCTTACAGATATATCTTGTGCAGGAGAGAAATTAAGCAAACAAGAGGTCACTTCTCTTATTTCTGGAACAAATTATAAAACCTCCACTGGAAATAATGGAACAATTGACGCAGATGGTAGTTTGTCTGCTCAAAGCTCTAGTGGTGGACGTAGTAATGGAACATGGAGTGTCGAAGATAACGGAGATTATTGTAATAATTGGGACAATCCACGCTGGTCTGGTTCTTGTGCTCCGTTCTACAAAATCGATGAAAAACCAAACGTGTATCTTCGAGATACTCCAAGTGGCCAAGCAGAATATACATTCACTAAAAAATAACGGATGCTCTTTTGGGCCGCTTTCATTAAAAAAGGCGCGACGATTAGCCAGTGATCTTGGTTCGAAGATTCTCAATGAACCTTGTCGTGGCTATCGTTGCGTTCGATACGCTGGATTTTCTGACAGAAGCCGATCGGTTTTGTCTAGACAAACTTCGGTGTTGGATAATCGGAACGCAAATAAACGCCAAAAAAATTCAGTGAAAGTTATGGCTTTTGAATATGGTTTATGGAAAACGATTTGTGCGGCAATTCTAACGACTTCACCAAAGATTAAGATAATTAGGGATGCTTTCTTTCGGAGTTCACCTTATGTTTCGAGGTGAGGAAAACCAAAATCATCGACAGGAAAAAATATCGTAATCTTAAGGCGGTCAACGCGCCGGTCTGCGCCTCGATGCTCTGACCGTCCGTGGATACCTGAGCATAGCTGTAAATCACAAACCAAGCTCGCTGTGAGAACCAAGGCGCACCAATTCAAGATTATCGTCATCAGGCTTGCGGTAGATCAGCACCAAGTCTGGTCTAAGGTGGCAGTCACGGTGATCGACCCATTCCCCAGTCAAAGCATGATCCGCGTTGCGATGAAGTAGAGGCATATCAGCGGCCAACACATTAACAACGTCCATCAAAAGCGCATCTAGCTTTTTTCTATGTTATCCTGATTGTTCCCGCCTGTAATCGCGCTTGAAACGATTTGTGTATTTAACTATCCGCATTCAGGCTCGCAAGTAGTACGGAAGGGCTTCCAGCCGTGACAAGCTCACCACGCCGCGCCGCTTTCATGGCCTCTACGGTTTCAGCATTCGGCACAAGCGGCTCAAAGGGCAACGCTTTGTCTGCCGCCACGCGCTTCAACATCAGCCGAAACGCATCAGACAGGGAAAGCCCCATCGTGGCCAGCACGGCGGCGGCTTCGCTCTTGGTCGCCTCGTCAATGCGAGCGCGAACAACGGAATTCTGGGTCATAGCGGCAACCTCCTATTGGGCTACGTTGTGGCTCAGAAAAAGGCTCTTGTCCACCTATACCGTGCTCGCATTATGGCTGTGACTTATGCAAATAAAAAACCCTTTCCGATAAACGGCCTAACTTTTTTGCAAAAATCTTAATATCTGTCAATTTTTCAAATCCATTGACAAATAAGCCCGACCTTTCCATTCTTAGAGAGATCACTGATCAAGCTGCATAGCCTGAGTTTCTGAACAAATTTGCACACTGCGTATAGTTATAATTTTCCACGGCATTTGCGATTGCCAACCAAAGAGCTTCTTTGGTTCTTGCCCCGACCTTACGGAGAAAGGATTTAAGTTTTAAGAACGCCTGTTCGATGGGGTTGAAATCAGGACTATAGGGAGGCAAATAAAGCAAGCGTGCTCCGCGCGCTTCAATTGCTTGTCGGACGCCATCAATCTTGTGACAAGACAGGTTATCCAGCACAAGAATATCTCCTGGTTTAAGAATGGGAGCTGAGCGCTGTGTTTGCCGAGGTGGAGCGGGGCCTCGGAGGCTGTGGGCCGGCGGCTAGGCAGCCTCCTGAGCTGTCAGGTGGCGTGCGGTTCAGTCGTTGACAATCACTTGTGACCGATGAGTATGTGCGGCTGGCGCCTTTCGGTAGCGCTACTCTCGCTACGCTTGCCATGGAGACATGCAAATGCCTGCTCGGAAAACTCGTCCAAAGAAAATTGGCTTAGCCGTCCAAGGCTCGTTCGGCCACATGTTCTATGCTCTCGGAATGAGGTGGTCCCGGAATCCCGGACAGGGTGATAAGCTTAGGTCGAATCACTCAGGAGAGTTCGGATGAGCGGAAAACGGAAACGTTATAGCGCAGATTTTAAGGCCAAGGTAGCGCTTGAAGCGTTACGTGGAGAATTAACAATCGCTCAATTGGTGTCGAAGCATGGAGTTCATCAGACACTTATCAGCGATTGGAAACGCCAAGCCATCGATGGACTGGTGAGAACATTTTCGAGCAAAGGAGAAACGGCGACTCCATCACAAGATGGAGAGATTGAAAAGTTACACGCTATGATTGGTCAACTGGTAGTAGAACGAGATTTTTTAAAGAAAGCCTCCAGTCGATGACCGGCGATCGGAGGCAATCAATGGTCGATCCTACGCATGACCGTCTTTCGGTTATAAAACAGTGTGAGCTTCTTTCAATAAGTCGCTCTCGTTATTACGACAAACCTGTTGGAGAAACAGCAGAAAATTTAGAAATCATGAGACGGATTGATGAACAATTTTTAGTTGCACCATTTTATGGAAATCGAAGAATGGTAATTGATTTACAACGAAAAGGATACAATGTTGGACGCAAGCGCGTCCGTCGACTAATGGAGAAAATGGGATTAGTTGCAATTTACCAAAAACCAAGAACGACATTTTCAAATCCGGAGCACAAGATATTTCCATATATGCTTCGTGATTTGAAGATTGATCGACCGAATCAAGTTTGGTGCGCAGACATCACATATATTCCGATGCGACGAGGTTTTCTCTATCTTGTTGCTATAATGGACTGGGCGACACGCAAAGTTCTTACATGGAGATTGTCAAATACGATGGATGTTGACTTCTGTATTGATGCTCTTGAAGAGGCGCTTCTTAAGTATCGAAAGCCTGAAATATTCAACACGGATCAGGGGAGCCAGTTTACAAGCTTGAGTTTTATTAGCGTGTTGACTCGTGATGGAATTTCTGTATCAATGGATGGGAAAGGTCGGTGGATGGATAATGTATTCATCGAAAGGCTGTGGCGTTCTGTTAAGTATGAATGTGTCTATCTTAATGCTTTCGAAACAAGTGGGGAAGCGAGGAAAGGGATTGGACAATGGATAAATTTCTATAACGCCAACCGTCCTCACGCAGCATTAAACAACAAAACACCGGATGAAGCATACCAGAGTATATCAGAAAATATACAGGATGCCGCATAAAAATACTCAATCTAAGCTTAGCTAAGCGGTCATTCTGTCCGGGATTCCGGGACCACCTCAAACCTTGTCCAAGCAATGGGCATGACAGGCATCTCAAGAAGCCAAGTGTCGCGCTTGTGCGCCGATATTGACGTGCGCGTCGGTGCTTTTCTCAACCGTCCGATTGAAGGGGAATGGCCGTATCTTTGGCTTGACGCAACCTATATCAAGGTGAGAGAAGCCGGTCACATCGTTTCTGTTGCCGTAATAATCGCTGTGGCAGTTAACACCGACGGCCGACGCGAGGTTCTGGGCATGGCCATCGGCATGTCGGAAGCCGAAGTCTTTTGGACAGGCTTCTTGCGCACTCTTACGCGACGCGGCTTGCGTGGCGTCAAGCTGGTTATCTCCGATTGTCATGAGGGGATCAAAGCGGCTGCGGCCAAAACCTTACAGGCATCTTGGCAGCGTTGCCGCGTTCATTTTATGCGCAATGCTCTTTCTCACGTTTCCGACAAAGATCAACGCCCCATGGTTGCCGCGATGATTCGCACGGCGTTCGCTCAGGGAGACGCCAAGGCCGCAAGTGAGCAATGGAGAAAAGTATCAGATAATTTACGTCCGAAATTTCGAAAGCTTGCAGAAATAATGGATGTCTCAGAAACGGATGTTCTTGCTTTCATGTCCTTTCCAAAAGAGCACTGGGTAAAAATATATTCCACGAATCCTATAGAGCGCCTCAATGGAGAGATCAAGCGTCGAACAGACGTCGTTGGAATATTTCCAAACGAAGATGCAATCTTCCGTTTGGCTGGAGCGATCCTTCTTGAGCAAACCGACGAATGGGCTATCCAGCGTCGCTACATGACACTGGAAACTATCGTGTCGTTGAGCGATAATCCTGACGCACTTCCGCCTCTTGCCGCAGTGTGACAACCGGCGCCTGAACCCTATCGAAAATCCGCGATGGCTGCCGGCTCTTACACCACGTCATGGGACGCGATCCACCTATATGACGGAAAAACGCGAAGTGAAGCCGCACAACTCAGTGGTGTCGGGTTGCAAACAATTCGGGATTGGGTTATTGTATTCAACAAGAAAGGCCCAGATGGGCTACTAGAAAGAAAAGCTCTAGGCAGAACATCTATTTTAAATGACGATCAAAGACAGAAATTATCTGAAATTGTTGAACGAGGACCATCTGCGGAGATTGATGGTCTCGTTCGTTGGAGGCTTCTCGATTTGGTGAAAGGGCTTTTTGACACATATCGCATACCCATCAGCAAACAGACTCGGAGTCGAAAATTTCGTACTATGAAATTCAGAAAATTATCAACACGTCCCCGCCATTGGTCTCAAGCACCGGACACCATTGAAAATTTTAAAAAAACTTCCCAAACGAAATTATGAAGATCAAAGAAACACTTTCACATGAAAAAGTAATAGAGCTGTGGTGGCAAGATGAGGCTCGCGTCGGCCAAAAAACCAAAACAACAAGACGTTGGGCAAAACGAGGTTCCCGTCCTATGTCTCCCAAAGACCAAAGAACGCGTTCTGTTTGGTTATTTGGTGCAATTTGTCCTGCTTTAGGTAAAGCCGCAGGCTTAATTCTGCCTAAATGCAACAGTGCCGCTATGATCTTACATCTACGCGAAATATCCCGAAATGTTGCTTCCAATGCACACGCAATAGTTCTGCTTGATCAAGCCGGATGGCATACATCAAAACGACTAAAAGTACCTGATAATATAACGCTACTTCCGTTGCCTCCAAAATGCCCAGAACTCAATCCTGTTGAAAATATCTGGCAATATCTCCGTGAAAACTGGCTATCAGATATTATCTTTAAAACTTATAATCACATTGTTGAACGCTGTTGCTTCGCTTGGAATAACCTGGTGAAACGCCCTTGGAAAATTATGTCTATTGGTATCAGAAAGTGGGCCTATGGGTTGTAGTCATTGGGACTTGGTATTAGCCATATAAAGGTCACGGATCAACACACAGCGGAGAGCTTAACCCATGCCCCAGTTCAAGCTGGAGACATACTGATTGCTGATCGAGGCTATGCGAAAGCCGCAGATCTATTGGCGGTTAATCAACAGGGTGGAGATTTTATCGTCAGGATTGGTTGGCGCTCGCTTCGGCTTCTGAATTGCGATGGTAAGGTCTTTGATTTGTTTGGGAAACTTTCCTCAGATTCCGGAGATGGGGCCGTTGATGTCTCCGTGATGATTGCCCCGCGCAAAGGCCGGCCGGCCTTGCCGGTGCGTTTGATCTTGCTGAAAAAACCTGATGGCGCGACCGAGCAGGAGCAACGCCGCGTCGAGCGTCGGAGCAACAGAAATCAACACCAGATTGATCCGCGCACTTTGATCGCGGCGGGCTACGTCATGATCGTAACGTCGTTGGCGGCGGACGCCTTTCCCGCACACGAAGTTGCCGCTCTTTACCGACTGCGCTGGCAAATTGAAATCGCATTCAAGAGACTAAAGAGCATCCTCCACATCGATCGCTTGCGCGCATACGACCCAGACCTAGCCAAATCCTGGATATATTGCCACATTATTGCGGCCCTTGCGATCGACAGAATGAGCCAGGAAATCCTGGAATCTTCCCCCTAAGCGTACAGAACACCTAAAATACGAACCTTGCTCATGGCGTGTATATATTATTGTTCGAAAGATGTTGATCTCTATCGTTGAAGGGGAGCACAGCACCAAACGCCTGATCAAGGCATTCAGACCCTGCACACGAAACCTCTTTGACCCTCCGCGAAAGCGCAAAAAGCAGATGCACGAGAGGCAAAAATTATTATCCTAGCGCATATGGGATAACGCCCATACTCTTCACAACTTTACTAACTCTGGCGCGCATCTTCTTACCAAATGGACTTGCCTTGATTGGGTCTATGGCGTTTTTTGCGCACCATCTTGTATATGCATCATAAAGAGCCGACGCCTGAACACGCCCATCCGCGATCTCGTGGGTCTCGGCGTCAAGAAACTCTCCGATCAGATCGCTCTCTCGGCGATATTCTTCGATAAAAGATTGAATTTCCGACGGCGGGTCCAAGCCGCGCTCATGCCACTGAAACAGGCCATCGAGCATCCAGTTTAAAATTCCGGGCAATTCGTCGGAGAGCCGTTCTATAAAATTCGGTATCCGCTTATTTTCCGGTATCGTGGTCTGAAACGCAATCATAACGATACGCCGCCAAATGCCGATATCATCGCCGCCGATGCGCGGTTTGTGATTGGTCTGCATCAAGGCCTTGAATTCAGGCAGGAACTCCACGGGACGCTCGTGAAGATTGCGTATCTGGATAGGCTCCCCGCCCGTGACTTCTTTGACCAGGTGCTCGCTGAGGGATGCGGACTTACTTGGCTCCGAGACGAAAGCCGCGCGAGCCTTGATCAGGCGAGCCATCGTGGGATTCGGAGCGTCGGCGTTTCGCCGATCGACATCCAAGAACTGCTCGACGGGCACAGTGACGCCGTAATCGCCGATGACGCGCCGGATGACATCAACAAGAGTAGACTTGCCGTTCTTGCCGCGCCCATAGAAAATAGTGAATGTCTGTTCGCTCGTAACGCCAGTCAGGCAATAACCGAAAAACCGTTGGACATACAGCCGGACGGCCTCGTCAGGAAGAATATCTTCTAGGAACTTATCGAACGTCGGACACGTCGCTTTTGGATCGAAGGCGACGCCGGATATCTTGGTGATGCGGAACTCCCGATTGTGAGGCTGCAACCGCATTTGACCTCGGGTCTCCGGGCGTTGGCGCAAGTCCAACACGCCGTTTTGGCAGTTGAAAAGCCACGGGTCCGGGTCCATATCGGCCGCCGAGCGCTTGAGATAGGGTCTCGCGACGGATACCATCGCTTGCAGGCGCGAAGCATTGCCGCAGAATTGAGCGAATTCTTTGCCCTTGCCGACCCAAGAATTCCAAGCGCGTTCGCGTTTTTGTTGAAGCTTCTCCTTTATTTGAGAGTCTGTTTCCTTTTCCTCTTCTTCGGACGGAGGCCACGGCCCGGCGTCGCGCAAGGCCAGCGCCTCGTCATACAACGAAACCGTCGTATCGTGCGCGCGCTTCGCCCATTCGGAATCGGCCAAATCGGCCGCATACCTCTTGCCGTCCCAACAGAGCGCGCCGATCCGCTCGACGTCGATCAAGTCGGCGCCATGTCGCGCGATAAACCGCCGGGCGTTGCCCAGATCATTGCGTTCTTCGCGGGCCAGAACCAAGTCGAGAGAAGGCTGTTGCCGGGGCTTGGGCTTGCCGTCGATTGCGGAAGTAGACGGCTCGACGGCCACGGCTTCAGAGGCAGGCTCTCCGATCGCTTCGGAAATCGGATCAGTCATGACCGGCCCTCCTCAACCTTCAACTCTCGCTCTTTCAGACAATGCCAATCATTGACGTCTTTAATTCCGTCCGGCGGCCGAAAGGAAAACACCTCAATCCCTCGATCCCGCAGCATTTGCACGCGGCGATGGTAAGATTTAATCGCTTCCGGTTTGGTGTCGTTTTGTTTGGCGATGGTCACGGATTTTATTTGCGGCGGAAGCCATATATTCCCAAGGTTAGACCCGCTGACCGCGACCAATACGCGCATATCCGGACGCTTGAGCGCCACGGTCAAGCCGTCCTCAAGCCCTTCGGCGATGACCGGCCGTTCTCCTTCCGGAGCATCTTTCAATGATTTTCCCGATTTTCCACGCCAAAGCGGGATAAAACCACCCTTGAACGATCCCAACGCCATTTTAGAACGCTTCAGCGCCGCCTTGCCCCAAGACCCGTCGGCCTTCCGCTCCAAATAGGTGCGATGAACGGCGATTTGTCCCAGCTTCGGCCGCCCATCCGCCGCCGTCCCAACCACGCCGATAATCCCCGCGACCATCGCGGGCGTCTTGCCTTCGGTTTCGGAGCACCACAGCGCGGGATGAAACCGCAGAACGCCAAGAGACGAACCTGCGGCTTCACCGGCTCCATAGAGAAACGAGAGAGGAATACATCGACCTCTCAGGTAATAGTCTACCGGAGTGTCAAGCAACGAAGCCTGAGCCGCCAACCAAACCTTTTTCGCCGCCGCCCGCGCGCCGTCTTCTTCTTGCTCATAAGACGTAATCGGCGAAGATTTTCTTTCGCTCACCATTCGGGAGATTTGCTCATGATCTCCATGATCCAGACCCAACCATTGCGCCAACCATTTCATGGCGCGAAAACGATCTCCGCAATACATCTTTTGTGCGATCAGGTCGATGACATCGCCGACGCTTCCATACTCAAAATCCGACCACACTCCCGACTTGTGGCCGGATGATATGTTAACGCTCATCGAATCTCCGGGATCGCCTTCAATATTCCCGACTTGGAACTCATGACCAACAACTATTCCATTTGGAAATAGCTCTCGACATAACCTTTCCGTTTGGTGTCGGAGAGCGCTTTTGACTTCGGCGAACCCCGGCAGCATTCGTCGCGTGATCCGTCGGCCGCGATCCAGACCATAGGCCGGAACCGGCGTTCCAGGCGTCGTCATGCGTAAGCCCTCTTTGAACGGCTATGAGCGCCGACAGCAACATAAGACTCGACTCTGGTTGCCGTCATGCTTATCATTCGCTTTGCGCAAAAAAAGCAAAACGCAATAAGGCACACCACAAGAGGTGCAAGATGAATAACATTATGATGATTGCACTCTGCATTCCCGTGCTGATCTTGGTTGATCAAAACAATATGGACAACAATAAGGTCATCTATGTCGTTACGATGGCCGTTATTATTATGAATGTTCTTTATTTTCTGCAAGGAGTTGCAACCGGAGTTTATAACTGCCTGTTCGCTCCAAAGGAAAAATACCCAGACAGATATATCTATAAGAAAACTGAACAGCTCTGTCGTGACACCGAAACAAACTTGATCGATCTTCAGTTTGAAATACTGGATATAGAATATCAAGACGCAGAAGGCAGAATTACGAGGCGTAGAATATGGACGTTGTGTATTTATCGCGATTTTGGTCACTTTTATATCAGAGCGTTTTGCTTTCTGAGATTCTTCTTTCGATCGTTCCGAACGGATCGTGTCATCATCGCCACAAACAGAAAAGGAATCGTCCTGATCAGGAATGGCGTTTTGATTTAAACAACAATCCCAGCCGCGCCAGTTTCCCCGTATGCTTGATTTTTCTGCGCTGTTTTTGATTCGGCGTGGACAAAAATTCATAATGATAACCTTTCCATTTGCATCCTTTTCGATCTATTGAGCCAAGATTTCGCTTGCTCCAAATGCCACCTCGCACATGCTTCGTGACATGTGGTCATCATTTTTAAAAACCACTTCTCTATTACGCTGTAATTCATTTAGGTCTCTTTCTATTTTAATAAGACGTTGTTCGATTCTAGAGGTTTCATCATTACTGCCACAGACGTCGTGAAAAATTGTATTTATGAATGGCCAGCCCCAACGCGCCGCCATCTGCGCGATATGGGGCAATGAGGGCGCTCGGCCTGAGAGCCAAATCTTTGCACAACTTGGCGATACGTCAAAATCTCGCGCAATCGACTTGGCTCGTGACGATATATAGTGGCTTTTCAGCCAGTGCGCGATGTTTTGGCCTATACCACAATCCATGGATATCGAGCTATTTATAGTGTCCATGATCGGTGTTGCCATCGTGATCCTCCAAGCGCTATTTTTTATTTTGTCGAGTCCGTTCTAAAAATTAAAAAAAACGTAAACAGTAATGCAGTCATAGATATATCAAGAGGACTATGAGCCTAATAGAGGTTTTTCGCCTCATTAGATGGTCTTGGTGTATCTATTTCGTTCTTGAAAGCCTGGTTTCATATAGTTAATGTGGGGTTCTTGATATGTGCCTTACGATGTGTCAATGGGGTTGTTATGTTGTCTATTTTTGGCCGCTCCCGCCGCCAGGTAATCAAGCGTCACTCCGAGAATGCTCCGTCTTTGTGCGCCTTCAACCAGCGCCGACCAATATGCAGGAGGTATGCTATTTCTGCGTTGCCATTGTTTTACGGCTCCATATGTTGTTACGCAGTCCTGTGCAACAGACGATCTATTTGGGAAGAGAGATATGATTTCAGCGTGTGTCTTCATGATAGATATATTGGTACGATTTGTTCATTTATGTGTCAAGCGCGGCGTCAAAAATTTGGTCCGCAATGTCCATTTAATTTTGGTACACTTGGTTCCATGATGGGTGTGAAAGATAGAATACGACAGCTTGCCAAAGAACGCGGTTATGAGACCGACGTCATGGCGTCGTCGCGTCTTGGGTACAGTTACAACACATATAGACGTTATGTTGACAACTCTGCCCGTGGCGTTCCTATTACCGCTCTTGAGGTTATATCTAGACATTATGGAGTTAATGTCGCTTGGCTGCTTACAGGAGAATTACCAAAATATAAAATGACAAAGAAAGATGCAGAGTTGTGGGATAGCTTTTCTAAATTGCCAGATCATAGCAAAGATATTATTGTATCTGCTATAAATACCGCGTCGAAGCAAGAGCTTCCGTATCAATTGAAGTAGGAGGCCTTCATGACTCCCGAGAAAGAAGCCGAGCTGTTCGTAAAAATCGACTTGTTGATAGACTTGTGCCGCAGTATGGACGGTCGAATCCACATACTGGAACGAGAAGTTTCTGAAATCAAAGGTCGGTTGGTCAGCGCGCCAACAGCCGGAGAGTTTGGGGAGCTGAAGGGGCGCGTCGAAGAAATCAGCCGTCGCCAGCCGACGACCATTGCCTACACGCCTCCCGACGACCGGAAACGCGCTTAAGAGAGGAAAACGCCATGGGCGCGAGCGCTGTTCTTAAGCTTCAAAAGGCCGGGTTCAGTATAGAGCAGGTTGAGGCTCTGGCTGACTTCATGGACACGCAAGCAGCCAGCAAAGCGGATTTAGAGGCTGCAGAGCACCGGCTTGAGACGAAGGTTTTAGAAGTCAAGCTTGAGGTTTCTGAAGTTCGCAATGACGTTGCGTTGCTTTCCGCGCGTGTTGACTCTATGGCCGCGCGGATTGAGCAGCAAGGCGCGACTTTGGCCGAACGGATCGAGCGCCGTCATGCGGAGTCCGACGCTAAAATTCAGGGCGTAAAGAACGACCTGATCAAGTACGTCATTGCCACCGGAGCGGCGTCTGTGCTGGCAATCATTGGCGCGGTTGTGATGATCCTGCGGGCGCTTCCCCCGCATTGAGCGGGGGCGTTCGAGGGAAGAAAATTTCGGAGCGATTAGCTGTTATAACGCTTCTTATATCCAGGATAGAATATTACTCATCAGAAAATGAAATTACAGGATCGCCGCGAGAAATGCTTCCGTCGTCATTAAGAGTTATTTATTGATTGACGATTGGGGCATTTCTTGTCCATTCCCCAGATGAAATTGCAGATTCAATGTCATCAATATTGAATAAGCTCATTATTCCGTCTTTTGTTCTGTAAAGAACGGTAAGCGTTCTCCTGTTCCCACCTTGTCAAACGCCATTTGATAGGCGAGACTTTG
>CAUYUA010000267.1:0-15089 GCA_963575675.1 Azospirillaceae bacterium
CACCCAACAGCGGCGACAATGACAATCAAAGACGCTTGGAGGATATTCCACCTCCGACAAAACAGGGGCGTCATAAAAAAAATACCTCCACACAAACACGCATATTTAAAGACTTTATATGACGTTCTTAAGCTCCCGCAAAGCATAAAGTTTAATGAAAACACTTATTTTTCTCTCAATCATATTTTTCTCTCAATCAAATGCCTATTTATAAGCACCCCCCGAAATGGCGCCTTATCATCAACACGCGACATAACCTATTGCCAAAGAGTCGCCGATTTTGTTGTTATGCTATTTTAATAAATGCGCGACGCGCGACGTTCCGCATCGAAAGGATTGGTTTCTTTCGCCGTTTTTCTTAATATCAGCCTCATGAGCGATACAATAGAGCAATGGTCCGGTTGGAGCGGCCCCGTCTTCCAACCCGGCTGGGTATGGTTGACGGGCGCGGGTCCGGGAGATCCCGGACTCTTGACGATTCACGCCTGGAACGCCCTGCGTCAGGCAGACGTCGTTGTCTACGACGCTCTGGCCAGTCCGGCGGCGCTTCAGCTTGCAAAGCCCGATTGCGCACTGGAGTTCGCAGGCAAACGCGGCGGGAAACCCTCGCCCAAACAACGCGACATCTCCTGCCGCCTGATCCAAATGGCGCGCCAAGGCAAGCGGGTGCTGCGCCTGAAAGGCGGCGATCCCTTTATCTTCGGACGCGGCGCCGAAGAGGCGCTCAGCCTGGTCGAAGCCGGAATCCCCTTCCGCATCATCCCCGGCGTGACGGCGGGAATCGGCGGCCTCGCCTATGCCGGAATCCCCGCCACTCATCGCGACGTCAACCACGTCCTCACTTTTCTTACCGGCCACGCCTCTTCGGGCGCAATTCCGGACAACATAAATTGGGCCGCCATCGCCCAGGGCTCCCCGGCGATCGTGCTGTACATGGCGCTAAAACACCTCGAAGAAATCTCGGGCCGTCTGATCGCGGCGGGACGTCCGGAAAACGATCCCGTGGCCGTGATCAGCCAAGCCACGCTGCCGAATCAAAGCGTTCTTGAAACACGGTTAAATCGCTGCGCCGCCGACGTCGCCGAAGCCGGAATAGAGCCGCCGGCCATCGTCGTCATCGGCGAGATCGTGCGCTTGCGATCCGCTTTGGATTGGATCGGCGCCCTTAGCGGTCGCGCGCCAATCACCGACCCGTTAGGAATTCGCGAATTAGGGGAAACCGGATGAACGTCCCAGGACTCATCATTGCCGCTCCATCCTCCGGAAGCGGCAAAACAATACTGACTCTGGGATTGCTGCGCCATTTGCGAGAATGCGGCGTAGAAGTGGCTTCCGCCAAAGTCGGACCGGACTATATCGACCCCAAGTTTCATCGCGCCGCCACGGGACGGCCATGTTACAACCTGGATATGTGGGGAATGTCTCTGGGCATGCTGTCCGGAGTCACCGATTGGGCGCTGTCTCCCCCCTTTCCCGCCGCCGCGCAAGCTTGGGAAACCGACTGTCCCGATTCTCAAGCGGCCCTCAATCCACCGCCTCGTCCCGAAGCCGAACTACTGATCGTCGAAGGCGTAATGGGACTGTTCGACGGCGCCGGAGAAGGCGGCGCCACCGGATTCGGCTCCACGGCCGATCTTGCAATCCTCACGGGCTGGCCGGTCGTTCTGGTGGTCGATGTTCGCTCGCAAGCCCAATCCGTGGGCGCGCTTCTCCACGGCTTCCGCACCTGGCGCTCCGAAACCCCCATCGTGGGAGTGATCTTTAATCGAGTCGGCGGCGCCAAACACGAACAACTTCTGCGCGACGCAGCCGCCGGAGTCGGCTTGCCCGTGCTGGGCGCAATCCCCCGCCTGCCCGAGCTGGCTTTACCCGATCGCCATCTCGGCTTGGTCCTGCCCGAAGAACACCCGGAACTCGAAACATTCCTATCCCGCGCCGCTCTCGCCATCGGGAAACACGTCGACGCCGCCAAGATAAAGCGATTAGCAGGCGGACACCGCCCTCCCGCCTCCCTCTGCCGCAAAGGCGACGGTCCTTGGACGCCACGCCTTTGGCCGCTCGGTCAACGCATCGCCGTCGCCCGCGACGCCGCGTTCAGCTTTGCCTATCCACATTTGCTCGATTCGTGGCGAAGCTGGGGCGCCGAGGTTCTGCCATTCTCTCCTCTCGCCGACCAAGCTCCCGCCACAGACGCCGACGCCGTGTTTCTGCCCGGCGGCTACCCAGAGCTTTATGCGCACATTCTGGCGAGCAAACAAACTTTCTTCCAAGGGCTGCGCGACGCCGCCGAACGAAACGCCGTGATTTACGGAGAATGCGGCGGTTATATGGTTCTGGGCCAAGGCGTCCAAGACGGAGACGGCGTCGTTCATCCCATGGCCGGATTATTGCCCGTCGCCACTTCTTTTTTCAATCGCAACCTACATTTGGGTTACCGTCGAGTTGCGACCGTCACCGACAGCGTGCTTGGCCCCAGAGGAACCGTGTGGCGCGGACATGAGTTCCATTACGCCTCCGTCGCGTTCGAAACTCCCAAACACTCGCTGTTCTCCGTCGAGGACGCGCACGAGGTCAATTTGCCCCCCGCCGGTTGCGTCGTTGGTTCGGTCATGGGCTCTTTTATCCACCTGATCGACGTCGAATGACCCGAAACGCGACTCTTTCGGAAAAAGACGGGTCCAGGGACCGTGTTCCTGGACCCGTCTTTTTATCCAGAAGAGCGCTCGAAACCCTGTTCGCCCGTTTATTCCCGTTTTTTATTTCGAGAGTCCCTTGATCCTGCTTTGCGCTCTTGTTCTCGACGCGATCGTCGGCGATCCTCTTTGGCTCTACGCCCGCGTTGCTCACCCGGTGACCGTCTTCGGCGGCGTCATCGCCGCTCTGGACCAACGCCTCAACCATGGCTCCGAGTCCCGACGACGCTGGGCCGGAATCGGCGTCATGACGACGCTCACGCTCGGCGCCGCAATCCTCGCCCACTTTCTTGAAGCAGTTCTAACCGCTTTGCCATTTGGTTGGCTGATCGAAGCCGCCCTCGCCTCAACCCTTCTGGCTCAACGCAGCCTTTACGATCATGTCGACGCCGTGGCCGAAGAGCTGTTCCGCAACGGCCTGGAGGGCGGACGCCGCGCCGTAGCCCAAATCGTCGGTCGCGATCCGCAATCGCTCGACGAAGCCGGAGTCGCCCGAGCCGCCATTGAATCTTGCGCCGAGAACTTTTCCGACGGCGTCGTTGCTCCGGCTTTTTGGTTCCTGGTTCTCGGCCTACCCGGATTGGTTGCATACAAACTCGTCAACACCGCCGACAGCATGATCGGCCACCGCACCCCTCGCCACGAGGCGTTTGGATGGGCCGCAGCACGATTCGATGATGTCCTAAATCTTTTCCCCGCACGTCTCTCTGGATGCCTGATCGCTCTGGGCGCCGGATCCACCGAGTCGCTACGCATCATGCTCCGCGATGCGCACGGCCATCGCTCCCCCAACGCCGGCTGGCCGGAAGCCGCCATGGCCGGCGCGCTGCGCCTCGCATTGGCTGGACCGCGCGCTTACAATGGAACGATTGTAGACGACCCCTGGATGGGAGAAGGCGGATGGACCGCCGCAACCGCCGGAGATATTCGACGCGCAATTGCCCTTTTTCTACGAGCATGTGGCTGGCTATGGGTGATCACGGCGATCATCGGGTTCCTGTAACGCCGTAATAAAACATAAGTTTCCCACTCCCCCCTCCCCAAAAATTCCCGACAAAGGTCATGAAGATGACGTAGGTGTGTCTGCCGTCACAGCCTCCTCGCTCTCACGCCGCTATTGTAAACCCTGGAAAGAGATTCGACGGACCTCCCCGAATCAAGGCGACGAAGCAATGGAGACCACCATGCGCATGCTCGTGATCGAAGACGAAGAAAAAATAACAAACGTTGTTAAGCAAAGCCTCAAATGTCAAGGATTTGCCGTAGACACCGCCCAATCCGGAGACGAAGCCCGCGCGGCTTTGACATCGATTCGATACGATGTCGCTATTCTAGACGTCCATTCTCCCGACGCCGACGGTCTGGACATTTTACGCGACGTTCGTTCCCGTCGTGATGGAAGTCCAATTATGATTGTCGCCGCTCGCGATGGAGATGAAGACCTCACCAAACACTTCGCCTTAGAAGACTTGGTTTCGCGAATCGCCGTGTTGATTCGCCGCACGCCCCCCGGCGCCGGACTCCCCTTGAAAGTGGGAAACTTGGAGTTCGACACCGAAACACGCGAAGTCTCCGTTAACGGTCGGCCATTGGTGGTGCCGCGTCGAGAACTGTCCGCTCTGGAATTGCTGATGCGCCGCGCCGGGCGCGTGGTGACCAAAGAATCTCTGGAGAGCAACATCTACGCCAACGGCGAAGAAACCGAATCAAACGCTCTGGAGTCTCATATCTCGCGCTTACGCAAAAGACTCAACGAAGCCGGCGCAGGAGTCGCCATTCACGGCATTCGTGGAATCGGCTATCTGTTTCAACCCGCAGAAATCCACAACTAACCAATGATGAGCCATGGAGTCATCGCTTGCTTTGCTCCTCCTCACGTCGAAACCCGCGTCTCCTCCCCCCCAAAAACGAGCCTAAAACAGGACGCGCCCAAAACAACGCCGACAAACACGCGCCTCTACAGCGCATGAGCGCTTCGTCTTGCACAAGAACCAACCCAAATCATGCATGCATGTCGCCGCACACACCATATCAGCCATTACAAAATTGCCTCTTTTCCTTTCGAAAAAATCTTTCCAGAAAGGAGTTCTGTGAACGACACCTTAACCACCGGCGCGTTGAATCAACGCGCCGTCGCCGTTTCCATCCTCACACTCTCGTTTTTGTTTTGCACATAAAGATAATCACAAAAACAGATCACTACTTACTTTGCGTAGCTTAAATGCCGCATTCGGATCACAACAACACAGAACCACACTCTGAGCATCAAGCTCCCTCTTGCGCGGTTCGAATATTTCCCTTAAACGGCGTCATCATTGTTCGAAAATCATCGGATTTAGGTATATCATCGTGGTCAGTCACCTCTCTCCAACAGAAAACAGGCAGGAAACGCTCCACATCATTACAGGTCTATCCCCACAACAGCTCGACGTCAAATATCCGCTTTGAGCGCCTTATGTGTTCTTGTGATTTCCGATCGAACAACTTCTGATCGATAACAGCGCGCCCTCAAAAGAAACAAAAGCAACAAGAACAAGGAATCACAAGGTCTCGATGAAACAAACACTTTCGCCATACGATAAAAAACAACGACAAAATCTCAAGATTGCGGTCAAGTGATCGATAAGTGACTTACGAACCTGTTCCAATGTGTTTTTTTGGAGTGTGTTCCGGTTCAATCGTGCTAACCTCCGTCAAACTAGACGTCGCGCCGAATTCAAGCCGAAGCGCGGCGTTGAAGCCGGCGCCAAAAGAAAGAGGGGTAAGGAGATTTCGATGTCCGCCGATATAAACGGCTCCGGAGAGTCGAACAGTCCGCCGACCGCAAAGCGTGTTCTCATTGTCGAAGACAATGAGCTGAACATGAAGCTCTTTCATGATCTTCTGGAAGCGCACGGTTATTTAACGCTCCAGACCAAAGACGGCATGGAAGCGCTGAAATTGGCGCGTGAGCATCGACCGGACCTGATTTTGATGGACATTCAATTACCGGAAGTCTCCGGTCTTGAGGTCACAAAGTGGATTAAAGAAGACGAAGAACTAAAATCAATCCCTATCATCGCGGTTACCGCCTTCGCGATGAAAGGCGATGAAGAAAAAATCCGCGAAGGCGGATGCGAAGACTATATCGCAAAACCTATCTCGGTGACGAAATTCTTGGAAGCCGTTCAACGGCTTTTGAATTAGTCTTTATCTTCAACTCTGGCGGTTGGAAACCGATAAGCAATGTCTGCGCGTGTGCTCGTTGTTGACGACGTTATGCCTAACGTCAAATTGCTCGCCGCCAAACTCACGCGCGAATACTTTGATGTGATCACAGCATACAATGGAACGCAAGCGCTTGACCTGGTGAGGAAAGAAGCGCCCGATATTGTTTTGCTTGATGTGATGATGCCAGGGATGGATGGATTCGAGGTGTGTCAGCGCATTCGCTCCGACCCGACCACTATGCACATCCCCGTGGTGATGGTGACGGCGTTGTCGGACGTCTCTGACCGCGTGCGCGGTTTGGAAGCCGGAGCCGATGATTTTTTGACCAAACCCGTTAACGACATTGCATTGTTTGCGCGTGTTCGCTCCTTAGTCCGCCTGAAGATGATGATGGATGAATGGCGGCTGCGAGAGAGCACGTCCGGTCAACTCGGCGTTCTCACCAACACCGGAACCGTCACAACAGAACCGATCAACAAGGCGCGCGTTTTGGTTTTGGAAGACAGCGCCCTTGACCTGGAAAAGATCACGGAAACCCTGAAACGCGATAATAATTTCGTCACAGCCTCCACCACCGGCGTCCTCGCCATGGAGCGCGCGTTGGCCGAAGATTTCGAACTGGTCATCATCAGCCTGACGTTGCTGGATGAGGACGGTTTGCGACTGTGCTCTCACTTGCGCTCCAACGAACGAACCCGCCAAGTTCCGATTCTCTTGGTGGTCGACGAAGGCGACATGCTCCGAGTCGCTAAAGGTTTGGAACTTGGCGCAAACGATTATGTAATTAAGCCGCTCGACCGTAACGAACTGCAAGCGCGCGTTCGAACCCAAATTCGTCGAAAGCGTTATCAAGACCGCCTGCGTTCCAATTACGAACAAAGTCTTTCCATGGCTCTGACAGATGCTTTGACCGGCGTGTTTAATCGTCGTTACGTCAATGCGCATCTCCCTCGTCTTCTGGAACGCGCAGTCGACAGCAACAAACCCGTCGCCATTTTGATGTTCGACATAGACCACTTCAAGAAAGTCAACGACACCTACGGTCACGACGTTGGCGATGAAGTCTTGAAAGAAGTCTCCGCACGCGCCAGCCGAAACCTTCGCAACTTTGATTTGGTTGCTCGTTTGGGCGGCGAAGAGTTTGTGGTCATCATGCCCGACACCGACACCGAGTCGGCAATGATGGTCGCTGAACGCTTACGCCAGAGAATCAGCGACACGCCGATCGCCATCAACAACGACGCCACGTCCATCATTGTGACGGTCAGCGTCGGCGTCGCCGTGGGCGGACGCTTAAGCGACACAGCCGACAGCCTGCTCAAACGCTCCGACGAGGTTTTGTATCAAGCAAAACGAGGAGGACGGAATCGCGTTGTGATCGATCAGCGCGATATGAGCGCCGGCCTTTCCAAGTCGTAACAACACTTTTCGTGGAACGCGTTTTGTTTCCCCAACGCATGTCGAATCTCCGCGTCTGGGGTTTGCGATGAGCCTTTCTGATTCTTCTCCTTTCCTTTCCTCAAATCAAACTCTCGAATCAAGTTTGCGCATCGCCGGTTCGAACGATAGCCTCGCGCTCGCTCTGTTACACGCCGCGTGTTTCCCCGACGCCGCATGGTCGGCAACAACAATTCACGACATCCTTTCCGGCTGCGGCGGCTGCGGCGTTCTGGCCGAGGCCCCTCCACTCGCCACGCCCGTGGGATTCGTATTGTGCCGCACAATTCTGGATGAGGCCGAAATTTTAAGTTTCGGCGTCGCGCCGCCTTGGCGTCGATTCGGTCTTGGTCGCCGATTGCTGACCGCCGCTCAACACATGGCCACAACCACCGGCGCAACGGCTTTGTTTCTCGAAGTCGCAGAAGACAACCACCCCGCCCAAAACTTGTATCGCCAAAACGGTTTTTTTCGCGTTGGTCGAAGACCGGACTACTATCGCCATGGCGGCGCATCCGTCGCCGCATTGATTTTGAAAAGAACGCTCTTGGAATGAATACAATTCAGACACAAATCAACACCGTCACACACCAAAAACCTCATAGTTTCACACTTCTGAAAAAACCAACGACATCACGGAAAATGACCGGACACAACAAATCCCCCTCCTTCTTCTGTTCGCTCCAGTTCATCATGGCCTCTCTTTCAATTCATTCCCCCAACAAATAAGAACCCAGACTTCAGATGAGCCGAAGAACCGTTGATTCATTGAAATCAGTCATTGATTTCATCGGGTAAAAGAATTATAGAGTCGATCAGTTTTTCATGTGGAGTTTGAATTGATGAGTAACGCCCCCCCCTCCGAAGAATTGCTATCGCTGACAGCCGGTATCGTGTCCGCTCATGTTTCCAACAACACGGTGTCGCTTGCCGATCTGCCTTCTCTTATCGAACAGGTGTTCAAAACGCTGGCGAATATTGGCGAAGAAACCGTCGTCGCTCCGCCGGAACGCCTACAGCCCGCAGTTCCCATCAAAAAATCAGTCACGCCAGACTACATTATTTGCCTGGAAGACGGTAAAAAGTTAAAGATGCTGAAGCGGCACCTGAAGACAACGTACAATATGTCTCCCGAAGAATATCGCGATCGTTGGTCTTTGCCCTCCGACTATCCTATGGTTGCTCCGAATTACGCGAAGCAACGCAGCCAATTGGCCAAAGACATCGGTCTTGGCACCCGCGAACGGCGCAGCGTCGCGTAGATGCTTTTTCTACTCCAGACGAGGTTTCATTTCGTCGGAATCAAATAAAAATGATAATAGTGGATGCTCTTTTTGGACGCGCGCCTTGCGCCGCGCGTCAATTATCGCCCCCCTCGGCAAGACTCGCCACACAGCAAAACGCGCCGCAGCAAGGACACAAAGAACGGAAAATTTCATTCCCTTCACTTGGCGGTTGACCAGAGCATGGCTTTTCGTGCTATCGGTGGTGAACAACAAGGCGGTTGACAATAGTGCGTCCGCCCCCCAACGTCTGCGACGCGAACCCCAGACAACGGGCCCCAGACAACGGGCTATGAAACCTCGTCGCGACAAACTTACGTCGTCGTCTATACGGTGACGACGCAAAAATGTGTTGGCGTGAAGGCGTTTTTTTGCTTAAACTTCTGGAAAACATGACGGCGTGAACGAGAGCATGGCCATTAAGTCCGATCCGGTGAGCCAAACCGACCTGCGTATGGGCAACCTCGAAGTTCGGCTCGCAGCCAATGCCGCCGAGATCGATGCAGCTCAGGCGTTGCGTTACCGAGTCTTCTATAACGAGATGGCGGCGCGGCCGACATCCGAGATGGCCGAGAGGCAACGCGACTTCGATCAATATGACGTGATCTGCGATCATCTGCTGGTGATAGATCACAATCGCGGCAACGGCTCCGACGCCGTAGTGGGGACCTATCGTTTGATTCGTCGCTCGGTTGCGCAGCGAGTCGGCTCCTTTTACAGCAGCGATGAGTACGACATCCGCTCGCTGGAAGCTTATCCCGGCGAAATCTTGGAACTCGGGCGTTCTTGCGTCGATGTCGCCTACCGCAACCGTCCCAGCATGCAGCTCCTGTGGCGCGGCATTGCAGCGTATGTTGCGCGCCACGACATTGGTCTGATGTTCGGCTGCGCGAGCTTGCCCGGAACAGATCCCTCATCCTTGGCGGAACCCCTTTCCTACCTCTTCTTCCACCACCTGGCCCCGGAAGCCATTCGTCCGAAGGCCTTGGCGCACCGATATGTCGATATGCGCCTGAAGCCACGCGAAGAAATTGATGCTCGACGCGCCTTAAGCGATCTTCCTCCACTGATCAAAGGCTATCTGCGCCTCGGTGGTTTCGTCGGAGACGGCGCCGTAATCGATCATCAATTCAACACAACAGATGTCAGCATCGTCGTCAAAACCGATCAAGTCACAGAGAAATACGCAAAACACTACGAAAGACGAAACCGCGACGTCGAATTATCTTAAAACATCGTTACAAACCAAAAGGCCCTCACAATTGAACAGGTCTCAAGAAACAAAAATCGGATCGGGCCATGGGATCGCGAAGTTTAGGGATCGTTCGGTTATTCGTCTATCTGGCGTGGACCATGATTCTGGTTCCACTCCAGTTTTGCGCAATGAAATTGCGTTCGCCCTTGAAACGTCGCTTGCCGCGATTGTATCATTTGGTGTGCGTGCGGATATTTGGGTTCCGCATTGAAGTCCACGGAAAGCCTTCCACGATTCGCCCGACTTTGTTCGTTTCAAACCACTCTTCCTACCTCGACATCACAGTCTTGGGCTCCGTGATTAACGGTTCGTTCGTGGCGAAAGCCGAAGTGTCGCAGTGGCCGTTTTTTGGTTTCCTCGCCAACCTTCAAGAAACAGTCTACGTCAACCGCAAAGCTCGTCACGACGCCGCGCGTCAAAGAGACGACATGCGTTCGCGTTTGAACGCAGGAGATAATCTTATTCTCTTTCCCGAGGGCACGTCCTCCGACGGGAACCGAACTCTGCCCTTCAAGTCGGCGTTGTTTGCCGTCGCCAACATGACAAACGGAGAGCAGCCTTTGACGGTGCAACCCGTCTCGATCACGGCGACGCATTTGGATGGCGTTCCCCTCGGTTGGATGTGGCGAGCCCTTTACGCCTGGTACGGCGACATGGATTTGGCTCCTCATCTGTGGAGCGCCGTGCAGTTGCGCCGGTTGAAAATCGTCGTCGAGTTTCATCCGATTGTAACCATTGAGGAATTCTCTTCCCGCAAAGCGCTGGCGGATCACTGTTGGCGCGTCATCGCCATTGGCGTAGATCGCGCCATCGGCGGGCGCAACCGTACTGAACCCTCCCCTGCCGCCTGATAATCATGAGCGCGTCTCCTCCGTTCTTCACCCCCCAACGGCTAAATGTCCACACACAGCGAGCGTTGCTCTCTCTCTTGAAAATCGCTTGCGCCGCATTGATCGCCGTTCTTTGTGCGCACGCCCCGACTTACGCGCAACAGGCCGGTGGGGGCGGCAATAGTGGCGGTGGAAAACCTGCGGGAACATTAGGCGCAAATCAAGCCCGAGGGCAATTGGCGGCGCGACGCGAAATCACCCTCTCTTCAGAAATCAATGGCCGCATTGATCGTTTGCCTCTGGTCGAAGGCGCCCGCTTTAAACGCGGCGACGAGCTGGTTCACTTCGACTGCGCGCTCTACGACGCCCAGCGCGCAGGAGCCGAAGCCGGCGTTCGCGGAGCCCAAGCGACTCTCGAAGCCAATCGTCGCCTTGCCGCAATGAAGTCCATCGGTCAATTGGAAGTGTCGCAAGCCGAAGCCGCCATCGCCAAAGCCCGCGCCGATCTACGAGTGGCTCAAATTATGGCGGATCGATGCTCCGTGCGCGCTCCCTTTGACGGCCAAATCGCCACCATAAAGGCCAAAGAAGGCGAAACCCTAAACAGCAGCCAAGCTTTGTTGGAAATCGTCGAAGACCACGCTTTGGAAATCAAGCTGATCGTTCCGTCTGCTTGGCTGACGTGGCTCAACCGTGGCGAATCCTTCAAGTTCCGCATCGACGAAACCGGTGGTGAGTTCGTTGGGCGCGTCACGATGATCGGAGCCCGAGTCGACCCAGGAAGCCAATCCATCCAGCTCACCGGAGAAATGGTCAGTCAACCATTTCCTCCCCATGAAGGAAACGAACGCCGATTGGCTCCCGGCATGAGTGGAACCGCAACCATGCGCATCGGCGCAGCAACAGCCGCTCCAAAACCGTAATATATTTTCTCGCTCACTCCCCAACAACACGCATTCGCCATAAGCGTTCGCTCTCGCGAATGAAATCAAGCGTTTGCATAGCCGCCAATCGGCGCAAGGAAGAACCACTCCGTGACGGCCTACGTTGTTCAGAGACTCTTGGGAGCCTGTGCAAGTCTGTGTGCAGTGGCAGCACTGAGCTTCTTCGTGTTGCGCCTAACTCCCGGCGGACCTTTCGATTTGAGCCAACCAATTCCGCCCGAAAGTCTTCCAGAGCTGAACCGGCTTTTTCCTGCCGACACCTCAATCTTAGAACAAATCGAACAATATTTTTGCGCAATTATACAAGGCGACTTTGGCCCCTCTCTGATCTTATCGTCAGACCGATCCGCCGGGCGAATCGTGATTGACGTCGTCCCTTTCTCTTTTTGCCTCTCATTCAGCGCCTTGCTACTTGCCTTAGTCCTTGGAGGCCTACTGGGCGCAATCATCAACCACACCAACGCGACCAACCACACCAACGCCCCTCGTCATAAATTCATTACGTTTCCAAAGCTTTCCGCACGCACATCCTCCACAGAAACCAAGCTCTTCCAAATTTATGTTTCATCACTTGCTATGCCCACAATAGCAGGTCTCACCGTTCTTTTCGCCATCGCTCCAGAATTTGTTGTAGCTCCAATCTTCGCCCAATGGATAACCCCCCCTGTTTTTTTGCCTGAAAGCCTTAGCTGGCGCGACTTAATTCAAAACGCCCCCTTGCTCGCGCTCATTTTGCCCATGTTCATTCTCGGTTTTCCTCATATCCCCTCAATCGCCCGTTTAACCACAGACACACTCTGCGCAGTTCAATTAACACCAGCATTCCTTACCGCACAAACCAAAGGCCTTCCGCACAACACACTAATAAGACGACATGCCCTGCCGATCGTTCTAGCGCAAATTGCAGGACGCCTTGGTCCTGTTATGGCCGCCATCATCACCGCCTCCATCGCCATAGAACCGATTTTTGATTTGCCCGGCCTCGGCATGACTCTCCAAAAAAGTCTGACCACCCGCGACTACACCGTCACCACGGCTGCGCTCCTCGTTTTGTGCGCGGAAACTTTGTTGGTCGATGCCTTCGGCGCTATCCTGCAAGGGTGGCTTGACCCCCGCGTCTCCGCCAAAATTCACCCCTGGCCGGCGGCGGTTCTTCCCGGAGACGGCTGTGCTTAATCTGCGCTCCCTGTCCAAAATCCAAATCATCCGCAGAATCGGCGTTGCCGGAGCCGCTTTGGTTACGCTTGCGTGTTTGTTCGGCCCGTTGTTTTTGTCTCACTCCCCAAACCAAACCTTCGCGGACGACTTATTACTGCCTCCGGATTTCGAAGCCGGCTTCTTTTGCGGCGCTGACGCGCACGGACGCGATTTATTGGTTCGCACACTGCACGCAGGCCGTTGGTCGCTGTTCCTCATGAGCGCGGCGACGATTCTCAGCCTGGTTTTTGGAAGCATCTGCGGCGTCTTAACTTTATGTCACAACCACCGCGTCGCAACGATCTCCACACGCATCATCCGTCAAATCGAAGCTCTGCCTTTTCCCTTGATCGCAGCTTTGCTGACCATCGCCGCCGAACGAAATTTGCTGTTAATGACCGGCGCCATCTCTCTGCTCGCCGTTCCCACACTCACCCGAATGATCCAAGAACGCGGCGCAACGACGCCTCGCTTTTCCGTGGCTTTTTTTACTCTTCAAGCGACGCCTCCTACGCTCATGATTTGTTTGACAGGCCAGTCTTTTTTAAGTTTCTTGGGATTCGGAACCTCACCTCAACACCCCACTTGGGGCGCGCTAATTCGTGAAGGCGCAACCGCATTTTGGATCGCGCCCTGGACCTTCTGGACGCCCACCGGCGTTTTAACCGCGACGTTGCTCTTTCTCCTGTTAACGACATACGGCGCCGTATCACATTCACCACCACCATCCGAAAACAGAAAAAACAAAAGATAAATTTAGACGGGGCCAGAGACGGCGCCCTTAGCGGTAGGGGATCATCAGGAAGAGGGAAAAACGAAAGCCTCTTTTATGATTTTTCGCGACTGAAAACATAATTCCTGGACTCACTTGAGTCTCATTCCGAACAATCAAACATCATGTTTCAATTCTTCGGTTCGTTCGCATAAAGAACATCAAACCAAAACTTCGCAAACGCAATATGAGGTTCCAATGGCTCCCCCTCTGCTGGTTGTGGAGCATTTAACAATTCGCTTCCACGCTCGCCCGTTCATCGGCAGCCCCACCCGCGCCGAACCCAGCGCTCCGCCATTCGAAGCGGTCCGAGATGTCGGATTCTGGCTGCGCCCTGGCGATTCCTTGGCTCTAATCGGCGAACGCGGCGCCGGAAAAACTACAATTGCTTTGGCCGTCGCCGGATTGTTGAGCCCAAACGCTCAAACGTCCGGCGTCATCCGCTTCCGCGACGCCATAATATCAGATATCCCCGCACCACGTCGCGCCGCCCTACGCGGAGCAGAAATCGCACTGGTTCAGGCCGAAAACGCCGGCGTCCTCACCCCAACGCTAACCATCGGCACCCACCTGCTTGAAGCGCCGATGCATCATCATCAATTAACTCGCCAAGCCGCCCGCAATCAAGCAGTTGATCTATTGGCTCGCTTTGGCGTCGCGGCCCCGACCACCATACTCCGTCGTTACCCACATCAGATCGCTCCACATGATTTGCGTGCGATTCTCATCGCCATGGCTATGCTCAGTCGCCCGGCGGCTTTGATTCTCGACACTCCTGTCATTCGTTCAGACCGCGATGAAATCATCTTACAAGAGATCCGCACATGGCAAGAATCCACAGGAGCAGCGCTTCTTTGCTTTACCGATTCTCCAAATATTGCCCAATCCCTTGCCAATCGAGCAATGACGCTCTACGCCGGAATGATTGTCGAATCCTGCGGCATGAATGACTTTATACAAGCGCCGCAACATCCTTATAGTCAAGCTTTGTTGTCGCGCATCTCGTTCGATGGTTTTGAAACGCCGCCAGGCCGCATCGGTTCTATTGGTTCGGCCTCGATCGGCTGCCCCTACCTTCCGCACTGTCCTTTGGCCGAAGAACGTTGTCGCTTCGATCTGCCGCCGCTTCGACCTCTTCCCGGAAAGAGTTGGCCGTTACGCGCCAAAGCCTGCCACCATGAGAACACCGCTCTCACCGAAAATCAGAGAAACACAGCGACACAACATAAGAGGCAAAACATAAATTAAAACGGTCCAGGGACTGTGTTCCTGGTCGTCGGGGGGGGGGATGGGCATAAGGGAGAGGAGCCCCCCCCCCCCTTATTCGCGAAGCGCATCCTTCCTTAATAACCATTTGTTTTTAGTTTACACTCCGCCCAATTGAGAACCTGAAAAAGAAAACTTCCAAAGAGCATCGGGGCTCCGCCCCATATGCGCTAGGATATGGGGTTGACGCGGCGATAAAATT
>CAUYUA010000268.1:0-14927 GCA_963575675.1 Azospirillaceae bacterium
TCGGTTGAAGCGCCGCCGGTGATGGTTTCGGCGTTGCTGACGGTGAGGCTGTTGTCGCCGCCGCCGCTCAGGGCCAGAGTGTCTACGCCGCCGGCGAGGTTCACCGACATTCCGGAGGCTGAGGAATTTAAATAAACTTTGTCGGCTGAAGCGCCGCCGATTAAGGTTTCGACGTCGGTGATGGTGATCGAGTTGTTGACTGCGCCCAGTATGACGACGTCGGTTGAGGAGCCGCCGCTCAACGTTTCAACACCAGAAATAGTTAAAGTATTATTAATATTAGTCATTATCACGACGTCGGTGGAGACGCCGCCGAAAATCGTTTCTGTGTTGGCGATTGTTAAACTGTTTACGCCGGAACCGGAAAATATTAACGAATCATTGCCGCCGCCAAGGTCTACGCTGACGCCAGTGACGGGTGCGCCGATCGTAATGGCGTCTGCCCCTGTGCCACTGGTGAGGGTGTCGAACCCATTGATGGTGATGGTGTTCGGGGTGTTGCCAAGAGCGATCGTCATTTGATATCTCCTTATGCTTGCTCTTTATCAAGCATTTTCACAGCAGGACGTTTATGACCCGTGCGCCGCTATGAGTCAGGTTTCTGGTTCCCGTCATTCTGACAGGCGTCCCATAGAGAAACTTTCCAAAAAGTCTCTCTATGGGTCCGTCCAAATTACTCTCTTGAAAAACGAAAATCAATCGCGATGGCGGAGCAGGCAAAAATCTTTAAGAAATCGCTTGCCATCGCTACGCTTCGCATCACAAAAAAATGTATTTGCATGATTTTATCTGGAAAAATTTTCCTACCTCAAATAGGGAGCCTGTCCAAAAACAACACAATTGTGTGCGAATCGGAATTACGTCTTTTGCACATACAGAATTAGATCGCATATCTACCATAGAAACATTAAATCAAAAAAATATATAATTTTTACATACAAATACATATATGCATCTTGCGAAAAGACACATAAAAAACAATTGAGTTTTCGCGTGAAGATTGTGAATATATATCCACAATGATGTATGTTTCTGATTTGCAAAACTAAAAAAAGACGGTTAGTTTATCTGGATTGATTTGATTCTGTAATGATTATTGCAAGATTTTTCTATTTATTTCCTTTATTTATAGCGCTTTGATCATATTCTAAAAACTTTAGAAAAAATCGCGTCATCGTTTTTCTGAGTTAAAAAATTCATGGAATTGCAGGAAAAAACAGAAATATCGTGGTGTCGGCGCAATTTGTATTTTATAAAAAATTATCCGACAAGAAACGACGAAAAATAACAACGCGCCCACATAAATTTTTGAAAAAATTGGTTTCTTCTCTAAAAAAAACTCGAAAATTCTAAAATGCGGACGCATTACCCTCTCTTGATTTTCTCGACGCAGCTTCAAGTCGTTGAAACGAGGATATCAGACGCTCCAAATGTTCGGACGTTCAGAGAAGCAAGCAGAACGCTTGAACTTGAGCCGACGCCATCGGCGTCATAATATAAATTTCCATTGCTTGTATTAAAGATGAGTTGACTCAATGATCCGACTGCGGATCCCGTTGCATTCGAAACAAAAGCGGCGCCCGAAGAAAGTTGAGAAATGGAGATGTTCCCAAAATTCGGGCTGACGATCTGTATTTTATCGGCGCCTCTGACGAAATCGGTAATTGTGTCGCCTCCCTCGGATGAAAAGAGGTATCGGAACACATCATTTCCTGCGCCGCCGACCAATGTGTCGCCGCCGTTTCCTCCAACGAGCGTGTCGTTTCCGACGCCGCCGGAGAGCCTATTCACCCCGGAGTTTCCAAACATCGTGTTGTTTTTGGCGTTTCCCGTTCCATTAATATTTCCGGAGCCGAGAAGCGTCAAATCGTTGACGGCGGCCATTGCTGAGAAATCGGTTGTCTCAGACGCTCTCCAAGAAAGCGTTCCAGAGCCGTTTTTGTTGTCGATGACCGCGATTTGATTGGCCGTCGCCGCTCCATCGATGATCACGTTTATTCCCGCTTTGACAAACGACGAAGCGAACAAATTATCCGCGCTATCCATCAAAGAAGAATATGTCAAAGCGCCTGAGCCGTTTCTCGCGTCGATTTCTGAAATTTGAGAAACTCTTGCGGTGTTCGTCACAGAGACGTTGACATTCTGCGTAATAAACGAGCTTACGTATCCGTATGAGAAAAGGTTTTCAACCGTATCTGTAATCGACGTTGCTGTTGTTGTTCCAGAACCGTTTGCGGAATCAATGTCCACTAATTGAGAAATCGTTGCTGCGTTTGTGACAACGACATTGGTTCCGCTCACAATGAAGATGCTTGTCTCTTCATATGGCATAAGGTTTTCGACGGCGTCTCTGATTGACGCGGTGGTCGTTCTTCCAATGCCGTTTGTTGAATCAATGGTTTTCAATTGCGCAATTGTCGCGGAGCCCAGCACCGACACATTAACGCCGGGAAGAACGCGCGAAGAAATGACTCCTGATGGAAACAGGTTGGCGATCGTGTCGGAGATCATGGCGGCGGGCGTCGCAAGTATAAAGTCGGCGACGGCAATTCCTCCTCTTCCGTCGTTGGCGGTGACGCGGATCGTTAAATCCGGCGTGAGGTTCGGAACTCTGCCCGTGAACACGCGCGCGCCGGCGTTGAAATTTAGCCAGGACGGCAAGGCTTGAGCCACGCCGTTATTGACGATTTGTGCGGAGTAACTCAGCACATCACTGTCTTGATCACGGAAAACGTCGGATGCAATCGTAAAATTAATGGATTGTTGCTCCGTTGCGGACTGGTTGGGGATGGCGTTCGCAACCGCCGGAACATGGTTGAGAAAACTGGAGGGCTGATCGTTTATTTGCACTCTATAGATTTGATCGCCGCCAACTCCGGAGACCTGATTGTGAGCGTAATAATTAAATGAAACATAGCGACCATCTGCGGAAATGGAGGGAGAATAACGATAGTCGTTTGGAAGAGAACCGGACCCCGTGATGGTCAGTTTTTTTATCGTTCTTTCCTGTATGTCCTTGACGAAAACGTCCAAGCTTCCGTTCGCGTCGTTTTCAACCAAATTGTCTGCGAAGCTTTCAAAGGCGATGTAACGTCCGTCCGAGGAAATTGAGGGAGAAAAACTGCCGCCGTTTCCCTGCACTCCATAGCTTCCTGTGCTGACTCTGACGACCGCTCCCGTTCGCATATCCTTGACAAAGACGTCGGAGATTCCGTTCGTGTCATCGATCACCAGGTTGTTGGCTTGACTTTCAAACGCCACATAACGCCCATCGGAAGAAATGACGCAAGAAGAGCTGGCGTTGTTTGACTCAAGACCGGAGTTTGTAAGGCTGACCCTGGTTATGGTTCCATCCTGCATATCTCGAACGAAAATATCGGCCTGTTCATTCGTATCGCTCTCAACCAAATTTTTGGCTCGACTTTCGAATGCGACGTAGCGTCCATCTCCGGAAATAGAAGGCGATGAACTCGCGCTATCCGCCTGAACGCCGCTCGCCGTCACGTTGACTCTGGCGATGCTTCCCGTCAGAACATCCTTGCGGAAAATATCCACAATGCGGTTTGTGTCGCCGGTCACAAAATTACTGGCGTCGCTGCAAAACGCCACGTAACGCCCATTCAAGGACATGGAGGAAGAAAAACTGCCGCCGTTCCCTTGAGCGCCGTTAAGCCCAGAGCTGATTCTGGATATTGATCCCGATTGCACGTCTTTGAAGAAAATGTCGGAAGCGCCGTTGGTGTCGCCGGTCACCAAGTTTCCTGCGCGACTTTCAAACGCCACATAACGACCGTCCGAGGAAATCGTGGGGGAAAAGCTGCCGTTGTTCCCTTGAGCGCCGTTAAGCCCAGAGCTGATTCTGGTTATCGTTTCGGTTTGTATGTCTTTGACGAAAATATCCGCAGCGCCGTTGGTGTCGCCCGCGACAAAATTATTCGACCAGCTGAAAAACGCCGCATAACGGCCGTCGGAGGAAAGCGATGACGAACCACTCACGCCGTTCCCGGCAACGCGATTGGTCGCAGAGCCGACCACGGATTGAGACACCACAATAGGAACCAAACTCGCCGGCGTCGCCAGCGTGAAGTTCGAGCTGACGCTTCCTCCTTTGCCGTCCCGAGCCGTAATGCGGATCGTCAAATTAGGCGTGTTGTCCGGAACGACGCCGGTAAAGCTGCGGGAATTGACCGTGTATCTTAACCATGACGGCAAATCCTGAGCCACGCCGCCGACGACCATTTGTGCGGCGTAGACCAAATCATCGCCGTCCGGGTCGCTGAAGGCGTTGGATGGAATGGTGAAGCCAACAGATTCACGTTCGGTGAACGATTGGTCGGAGAGCGCGTTGAGAACGACCGGCGCTCGGTTCGCAGGAGGCGTCTCGATGACGAAGTTGGTGTTGACGCGACCGCCTCGACCGTCGTCGGCGACGACGCGAATAAGAAGGTCAGGCGTATTGTTGGGAACTCTTCCCGTGAATACGCGCGCGCCGGCGTTAAAGCTGAGCCACGCCGGCAAAGCTTGAGCCACGCCTCCAACAACCATTTGTGCGGAATAGGTCAACACATCGCCGTCCGGATCGCTGAAAACGTCGGACGGAACCATAAAGTTAACAGACTGCTGTTCGTTGACCGATAAAGTCTCTATCGAGTTCACGACGACCGGAACTCGGTTTGGAACGCTCGAAGGTTGGGTGTTGATCTGAACTCTGTACACCTGGTCGCCGCCGACCCCAGGAATCAGATTGCTGGCCCAACTATAGAATGTGACATAACTTCCGTCAGAAGAAATCGATGGAAAAAAACTGCTGTTGTTTGATTGAACGCCGCTGGTTGCGGAGCTGATTCTGCTGATTGCTCCTGTTTGCATGTCCTTGATGAAGATATCCATAACGCCGTTGGCGTCGACGGAAACCAGATTTCTTGCATAACTGTAGAACGCAACATAGCGTCCATCCGAAGAAATCGATGGACCCCAGCTTCCTCCATTGCCCTGAGAGCCGTTGGTCGAAGTGCTGACCCGGGAGACCACTCCCGTCACCATGTCTTTGACGAAAACATCCGATGCGTCGTTCGTGTCGCCGAAAACCAGATTGTTGGAGAGGCTTTCGAACGCGACATAACGTCCGTTCGAAGAGATCGAGGCGAAGGAACTGGCGCCGCCCCCTTGATCGCCATTCGAGGCGACGCTAACTCTCGTGACCGCTCCTGTCTCCATATCCCGAATGAAAACGTCGGACTGTCCGTTCGTGTCGCCCGCAACCAAATTGCTCGCGGAACTCTGAAACGCAACGAAACGACCATCCGAGGAAATAACGGCGGAAGAACTCGCATTGTTTCCTTGAGCGCCGCTCGAAGAAGAGCTGACTCTGGTGATCGCTCCCGTTTGTACGTTTTTGACAAAAACGTCGGACTGTCCGTTCGTATCGCCTGCAACCAGATTGCTCGCGACGCTCTGGAACGCGACAAGCACGCCATCCGAGGAGACAACAGGAAAAGAACTCTCATTGTTTCCTTGTTGGCCAGAGGCGGAGATGTTGACTCTGGCGATTTCCCCGGTTCGCACATTCTTGATGAAGATATCGGATTTTCCGTTCGTATCGTTCTCGACAAGATTACTGGATTTGCTTTCGAACACAACATAAGAAGAATTTGAAGAAAGAGATGCGTGAGAGCTGTCTCCGTTCGCCTGGTTGCCGTCGAGCGTGGTGCTGACTCGGGCGATCGCTCCGGTCTGCATGTCTTTTACAAAGACATCCATGGCGTTGTTTGTGTCGCCTAAGATGAAGTTGTTCGCCCAACTGTAAAACACCACATAACGACCGTCCGAGGAGATCGACGCCGAATTGCTGACGCTGTTGCCCTGAGCCCAATTGGCTGTGGAGCTCACTAAAATCTGCGCAACCACGACCGGAGCCTGATTGGCGGGCGTCGCCAACGTAAAGTCCGCGCCGACGTTTCCGCCTCGACCATCATCAACCGTGACGCGAATTGTCAAATTCGGTCCGTCGTTTGGAACAAGGCCGTTAAAAGTATGGGTGTCGGCGTTGAAGCTCAACCATGACGGCAGCGCTTGAGCCACGCCGTTCACGACAATTTGCGCAGAATAACTTAGAGAGTCGCTGTCTTGATCGTTGAACGTGTTTGATGGAATTGTAAAATCAAGAAACTGCTGCTCCATAATAGACTGGTTGACGATCGGATTGACGACGACCGGAGCATGATTCGAGAAATAAGAGGCCTGAGAATTTATTTGAACCTTATAGACCTGATAGCTGTTGGCGCCGGCAATTAAATTATCTGCCTGGCTCTTGAACGATATATAGCTTCCATCCGAAGAAATGGATAGATATGAACTCGAATAATTTCCTTGGACTCCATTATCGGACATACTGACTCTGGTTATTGTCCCAGTCTGCATGTCTTTAACAAAGACATCCAGAGACGCGTTCGTGTCTCCGGAAGCCAGATTGGAAGCCTTGCTGAAAAATGCAATATAACGACCATCCGAAGAAATAGAGGGTTGAGAGCTATAGCCGTTTCCTTCCGCGCCGTTGCTTGCCGTGCTGACTCTGGTTATTGTCCCCGTTTTCATATCCTTGACGAAGATATCGGGAACTCCATTCGTGTCGCCCGCAACCAAATTCTGGGATTCGCTCTGGAAGACAACGTAACGGCCATCCTCTGAAATCTTTGGAGAAGAACAAAGACCATTTCCCTGACCGCCGCTACTTGTGACGCTGACTCTGGTTATCGTCTCCGTCTGTCTGTCCTTAACAAAAATATCTGACTTATTATTTGTATCGTTCGAAACCAAATTGCTTGCGGAGCTTTCGAAAGCAATATAACGGCCATCCGATGAGACGGATGAAGACGAGCTGTCGTCATTTCCTTCAACGCCGTCGACGAATGCGCTGACTCTGGTTGTTGCTCCGGTGTTGATGTCCTTTATAAAGACATCTTCTCTTTCATTCGCGTCGCCCGCGACCAGATTCCCGGCTCTACTACGAAACGTGATGTAACGTCCGTTCGAAGAAATAGAAGCGGAAGAGCTGTAGTCGTTTCCTTGAGCGCCATTGCTTGCCGTGCTGACTCTGGTTATCGTCCCGGTTTGCCGGTCCTTAAGGAAAACATCGCGCCGACCATTTGTGTCGCCCGCAACCAAGTTGCTGGCGTCGCTTTCAAACACAACGTAACGACCATCGGCGGAAACCGACGGAGAAAAACTTTGGTTGTTTCCTTCCGCGCCATTGCTTGCCGCGCTGATTCTGGTGACCGTTCCGGTCTGTGTGTCTTTAATAAAAATATCGCGCTGTCCATTTGTGTCTCCTGCGACGAGATTATTGGCGTCGCTTTCAAACACAACATAGCGTCCATCTGACGAAATTGATGAGGCTTCGCTGCGATTATTTCCTTGTGTCCCGTTTGGAAGAGAGCTAACCAAAGAGATGAGGCTCATGGAACTCTCCCACTCACTTATGCATTTGAAATGACATAGAGTTTATTGTGCCTAACGGCGAGAATAAATGCAATGGTCATATTTCAATTCAAGACGATCAGACATGATCTCGATGTTCTCTTTGGGGTTTCATGAGTGAAAATAAGTGAAAATGAGTGAAAATGAATAAAGATTAGAAAGGTTCAGAGAGTGCGTTCTCAGTCGCTTAGGCCAAGGGCGGAAGCTTCTTCTATTCGCGAAGAGATATTCCTCTGAAGTCCTTTGTTTGTAGTGTGTTATGGATTGCGATGTCTTGTAAGGCGTTGCTCTAGGGCTTTGAGTGCTTTATAATTTATTATAAACAAACAATTCCAGAGGAAGATCGCTTCGCGAATAAGGGGGGCTTTCTCTCCCCCCTTATGATCCCCCACAACCAGGAACACAGTCCCTGGACCCTTTTAATTTTTATGTAAAAATCGAAGAGCATGTGTCAATCCTTTGACACGTTTATAGTTTTTGAGCCATTATCTTAATGATTTTGTTCGTCTGAGCAATAATTTTAATATCTCCAAAAACATCGCGAATTGTTTTTTGCACTTGAGACAATTGATCATTTTCTCGCAAGTCTAAAAAAAGCAAACCTCCGGGAGTAAGAACATCGAACGCCGCGTTTAAATAAGTTTCAACCGGGTAGTGATATCCCCATGACATCAAAGAAAGAACAAAATCAGCTTGTTTTGTAGGAAACGGAGCCTGATCTATATTTATCGCAGTAATTTTAGATGGTTCGATTCCATTGGAAATCAAAAAATCTACAGATAGGCCAAGATCATTATAATAAGAAGCTTCCGTCTTATATCCATAGTAAATTTTTGAAGTTCCGGTTTTATCAACAAGCGTCACATTGGGACCGGCGTTTTGGTAGTGACTGTAAATAAGAGCGTCAATCCCGGCCAAACCACATCCGACGTCAATAAAATGATTGCATGTTTTTGGAAGGTGAGGACGTAAAATATCGAACTCCTCTTGCATTGCTTTATAGTAGAGGTCTGCTATTTTTTTTCCTCTTCCGTATTCGACAAGCCCCATCATCCAACGAGAATAGAAATTAACTCCGCATAATCTTTGCATGACTTGAGAGATCGGACGCTGAAACTGCGTTCTTTGTAGTAAAAGATAACGGTTTGCAGCGGATTTCATTTTAAAACTGTTCAACATTTTTTCTTCTCCAAAAGAATTGTTGCGTTTCGAGTTTATCTCAACGACGTAAATTTTTCTAGCCTCGACAACGTCGAAATGAAATTCTATTTACACTTTTCATTATTTCATTGCTTGTTATTCATCGTCGATTTCATCATTCGGAGCCGAAGACAACAACGGACGCCCTAAGAGAACTCGAACAGCTTCTTGTGTGGCTTCGATCTCCATCCGCGCCCGACAATCAACCGTCATTGATCCCATATGACACGTCAACAAAAGGTTCCGACAGTTTTGCAGAGGGCCGGAATAGGGTTCTTGCGGAAAAACATCAATGGCGGCTCCCGAAAGCCTTCCATTTTCCAAAGCCGAAACCAAAGCCACGTCATCCACCAAATCTCCTCGCGCCGTGTTGATTAAAACAGCCCCCGGCTTCATCATCGACAAAGTCTCCGCTGCAATCATCCCGCGCGTTTTGCGGGTGGAGGGCGCGTGCAGAGTAATTATGTCGCTTTGGCGCAGAATGGTTTCTCGATCCGTCCACACAACCGCAGAGCCGTTCAACGCATCCGAGAAAAGATCAAATTCAGGCGCGATATCGTGCGCCAGAATTTTCACGCCCGGAAAGCCTCCGAGAATATGTCTGATTACTTTTCGTCCGATCCGTCCTACGCCGATCACGCCGATGACGCACTCGGCCAACCTGAGACCCGTGCGACGTTTCCATAAACCGGCCCGCAGATCCCGATCGGCAAGATGAGTCTGACGCAGAACGCTCAACATCAAGCCGACCGTCAACCCCGCCCCCGCCGGAGCCGGAGCGTCCGGAGTGTAACTCACTTGCACGCCGTGACGTCGAGCCGCCTGTAGATCAACGCCGTCCAAGCCGATTCCAACGCGACAGATTGCTTTCAGAGTTGGAGCGCACGCCGCTATCGTTTCCCCAGAGATCGTTTCGGTGCCGGCAATCACGACGCTGTGTCCTCGGATGACCTCCAGAACTTCTCTCGGCTGCAAGCGACGCCCAAGAGGATTGACGCTCCACGGAATCCCCGTTTCGGTCAGAAGAGCCGCAGGCGTGGGGTCTCGTTCTGCGAAAGGCGTTGTCGTGACCATCACCGACAAAGATCGCGCGTGCTCGAAAGAGGTTGCCATAATGGAGACGCCCATAAAATCATGTTGAAAAATGTGGGTCAAAAGCTTGGGAAGCTGGGGACTTTTGCGCCGGGAACCGGGGGACGCGATGGAAAAAGCGTGACGCCTTCGTCTCCGATTTGAACTTTGGCGTCTTCATACACCGCCAGAACATAATTCAACGCCAAACAGAATTCGGCCTTGAACGATCTAAGGTTATGCTTGTAGGCGAGTTCGTCTTTATATTTTCGATTGGGGCCGAATTGGCTGAACACCGCCGTCCATGACACGATCATCGGCTTGTCGATGATGTGCAAACGATAGGCGAGCCAGAGGTATATATCCAAAGCCATGCTCTTTCCGGCGATTTGTTTGATCGCGGGCTCCCACACCGGCACGGGGTGAGATTTCAAAGTTTGGAAAAAAGCGTCGGAAAGCTCGACCAAATCATCAAATAAATGACCTTGATCGGTGTTCTTTCGCATGTTGATGGCGGTTTTGACGATGGTTTCGTTACGATATGAGTTGATCTTCGATCCGTTGTGCTTTCCGGAGTACTCGAAGGTCAATCTGCACCGGCTTATTCTTTCGGCTTGGTTTCGAACCTCTTTATAAGTCGTTCCACCTGTGCTGATGTCCATCCTTTCGAGCCATTGGTTCATGGATCGCCCCAGCCGAACCAAGGGCGAGTTCTTCCGCAACGCTTCGGTTTGCAAGTAAATCAAGATCAGGCGCGCTTTTGAGCCGTAAGGGACTCCGACATACTCATAATCCGACGACGTGCGGGGATGAGGCGTGGTTGGTCGACGTCCGGGCTCCACCAACAAAGAGATTGCTCCATTGGCGCGAACCCATGGTTGGTCATTCGGAATTTGACGATGAGGAAAGCCCGCCAAACAGAATCCTGAATGAATAATTCCAAATTCGGCAATGTCGGCGCAAATGATGGAGGAGGCAATCTGAAAGAAGGGAACTTGCTCTGGGTTGATCATAGCCCTGGCGTTGTCTTTGCCGTGGGTCCTGATCAAGTCGTGTAATTCGCCCATGATCGTCACCAGAGATCAAATGAAATTTTGCCGGAAGGCGTTCTTATTTCTATATGTTTTCACGAATTAAATCCAGCGTTGCTTTATCGGCGTTCTCAGCAATCTCTTATCTTATCCTTAGAATACATCAATTGACGGGCAATGTCCTGTCGGATCTAAGAGCCTGTCCGGAAAGGATATCAATGTTTTTGGACAGACCCTAAGAACGAAATTTAAAAAAACGCTCCGAAGCCTTCAACTCCAGTGCTCCAGACCAAAACATGGAAATTATGCATCTCCGTTCTCGATCAGCGCGCGGAAATAAGCAATTGTTCGGGCAAGCCCTTCTCTGAGGGGAACTTTAGGCTCCCACTCCAAAAGCGCCTTGGCCTTAGAAATATCGGGACGTCGTTGTTTGGGATCATCTGTGGGGAGCGGTTGAAAAATAAACTTGGATCGCGATCCCGTAAGACTCAGGATTGTTTCCGCAAGTTCAATCATCGTGAACTCAACGGGGTTTCCCATATTGAGAGGCCCAGGAACATCTCCCGGCGTGTTCATAAATCGAACCATGCCTTCCAAGAGATCGTCGCAATAACAAAACGAGCGCGTTTGCGACCCATCTCCGTAAAGAGTGATGGGTTCTCCTTTCAGCGCCTGCATAATGAAATTGGATATCACGCGCCCGTCTGAAGGATGCATTCGAGGTCCGTAAGTGTTGAAAATGCGAACAACTCGAATATCCAAGTTATGTTGGCGATGATAGTCAAAGAATAATGTCTCGGCGCAGCGTTTTCCCTCGTCATAACACGATCTTGGTCCGATTATATTGACGTTTCCCCAATACTCTTCCGGCTGAGGATGAACGGATGGGTCTCCATACACTTCACTGGTTGAGGCTTGTAATATCCGCGCTTTGACGCGCTTGGCCAATCCCAGCATATTGATCGCGCCGTGGACGGAGGTCTTGGTGGTTTGCACCGGGTCGAATTGATAATGAATGGGAGAAGCGGGACACGCCAGATTATATATCTGATCAACTTCGATATATAATGGAAATGTTACGTCATGGCGAATAACTTCAAACCGAGGATTGTTTATAATGTGTAAAATATTTTGCTTTTGACCTGTAAAGTAGTTGTCAACGCAAATAACTTCTTGTCCGGACGCCAGCAGTCTTTCGCAAAGATGGGATCCAAGAAACCCTGCTCCGCCGGTGACAAGAATACGCTTTTTCGTCATCGTCATAAATTTTACTCCGAATTCGGGATCAATCACGAATGCAATCGGATGAAGATGATGGATATTGCGCCTTGTTGCGTCCTTTTTTCGTTCTTATTTCAAAAGAACACGGCGCGTGCGTGATAAAGACAAGCATTCTCCATGAATGTCCTCATTCCGAGAGTTCCAAGCGAAGGAGCGTTCTTGTATCCGGCGGTTTTGAACACGCTCGTTTGTCTGCGTTGGAAACACCGAAAATCATTGGCGTTACATTCCGCAATGCGTCAGGCAATGATCGGTTCCGGCGCACAGATGAGACTTGAACAAAGCGTCGTTTTTCTCAAGGATTGTTTCAAAATCATCGACAAGGGCGTTGCCGACGAGATTACACTTACTGCATCCAATGCAGATAGCGCCTTTGGGACCAATGATGAAATTGTCGAAGGCCATGGAGCAGTGTAAGGGGCTCCGTTCATTTGATCCTGAATTGAAATTGGCGCTTACCATAAGAGGATCATTCACCGCTTCACGCAGCCGACGGAGGACCTCCATAAAACGGTTGGGAGACATCCGTGTGAATGGATTGGTCTGATTGCGGAGCTGCGGCAAGAGATGAGAGAAGGCGAAGCTTTGAAACAAATGATTGTAAGCGGCGGCGAAACGAGGAGCGGCGTCTGCGTTTTCTTCGAACGCGGTCCAGTTGATGTTGACCAAAGGCAGCCAAGAGCGAGCCTGGTCTTTAAATTGATTGATGCGATTTAGGGCGTCGATCGCGCGATGGAAATCGTTCCGACCACGAATATGAGTGTAAAGCTCGGGCTCGTCGGCATCGATCGAGACGTTAATGATGTTGATTTTTGCCCGGATCGCAGCATGAATGATATCGTTGGTTAGAAATGCGCCGTTTGTGACGAACTCTAGATGTGGAGAATGGAATTCGCCTGCAATCTCGATGATGCGGGCGAAGTCTCGGTTCATCGTCGGCTCCCAGGCGCACGACAGCGCCACGGCGCGAGCTTTCGGAAACCAGCGTTGAGCCATGGCGCGGAAGTCCTCTGGCCTCATTCGCTCGCGTGGAGGGTTTTCCAGATTAAGAGTGTAACAGTAACGACATCTTTGTTGACACGACGACACCGTGTCTATGCGCATGCTTAAGACGCGCTCTCCTTTTCGCGCGCGGGCGTAAAGCTGCTCAAGAGTGACGCGCTCGATCAGTTTCTGCGTTAAGGGGTAGGCGTTGATGACGTTGTTTATTCCGAGCGCGCGCAATTGCGCGCTGATTTCGCGATGATATTGACTGGCGATGATGACGCAGGCGTTGTCCGGAGCGGTTTTTTTGAAAAGATCGGGGGCGTGGATTTTTACGCCGTCACATTCTCCCATCGCGTGATTGTCGATAAATCCGGATATGGTGTCGACGCCGACTTCCTCAAGATGGCGTTTGACGGTTTGTCCGCCAAAGCCTGCGCCGAAAATGAACAAAGGAACATTGCGTGGGATTTCGGAAATCTCGGTGACCGCCATCATAGTGATTTTCCATATTATTCAGGGGTCTCATCAATTGACGCCGTTTTTTTGCCGATGAAGTCGCAGTGTCGAAGGATTTGACCGATGACCTTTTATCGGTCCTTGATCGAGATCAAATCCCTCAGCGCCGGAACCAAGGGACTTGATCCGATGAAGGATCGCTTGAAGTCGTTGAGAGGCGTTCGACAAAAATCTTACTTGGGAGACAAATTCAATCTTTTGTCCGCGTATTCCGCCAAAGAACGGAACCATTCCTCAATATTTCCATCATGACCGATGCAACGTTCGCAAGGCCCTGTCTTTGCGGCGGTGTGAAAGACTCCTCTGCGCCAATTCAACAAGGCGTCTCCGGCGTATGCATGGAATATGGTTGGATAATCAACGATATTGCCAACAAACGACCCCGTTGACACGGTTTCCTCGGTTTTTTGTTTGTACGACACGCAGCACATAAATATATCGCCTTCATAGTTCAAAATGAACTGACGAATGGGGTATGTGCAAGGTGTTATTCTAACGAAATTATCCGGACCTTCTCCCATTTGCGTGGCCCAATTATGACCGACGTTGGCGTAATCGAACAAGCCGCCCCAAACGATCATGTTGCGATGTTTGGTGATAAATCGAAGCACGCGGTTTTTCTTGAACTCGGCCAATTGAAAGGAGATGCCATTCTGTTTTTGAAATTTGAAAGCTCTGTCGAGAACCTCGGCTTCGCTGTAGGGGGCGTTTGGAGCGCTATGGAATGTTATGATGATCTCGGAGACGCCGAGATCAGCCGATCTGTCCAAAAGAGCGCGATTAATGTAATCTCCATTGCTTATTAACTTTAGTTTCGCGTTTGGTAATTTTGATCGCGTTTCTTCGAGGTATGAAAAATTCTCTTTATGCATAAAAAATTCATTATTTCCGACGAAAATGATGTCTCCTTCGTAATCTATTTCCGTTAGCTCACGGATCATTTTTCTGTATCTTTCGACGTCAAAGAATTTATTGCCGCTTCGACGATCGAATTTGCTGTTGGGGCAATACGAGCACTGACGATTGCACTGTGATGAGGTTTCAATTTCGATCCATTTGACGCCTTGCTGAAAGGCGGCTTTCATATCTCTATAATCTTCTACTTTGGTCAACTGTAATGAGCTGATGATGCTGTTGTAGGCTATTCCATAAATCTCATAACCCTTAGAAACATCAAGCGGTTTGGATTTTGAGATCATTTCCATCAAAGAACTATGCATTGCGGCATCGATAGCATTGCGGGATTGTGCAATGTCCGCAAGTTCTTTGGCTTGTTGCAACCAACCAGAGCGAGATAAAAGCGAGACCTGATAAGGAATATTATTTAGCTGAACCAACATTTTTCTTCTCCTTTAATTCTCTGAA
>CAUYUA010000269.1:0-14611 GCA_963575675.1 Azospirillaceae bacterium
AAACACCTCGTTGAGCGCCGAAGCGCGACTAACGGCGGGGGGGGGGGGGGGGGGGGGGAGGGGGGGGGGGGGGGGGCCCCCCTTGGGGGGGGGGCGGGGCAGGCACAAAAACAACGGGGGGGGGGGGTTGCGATTTGGGTCTCTTATTTGCCGTAAGGGAAAGTTCGGTCTTACGCCTTCGGCGATAAGGGGGGCTTTCGCTCCCCCCTTATAATCCCCGGCGACCAGGAACGCAGTCCCTGGACCCTTCTAATTTTTATTTAGTCTTTATCCCACCGTCAGCAATACTCTTCCAAAGCCGAACACAACATATCCATTTCATCTTCAGTGTTGGTCTCCGTACACGCCACCAACAACAAATTCTCCACATCCTCCGCCTCCGGAAACAACCGTGAAACCGGAACACCCGCCAAAATATTCTTCTTAGCCAATTTATTGACGATCTTCGAGGCGCGACGCGGCAATCGAACGGTGAACTCATTGAAGAATCCCTCGTTCAAAATAGAGACTCCTTTTAAATCCCCCAGTTTTTCCGCCAACAACGACGCCCGCGCATGATTCAAACGCGCAAGCTTCAAAAACCCGGACTCGCCCAACAAAGCCAGATGAATCGAAAACGCCAAAGCGCATAATCCAGAATTGGTGCAAATATTGCTGGTGGCCTTTTCCCGACGAATATGCTGCTCGCGGGCCGACAGCGTCAAAACAAAGCTGCGACGCCCATCAACATCGACAGTCTGCCCAACCAACCGACCAGGCATTTGTCGCACAAATTTCTCGCGCGCGGCCAGCAAACCAAGATAAGGCCCGCCGAAATTCAAACCATTGCCAACGGATTGCCCCTCTGCGGCGACAATGTCGGCGCCCATTTCTCCGGGCGCAGGCAGCAAGCCCAACGACACGATTTCCGTCACCACGACGATCAACAAAGCGCCCTTCGCGCGACACGCCTCGGCCAACGGCGCAAGATCGCGGACATGCCCAAAGACTCCGGGATTTTGCGCCACCACGCACGAAGTCTGATCATCGATCAAAGAAGAAAGGTCTTCGACGCCCAAGGGATCAGGCGGAGCAGCGACCGCCTCAAAACCACAGAAACGCGCATGCGTCAGCGCCACATCGCGATAGTGAGGATGCAAACCGCCGGAAAGAACCGCGCGTCGCCGTTTGGTTTGACGATTCGCCATCATCACGGCCTCGGCGCACGCCGTGGCGCCGTCGTACATCGAAGCGTTGGCGGTTTCCATCCCCGTCAAAAGAGCGACTTGGGTTTGGAATTCGAACATCGCCTGCAACGTGCCTTGGCTGATTTCCGGTTGATAAGGCGTGTAGGCGGTAAGAAACTCGCCGCGCTGGATCAAAGAGTCGACAGCGGCGGGCGTATGATGACGATAAGCGCCGCCGCCGAGAAAACAAGGAGCGCATCCCGCCGAGACATTCCGTCCAGCCAGAACGGACAACGCCCGTTCGACATCAATTTCGCTTTGATGACGCGGCAACCCATGAATCGGCCCATCCAAATGCGCCGAAGCAGGAACGTCGCGAAACAACTCATCGACTCGTTCAACGCCAATGGCGGCAAGCATTGCCTGACGATCCGCGTCGGTCAACGGCAAGTAACGCATCCGTCGGTCCTTCTCTTTATTTCGCGACCCCGAAAATCCACAAACGGACGGCTCAGATGATCAATAAACCGCCCAAGAACTCCACCATATCTTCATTAAAGAGCCTATTTCGGCTCTCTCCGCATCAATCGTCTTTGCCGTAATAGCCCTGATATGCGTCCTCATCCATCAGAGCGTTGATTTCCTCCGGATTTTCGAGGCGTATTTTGAAAAACCATCCCTGGCCCATCGGATCGTTATTGACGACGCCAGGCTCTTCCACCACGGCGGAATTAACGGCAATCACCTCGCCGCTGACCGGAGAATACACTTCGCTGGCGGCCTTCACCGACTCGACAACAGCGACCTCACCGCCCTGCACAACCTCGCCGCCGACGTCAGGAAGATCAATGAATACAATGTCGCCGAGCTGTGATTGAGCGAAATCGGTAATGCCGACAACACCGACATCGCCTTCCACTCGAATCCATTCATGATCTTTGGTGTATCGAATTACGCTCATACCCCCTACTCCCATATATCATATGCGAATTAACCACCGTCCGGCTGTCGCCGCGCCAACAATAGAGACTGACGTTTTCGGTTTTTTTCTTATCCTCGATAATAGCGGTGCGGCGCAAACGGCATTTTCACGACCTTGGCCGGCAAGGCTTTGCCGCGCACCTCCAAAAGCACGGGCGTCCCCGGAGCCGCAAACGCCGCATCGACATATCCCATAGCCACCGGCGCGTTCACCGAAGGGCCAAATCCTCCACTGGTGATCTTGCCGACGGCGACGCCGTCAACATCCGTGATCACGACGCCCTCGCGCGCCGGTTGACGGCCTTCCAAGCGCAAACCAACCCGACGACGCGGAGCGCCATGCTCAAGCTGATACAAAATCACGGCGGCGCCGGGGAAATCGCCACTCACGCGCCGACGCCCGCCGATGACCCAAGACAACCCGGCTTCCACCGGAGTCGTGTCTTGATCAAGATCATGACCATAGAGACACAATCCGGCTTCCAAACGCAAAGAGTCGCGCGCGCCCAACCCAATGGGAGCAACTTCTGCTTCTTTCAAGAAAATTTCCGCAACCTCTTCGGCGTCTTTAGCGGCGATGGAAATTTCAAAACCATCTTCGCCGGTGTAGCCGGAGCGCGTGAGAATCACCGGGATTCCTTGAAGAACAGCGCTTGCGTAACTCATGAACGGCATTGTGCGGGATTCTGGGATCAGGCGGCCAAGCACCTGCGCCGCCATAGGGCCTTGCAAAGCCAACAGAGCGCGATTCTCCAGCACTTCAATTTCCAGCAGATCTCCGAAAGCGCGCCGCATATGGGCGATGTCGGCGTCTTTGCACGCCGCGTTCACCACAAGAAACAGCTCGTGGGCCCCGACGTGAGTAACCATCAAATCATCAAGAACGCCGCCGCGCTCATTGGTGAACACGGTATAGCGAATTCGCATGCGCTCCAGATTCTGGATGTCGCCTGGAACCAGCCGCTCCAAAACCGCCGCCGGGTCTTGGCCGCGCAAACGCACTTGCCCCATATGGGAGACATCGAACAAACCAGCCTGGGCGCGGACATGTTGATGTTCTTTTAAAATGCCCACAGGATACTGTATCGGCAGATCATAGCCGGCGAAGGGGGCCATACGCGCTTTCAGGGCGACATGGAGCGCGTGGAGCGGCGTTTTCTTTATATCTTCGACATGCGCAGTCAAGGCTAAGGGCTCCGACAAACGACGACAAACTTATTTTCGAAACGACGAGAAGTCTGGCGGAACGCGCCGAGCGTCTTTTGGTTGAAGATCGTCAACGCGATTGCAGACTGCGCCGCACCCTAACAGGCGACACAACAAAGTCAACCAAGGAACCCTGAACAATTGCATTTCGAACGTGAGCGCATATCTGTCGAATAGAATCAGACGCATCCAGGAACTGCGTTCGCTGTCGCTCGGACCAAGGGCGAAAGCCCTCCCTTATTCGCGAAGCGATCCTCCTTGGTCCGAGCGGCTGGGAACACAGCCCCTGGATGCGTCTGATTTTTATAACGCTTTTATATCCGATTTCCCTGAAACTGACGCAGCAAACGATTGATGTAATCCAACTCAAAACGAGGACGCTCCGCTTGACCAGACCGACGTCGTAATTCATCCAATATTTCTCGCGCCTTCTGCAACTCCGCCTGATCCGGAATCCGAACATTGCCATTGTCCGGAAACATCCCGCTCGACTGCGGACGCCCCAATGGATCCCGTCCTCGTCCATTTTGAGCCCGCCCCCCTCCTCGCGCTCGCGAAGACGCCGTCCGTTGCGCCATATCCCGCGCAAAATCCCGCAACCCCTGACGCAACGCCTCCACCGCCTGCCCCTGATGCGGCGTCGCCGACCCCGGCGTCCCGACGCTCAAAGCCTCTGTCGCATCTCGCAAAGACCGCTCAGCCTGACCAAAGGGCGGCGGAATCTCTCCCGACAAATCCGCCATTCGCTGCAAAACATCCCCCAACTGACGTCGAATTCCGTCTTGCTGCTCCGCCAACGCATCCACAGCGGCGTTTGGCGAAACCTCGCGCCGCCGCCCTGCAATCCCACCGCCGCGCCCGGCCCCTCCGGGATGCAAATTCGATCGCGGCGCACCACCGCCACTATTCTTTTGTGAACGCAGTGTCTCGCGATTCCGCCCCCATAACGGTTCCGGCTGCCCGTTTCCTTGCGACGGCGCCCAATCTTGACGCGGCCCACGCAAACTCGGATGCAGCGGCGGCTCTTCATCCCTCCATAACGGAACCTCGCGCCGTTCAAGCTCCTGCGAGAGCCGAAAGGTCTGCTCCAACAAATCCTGCTCTTGCCGCGTCAACTCTTTGATGTCGCGAATCAAAGCCGCCGCCGCCATCTGCGCCGAATCCGATTGGTTTCCGCCACCCGCCTCTCCTGGAGCCCCGGTCTGTAAATTCTCCAACAGCGACTGCAAATCCGAAAGCATTTGCCGCGCGGCGTCGCGAGCCCCCGACGCAGACAAATCCCGCATCTGCTCGATCATCTTTTCCAGCTCCTCGCGACTAACAAGCTTCTCACCCTCGCCCGAAGACAGAGGCGACGTCTGCTCTTTCATCAATGTTTGACGAAGCTGATCGTCGATCGAATCGAGCCATCGATCCATCGCCGCTTGAAACTCTTCCATCAAATGCTGAATCTCATCGTCGGGAGCGTTCCGACCGAGGGCCTCATTTAAAGCCCGCATGGATTCTCGCAACTCGCGCTCGGCCAACGACGCCTCGCCGCCCTCGATCCGCAACGCGACATCCCACAAGAGACTCTGAACCGACGCAACCGCTTGAGGCGCGTGATCGACCATCATACGCGCAATCGCAGACCGCAAAATCAGAAAGGTCACGGCGTCATCATGAAACGTCTCTGGCCGCGCCGACAAGGCCGACAACGCCCGAGCCACATCGATGCGCGCCACATCGCCCGACAACGCCAAACGTTTACGCTGCTCGATCACCGCCTGCGCCACAGGATGAGAAAACGACCGCTCCGGCAACGTCAAAGCCACCGACGAACTTGTTCCTTGTTGCTCGACGTCGTCGCGAGCGCTGAGCCGGAGAATCACAGGCAATCCCGCCCACGGATGCGCCGTCAAGTCGTGAAACACGACAGCACGCGCTTGCTTCGGACGAACGCCGGGCAAAGACAGCGGCAAAGTCAGCGCTTCGGCAAGAGGCTGATCGGGAATCACGGCGTCAACGCGGGTTTCTTTTGTTTCTTTTGTTTCTTTTGTTTCTTTACTCTCTTTGTTTTCTTTGTTTTCGTTCTCTTTCGCCGTCTTCTCTGAAGCGGCTTTCTCTGAAGCGGCTTTCTCTGAATCAGGCGACCGCCGATCCAACCAAAGCTGCGAAGAAACCTCCGTCAAACCATAGTCGTCAGAGGCTTGATATTCAATCCGCAACGCTTGACGCTCGGAGAACGAAGGCGCCGTAGCGAATTCTATGACCGGCGCGCGATCCGGAATCACACGAATTCTCCAACGCCCCAAGTCTCGCCCATCCTGCGCCACCGCAATCTGATCTCCGCCTTCGATTCGCTCGGAAATCCGATGAACGCCCTCGTCTTCCCGCGCAAATGGAATCGAACGATCTTGAATCCGCAAAACCGGAGAATCTCGCCCGCCGTTGACCCGCGCCAACACCTCGCTGCCCGCCGGAATCCGAATCGGCGGAGCCGCAATCAATGACGGCTCCGATTCGACCGCCGCCAACCCAGGGGGCCGCAACAAAACCGGCGGCAGACCCGTGTGCTCGGGAGGCGTCACCCAAATGTCAAGATGCGCCGAGGGAATCGCAAACAACGGCTCGATCGCCGGAGACAGAGCCGCTTGCAACCGCGATCCCCACTCGCCCCAAGAAACCGCGCTCGCCAAGAGCAACGCCACAACCAAAGACCCGCGACACGCCGAGACGCGACGATTTACCGATCCGAACGACGAAGGCCGCACTCTCAAGCGATCCACCCGAGCCGCCATTCGTTCTTGGTGCTGCCGCCAAAGCGACTTCACCATCAAATCCGCGTCGGATTCCGGGGGCAAACAATCAACCTGTGTCTGTAACGGCCGGTGCTCCAGAGCGCTGTCGCGCTCCAAACGACGCCGCCCTTCCGCCTTGGTGGGGAACCTCCACTGAGCCGCCACTCGCCCGACCGTCACGATCAATCCCGCGCCGAACCCAAGCAAAACCGCCAAATGGACCCACCCCGACAACCACGACAGCATATTCAGCAACGCCGCCGTCAAAAAAGCCCCAATCACTCCAAGGACGCCCCAAAACGATGGCCACAACCGCTCCCATCCGAGAGCGACTCGCGCCAATATCAATAACCACCGAAGCGATCGACCATTCATCGTTAAGGTTCCGCCCTCTGTTGTGGTCTGTGCCCGTCTCTCAGATTAAAAAACAACAATACGGTGTTTTAAAGAACCACTCTTCTTTCTTTCAAATCTTGGTAAACATTCTTGGTTTCAATCCTTGCAGAATAAATTTTTTTGGGTTCCTTTATCCCCTTAACAATGGGTTCCCCCTTAACAAGATTAATATGGGCAGACATCCCATTCATAAAAGAAATTTCTTTTTTCTCATAGATTTCTTGAGAAAATTCGGATTTATTTTGCATATTTTCAGAATTGTTAATTGTTGTTTGATCTTTGTTTTTCCTGTTATCTCCAGGCGTAGCCAATCCCACGCCAGTTGGTTTTGTCATCCGATCATTAAGAAAAACAACATGAGCTATTGTCGTAAAATGAGGAAGATCAAGAATTCCTTTAAGAGTCAAACCAATAAAATATCCTTGCTCCAACTGAGTTTTAACCTTTTTATATACTTTAGAGTTAAGCGTTTTTTTCATCTCTAGTATATGGAAGCATGGCCGCTCATCACAAAATTCGAAGAACACAATCTCAGGGACATCTTTTTCTTTTAAAATAGAGTTCATCATTCCTCTCTTTACGCGAACCTCCAAACACGGATTATCGCATTCGAAACATACATACCCCTCTCCACTTTCTTCTGATTCATAATAACAAACCGACTTATGATTATGATATTCAAACAAGTCCTTGTTCAAATATTTATTTGATATTTCTTCTATTTTCTTCAGATCGAATGAAGCAATCATTGCTCCTCTCCATCTTCAGCGTCTTCATCTTGAATATCGGAGGTTATTTCAAGTATTTTATAAAGAGTGTTATTCATTTCCGGATAAACTAAACCTTCTCGACGCTTTTCCATCGGAATCGTCCGAGAGCCTCCCTTTCCCTCCTTCAACCAGTAACCGCACGCTTTATCTGGGTTGATAAGTTCATCTTCCCGAATCTCGTATTTTTTGCACAGCCTCTCCCGTTGAGGGTGCAAATAAAGATGCATCAAATTATCAATCTCTTGCAGAATGATCTCGCTATGCGTCGTCAAAATCACGGTGACGCCGCGATTGATCAACCGCGCCAAAGCGCGCGCAACAATCCGCTGCGCGTCAATATGTAAGTGCGCCTCCGGCTCGTCGATAATAAGAGTTGAAACATCCGACCATTTCAGAAATACAACCAAAGGCGTCAGCTCCGTCACCAAAGAAGACGCCGCATGCATCGGAATAACTTGATTCGAACCTTCTGGAATAAAATTAAATCCATTTCCCGCAATCGGCGTCAACTCAACGCGACCTCGCAACACATCGCGCTCCAACATTTCGCCGACATCCCGAAATGGACCAACCCTTTTTCCTGTAATAGCCCCCAAATTCCCCAGAAAATTCACCATTGAAGCCGGAAATTTTTCCCTTTCATCTTCGGATGACCAAGATAGAGATTTTAAAAGATTAACAACCATAGAGTTATATAAAATCATTAGCCCCGTGCGCGCCGCAGGAAGATATCTTATAGACTTCTTTCTATTGCCTCCAGACAAAAACTCTTCGAATGTATCTATAAGAACAGCTCTCGCAAATGATTTCTTTTGCGAATCAATATCGTCCGGGAAATATGAAGACAATGTCCTCGACGCTTTAATGATATTTTTTGAAATATGCTCCGACAATTCACTTTGAGGAAAACGTATCGATACAGAGATTTCTTCTGAAAAAACACTGTCAAACAAGGCATCGATCGTGTTCTTATGGTTGATTAACTCATTCGTGAAAGAAACAAAACATCTTACTATTTCTAAAAAATCATCACCTCCTATAATTTTATGAAGACTTTCTTCTTGAATAGGTTCTTGAACAATATTCTCGATTTTCGGAGCAATTTCTTTATAGAACGAAGAATCGACAAAACGATTCTGATTTTCAAATCCGGAATCTCTCGGCGCCATGATCGCCCAAATCAAGGAACTCAAATAAGATTTTCCGACGCTGTTTTTCCCGGCAAAGACAGTCAGAGGCGATAGCGTGATTTCCGCGTGAGCGATCGGGCCGAAAGAGTCGGCCTTCAGAGTCCAGGAAGGACAAGCCATAAGAATGCGCTCCGTCACAGGAATTCACCTTCGGCGATGGGGGCGCAGCCCCCATAACCCCGCCAAGGAGGGAATCCCTCCTTGAACCACCCCTTTTTGAAGATTTTCCGTCCGTTTCCTTAAACGACGCAGGGAGGCAATTGATGAAAACTCGCCGCCGTCTCCAAAACGCCGCCGACGCGCAACACCGTCTCTTCGTCAAAGGGTTTGCCGATCAATTGCAGCCCCAAAGGAAGAGACTCCCCGCTCAACCCCGCCGGAACCGACAATCCCGGCAATCCAGCCAACGATGTCGGAACCGTAAAGACGTCGTTAAGATACATGGTGATCGGATCATCCATGTTCTCGCCAACCGCAAAAGCCGGAGTCGGAGCCGTCGGCGTCAAGATGATGTCGCAACGCTCGAACGCCAAACGAAAGTCCTCGGCAATCCGAGCCCGGACCTTTTGAGCCTTCAAGTAATAGGCGTCGTAATATCCCGCCGAAAGCACATAAGTGCCGATCAGAATACGACGCCGCACCTCTGCTCCAAACCCGGCGGCGCGCGTGTTTTCATACATCTCTTGCAAGCCCGGCCCGTCAACCCTCAGACCAAACCGCACCCCGTCATAACGCGCCAAGTTGGACGACGCCTCCGCCGGAGCAATGATGTAATAAGTCGGCAATGCATATTTCGTATGTGGAAGACTGATCTCAACCGGCTCAGCTCCTGCGGCGCGCAGCCACTCCACGCCCTGATCCCACACCTTGCCGATCTCGGCGGACATGCCGTCCACCCGATATTCCTTCGGCACGCCAACCCGCAAACCGCGAATGTCGCCTGTTAAAGCTTGCGCGTAATCCGGAACCGGACGATTGACGCTGGTCGAGTCCTTCGGGTCATATCCCGCCATAGCGCGCATCATCAACGCCGTATCGCGCACCGTGCGCGCCATCGGCCCGGCCTGATCCAGCGAGGACGCAAACGCCACCACGCCCCACCGCGAACACCGTCCATAAGTCGGCTTTAAACCGACAATGCCGCAGAAGCTGCCGGGCTGGCGAATCGAACCGCCCGTGTCCGTGCCGGTGGCGCCCATGGCGCAACGCGCCGCAACCGCCGCCGCCGAACCGCCGGATGAACCGCCGGGAACCAATTTACGCTCCCATGCGCCCACTTTTCCGGGGCTCCAGGGATTGACGACCGGCCCGTAATAACTGGTGACGTTAGAAGACCCCATGGCGAATTCGTCAAGATTCGCCTTCCCGAGCATCACCGCTCCGGCGCGCCAAAGATTGGCCGTGACGGTGGATTCATAAGGAGGCTTGAAACCATCCAGAATATGACTCGCGGCGGTGGTCAGAACGCCTTCGGTGCAAAACAGATCCTTTACGGCGATCGGGACGCCGTCCAGAAGCTGCGCCTCGCCGCGCCGCCGACGCTCGTCGCTGAGCCGCGCCATCGCCAACGCCTTCTCAGGAGTCTCGGTGATGAAGGCGTTCAACGATCGCGCCGCAACCATGGCGTCGATGTGCGCTTGGGTCAGCTCTTCAGCCGAAAACACGCGACGTTCGAGGCCGTCCAACGCCTCGGCAATCGTCAATCGAGTCAGAGCGCCCATTATTCCACCACCTTCGGAACCACAAAGAATGTCTCGGCGCGCTCGGGAGCATTACGCAACACCGGCTCGGGATCGCCGCCGTCGCTGACCTCGTCGAGGCGACGGCGAAGCTGCGTCGCCACCACGCTGGTCATGGGTTGCACGTCATCGGTGTCAACCTCGCTGAGCTGTTCGACGAAGCTGAGGATTTTGCTGAGTTCTCCGGCCAGAGACGCCTGATCGGCCTCCGGAATCTTGATGCGGGCCAGGTGAGCGATCCTCACCGCAGTGGCCTGATCGATCGACATAATCCAACCATCTCCTTTGGAACACAAGACGCGGAACGCAAAACCAAGGTCGTCCAGAAAACGCCGCGCCGACGAAAAGAACAATGGGAAACGCGCCGTGGAACCGATAAAATCTCTGAATTGAAGAAAAACCGCGCCGAACGACGCTGCTTGCTTCATAAATCGAAACTTGAAATCCTAACACCGACCATGGCCATCTGCAACATCACCGATTTGAAGGCGCGTCTGCGCCCTGGATATCGCCTGCTCGGGCTGGATTTGGGCAGCAAAACCATCGGCATGGCGCTTTCCGATCCAGGATTTATGATCGCCTCGCCGATTGGGACCATTCGCCGCGCAAACTTTCCGCCGATCTGGGAATTGGCTAAAATCGCCAAAGAGGCGTTCCGTCGGCGGCATGGTTCTAGACTGCCGGTGAACATGGACGGCAGCGAAGGGGCATCGGCGCAATCGGCGCGGCAGTTTGCGAAGTGTTTTGCAAAACGCGGCTTTGTTTGATCAAGAACCTGAGCTTGCCTTCTGGGATGAACGTCTATCCCACAGGCGGTTGAAAAACTTATGATCGGGTTCGACATGTCTCGCAAACGCCGCGCCGAGTCGTGGATAAAATGGCTTCGGCCTACATCCTCCAGGGTGCGTTGGACTTGCTGGCGCAATTCGGCTCCAAAATTTGTTCATCCGGCTGACGAGATTCTTTGAGCCTGAAGAAACGACCGAATAAGCGCATACAACAAACATGCTCATCCCCGTTGATTGAGACATGCGGCCTTCCCGAATTGAAACGGCCCACTCTCATTCGGTCGTCACAAACTTCGAAGTCATGGTTTCCAAAGGCCTCCCGGCTTTGGCGGGTCGAGGGCGACCCCGTTCTCCGGAATTCTTCTAAAAGATTTCTCGGGTTTCGAATTGGCGTGGAGTAAATACAACACATCAATAAAATTAAAACGGTCCGAGAACAGCGTCTGTCGCTCGCCCTTTAATTCATCAATGCAGACGCCCAGTAGAAAACCCTCATGCACTTGACAGTAGGCATGGGATGCTTTCATTCTCGTCCAAGAAAATGTTCAAAAGACAAAGGGTGAGGATCCGATGAAGTTTGTGCGGTGTTTGGCCGGAGCCTTCTTATTGGGGCTGACGGCGCTTCCGGCGATGGCCGATTCACAACCCGTCGTCGTGGGCGCGATTGAAATTCTGACCGGACCAAGCTCACGTTACGGCGTGGCGATCAAAGCCGGACTCGATCTCGCACTCGACGAAATCAATGCCGCCGGCGGCGTGCAGGCGTCCACTTTCTTTGGTTGTCGAAGACTCCGCCGGAAACAAAGAGCAAAGCCATAAACGCAGCGCGAAAACTGATTGCGCGCGATAAAGTCTCCGCATTATCGGGCCGCGCTCTCCAACGAGATGTTCGCCGTCGGCCCCGTGGTTAACGAGCGTAAATTCCCATCATCGGAACATCCACAACCGCCAGGAATCACCGACATCAGACCATAGGGTTTTCCGCACCTCGTTGCCGAAGCCGCCGTCATTCCCGTGACGCTGAAAACCGCTCAGACCAAGTTCGGCGTCAAACGCGTCGCCGTCATGTACGGAAACGACGACGCCTTTACAAAGTCGGGCTTTGACGTGTTCAAAGAAACGCTCGACAAGATGGGAATCGAAATCGCCGCCATCGAGACCTTCGGCGGAAAAGACACCGATTTCTCCGCTCAGCTCACAAAAGTCAAAAGCCTGAACGTCGACGCCGTGGTGGTCTCTGCGTTGGTTGAAGCCGCCTCCGGAATTCTGTTGCAGGCGCGCCAGCTCGGACTCCCGGACAACATCTTCTTCGTTGGCGGAAACGGCTTCAATTCCTCCAAGCTGGGCGAAATCGCCGGAAAATCCGCCGACGGCGTTCTCGTCGGAAGTCCCTGGTTCATCGGAAAAGACGATCCTTCCAACCAGAAATTCGTCGAAGCCTTCCGGAAAAAACACAGCTCCGGTCCCGACCAGTTCTCCGCTCAAGCTTATGACACCCTGCACATCGTCGCCGACGCCATCTCCAAAGCCAGCTCCACCGAAAACGAGAAGCTGCGGCAAGCCTTGCTTGAAACAAAGCACTCCGGCGTGATGGGACCGTTTACGTTCACCGATCATCGCGACCCCGGTTCAACCGAGGGCGTGATCGTTCTGACCGTAAAAGACGGGAAGTTTATGGCTCTGAAATAAGACGCAAGCGCTCCGGGAGCGGCGCTTCTGATTTCACCCGGTTGCAGAGGATTGCAAAAAAAGCCGAACGGCAAATCTTACAATCCTCGCTCCGCAACCAAGAGTTCCGCTCCCTTTAATTCAGACGCTCTCTTTACTTCAGGTCTGTGTGACGGTAGGCCGCCAATCCATGTTCGCCCAGCAACTCACCAACGGAATCGTTCTCGGCTCGACTTACGCTTTGTTTGCTCTGGGCTTCACCGTCATTTTTGGGGTGTTTAAAATCCTGAACTTGACCTATGGATTCTATTTCTCCGCCGGAGCGCTGATCGCTTTGGCGACGACCCAATACTGGGGCGCCTCCATCTTCATCGCCTTGCCTGTCGGAGCCCTTGCCTCCGGCGTTCTGGCTGTGATCATTGACGGATTATTGCTGACGCCTCTGCGCCGAGCCCGAGCCCCTGAATTGGCTAGTCTTATGGTGACGCTCGGAGCGGTGTTGCTTCTATACTCTTTGATTACTGTATTCCTCGGCCCCGAAATCCGACGCTTTCCGGCTTGGGTGATCCGTCAAGACGCCGTCGAGTTCGGCTCGGTTCGACTCGGCGCGGCTCAAATGCTCATCATCGGCGCCGTCGCGATTCTCGTGTTTGGACTGCTGCTCTTAATGCGCGGCTCGCGCCTGGGATTGGCCATTCGCGCCGTCGCCGAGAACGAGGACGTCGCCGGATTGATGGGAATCAACGTCGCGCTCACTGTCGGAGCGGTTTCTTTTTTATCCGGCTCCATCGGCGGCGCGGCAGGGGTTTTAATTGGGCTGAATTTCAACGCCATCCATCCCTTTATGGGAGAACACATGATGTTGCGCGGGTTCGCCGTCATTATCATTGGTGGTTTGGGCGATATACGAGGCGCTCTGGTGGCGGGAGTGTTGCTCGGCGTCGCAGAAGTGATGACTGCGGGTTATATTGACTCGACTTTGAAAGCAGGACTCGGTTTTTTTCTGATGGGGTTGGCTCTGTGGCTCGGCCGAGCGGCTTGTTTGGTCTGCCGTCCCGACCGCGCATAAAAATAATAAATTAGAGAGGTCCAGAGGCTGTGTTTCCAGTCGCTCGGGCCAAAGATGAAAGCCCTCCTGATTCACAGAGCGATCCTCCGCCAGGAACACAGCTCCCTTCTTATTATGCTCTCATAACTTGCAGCTCGTGTTTTCTGCTTCACTCATTTCATTCAATCTTAGGCGCCGAAATGGACGCAATCGACGAATTCTTGTGGACCTATCAGACCCTGATCCACGCCGTGGGAATCAATGGTCTCTTAGCCTTGGCCGTGTACGCCGTCATGGCGGTCGGACAACTGGCGCTCGGACAAGCGGCGTTCATGGGCGTCGGAGCATATGCGGGAGCCATCGTCTCTCTACGCTTCGGAGCGCCCTTCCCCATCGCACTTTTATGCTCCGTCATCGCCCCGATTCTCGTCGCCGCCGCCGTCGCCACCCCAACATTGCGACTCACCGGCGTCTACCTCGCGATTTCCACCATCAGATTAGGTGAAATTCTTCGCGTCCTCTACATTAACCTCGAATTCACCGGCGGCGCTCTCGGACTCAACGGCATTCCCTCCAAAACCGAGAGCTGGATGATCTTCTCTTTCCTTATCCTCGCCTGCGCCGGATTTGCTCTCGTCGGACGATCGCGCTTCGGACGAGCCATGGAAGCCATACGCAGCGATGAAACCGCAGCCGCCGCGATGGGCGTCGCTCCGGCGCAATATAAAATGTCGACGCTGCTTCTCTCCGCAGGGTTGTCCGGATTGGCCGGCGGACTCTCCGCACACAGCGCCTCTTTCATCGGCCCCAACGAATATGGTTTTGAAACTGCCGTCACCATTCTTAGTTATGCGCTTCTCGGCGGACTTGGTTCACCCA
>CAUYUA010000270.1:0-14560 GCA_963575675.1 Azospirillaceae bacterium
TGGCATTGTGTTTGCCATTAACAAGAAATATGCGTCCCAGGTAGTCATAACCTCGTCTTGGGTCGAAAAGTATAATGATGTAATCAAGTTAAATGCGGAAAACGAGGCAATGGTGCGCAACCTGCGGTCTGACTTGGGTCTGGCGCGGCTCGTCGGGGGGGTAAAGACGGCGGCGGTCGTTGCCCTTGGCGGCTATATCATCTACTCGTTGATTAAAAAATAGAATTGAGGGGAGCCGTCAAATGGACTGGAACCTGGCAAAGGAAATAGGGGAGGGCGTCGCCGTGGCTGGCTTCGTTGGCCTCGGTGTATTTAATAGGCTACGGCAGAGTAGACTAGAAAAACAATTCCGTCTAAGTCCTAATCCGACGCGGTGCGCCGAACACGCCGAGGCCATCAACGAGATGCGGCTTGACATCAAAAGAATCAAGGATAACCTTGGGATTATTTAGTCCGAAATAATATCGCTTGACTTCGGCCCGAATCCATGATATTGATTTACTGACAATTTCGCATTGGAGAGACAATGGCCGCCAAGCGGCGTCGGGACGGGAGGAACAAGAAGGACGATAATGCGGGAGTCGTCTGCGCCATCTGCTCCGACAAATACCGCAAAGGATTCACCCGCCATCATGTTTCGTATGACCCCGAAGTTATCATTTGGAGTTGCCGCCCCTGCCACCTGGGGCTCCATCAAAACGGAAAAGTCTGGCCTAATCATCCATTCAAAAAGAAATTCCCCCCAGACCGCGAACCATATGAATTCGCCCGAGCAGTCATTCGGGCATACGACGACGCATACAGCCAATTTGCCGCCTCCAAACGACAGGTCAGCGTCTATGCGGCAATCAAAGAAGTCAAGGAGAAGATGAAATGAGAGAAATTAAGTTTAGGGCATGGGACGCGGAAAACGGGAGGATGGTAAGGCCAGGTAATTTTGAGATAGAGGAATCAGGGGGCCATCTCGTCGGATGGTTTCAAAGCAGTGAGGATGACGACGAGGAGCGCGAATGCCAGCTCAAAAGTAATTACGAACTTATCCTCCTCCAATTCACCGGCCTTCTTGATAAAAATGGCAAGGAAATCTACGAGGGGGATATTGTCCAAGATACGCGAGACTGGGCGGACAGAATGACAAATAAAGGGGTCCACCTAATTCGTTTTGGTGTCGGATCGGAGGGTGAGCCCGCCGATGGAACACAGCCATATATAGGCTGGTGTCTCGGGCGGGATGACGATTATCGCTATGAAACCACGGGATTTACTAAATACGAAGCCGACAACTTCGAGGTCATCGGCAACATCTACGAGAATCCAGAATTGCTGGAGAAATAAATGTTATACTCGATTCGTTGCCGGAAATGCGGCTATGCGGAAAAAGAGCATTATTTCAGAACGGCGAAAGAATACACCCGCTACGACTGCCCGATGTGCGAGGGGCGGGCGTGGGAGAAGTTGCCGGAGCCGACAAACTGGCGTTTTTCGGACGCCATGAAATCAAAATAAGGGAGGAATGATTGAAGAAAAAAAAGGAAAGAAGGGCCGCCGGAGCCCCCGTTTTTAGGGTTGACCACTACGAGCCGGACGGATCAAACGCGAGGTCAATATGTCTCTGCCTTGGGGACTCGTATGAGTGTACTTTTCCAACTACAATTTATTGGGGAGGAACCGAAATAAGGAAAGAAAGGAAAATTACAATTACTCCTCTTTGCGGAGAAAAATATTGAAATTTTACACCAAGCGGTTCAAGGGCCGAGACTTCACCCTCTATCCTATCGGGGACTGGCACGCCGGAAGCCGTCAATTCTGCGAACCATTTGCCAAAAAGATTATTTCTGAGATAAAGGACAATCCGAAGGCGTGGTGGTGCGGGATGGGCGACATGATGGAAAATGCTATCATCGGAAGCAAGTCAGACATATACACCCAAAATATTCCCCCGAAGGAGCAGTTGGAGCATATTGTTGACATGCTGAGTCCGATTAAGCATAAGGGCCTGTTTTTGATTTACGGGAACCACGAAACGAGGACGATGAGGATGGTTGGCCTTCAGCCGGAACAATATATTGGCCTACAGTTGGGGCTCCCGGTCATGGGCTTCAGTTGCATGGCGGAGTTTCTTTTGCCGGAGTGCCACACCCCATACGGGTTCTCCTGTTATTTCCACCACACGGCGGGGGGGTCATATGCCACGAGTGGGAAGATCGGAAAGATAGAGTCAATGAGAAAGATAGCCCCGACGGTTGACGCCGTATTTACGGCCCATCATCATATGACGGCCCGCCTTCCGCAGACGTGGTATGAGTGCGGGCGCGGACAGGCCCTAAAGAAAACAGGGTATGATTACGGGACCGGATCGGCCCTGACGTGGGACGGGTCATATGCCGAGGAAAAGGGGTCGCGCCCAGCCACAGTAGAACACATTAAGGTTACGTTTGTGGGGTCGAACGACGGGCGGGCCACGGACGGGAGGCGGCAGATTTACGAAGTCATTTCCGGGCAATAATCATGCCTAGAATTAATCCAGAGAAGAAGGCCGAAAGCCTAGCCTTGGCAGAGTTGCGGGAGGAGAAGAAGGACTTACTCCGCAAATTGCTAGATACGCTAGAGGGGATAATAGACAATGCCGGATCGTCTGCCAAGGAAAAGACGGATGCGGCGAGGGAGGCGGCAAAGATCATGGGGGCGACAAAGGTTGACAAGCGTACGGACCCCATTGCCGGTCGGGAGAAGTCCGGCCCACCGCCCATTCGGCTGACAGACGACGAATTGACAAGAATCAGGTCGGCCGCAGGAATTGACGGAAAGAATGAACCGACAGACATTAACGGAGCATGATCGCCAATATCTGAAGGCCCTGTGCCGGGCCAGCCTTTATCACCTTTGCGTCATTTGTGGCGGCTTTAGTCATCAGGGCGGCAACATTTCTCCGGTCATTCACAGGGAGATTTGCCGCTACGCCCAAGATTCGACGATAAAGAGGAAGGCGTTCGCGCTCGGAAGGTCCACGCGCAAGACGACCGTCCTCCACCGGTGGAGGGCAATCCACATTTGGCTTAATGATCCCGAGGCTCGGGTTATGCTAGGGTCGCAGAGCATGGACGTTGTGCGGCAGAGCATGACCTGGATTAAGGGACAGTTGATGGGAAACGAAATGTTGAGGTGGCTGTTTTGGGAGGAATTGGGCCCCATTGACGAGAAGTGGCGGTTCTATCATCGGTTCAGCAATAGTGAGATTGAATTGCCGCGCCATGGGATGTGGGCGGAGCCGACGTTCTTTGCTATATCGACGGGAGGGGCGGCCCAAGGAAAGCACTTTAGCCACATTCTGTTGTCTGATATCATCGGGCAGAGGGAGCTGGAATCGACCCTGGAAATGGAGTCGTCAATATTGTGGTTCCAGAACGTTCAGGAATTGCTAGACAACCCGGAGAGCGGGGAGATTAGCATGGACCTGACGTTCTGGAATCTCGGGGACGCATATATTAACATTCTTGACAATTATCCCGAATATCGGTGGTGGGTTACGCCAGCGCTGAAGGCCGGGGACGACCTGCTGGACGGGCTGAGGAAGCAATATCCGAACCTGACGTTTGTACAACACCCAGAGGCCGAGATTGGCGAGACAAACCTGCCGGACATTTATGACGAGAAGCCGCCGCACAAACAGGTGTTTCCGACAGAATATTATGATCGGCTTAAGAACAATCCATCTACGGCCCGCGTATTCTGGACACAGCACATGAATCTCCCGTGGCACGGGGAGAGCAGGGAGAACTCGTTTAAGGTAGAGTGGCTACGCTATTATACGCTTAAAAGTGTAGAGAACGACACCTATATTGTATGCGACGACAAGGAAGAGGTTAACGTCCGGGACATCAGCTGGTATGGAGCGATTGATCCGGGTGGGTTTGCCAGCCGGGGGCTGAAGCGGTCGAGCCGGTGTGCCGCCGTGATTGCCGGACAAGCCCCGAATAGCCTGAAGAAATTTATAGCCTGGGTTTGGGCGGGTAGGCCGGAATCCCCGACTAAATTATCCGACATTATTTTGGATGCGAATGAGAAGTGGAGGGTGCGCCACTGGTATCTTGAGTCTATCGGAAGCCAGGAGTTTATCCGCAAGCATCTTTTAGAGGCGGCAGACGTAAAGAAGAAGCGCATCTACATACTACAGACGCCCAAGGGGGAGAGCGACTTGGCCGAGGACGCAAAGTTGAAGCGCATCGGGGTGCTGATTGAGCCATGCTACCTTGGACAGTGGCATATTCTTCGGTCGATGACCCCCCTAATAAGTGAGTATATGGCCCATCCCTCTGGGCTGACGAATGATATATTGGACGCATGGTCATGGCTCCAGCAACTTCGGTTCCCGGTCGGAAATCTCGCCAATACTATGAACGAACAGAACAAAAAGAGATACGACAATTATCTAAATCGTTTAATAAGAAGAAATTAGCGGGGCAGGGTTATGGAAAAAACGATTGAACCCGGAGGCGTGGGGGCGAGAATTATCCGGGTCTTTCCGCGTCGGACAAGGGCAACGCCCGACGATGATCTTGTCCGCGTGGATTGCCAGCCCGGATTGTTCGATGAGGCTGACGAGATTCACGTTTCGGTTGCTTTCACTTGGGATGTTCCGAAAGCCGAGAAACTTGCGGAGGCGTGGAAGTCCGTCGCCCCGGTCAAGGTTGGCGGCCCGGCCTACGGTTTTCCGGGAGGCGAATTTGAGCCGGGGACGTATCTCAAAAACGGCTACGTCATAACGTCGCGGGGATGTCCGAACCGATGCTGGTTCTGCTCTGTCCCGAAGCGAGAAGGCGGTGTGCGCGAATTAGAAATCAAAGACGGATGGAACGTCCTCGATGACAATATCCTCGCCTGTTCCACCGCGCACAAGGAAAAGGTTTTTTCGATGCTGGAACGGCAGAGGCGTCCCATCGAATTTACGGGCGGGCTGGAGGCGGCAAGGCTAACCGCCGCTGACGCCATATCCCTGAAGGCCCTGAAGCCACGGCAACTGTTCTTTGCCTACGACACGCCGGATGATTATGGGCCGCTCCGATCGGCGGCGTCTTTGCTTCTCGATGCTGGATTCTCTCGCAAAAGCCACACTCTTCGGTGCTACGTTTTGATCGGCTATCCAAAGGACACAATCGCGACTGCGCTCCGAAGACTTGAAGACACCATGCGGCTCGGTTTTTTGCCGATGGCGATGCTTTGGCGAAACGAAAAAGGAACGACCGAACATTCGTGGCGGTCGCTTCAACGAGAGTGGGCGAGGCCGAGGATAATCGGGGCGTATAAAAATATTTAAAAATATTGCTTGACATCGCCAGACAAGCGTAGTATATATTGACTTGGGAGGATCAAGTGGCCGAATCAAACAGACAATCTGGGAAACCCGCCGACAGCGCGAACCCCAAATTCGCGTGTCCTGATTTAATCCTCCCCTGGACCGTCGGCGGGCACTTCCCCTATAATCGTCTCAAATCTAGCCGGGAGGACAAATAATGTGTACCGCCTTTTCGTGCATTGTTTTAGAGTCTGGTGCGGTCGTATGGAAGCTGGGAATGGACAGCCACGATGACCTGATCCGAATGGCTGGGCTAAAAGACGACACCGACCGCAAGGATTGCCTGTCCTTCGCCAAGTGCGAGATTGTCCCGGACAATGGGGACTATCTAAATCCAGACAAATGGGTGTTCAGGCTAGACGAGGATATCCGGCCGACGTGGTGGAACGAGGGATATGAAGATTCTGCGTGGGATGCACAGCGGAAATGGCTTGCTAAACTAGGCAATATTCTCGTCAGAAAACCAATCATCAATCCGTTCCGCGATATCGACCCTCCGAAGAAGATAACGAAGAAGCATATCGGCCTACTGAAAAAGTGGGACAGCGCCAGGGACAGCGTTTGGGCCAGCGTCAGGGACAGTGTCGGGTCCAGCGTCGGGGGCAGCGTCGGGAACAGCATCAGAAACAGCATTGGTAACAGCATCGGAAACAGCATTGGTAACAGCATCGGAAACAACGTCGGGGACAACATCGGTAAAAGCGTCTCGGATAGCGTCTGGGCCAATGTCGGTTCATTCTTTTTCCTCCCAAGATCAGCCTGGAAATATACCCAACATATCAAGGTAAAGGGCTACCCATTCCAGCCAGCCGTAGACCTGTGGAAAATGGGGTTGGTCCCGTCATTTGACGGTAAGACGTGGAGCCTCCACGGCGGAAAGGGCGCAAAAATTCTGTGGGAGGGGACGTTATAATGTATTACAAGTCTGTTGACGATGCTTTGGCTGACCGGATGAAGACGGCCTGGGGGGCGTGCATCTTGTGTGGGGACGACCACGAACACCGGATGAGGAGAGATTGTTGGTGGATTGGGTTTATGCAGGGGGAAAAGAACGCGAGGGACATGGACTTTGAGACGCGCCACGGAATGACTGTTTATGAGGCACTGGATATGGGCGCGGCCAAAGCCCCATCAATATCAGCAGAAGATGCAGACATGATGCTAAGGGGGGAGAAATGACAGACGAAAAGCCGAGAAAAAGAGCCATTCTGGATGCAATAAGGGCGAATTGCTTGGAATGTTCAGGCGGGTCGAGAAAAGAACTAAACAATTGTCAGATTGGAGACTGCCCTCTTTGGCCCTACCGTACAGGTGTAAAAGTGCGGGATTCTCGAAAAACAACCGTCGCCCGTAGGGGGACCAGGGGGGGCGGCCGTTTCACGGAAAACCCCCCGCTTTCAATCAATACAGATTTCAAAAACGGCCATTCTGCGGACGACCAGGGGACCCAAAATGGATGAATCAATCACGGTTATGGTCGGTGAGGACATTCTGCCGATTGCGACGCAGGATATCGTTACGAAGCGTCAGATTGACCTGCTTGCCCGCAAGACACCGGACAAATACATCAAGGAGCGGCGCGGGCGCGGAGGGCAGATATTCAAATATGTCGAAGGCCATTACATTATTAGTGTGCTCAATGCCGTGTTCGGATTTAATTGGGATGTCGAAATTGTGGACAAATTGATCGACATTCAGAATGATAATATTGCCATGGCCGTGAGGCTGACGGTTCGGTTTGCCAGCGGGCAGTCAGTCAGTAAAACGGCATGGGGAGGGAGCGACATCAAGAGGCTGAAAGAGAGCCGGGCCATGGTCGATCTTGCCGATGACCTGAAGTCAGCCGAGACGGATGCCCTGAAAAAGGCGGCGTCAATGTTGGGGGTGGCCTGGGATGTTTATAGCGGGCAGGCGGACATTCGGGACGCCGACGAGCCGTTGCCGCGCCCCCATGCCCGTCCCTCGACGCAATATTCCCCCCCCCCCCCCCCCCCCCCTCCTCACCAGCCTCTAATGGAACTGACAAATGATGATAAGGAAAAAGAATCTGCTGCTCGCACATGCGCAGATTCAAGAGTGCCGCGACATCCTGGAGGAAGTCTACTGCGCACCTCTTGAACAATGAACGTCGTAAAGGCCACGATTTTCTGGCTACGACTGCTGGTATGTTGATGATGCTATCATCGGCTAGGTTGTCTGGTGAAGCGCGAACTAGAAATGGCCGGAGACGCTGGGGAGCAAGGTGAAAGTATCGTCGGCGTATGTGGGCCGTGGTCAGAAGGACGGGAACAAGTCCCGTGCTTTCGTTATCTCGATAGCGAAGGAATTTCTATATATCCAAGCGTCCCAAGACGAGGTTTATCACAGGTTCGTTCCGTCATCGTCGAATGGACAAGGAAGGAATGATGCCCTCAAGCCGTGGCAGAGACCGCACCTAATCATCAAGGCAACCCGTGGCATGGTCGATGTGCCTTTCGCATAACCTGGCTCCGGTAGAGGGGGAGCATGCCAGGAACGAGATATCTGTTTTCCTCCAACCCTGCGGCGAAGGATGTTGAAGGCGATCGTGCCATCCGGCGCACAATGGGTCCCACCGCTTTTGTTTATCTCTGAGGTTTGACCATCCGCGCCGCCAAACCGCGCATTCCGGAGGAGTACTGATATGAAAAATGACGCAAGAGGAATCGACAATTTGCCCGTCGTCGGGGCGTTGCAGCTGCGCCCGGTTACGCGGACTATCGCGATATCGACGTTCCCGGATCGGCGTCGTTCGCGAGCGGTGCCACTCGGCGGGTGCGTAGCCATTTCCCCACGTGGGCTACGCCCCGCCTCTATCACCACAGGCCCATCTGTCCCTGGCCGAGGCCAGTGAATGGAGGCCGACTAGGATGAAACTTGAGGATGCTACTGGCATCGCCATAAAGATCGGAATCTCACGTCTGCTGAGGCGGAAAGGGTGGACCGGTGTGAGCGCGATATTGGAGTCAAAGGGTGAAAGACATGAACCCTAACCTTTGGCTCACGGCGATCCCGGCGCGGCGGCGCTCGTCGCGGGCCTGGCCGTGGTCCGGGTCCGAGTGCTGACCACGATGGGACGGCCGGGGACGGGGGACTGACGAGGAGGCTACAATGAAAACCAAAGTCATCAAGGAACCAGGATCCAAGGAATCTCATATTCGACGGGCATGTTCAATTCGGCCAATCCCGTTGCGTAACCGGGAGGATTGAGGCGACTGGATCACAACCATCAAGGCGGGCAGGTCCATCGAGGCGGGCGGGTCCATCGAGGCGGGCGAGTACATCGAGGCGGGCTGGTCCATCGAGGCGGGCGGGTCCATCAAGGCGGGCGAGTACATCGAGGCGGGCTGGTCCATCGAGGCGGGCGAGTACATCGAGGCGGGCTGGTACATCAAGGCGGGCGGGTCCATCAAGGCGGGCGGGTCCATCAAGGCGGGCGAGTACATTTTCTCATTCCTTTTTTCCATCAAATTTAAGACGTCTCTTTCCTCGGGGTCGCTCCCCTTCTGGCGCGAATTCTGGGCCGACATGCCGCCTCTCAAAAAATGGAGGGCGCTCATCCTGGACGGAAAAAAATGCTGGGACGACTACCGCAATATGTTGACGCCCGCCGAGGCCCGCGAAGTGTGCGCCTGGGACGGATGGCATTGGATTCTCCGGGCGCAACTGGAGATGTTTTTCGGACTGACGGATAAGGTCAAGCCCAGGGCTGAGGCAGAGAAGGAAGGAAGAATAAAATGAACGCCGTCGAGCGAACTGACATTTCCGAATTTTACGGCAACAGGGTCATTGACCTTATGGAGGGACGGAGGAATATGCCGGAAGTGTCATATCCGGCACGAAAGGCGGGGGAATGGCACCTGTCCGACATTGATGGTTCTGTCTGTCTTGGCGTCCCCCTCTGTCGCGCCAGGTTCCCCCAAATTCCCCCTATCAGGATAAAGTCAGCCCTACACTTTCTAAAGGGCCGGGTGGTTGAGCGGGCAATAACAGACGGAAAGTCTATTGAGCCGAAATTTATGGACGGACTTTGGTCCTCCGGGGACGACCTTTCTCCGTTCGGCTATGCGGAAATAAAGGCGACGACCGCAGACATGGACAAATTCAGGCCCCTAGCCAAATACCCCTGGTGGATTAATCGGATCATGGGGTATTGCCGAGCCTACGATGTCGAGTCGTGGAATCTTGTCGTCGTATTCATCGTGGGGAATCTATGGACTAACAAGAAAAACCCGACGACCATAGGAATTCGCGCCTGGGAATTGGCATTTGACCATGACGAGATTATGCTGAATTGGGGACGGATGCTCGGCCGCAAGGAAATGCTGGAATCGTGGATTGCAGACGGAACATGGCCGAGAGCAAAAGAGGCCGGGGCATACTGGAGCGGATCGACCGGCAAGGTAAGGTGCGACGACTGTCAGATGAAGCCGCTTTGCCCAATCTTCCAGACAATAATCATGGACGACGATGGCAAGGCGCTTGATATTTAAGGGAGGACCAAATGAAATACTGGTGGTGGATTGTTGGCGGGGCATGTGTTCTGTCTTTCTTGGCCGGAGGATACATGGGTGGGATGGAGGATAAATATGGACGCCTTATCCGAAAATGGACAGATAAAAACAGCCCTGGATATTACGGCGACGACTGGGGAGCATGACATGAACGCCGATACGATTGCCCGCAGGGACAGACGATTCTTCGGTCATGCCGGTGAGTCAGGAGACGACTGGTCAGACTATGCCGAGGCCATACTATGCGACGGAGGCGACGGCCAAGACAATGGAAAATCTGTGCAAATCTCATGGTGGGAACATGCGACTAATAGACTATATTGATTATTTAAGATTAAGATTCAAGAAAAGAATTAAGAATAAGAACAATAATGACATTCCTTGATTATTTCGGCCATAATCCTGACGGGCTGACGATTCTATTGCTTGGCCTGGGCTTCGCGCTGAATTGCGCCGACACCTTCAGCACATGGCACTTGTGTCAGCGGCACGGGATGGCCGAGGCTAATCCGTATTGGAGAAGCATGTTGCGCGACGCCCCGGCCCTTTTTCTGACCGCCCCGCTATGGGAAATGGGGATAGACTTCTGTGTGGCATATCTTTTCGGCCAAGCGTGGGGGCCGCTTAAATATGTCTGGCCGTCTGTCCGAGTTGTCAGCCGTGGGCGGCAAGTCTACCTGACGCTGAAATTCTACTTTTAGGAGACGATGATGATTAGTCGGGATTGCGAGGGATGGGTGGGAACGGCCATCTTCTTTCTGCTGTGGTTTATGGCCGGAACGATAATCGGGGCCGTAATAACGACAGGAATTTACGAAAGACAGATGGCGGGAAAAGATGCGGAGATACGCATTTTGTACCGCCAGATAGACGAATTGGAGGCCAAGGTTGAAAAATTAGAGCCGGAGGTAGAGCGTGGCACCGCGTCATGGTATGGTCCTGGATTTCATGGTAAAATGACGGCGAGCGGGACAAGGTTTGATATGGACGGATGGACAGCGGCAAGCCCATATCTGCCGCTGGGATCGTTTGTCCGGGTTACAAACGAGAATAACGGCCAGTCGGTCATGCTGAAGATTACCGACAGGGGGCCATATAAAGGAGGAAGGATCATTGACGTAAGCAGGGCGGCGGCACATGAGTTGGGCCTACTATGGCCGGGGACGGCAATAGTCAAGATTGAATCATGGAAATAAGGAGAAAAAGATGAGAGACAAATTGAGAAACGAAGTGCGGAACGAAATTCTGTCAATGATGAAAGATTATTTTGGGGATCACCAGAACAGGTCCCACTCCGAACAATTGAATCGGATGGCGATGGCGCATCTCGGTCAGCATATTCTTAATGTAGATAATCGCCTCTACGCCATGGCAAAATATCTTGGGCTTGACATCAAATACGAGCCGGGAAAAGAAGACCCCGCCCATTATGTCGTCAGCAAGAAGCAGACAAAGAAGGACAAAAAGAAATGAACCGCTGGTCAGCCGTCATCTCCCGCGTTGATAATGGATATGAGGTGCGGGAATATACTGGCGACGAAAAGAGCGAATTGGTCTGCGAGGATTCCGCTGGGGACGAACTGATTTCCTTTGAGTCTGTTTTGTGGGAAATGCTCGACTTCTTTTCGATGGGAGGGAGCAGATACGACAAGGAGAGGCTGGTCGTTAGCCGTCAGCCAGGGGACAAATACGGGGACACATATCCGACGACAGAGAAATGCCATGAGGAGGACGACAAAAATGGCTAAGTTGTTTTGTGGATTTCGAGGGACTGTCTCGGGCGGTCGGGACGTTACCCTGGGCGGCAAAGACTTCTTTGTTGAATATGAGGCGGGGCCGGACGATTTTGAGAACAGCGGCATCGGCCCATATGAGTATTGGGGGGCGAGATGTTTCGATTCCGGGCATGATTACGTTGCGTCGTTCAAAATAACGGATGTGTCCGAATATGTCGAGGGAGACAGCGGGACGCTTAACTTCCTCCCAGACAAAGACGCCGAGCCAGTCAGAAAATTAATCTATGATGACGACAATCTAGTTGAGTCAATCTTGACTGAACTTACGGAGGCCGCAGAAACAAACGCCGGAGACATGAGACGCGGGGAGGACCATTAATGTCGCAACGGCTAACCGGAAAGAACGAAAAACTGCGGGCGGCGCGGGCCGCAAGCAAGGCTCGCTCATATCACCGCTACTACAGATCGCAAAATAGACTAGTAAAGACGGTTGAATATGCTGAGGCCGGACGGCATGAATACACCTGCCGATACTGCGGGAAGAAATTCAGGACAAACAATGTAGGCCTCCGCTTCTGCGGCCAGTCCTGCCGGGGTGATTTTCTAGACAAAGATTCAAACAAATCGTCCCGCCTAAACGCAATCACAATGGGGAGATACTAATGAATGTAATCATCACAAGGGTTAAGGGAGAGCGGCTAGACATTCGACCGCCCAAGTTTGGGGACCGGTCAACGGCCACCCATGTTATACCAGCCGAGGTATTCTTCCGATGGCGAAAGGCCAGTCAGGACTACGAAGCCGCCGAAAAGGAAGTCGAATCAATCATGGCCCAGGACAATTAAAGTGCCGGAAATAAAATACATTTTGACTAGGCTTAAGAATATAGCCGCAGAATTCGAGGCCACCCACAACCAGACCATGATTCGACACCTGACTACAAACAAATTCCTTACAGACTTCTGCCTCCGACACATGGGAGAGATTGACGACCTAATAAAAACAATCAAAGGAGACAAAAATAATGCCGATTAGTTACGATGATTCCGGTATTGTTGATCCCTTCTACGTCTGGCCGCCCGACAATGAAAAGGGTTGGGGAAAAATAGTCTACTGGCAATCCCCCAATGAGTTTATGAAAGCTGGCGGCATCATTATTGCTGACATATTGCGCTCGGAAAAGGCTGAACGGGGATGGAACTACGCTAACACTAAATTCAATAAACGACAGAAAGACATGCAGAACTACAACCGCCGAACTACAATACGGCCAAGTGAGGCCGGTGAGATATTCGAGGCTATTTCATTCCTATATAACAAGCACGTCGCGGGAGGATCGCCGACAAGCACAAGGGCAGAGGTGGCAGTAGAGTTGGCCGCCCATGATAGGTTGGGAAAAGATATTGAGGCCGCCCTAGACGAATTCTCTGAATTTGGGGGAGGCGAGCCCGCCCCGGTAGATATCCCGGACGATTCCCCCGGACAGCCAGGCCCCGACGACAAGCAAATGGGCCTTGATGATGTTGGCTGGTAATCATGACAGACGAAAAGAAGGACATCGGGCAGTCGTATAAATGCCCAAGATGTAAGCTGGAAACGGGCGGCGGAGTCTGGATTCATTCCGGGGGGGAGAGTCGCGGACCATATTGCCCAGATTGTTTTGAATCGTTCATAGCCTCATACGTTCCGAAGATGAAAGAGGACAAAAAAAAGGAGCCGGGAGGATAACCCTCCCGGCCCGATTATGTCACTTGTGGGGAACTTCCGGCCCGGAGCATGGCATGAAAACCCCAGCGACATGTTCGTCTGCGTCCAGGAAATATGCCTTTGTCTTCTCCGGATTATTTTTTGATATATACAATTTAGTCCCGTACATGGAATTGATAATCTCGGAGTAATCTGATCTAATATAGCATGTTTCCCCGGATTCTGCCCTATATTCAGCGACGGCAACGCCCCTGTATCCCATAGAATAACTCCAGCCCGTAGCGTCGGCCGGAACATATTCCCCCCTTTCTCGGCCCCATCCCTTCTCCATGATGTCCGTTAAGTCTGGAATTTTTGCTTCAAAGTTAATATTCCCGCCCTTGGAAGAGAAAGACCTCCCCGCCGCGATAGCCCCCGCGAGTAATTTATCTGACAATTCTATATTGCCGGACAAAACAAGCGCCCATTCTCCATTACATATCCGGCCATGTTCGGCGTCAAAAAAGAATTGGTCAAATTTTCCGACTTTAATTTTCATTTTGATCCTCCCTTATTTCATTAGTCTTTTAATGGATAGATAAGCCGCGACGGATACGATAATCCCCGCGACAAGACACGCTCCGGCCGCATAGAATAACGGAATCATTCTTCGGCCCCATACATGCAATCATCAAAAATATATCCGCTTTCGTCATTTTTCCAGCCGATTTCCTTGTCCCCGATTGTTGCGTAAAAATCTTGAATCGTCTGGAAGTCGCTGGCGTGAGTGTCCAGCCAAGCCAATATATTCTTCCTGGTAAACTTCCCGATGTTGTCAATGTCGTGTTTGGTCAGGTTATAGCGGTATGCCGCTATACGCGACGGCATCCATATTTTTCCAATAACATCTACGAAGTTATGTTCTACCGTATATCTCACGATGCACTTCCTTCCAGGTAATCCAACAGCCGACGTCCCTGCCATGACTTTTCTTTGTCGCTGGCGGCGGCGGCGGCGGCGTAGGCGGCAGAGGAGGCGTAGGCGGCGGCGTCTGCGGCGGCGGCGGCGTAGGCGGCAGAGGAGGCGGCGGCGGCAGAGGAGGCGTCGGCGGCGGCGTCGGCGGCGGCGGCGGCGTCGGCGGCGGCGGCGGCGGCGGCGGCGGCGGCGGCGGCGGCGGAGGCGGCGTCGGCGGCGGCGTCGGCGGCGGCGGCGGCGGCGGCGGCGGCGGCGGCGGCGGCGGCGGCGGCGGCGGC
>CAUYUA010000271.1:0-14058 GCA_963575675.1 Azospirillaceae bacterium
CCAAAATGCCCAGAACTCAATCCTGTTGAAAATATCTGGCAATATCTCCGTGAAAGAGGCGTTGGCCGTAATCGGCGCGATTCCTGTATTGAGCTTTGAGGTCGAGCTGCCCAAGACTGTTCCGATGACGCCGGTCTGATTTCCTGATTGTGAAGAATAGCCGACTGGAACCCGATTACGGAGGTCAGGAAGGCAGAAGGTTGTTTTTCCGTCGCCGCCAAATTTTGTTCCAAGCACTGCGAAAAGGGCTTGGTAATTCTGAACATTTAAAGTGCGGCCATTGCATACCAACCAACCTTCAATATCATAGTCTACAGGCATCAGCATGATCATGCCAAGATAGGCTTCCATTGTTTTATTCCCCTAGATTTGTTTATGCAATACATGTAAAAAGCAAGGAGACGCCGTATTGTATTGTTCGTGATTTCGATAGTTGGCGTCGATCATTGCTGTGAGGCAAGGAGGATTATAATCGCTCATGAATGATTGCTCCATATAAAATAACGCATTTGTTATGCATATGTATGGCGTTATTTTGTCGCACTGTCAATTTTAAGTCTGAAAAATATTCAGAAGTGCTTTATTGCAGGGGAATTATTTTGTTTCGTCGAACAAAATTATAAAAAAACGACGCTTCAATTCTGAAGCGTCGTTTTTCGATTTAGGCGCTGAATGCTTTTCGGGTTCTCAATCGAACGGGAGATGCTTTAATCTGATCTATTTTTGAATGTCGTTTTTTAATCCGATCGACTCCGCGCGAAAAATCCGATCGTCCATCGTGCGGAGTTGTCGAATCAGCGGCTTAAAACCCATATGAGCCAAAACATCGCGTTCCAGGTCTATTCCCGGCGCTATTTCAATCAGTTCTAGTCCATCCTGCGGCGTGAGTTTAAAGACGCATCGTTCGGTTACATAAAGAATATCGTATTTTCGCTCCGCAGCATAGGAACCGCTGAATGTGACGTGTTCAACGTGAGGGACAAATTTCCGTTGGCGGCCTTCGTGGCGAATATTCAGTATTCCGTCTTTGGCGACGACTTCCAAACCCGACGCGGTGAAAGTTCCGACAAAAACCACTTTCTGAGTGCTCTGGCTGATGTTGATGAAGCCGCCGGCGCCTGCGAGCCGCGTTCCAAATTTACTGACGTTGACGTTTCCTATTGCGTCGGCTTGCGCCATTCCCAGGCACGCCATATCCAATCCGCCGCCATCATAAAAATCAAATTGCTGGTTCTGGGCGATCAATGAATCAATATTCGCCGCCGCGCCGAAATTCAATCCGCCTGCGGGCGCTCCACCGATGATCCCCGGTTCCGTCGTGAGCGTAAGATATGAAAGAAGTTCCTCTTCGTTCGCCACAGACGCCACGCCTTCCGGCATGCCGATCCCCAGATTGATCACTCCGTTCAATGGAAGCTCGGCGGCGGCTCGGCGAGCGATGATTTTTCGTTCGTCAAGAGGCAAAGGAGGAAGAGAATCAAGTGGAATCCGAATCTCGTGCGAGAACGCCGGATTATATGTTGTGGCGTATGTCTGCATGTGATTCTCTGGACGAGCAACCACAACGTAGTCGACCATAATTCCGGGAACAGCCACGGTGCGTGGATTCAACGAGCCCTGTGCGGCGATGCGTTCAACCTGAGCAATGACTGTTCCGCCGCTGTTTTTTACGGCGGAGGCCATTGCCAGAGCGTCGAGAGTTAATGTCTCCCGCTCCATTGAAAGATTTCCCGATGGATCGGCGGTGGTGGCGCGGATGAATGCGACGTTCAGAGGAAATGCTTTATAGAGAAGCCATTCTTCGTTATTGATCGTGATGGTTTGCACCAAGGACTCTTGAGTGCGGTTGTTCAGACGTCCGCCGTCGCGGCGTGGATCAACGAACGTGTGCATGCCGACTTTGGTGATGACGCCGGGTTTTCCGGCGGCGATGTCGCGGTATAAATGCGAGATTACCCCTTGAGGCAGGTTGTAGGCTTCGATTTTGTTGTCCATCGCCAACTTGGCTATGGCGGGAATTAAGCCCCAATGTCCGCCGACCACTCTTTTGAGGAGGCCCTCATGTCCGATCCGGTTCAATCCCCGTTTTTTGCCATCTCCTTGTCCGGCGGCAAAGAGTAGAGTCAGACTTTTAGGGCTTCCGGTTTCAAGGAAGCGCCGCTCTAGCGCCGCCAACAACTCATCGGGTGTGCCGTTGCCGACAAAGCCGGAATTACAAAATGCATCGCCATCGCGTATTACGGCAATTGCTTCATCGGCGCTGACGATTTTGTTTCTCATGATCATTCCTTGTCTCTGTATCCAACGAACTTTGTTTTTTTGTGGAAAAGATCATGAATCATATTTATGGAGATGTGTCTCTTTGTGCGATTTTGGGTTCATCTTCGGGGCGCAGGTCGCGAACCACACTAAGAGGGACTCCCAAACGCGCGACGGTCATGATGTTGCGTCCTCCTAAGAGACGCTCACACCCCGGCGCTTGCGTGAAGTAGATATAGAAATCATCTCGGCGGCGTCCATCGAGTATCGGTTTGACCAGCTTCAAATAGGGCGGCATGTAGTAGCTGGAAGAAAGCTGCGGTCCGCACACGACGACGCGATAGACTTTTTTAATTGGTTGCCCGTGGTGTTCTTTTTCCAGATGTTGAGCCAAACCCAAAGTCGCTTCTCGAAGCGAATTTCCCCAATAGTCCATTTCAAACCGGCCTTCTGCGTTTGAAACGCCTCCGGCGAAAAGATTGTAGTAAATGTATTGATGCGGGTGAAGCGCAAACATAACCCAGAGAACGCATGCCGAGGCGGTGAAGAACATTGCGCCAAGCGCATGGCCATAAAGAGGTTTCCATTGTCTTGCCCGAGTCCACGCGGCGCTCCAGGCGCATCCTGCGATGACGGTCATAGGAGGAACGACAAATAGAAAGTGACGGATTCCGTTATAAATGGTGGGACGAAGGATCATGAAAAGCGCTACGGGGGCGAAGGAGGCCAAAACGACGGGGCTCCACGCGCTGATGACGGGCGCTGTTTCGGCGGCGCTCAAGGTCTTTTTATTTCGCCACATCCAGACGGCGCCGATTCCAACCCCCAACGCCAGACCGATCAACAAGGGCTCGGGAAGTTTTACGCCGAGATAAACCGGCAGATATAGTGCGGGAGGATTCGAAGACCAAACCTCTTGCCCGTTGAATAGAGTTTGCATATGCAGCGGGAATTTGGAAAAGGTCTCTATGGCGCGCAGAGGGTTGAGGAAAGAAAGGACGCTCCAGGGCCAGAAGACCGCCATGACTCCATAAGAAACAAAACCTGCCGGGATAAGACGGAGACTTAATTGTGCAAGGTGTTTGCTTGGAATCTGTCCCTGTCTGGGCGGGCCGTCGGCGAGGTTTCGGCGATATGTGGCCCAAGCGTCGAAAGCGAGGCTCCATAGAAGGTAGAAGGCGATCAATCCGCCTCCAACCCGCACGCCGAGCGTCATGCCCAGAACCAGTCCGAACTTCACGACGTCGATTCGAGAGGGGGTGGGTAGGCGTCTGATGACGCCGAGCGTGTAATAAACCGACCAGATCATCCCGACGGCGAAAGGAGCGTCTTTGGTGTTGTTGAAGATGGCGCCGAAATAAGGGCCGGTGAGCATCAACAGGACGATGGCGAGGAATCCGGCGCGCGGGCCGCCGAGCCGTCTGGCGACTTTCCACGTTCCGAAGCATCCGAGAACGCCGATCAAGCCGCATAGAAGATGCCGCGTTTCATATTCTCCGAAGGGAGAAACGGTGTTGAGCATGGCCGCCGTGAGGTCGAACAAACCGCCGTAAAGATAAAGGTCTTTGAATTCGAAGGCCGAGCGATCAACGAATCCGGAGCGGTAGAAGTCCAACAGTTTATGGCCATAGATGTTCTGAACTTCTTCGTCCGTGGAAATGCCATAGTCCTGAAAAATCACTGCGATCAAGATCATGAGGCTGAGCAGCAGCAAGCGGGACCAGTCATCCCATTGCCGCGTTGTGATCCAAGACATAGCTTTGACAAGGGCTCGCGATGTCGCCGGAAGGAAAGAGGGGGCGAGATATCGGTCGGGCCGTTGTGCGTCGATCAAATGACTTTGCGGACACATGGGGGGCAGGTCTCCACGAAAAAACAGGCGCGACCAGCGGAGGGAAGAAAAGCGCGGCGCACGGAGGAAAGCGGTTTGTTCGAGCGCGTTATTGCCGTTTTTTATGGGCCGCGTTCCGGAACCACGTGTGTTTCCTCTGGGATGCGGGTTTTGCGAACCGGCGCTCTTTCATACCCATGAATAGCGCGCACGATGAACAAAGGCCGTCCTTTGACCTCGTTGAACACGCGCCCCAAGTAATCTCCGATGATCCCCAGGATCAAAAGTTGTAGGCCTCCAAAGAACAGAGAGGTGACGATAAGGGATTCGTATCCCGGCACGTCAATTCCGTAGAGAAACGTGCGGGTCAGTCGATAAAGAATGTAAAGAAATGCAACGCCTGAGACGCCGGCGCCGACGACGCCCCAAACCCGCAATGGAAACGTGGAAAACGCCGTCAAGCCGTCGCAGGAGAGGCGTAACAGTTTCCACATGCTCCATTTTGTGTTGCCGGTGGCGCGCTCGCCCTGATCGTAAGGAATGCTGGTCTGGCGGAAGCCGACCCAAGCGAACACGCCTTTCATAAAGCGAGTTCGTTCTGGCATCTGATTGATGACGTCCACCACTTTGCGATCCATCAGGCGAAAATCCCCGACTTCACGCGGCAATTTGACTTCGGAAAAGTGGTCAAAGACCCAGTAGAAGACTCGAGCGAACATTTTCTGAGAGAAACTTTGCCCGACTCGAGCATTTCGCGTGGCGACCACCACATCGAATCCTTCGCGCCATTTGTTCAGGAAAAGGGGCAAAAGCTCTGGGGGATGCTGAAGATCGGCGTCCATCGGCACGACGGCTTGTCCGCAGGCAAACGCCAGGCCTGCTGAAAGCGCGATTTCTTTTCCGAAATTCCGCGACAGCTCCAACACGCGGACCTTTGGGCGGCGCCGATGCATCGCAACTAAGCGCTCTAGGGTGTCGTCGCTGCTGCCGTCGTTGACGCAGATGACTTCCCAATCAACCGGGATGTCGTTGATTGTCAGGGTGTCGAGCGTTGGCAAGAGCCTCTCGAACAATCCCTCGACGCCCGGCCCCTCGTTATAAAACGGCACCACGACCGAGAGCACAGGACCAGGCTCCTGTTCTCGTTCTTGCCGGGGAAACCACCCGGTGACGGCTCCATGAAAACCCCGATTCGGCATATTCGGCAACAGGCGTGTGCGATGTGAACCCGACAGGCGAAAGAGCGCCGTCATAGATCGTTCGAGAACCTGTGTTTCGTCGGCGAAGACGGAAAACGCGGCGCACGAAAAACCAAGCGCGGTCATCGTATAGCATGGAGACATGATCCAACAAAATGCCTCATCTGTGGAAACGGTCACCGTTTTTTGGGGGTGTGTCGTCAAGAGCGGACGCCGTCTCGCGGTGGCGGGGGACGCGGGCCGCGGAGTAAGAGGGCTTCGGCGGTTTGCGTCATGCTCTTAACAACACTTCGGCGTTTGTTTTATTCCGGGGATGTGAGGATTTTTGAGGGATGACGAGATGTTTTTTTATGCGCGTTTTGTTTGCATCCGAAAAAAGACAAAATCTCGTTATGACCATATGAATGGCGCTCAAGGCCGATGTCTATGCGCTTAAGAGAGATTTGTTGTCGTCAATGACGTGCGTCTACAGAGGACGTTCGCCCTTTGGGCGAAATAAGGGGCGCCGTCGGGCCACCCCTTATGATCCCTCGCGATCAGGAACACAGTTCCTAGACCCGTTTAATTTTTATTTGAATTTATTCGCACTGCTTTAGAAGGCGCGCGGCGCGTCAAGTGTCAAGAAAGCTGCGTAGCTTGCGCGAACGGCTCGGGTGTTTGAGTTTGCGTAAAGCTTTAGCTTCGATTTGCCGGATGCGCTCGCGAGTGACGGAGAACTGTTGGCCAACCTCTTCCAAAGTGTGATCTGTGTTCATGCCGATGCCGAAACGCATGCGCAAGACACGCTCCTCGCGCGGGGTGAGGCTGGCTAAAACGCGCGTTGTGGTTTCGCGTAGGTTGGCTTGGATTGCGGCGTCGAGCGGCAAGATGGCGTTTTTATCTTCAATGAAGTCGCCGAGATGACTGTCTTCCTCATCACCGATCGGAGTTTCCAAACTGATCGGCTCTTTGGCGATTTTCAGAACTTTCCGAACCTTCTCCAAAGGCATCATCAAGCGTTCGGCCAATTCTTCCGGAGTCGGCTCGCGACCGATCTCATGCAACATCTGACGGCTGGTGCGAACCAGTTTGTTGATGGTCTCGATCATATGGACGGGAATGCGGATGGTGCGGGCCTGGTCGGCGATCGAGCGGGTGATGGCTTGGCGAATCCACCATGTGGCGTAAGTGGAGAACTTATAACCGCGACGATATTCGAACTTATCCACCGCTTTCATCAATCCGATGTTGCCTTCTTGAATGAGGTCCAGGAACTGCAACCCTCGGTTGGTGTATTTTTTGGCGATCGAGATCACAAGTCGCAAATTGGCTTCGACCATTTCTTTTTTTGCGCGACCGGCTTCTTTCTCGCCTTTTTGAACGGTGGAGACGATTCGGCGAAACTCGCTGATCGGCAAGCCGGATTCGGCGGCGATGTCGGAAACGCCAAGCCGCAAGCGTTGGACGTCGTCATGGTGTCTTTCAACGAAGCGTTGCCACGCCTTGGCGGATAACGAGCGGATGCGATCCATCCAACCCGGATCCAGCTCGTGACTGTAGTAATGCGAAAGAAAGTCTTCACGTTTGACTTTGCAATCGAGCGCCAAACGCAACAGACGTCCCTCCAGGCTGGTGAGGCGGCGATTAAGGATGTAAAGCTGCTCGACCAATTGTTCGATGCGCAAGTTGTTCAGGCGCACTTTGTTCATCAGATCGATCATCTCGTTTTTCAGGCGTTCATACTTTTTGTCGGCCTGTTTGGAGATGTCTTCGCCGCGCTGGAACGAGGCCAAGCGCGTTTCGTGAACTTTATGCAGCTTTTGATAGGTGGCGTTGATGGCGTTGAAGGTCTCCAACACCTGCGGTTTGAGCGCGGCTTCCATGGCGGAGAGCGACAAGCTGTTTTCGTCGCTATCGGGGTCGAGATCGACTTCGATTTCCAAGCCGTCCATGTTTTCCGCTTCGCCGCCGGCTTCTGAATCGGCGGAGGCGGGCGCGGAGGCGGGGAGGGCGCCGTCGGTGGACGGCGAAGCCGCAGGAAGTTGGGGTAGGAGAGGGATTGGCGGCAGGATGGGAAGCGGCGGCAGAGAGCCGTCGCCGGGAGACAAAGGCGGCTCGTCGGGGCCGCTGCCGTAGGTGGCGTCAAGGTCGATGATGTCGCGCAACAGCATTTTGCCGCTGACCAGCGCGTCGTGCCATTCGAGCAAGGCGCGGATGGTGAGCGGCGATTCGCAAATGGCGCCGATCATCATTTCGCGACCGGCTTCGATGCGCTTGGCGATGGCGATTTCGCCTTCGCGGGACAGCAGCTCGACCGATCCCATTTCGCGCAAGTACATGCGCACCGGATCGTCTGTTCGACCGATGTCGTCGTCGTCGAGATTTCCGGCGCTGCGGCCTTCGCCGTCGCTTTGAGCGTCGACGGTGGCGGCGTCGTCGGTTTCTTCGCTTTCGATGACGTTGATGCCCATCTCTGAAAGCATGGCCATCGTGTCTTCGATTTGCTCGGAAGACGATTGATCCGGCGGTAAGGCCGCGTTTAGTTCGTCATAGGTCACATAGCCACGCTCGCGACCGCGCGCGACCATCTTCTTCACCGCTTGGATCATGCTGTCCATCAGCGGGCCGTCGCCGGTCTCTTCCCGGGCTTCGCCGGCTTCAGTGGTCGTTGTGGTTTTGGTGGCCATGCGTTCGTTGCCCCCGCATTACCCTTGGATCATAACGGAACACGACGTCACAGTGTCGTCGTGTGTGACGAAGAACAAAAAGCGGCGCGATCGCGCCGCAAATTATGCTTTGTCTCGGTTTTTGTCTCGGTTCGAGCCCTCTGAGGGGGTTTTGCTCTCAGTTCGAACTCGTTGAGGCGCTGTCGTCAGCGCGCAGGAAGGCGCGGCGCGGCTTCGTGAGGGGAGGTTTCTGGAGCATTTGTTCATCCGGGTGACGGCGCCTTAAGGATTGTCTGGAGGAGGCCGGAATGCGGCGTGATGGTTCGGCTTTGCGTGGTTTTGTCGTGCGGTTCTCGGAGTAGCTATTCATCGTCCTCGATGCGTCTGACGTTTTGCATTTCGGCGCGCAACATATCCACGCGCAAGCGGTTTGCGTCGGAGAGGTCTGTTTTATAGAGCGTTTTTCCGGCGGCGAGTTCGGACGCAATATGCCCGCTTTGCTCCAAATTCCAAACATGTCGCCATCCTCGTTGCGCCTCTTGGATCGAGCCGTCGGGTTTGGCGAATCCGGCATGAAGGTACACCCGATCACTCAACAGTCCTTCCAGGATCGTTTCGAAGCCGCAGCTAGACAAGTGGCTTCGCAAATTGGCGGCGTCAAGGGAAAAACGCGCAAAATGTTCGCGACCTAGCGTCGCAACGTCTTCCGTGTGTGGCGAGGCGATGTTTTCTTCTGATTCCTGAGGGGAATCATTCGAGAGGGGGGCGTTCTTATGTATCGAAGCGTTTTCATGACTCAGAACCGTGATCACGGCTTGTCGTAATTTCTCTATGTCTGGTTCGGTGAAAGAGAGGCCGGCGAGTTGCTCGTCCACTTCGTTGTAAAGGGTGGGATGATTAATGAGAGTGGCCAGCAGAATTCTTTGACGCATATGGGATGGCGAGCGCACCGGCGGCGGAATGGCGCGAACGGAGGACGATGATAATGCGGCTGCGGTGGTTGAGGAGCGCAAAAGAGGGGGAGGTTTTCCTGTGGCGCGCGTTTTGACGAATGGGGGCGTGAATAATATTTTTAAGCGGCGAGTGATTTCTTGATAGTATAAAGATTGAACGTCGCGATCTTCGATTTCATTAACGCGGGCCAATAAGGCGCTCTTTAAAGCGGCCTTTGTTTCCGGCGTGTTGGCGACTTTATTGCCGGTCTCTATGTTCCACAGCACATCGACCAGAGGACGCGCTTGGTTTAGCGTGGATTTCATAGCGTGTGATCCGGCGGTGCGAATGAGGCTGTCGGGGTCTTCGCCGTTTGGCAAAAACGCAACATTTATGGATCGACCGGGGCGCAGTATCGGCAATATTCGACCTACGGCGCGCCAGGCGGCGCGCTGACCCGCAGAATCGCCGTCGAAGCATAGGATGGGGGTTCTTACTTCGGCGTCCAACGGGTAGAGACGCCATAACTCTTCTATTTGGTGCTCGGTAAGCGCCGTGCCCAGAGGCGCAACCGCGCCGGCGAAGCCCGCGCGGGTCAAGGCGATGACGTCCATATAGCCTTCTACGACAATAGCTTGCGCGCCATCGGAGACGGCTTGGCGGGCTCGCGCGTGATTGTACAGCAAATGACCTTTGTGGAATAACGGATTGTCGGACGAGTTGATGTATTTGGGGCCGGAGCCCTCTATCAAGCGTCCGCCGAACGCCACAGAGCGCCCGCGACGGTCTGTTACAGGAAATAGAATGCGATGGCGAAAGAAGCTGCGCGCATGGCTGTGAGGCGGCGCATTGGGGCTTGGTTGCCGAATCAGTCCGGCTTGTTCTTGACAAGTTTCGCTGTATCCGGCGGCGCTTAAGAAGCGGACCAGAGCTTCGCCGTCTGAGGGGGCGTAGCCGAGTCGGAATTGTTCGATCGTCTCGTCGTCCAATCCGCGAGCGTATAGATATTCCAAAGCTTGGCGACCGACTTCGGCGCGCAATTGCGCTTCGAACCAGCGAGTCGCAGACTCAAGGGCGTCATAGAGGGTTTTTTCTTGTTTATGTTTGGCGTGTTCGCCCGGGGATTGGCGTGGGATCGTTAATCCGGCCTCTTGAGCGAGTGATTCTATGGCCTCATAAAAATCAATATTGTCGATGCGCATCTTAAAGCCGACGGCGTCGCCGTGTGCTCCGCACCCGAAGCAATGAAAAAAGCCTTTCTGATCATTGATGGTGAAGCTGGGGGTCTTTTCGTGATGGAAAGGGCAGCAAGCTTTATACTCGCGACCGGCGCGGATCAAACGCACGCGGCGTCCGATCAGCTCCGACAATGGGATGCGAGCGCGAAGCTCATCCAAAAAGGAGGGAGGCAGGAACATTGTGCGTGGGGGCGGGTTAACTCAGTCGGAGGTTCTCACGCGATCAAGCATCGTGGCTTGATCGCGATTCACTCGGTTTTTTAGAACTGTTCGAAGGCGGCGACGACGACAGTGACGTTGTCTGTTCCGCCCTGTTGGTTGGCCTTTTCAACCAGGGATTCCGCGACTCGAGACATTGCCTCTGAGTTTCGTCCATGGGCTTGAGTGGCGATTTCTGCGATATCCTTATCTGAAACGAGTGAGTGCAAACCATCGGAGCATAAAACGATCACATCGGATGGAAAGGCGCTGATGAGTGTAATATCCGGAGCGGCGTCGTGATCATCGGATACGCCCAGCGCTCTGATGATAAGGTTGCGTCGGGGTTCTGCGCCGACTCGTCCGTTATCAGCCCAGACCTGCCACACGCTGTGGTCGCGGGTCAACTGAATCGCGACGCCATTACGGATAAGATAGGCTCGGCTGTCGCCGACATGAAAGACGACGACTTGGTCTTTGCCTTCCACCAGCCAGATGCCGACGGCGGTGGTTCCCATGCCGCGTCCGGGAGGGAGATCCCGCTCTTCATTCAGGCTGTGTAGGCGACGATTGGCCAAGACGACGGCTTGACGAACCACGGCGCAAGCGGATTGCGCGGGATCGACGGGTGAATCGGCGTTCGAAAAGGACTGTTCGTCGAGACTCGGATCATACTCCAAGATGAAGTCGAAAATGGCTTCCACGGCGGTTTGGCTGGCGATCTCGCCGTCGCCGTGTCCGCCCATGCCGTCGCACACCACGGCCAATCCAAGGCCGGAGCTGAGTTCAAAACGATCTTCATTATGTTTTCGAACTTGGCCGACGTGAGTGCAACCGGCGACGTGCATGCCGAGACCGCTCATATCTGCTCTCCCTCGGTCAGAGTCTGCGCGATAATCGTCAGATCGTTCAACAATGGGGCGCCAAACGCTTCAATCGGCGTGTTTTTTCCGTGGCGTTTCGCCAGTTCAAGAGATTCGGTCAGGAAGCACCGGAGAATCACACGCAAGGAAGAGGCGGGAAAGATTTGATCAATAATTTCGGCGGCTGCGGCGGTGATTTGTCCTTGCGGCGCCAGAGCGACCAGAGTTTGGGCCGACAGTTTGGTTGCGCGGCTGTCAAGTTGGCGGTTTGCGTGTAAAACCGCCCAGATTTGCGCTTCGGAACCACTTCCCGCTTCGGCCAAAATCTGTTTGGCTTCTGTGTTCATGGTCTCATAGGTTGCTTCGTCTGCGATCGCTGCGCGCAAAATGTTGGGCAGACGGGTGGTGAGGGCGCGGAAAGCTCCGGGTTGTGCGGCGGAGAAAAAGTGTTGGCCTTGGCGCACCAGGATGATCGAGGTCAGCAGACGACCGAGATGGTGGCGTCTTCGTTCCGAGGGTGGAGGAAGTGGAGGCGAAACGGCTTGTGGCGAGAATTTTTGCAATTGCGGTGGCGATAAACGCAATTCCTTCATCAGGTTTCTGACGACGACGTCATATTCGTTTTTGCGCACGAATCCGGATGTGTGGAAAAAGGGCTCCAGGCGTGACGAAATTAAGTAAAGAACGAGAGAGCCCGCGTCTTTATCGAGGACGCTGGAGTCAACAGGCGCTTGGTCCGATGCGTTCATGAAAGAACTCTCCGGCAAAAGGCGTCATGCAAAAACGACGCAGTTTTCGCAGTGTAGCATTCTTATCAAAGTGTCATAGCGTTTCTTTAAAAGCCTGTTCGGAGAAAATATCAATGGTTCTTGTGGAAAATGGTTCTAAAACTTAAGTCGGGAATCGAATCAAGGAAAGAAGCGAATTAAGCGCAATGGTGTCAAATTAAGAGGCGTTAAGAGGCGTCGATCGATAAAAACTTCACTTATTTTGGGTTGTTACAAATTAAGCCATGGTCTCCAAAGTTTCCCCGGCCTTAATCTGAAATCCGGTTTAATTATGATGGTGTTGAACTCAAGCTTTGGGAGAGAAGGATTTAATTCGCAATCGAAACCGATTATACTCTAATTTCTGTGTGTTTCTATTGCAACCATTTGATATCAAAGATATCTTCTCTTGGCAGTCTCTGATTTGTCCGCGTTATTGATAAGAAGCCTCATGTTGCCATGGCAAAATTAGGCTATCCATGATAGCGTGACAGTAAGGAGCTGGAAGCCTATTCGAAGAAAACACTAATGTTTCCAATGGTTCTGATGACCCTCCGGTGGAGGATGTCTCTTGGTTGTGGCCTTGTTATGTTGTTCTTGTTTTGGTCTCGACAGGTGGCGTTTCTGGAAGTCTCTGGGAACATTGGCGTTTTGTTCTGATGGGCTCTAAATGAAAACCGTTGTGTCTTAAGGGGGGGGCATGGAGTATAAAATTAAAAGCGTTGGAACGGTCACCGAAATTTATCTGAGCGGGCGTATGACGTTCGCGGATCATGAGAAATTTAGAAATGTCATTGCTGCTTTTGAAGGGCCTCAGGGGCATCGCGTTGTGTTCGATCTGTCGGGCCTTGAGTTTGTTGATTCGTCTGGTTTGGGGATGTTTATTATCGCTCGCGACACTGCGCAGAAGAGGAATTTGGACTTCAGCATTCGAGGGGCGCGAAACGACGTGAAGCGATTGATTACTGTGGCGAAGTTTCATAAAATATTTAACATCAGTGAGTAACCCTTGCGGGCTCTTGTTTTGGAAAATGAAAATTAAAAGGGGCCAGTGACTGTATTCCTGAATTGCTGAAAAAGAGAATGGTCTAACATTTTCGGTGATCATTTCCGGCGATTCCAGAGGAAGATCGCTTTGCGAACAAGGGGGGGCTTGCGCTCTCCCCTTATGATCTCTCCACGATCAAGAACGCAGCCTCCGGACTCTTTTAATGTGACGACGCAGGCTTGGAAGGCGAAAGTTGGAGCAAGCTTCAAGGCGTTGCGGGGTTAAGTTTTGCCGTTTCAGGCATAGCTTCTATGCTTGTGATATTGAACTCGCGTTCCGATAAAGTTTGGCTGGCGATTTGATAGGCGCTGTCATAAACGCCGCGTTGTTCGATGAAATAATCGAAATACCCGTAATGATGACAAACCTGCACCGGAATCAGCTCAACGTGGCGATGTCGAGGAGGCTGAAGCGCGCCTTCAAGCACCAGCTTATTAATGTGTTCTATCCGCGCGACCTCGGCGGCGTAGGCGTTGTTGAACCACACTTCGGTGATGAAATCTTGAATCTCGAAGTAGTTCTCTGGAAGTTTTCCGACCCACCGCGTGTTTTGAGGCCGAGCAACATAAATGCGATCGCACATGTGCAATTCGCTAATGATGAACTGCCGGTTGTAGGCTCCGTCAACCAGTCCCTGGGGATTGTCGGCATGATCGAAACCGTAAAAATACAACCACAGAGCGCCTCGGACGGATTCGAGATCAATTGGAAGATACTTGTTTTCTTGACCGATTCGACCGTATTCGACGCCTAGGAACTCTTTGGCGGCGTTGTTGATGTGTAGATAAGACATGCCGCTGCGTGGATGAAAACTATTGAACGCCACCGGAATGTCGCTTTCGTTCATCACTCGCGCGATGCGGGAGAGTTCATCCGTCGAGCGTCGCGGAACGTAAACTTGAGCGGGCAGCAAACGATCAAGCACGGCTTTGGCGTCGGGGCGCGCCATGGGACGCAGCCAGCGTTGCCAATATTCTTGCACGGCGGGCCTAAAAATTCCGGGATCCCCGAATGCGGCAATCCACAGAGTGTTCATCCAATGCAGGGGAGGCGGAAAACGATTATCCTCACGAATTT
>CAUYUA010000272.1:0-81009 GCA_963575675.1 Azospirillaceae bacterium
GCCCTCGACCCGCCAAAGGCCGGGAGGCCTTTGGAAACCATGACTTGGAGTTTGTGACGACCGAATGAGAGTGGGCCGTTTTAATTCGGAGAGGCCGCATGTTTCCTGAGGCCTCAATCGAATGGGGTGAACAAACGAAATTAAAAAGGATCCAGGGGCTGTATTCCCAGCCGCTGGATCCTTTTAATTTTTATTTGCTTGCCGCCGGAGGTTGGGAAACCTACAGCGGCGTAAAAAGACATTACGACACAGTCCACGTCGTCGGAGCCGTCTCCAGACGTTTGAGCAAGTTTTGACGCTCTTGTTCAAGTTCTTCAGGCAGATGGCGCCCGAATCGATCAAACAACTCGGCCTGATCGCGCGCTTCGGCCTTTGCCTCTTCACGATCAATATTCATGATCTTCGAGAACTTCTCGACCGGGAAATCAAGACCGGCCCAGTTCAAATCCGCATAGTGAGGCATGTAACCGAACGGACTGGTCAACGGCTCCGGAGCGCGATTGTGGACGCGATCAACGATCCACTTCAGAACTCGCATGTTGTCGCCGAATCCCGGCCATGCGAACTTTCCGCGCTCGTCTTTGCGGAACCAGTTAACCCGGTAAATCCGTGGAAGCGTCTTGATTTTATTTTCGAAGCTCAGCCAATGGTTCCAATAATCGCCCATGTTGTAGCCGCAAAACGGCAACATGGCGAAGGGGTCGCGGCGAATTGCGGCTTGGCCGACGGCGGCCGCCGTGGCTTCCGATCCCATGGTCGCCGCCCAGTAAACGCCTTGCCGCCAATCCGTCGCTTCAAAGACCAGCGGGAAGGTTTTCGACAACCGACCGCCGAAGATGAAGGCCGAAATCTGGACGCCGGCGGGGTCTTCCCATGCCGGGTCGATGCTGGGGCACTGGTTGGCCGGAGCCGTGAAACGAGCGTTGGGATGCGCTGCCGGGCGACCGGCGGCGGGAGTCCAATCTTTGCCCTGCCAATCGATCAAGTGCGCAGGAGCGTCGTCGGTGAGCCCTTCCCACCACACGTCGCCGTCGTCTGTGAGGGCGCAGTTGGTGAAGATGACGTTGCTGTTGAGCGTCAGAAGAGCGTTCGGATTGGACTTCAGGCTGGTGCCGGGCGCCACGCCGAAGAAGCCTGCTTCTGGGTTGATCGCTCGTAAAGAGCCGTCAGATTGCGGTTTGATCCAAGCGATGTCGTCGCCGATGGTTCGGACCTTCCAGCCCTCGAAATTACTGGGAGGCACCAACATTGCGAAGTTGGTTTTGCCGCAAGCCGAAGGGAAGGCGGCCGCGACGTAGGTCTTTTCGCCTTCGGGGCTTTCCACGCCCAGAATCAGCATGTGCTCGGCCAACCACCCCTGCTCTCGGCCCATGGCCGAGGCGATGCGGAGGGCAAAGCACTTCTTTCCGAGCAAGGCGTTCCCACCGTAACCCGAGCCGAAAGAAACGATTTTGTGTTCTTCGGGGAAGTGAACGATGTATTTATGATCTGCGTTGCAGGGCCACGCGACGTCGGTTTGGCCGTCGCTGAGCGGAGCGCCGACGGAGTGCAGGCAAGGCACGAAGTCTGAATCGCCAAGCTCGTTCAACACGGCCTGTCCCATGCGGGTCATGATGCGCATGTTGGCGGCGACGTAGGGCGAGTCGCTGATCTGGATGCCGATGTGGGAGATGGTGGAGCCGAGCGGTCCCATGCTGAAGGGCACGACGTACATCGTGCGTCCGCGCATGCACCCGTCGAACAGGCGGTCGAGGGTGACTTTGATTTCATTCGGATCGACCCAGTTGTTTGTCGGTCCGGCGTCTTCTTTTCGAGAGGAGCAAATGAAAGTGCGGTCTTCGACGCGCGCCACGTCTCCGGGATCTGAGCGGCAAAGGAACGAGTTAGGCCGTTTCTCCGGGTTTAGGCGAACAAAAGTGCCGCTTTCCACCATCGAGGCGCAGAGGCGGTCGTACTCTTCTTGGGAGCCGTCACACCAATGCACGCGCTCCGGCTTACATTTGTTGGCGATTTCCTCAACCCAAGCCAACAGCTTCTTGTTCCTTGTTCGTACCGTCATTTTCGCCTCTTTTGCCTTTTGAACCGTCGAGCGTCCTAAGACATCTATGCTTTATCGAAGCTATTCGCGCAGAGGGCGCGCGCAACGGTCATGCCGCCATTAGGCTTTTTTGACGTTAACGGCAACTAAAAACGCTGCATGGCAGCAAAAAGGGGACTGCGGTTTGACGTCGCAGCATGGGAGGCTGCGTGCGGAAGGGAAGGTTTTTTCTTCACGCGCGGGGGCCTTTGGAAGATCAAGCGAAACCGTTGGAATCCAGCAGACCGTCGCGGATCAAGTCTTCTGCTTTAGGCCAAGAGTGACGCACGCCGAGATAGGCTCCTTCGGCTTTGGCGTCGGAGAAGTCTGCTCCGTGGACTTCGGCTTGGAGCATGCAGGCGCCGGTAAGTTTGGCGCGGCGGAATATGGCGTCGCGCAGGTTGGCGCCGGAGAAATCTGCGCCGGTGAGGTCGGAGTCGGTAAAATCGACTCCGGCGAGGTCTGCATCGATGAGAACAGCGTGAGAGAGGTTGGCTTGAATCAGAGCGGCGCCGGTGAGTATGGCGTGGGATAGATTGGCGCGGCGAAGATCGGCGCCGATGAGGGGGCGGTTGCTGAGATCGGCGTTGGTGAGGTCGCCATTGGGACTGGCGTTGGTTTCGAGGAGTCTCACCATGTGATCATAGATCATTGGATGTCTCCATGTTGAGGGGACGTGAGGGAAACCGGAGGAGAGGGGATATTATAGCGTCGGGCGAGCGTCAGGTCTTAAAATTAAAAGGGTCCGAGCAACTGGGAACACAGTTTCTGGACCCTTTTTATTTTCAGCGTTGGTTCTATACTCCGTTCGGTTGAGAATCCGAGAATCATGCGGCCTTCCCGAATTGAAACGGTCCACTCTCATTCGGTCGTTACAAACTCCAAGTCATGGTTTCCAAAGGCCTCCCGGCCTTTGGCGGGTCGAGGGCGGAGCCCCGATTCCTTTGGAGTTTCTGTCGAGTTCTCAATGGGACGGAGTATAAATAGAAAATAAAAATTAAAAGGGTTCAAGAACTATATTTCCGGTTGCTCGGGCCAAGGGCGGCGAGAGAACACGGTCCCCGAACCTTTTTAATTTTTATTCAGAATTGGGTTCAACAAAATTTTGTCTCTTTTCTTTCGCGCCAACAAAGGTTCGGCGATTTCAGAGAGGAATATTTGAGCAGCGCGATCCGCTGTCCAAATTCTTCCTGTTTGCGTCGCGCGCTCAGCCATGGCGCTCCATGTTTTCACATCATTCCGCAACGTCAAAATCGCTTCAGCCAAACCGATTCCATCGTCAGCCGCCAATGTTAAGCCGCACTCCTCTGTGCGAATGATTCGCGCCGCCTCGGAATTGCTTGGGCCCAAAAACACACACGGCCTTCCCGCCGCCAACGCGCTCGCCACTTTGCACGGAACCATCAAACCTTCAGCGTCTTGAGCCAAAGTCGCCACATGAAGATCAGCCTCCGCCAGAGTTTCAGCCAAGCGTTCCGCCGGTCGCCACGGCAGCAGCGAAACCGACGCCAAAGGACGATTGCGTAAAGCCTGTTCCACGCGAGGATGGCCTCGACCGTTTCCAATCAAAAGAAAACGCACGTCCGGCGCGGTTTTTTCCAAAATCGCCGCTGCGTCCAACACCGCCGACAAAGGATGCGCCAAGCCGAAATTTCCCGAATAGGCCACGACGAAAGGAGAGGACGTCGAGGCGCAACGCGGCGATTTCAAAGGAAAGACGCTCGGATCCGGCCAATTGGGCAACACGCGGATTCGCTCTGTCGGAACGCCGTCTTTGCGCAATCGAGCGGCCATGCATCGTCCAATAGCGATTACGCAGTGTTGCCTGCGCCATATCCAAACGGCCAAAGCCGTTAGAATGGCTTGGATTGCGCTGGGCAAGCGCACGCCGATGGTCGGGAAGAGATGGGGATGAAGATCATGGCTCCAGTGGATGGCGGCTGAGCGCTTGACGAACGCCAAGAACGCGCCGACAGCCGCCAAAAAAGGCGGGTCCGTGAGCGACACTACGGCGTCATGGGGCTCAAGCCGAAGGCCGCGCCATAATAGTCGTCCAAGCGCGGCAATGTATCCAAGTGCGTCGGGAGCGGCGACGCTGCCGCTTCCGGTGCGAATCACACGAAGGGAGAGCGTTCTACAAAACTCGGGAAGCGGTTCGATGGGGCCGTCCGTCAACACGGTGACGCGCCATCCGGATCGGGCGCAACGTTCGGCAAGATCGGCTAAAACGCGGCCCGAAGCCCCATGATTAGGAGGAAAAACGCGGTTGATGAACAGGAGACTCGGTGTTTTCGACGCATGACGATTGTTTTTTTGCTGTGTCATAATGCGTCTCTCCTGGCTGCTCTGAATGCAATCGTATGGTGGGCGTATATGCCGAAGGACTACGCAATGCAAAGGGAGAATGAAAAAGTGTTCAAAAAAACATTTGCACCGGGAATGATGCCTACGCCAGGTCAATCCCATTAAGGGTTAAATAGATAAGCCTGCGACCGCTTATGATCATAAAGATAAAATGAAAGTCCTTTCATTCAAGGAATGATCTTCCTCTGGAATCGTGTGTTTTTTAGCTTATTCTAGGCTTCTGGCGTCTTGTGGTCGTTTTTCTCGATGGTTCCAAGATGATCTATAATATCGTCGCGCTTGAATGCTTCATCTCATGCGACGGTTTTCGCCGCGACTGCGGCGGCGCGCGCGCGTGCGCGTCGTCGAATGCGTCAAACATTCGGTTCGTTGGTGCAAGTATTACAATCAAACGATTCCAGGGGAGAGTCGCTTTGCGAATAGGGGGGGAGAGGGCTTTCGTCCTTGGTTCGACCGACTGGGAAACAGTCTCTGGGTCCTTTTGATTCTTTATACGGAAATTAAGGATATGCGTCGATTATTCGGGAGTTTTTTTGTCGGTTTCTGAAACCCTTTAATTTTATTTAGAAATTTTAATTCAAAAAGTCATGTATGTTTTGCTCCGAGCCTGCCAAAACAAGACGTTTGTTTTGGCGGGCCACGGCTTGGAGTTTGTGACGACCGAAGGCGCGACGGTCGTTTTGGTTCGTTGAAGCCATAAGAATAAAGCGCCGATAAGCTTTTCCTGAGTTTCGATCTGACAGGGCGAGTCTTCTTTCAGCGCGTTGATGCGGGGAGGGGAGGTGAGTCTTCGAAATAAAAGCGAAAGAAGCGTCTCGCAAGTTTAAAAAAGAGATGTTACTAGGTCACAATGCTTTTCGAGTGGATTTGCGGCGAGGTTGGGTGTTTTTTTGGGAATCTCTGTTGAGGCGATGTTCGTAAGCAATTTCATAGCGTAAAAAACGAATCAAGGAGGGGAGTTATGACGGAGTGCGGTTACGACGCCATTGTTGCCCGCATCGAGGCCAATTCTATTCATCGCCCGACGGTTGTGCGGGAGTTGATGCGTGGGAAATCTGTTTTACGCGCAACGTTTAATAGCCGCATTGATGGGACTCCGATTTATGGCGATGTGTTGGATCTTGGCGCGCGGAATCGATCATCGAGCTATTATCGGTTTCTTGATAGCAGTCGAGCCAACAAAATTACGTTCTGCGACTATGAACCAAAAGACGAGGGCATGGTTCAGGTGGACTTGGAAAAACCCTTGCCGTTTCCGGATAAGTCCTATGACGTCGTTATGTTGCTTTTTGTCTTAGGTCACATTTGGAATGTTTTGCCGTTGATCCGAGAGATGCGGCGTGTGAGCCGTGGCTCTGTCTTGATCGGCACGAATTTTGTGGATCAGTTTACTCCGGAGCCGCACGACTACATGAGGTTCACCAGCGAGGGGCTGGATCGTTTGTTTCATGAAGCCGGAAGCGTGCGTCATAAAGTTTTCTCGGTTGGGCAAGGCCCATTGACTTTAGCGTTGTCGAGTGTTCAACATACAAGATTATGTCCGGTGGCGGCGACTCTGTATTATCCTTTTGCTTGTGTTGTGGACGCTCTTATTGCACGCGCAATGCCGCAGCGCACAGAGCAACGTTGTGTTATGACGCATATCGGCGTGTTGGATTGTCGCGGCGAATAGCGTCGATGCTCGGAATATCGAGTTGAAAATGCTGAATTGGCGTCAGGTTATTGTTCCCAAAGGCCATTTGGCCTTTGGTCGGGCCGAGGCCGTAAGGTTTGAGTTTTAAATTTGGTCGACCTAATAGGTCGTCAGAAACCAAATGAGCAGCGGAAGGCTGCATTATTGTATTCGTTTTTTTGCGCTTGTCGTAACGCTTCGGCGGCGTCTAAAAAAATGGAAGTGAAATTACGGAAAACAGGATGATTCATGTCATTGCGCAAAGCAGCAGGAACAGGCTAATATCGCTTCGGTCGTCGGCAAAAGGTAAGTCTAAAAGGCTTCCTCGTTGCGCGTCACGCAATATGAACGAATGTTTCCATTAACGCTATTGTTTAAGCCATGTCCTCTTCAGGTCTGACAGTGTTGGGTGGAAAGTTTCTCTGGGGGGGCGCGGCATGGCGTTGACGATTCGTCGATTGACGCGCTCTGAGCTGGAAATTGCCGTCGGCTGGGCGGAAACTGAAGGCTGGGCTCCCGGAGACGGTGACGCCGACGCTTTCTACACCACGGATCCGGAAGGATTTCTGGGTGTTTTCGTCAACAATCAGTTGGTGGCCAGTCTGTCGGCCGTGGTGTATGACCGTTCCTACGGTTTCTTGGGCTTCTACATGGTTCGCCCGGAATGGAGGGGACGCGGTTTCGGTCTTCGTCTATGGCACGCAGGAATGGCCTATCTTGATGGCGTTCGCACGATCGGCCTTGATGGCGTGCTGAAACAGCAAGACGTCTATCGAAGAGCCGGGTTTGTTCCGGCCTATCACACGTCGCGGTATTCCGGAGTTATTGAGGCCAAGCCGGTGCAGCCTTCCAGCGCCCTTGGCGTCGAGCTTTTGTCCGGTTTTAGCTTTGATGAAGTTTTGGCCTACGACGTTCGTCATTTTCCTGTGTCGCGTCGTAAATTTCTTGATTCCTGGCTACATTATCCTTCTCATATCGCTTATGGATTGCGTCGGAATGGGCGCTTGGCGGGATATGGGTGTTTGCGTTCTGCGGCTCAGGGGTTGAGAATCGGTCCTTTGTTCGCCGATGACGCCGACGCCGCGTCCGCTCTGATGGACGCTCTGGTTGAGGCCGCCGTCGGACAAAGGTTGTTCATCGATATTCCCGAGGTCAATCGCGCCGCATCTTCATTAATGTCGCGCTTGGGGTTGACGCCGATCTTTGAGACTGTGCGTATGTACGCAGGGCCTTTGCCTGCTTTGCCCCGGGACCGAATTTTCGGCGTCACGTCTCTGGAGCTTGGTTAATTGCAGTCTCCGGTTTCTTTCGAAGTCGATGAAGACGGCGTCGCGACTCTGACGCTCAATGACCTTGCGCGTCGCAACGCCCTTAGTCGCGATTTGGTTGGCGCGGCCATAGCGGCGCTCGACCAAGCTGAACGGCAAAAACGCCGCGTTGTGATTCTGCGCGCCGCGCCTGGAGTGTCGATTTGGTCTTCGGGGCACGACGTCGGCGAGTTGCCGCGCGCGGGAAAAGACCCTGTCGAGTGGGATGATCCTCTGCGCGCCTTCGTTCGTCGCATCAAATCTCTTTCTTGCCCGGTCCTTGCGTTGCTTGAAGGCGGTGTTTGGGGCGGTGGGTGTGAGGTTGTTTTTGCGTGTGACGTTATTTTCGCCGCGCCGAATGTCACATTTGCCGTTACTCCGGCGAAACTCGGAATTCCCTATCATATTACGGGATTTCCGACGTTTATGAACGCCATGCCGCGCAAAATGCTGAATGAGATGTTGTTTGTCGGCGTTCCGATTGCGGCGGAGCGTGTTTTGAGTCTTGGAATGATTGCGGCGGTTGTTCCCTTTGACCGGATTGAGGCCGTGGTTTTGAGTTGCGCTCGGCGCGTTGTCTCTTTGGCGCCGATGGCGGTGACTGCTTTGAAGGTTGGCGTGACGACTTTGGCCGACGTGGATGGCGCGGCGGCTCCGGCGGATTTAGAGATGTTGGAAGAGGCGCGGCGGCGCGTTTTTAGCAGTCCTGATTGTTATGAAGGATTGGCTGCGTTGCAAGCGCGTCGTCCGGCTGTATTTCAAGGGCGTGAAGTTTCTTAGAGCCTGTCTGAAAAGAATATCAATGTTCCCGGATATCAATGTTCCCGGACAGGCTCTTAAAGGTCGCAGATCAGAAAACGAGGTTTGGAAATTAGACGGGGCCAGGGACTGTGTTCTCGGTCGTTGGCCCTGCTTGATTTTTACGCCAAGAATTTTGCTCTACAAATAACTTTGCTCCGCAAAGTCGAAAGGTCATGTCGTCAAGTTAAGCCGGAACATACAAATGTCGAATGATCGTGACGAAATGTTTGATTCTGGGCGTCACGCCGTTCGTCGTCTGATTCTCACGCGCTTTCGTAGCTATGGGACAATGTGCGTGACCGTAGGGCGTTTGTTGGTGACGGTGACGGGTCCGAATGGGTCGGGAAAGACCAATCTGTTGGAAGCCTTGAGTTTATTGACTCCGGGTCGCGGGTTGCGGCGAGCGCGGTTGTCGGAGCTGACGCAGATCGGCGCAACAGAGGGTTGGGCGGTTGCGTCGTCGTTGATGACGACGGCGGGCGTGATGGATATCGGAACCGGAGCCGCAACGGCGCGTGCGGGCGTCCGAAGCGGCGGCGAGCGGCGAACGGTTCATCTTGATGGTCGCGCATTGCGAGGCCAGACAGCGCTGGCGCAATATGTGGCTATGGTTTGGTTGACGCCGCAGATGGATCGTCTGTTTCAAGAGGGCGGGAATGGGCGTCGTCGATTTTTGGATCGTTTGGTCTTTGGGTTTGATCCGGCGCATGCGGGGCGTTTGAATCGGTATGATAAGGCTCTGCGAGAGCGTGCGCGATTGTTAAGCGAAGGGCGAGGAGCTGGCGGACGCGCGGATGCTTGGTTGGATGGTTTGGAAGATGAAATGGCGACGTCTGGAGTTGCGATTGCTGCGGCGCGCTTGGATTTGGCGCGACGTTTGACGGCGCGATGTTTGACGGCGGAGGGGCCTTTTCCGGCGGCGGTTGTGGAGGTTTCCGGAGATGTCGAGGGGGGATTGCGGGAGGCTCCGGCGTTGACGGTTGAGGACCGGGTGAGAAAATCTCTGCGTCATGGGCGCGGGGGGGATATGGAAGCCGGGATGACGCGGTTTGGTCCGCATCGGAGCGATTTTTTAGCGTCGTTGCGGGTGAGGGGAGCGGTGGTTTCGGCGGGGGTGTGTTCGACGGGCGGGCAGAAGGCGTTGTTGATCTCGTTGGTTTTGGCGACGGCGGGGGTGATTGCGGACGAGCGAGGGCATCCCCCGATTTTGTTGTTGGATGAGGTGGCGGCTTATTTGGATCCGGGACGACGGGAGGCGTTGTTTGAGCGATTGCGAGGATTGAAGGCGCAAGTGTGGATGACGGGCGCAGATCCTGTGACGTTCTCGTCGTTGGGCAAGGAGAGCCAACAAATTTGTTTGGACGCAAATAAAATCGAATAAAAATTGAAGGGCCAGAGACTATGCTTTCTTGTCGCGTGGCCCTTCTTGAGTTTCATTTTTTTGCGCGTTTTAATCCATCTTCAAGGCTGTAGCATAACGTTTCCAGAACTTTGACGCGCGCATAGTTCTTATCGTTGGCTTCAATCAAGCGCCATGGCGCGGCTCGCGTGCTGGTTCTTCCGATCATATCCGTCACTGCGGCTTCATAGTGAGCCCAGTGGTCTCGGTTTCGCCAATCCTCTTCCGTCAGCTTCCATCGTTTGTAAGGGATATTCGCGCGGCGTTCAAACCGCGCCAATTGCTCTTCCGGTGTAATGTGCATCCAATACTTGACCAGAATTACTCCGTGATCAATCAATTGCTGTTCGAAATTGCTGATCTCGGCGTAGGCGCGTCTCCATTCCGGCTCTGTGGCTAATTTCTCGACGCGCTCCACCAAGACGCGCCCGTACCATGAACGATCAAAAATCGTTACGCGCCCGGCGCGCGATAAATGACGCCAAAAACGCCAGAGATAGTGATGTGCGCGTTCTTCGTCGGTGGGGGCGGCTATTGGAATGACCGCATAATCCCGAGCGTCCATTGCAGCGGTGATTCGACGAATGGTTCCCCCCTTTCCGGCGGCGTCCCAGCCTTCGAACACCAACACGGTGCTGACGCCGCGCTCTTTGGCCTTTCGGTAGAGCGTGTTGAGCCGGGCGGTGAGGCGACTGGCGGCGTCATCGTATTCAGGTTTGCTTAAGGCGCGGCTCATGTCGAGTGATGCTAGAATCGATGGTTGTAGGTTGGTTGGCGCATGGAGGGCGGTTGTTGGATGAGGCGTTTCGGCCTCAATCGGCAGAGCGGCGCGGCGTGACGTTTCGACTTGATCTTGTTCGGGGTTGTGTTCGCTTCCTCGTTCGGCGCGGCGGATTTGGTCGTGGGTTTGGCGTTGCAGCGCGCGCAGCTCCAGATGGCGTCGGGCGGCGTCTCGAAATGCGGTGAGCACCGCCAATTCTCGATAACGTCTGTCTTCGCCCTCAATGATCATCCAAGGAGCGGATCCTGTGCCGGTTCTGGTGATGACTCGTTCTGCGGCGCTGATGAACTGGTCGTACATTTTCCAGTGCTTCCAGTCTGCTTCCGTGACGCGCCAGCTCTCGTTTGGGTCGTCGGAGAGCTTGGCGAGTTGCCGCTTTTGAGCTTTGCGGCTGAGATGGAGCCAGAATTTGAGGATAAAGGCGCCGTCGTCCGCAAGACAGGTTTCATAACTCAAAATGCGGTCGAGGCGTTCATCGAAACCGGTGGAAGAGATTCGACCATAGGCGGCGTCGAGGGTCGGAGCCGAGTACCACGAGCGCAAGAACAACCCGACTCGTCCTTTTGGGGGGAGGTCGCGCCAATAACGCCAATATTCGGGGCGTTCGCGCTCTTCGTCGGAGGGTTCGCTGTAGGCGCGGGTGACGATCCAACGAGGGTCCATCCACTCGTTGAGCAGATTGACGGTCTGATTTTTCCCTGCGCCGTCGACTCCGGCGAAGACGATGATGGTTGGAAAGTCGGCGGCGCGGAGCTTTTGTTGCAGCTCCAGCAAGTCGATGCGCAATGCCGGTGCAATTGCGTCGTAATCTTCTTTCGAGACCTTACGGCCGAGTTCTGCGGTGCGGAACATGAAGGAAGCGCCGATGGTTTGTGGTGGAGGAGAAGGTTCGGCGTATTATCGGCGTATTTTTTTACAAGACGCAACGTGGTTATCGTTGTGAGGCGTTTTCTGAACAGACGCTGTGGCGATCAAGAAGCCGAAAGAAAGCTTGGAGGGCTTCATCGGATTGAATAGGCCGCATTCGGATTGAATAGGCCGCGTCTGATGCCGTTGCGCTCGATTTGGGGAGCGCGACGACGTACACTTTAAACAACAAACGAAAAGGATTCAGGGACTGTGTTCCCAGTCTTTCGGGCCAAGCCAGTCTTTCGGGCCAAGGATGAAAACCCTTCTTGTAATTTTCTACGGCCGGGAAAGTGGTCTCTAAACCTTTTTCGTTCTCAGTGTGTTAACTTTTCGCATAGAAGCTCGCTGTTGCGGATGCAGTCGGCCACGGAGACGCCGCCGCTCCAACTGGCGCGGAAGCTTAATCCGAAATGAGCTTGTGACAACTCCGAGATTGTCTCGGTCTTTTCCAAATGCCCGAGAGTGTATTGCGGAATCGCTTGCGCGTATCGCGTCAACCAAACTCGATCTGGTCGAGCCGTGATCGTCAGAGCCTCGTTTAAGTCTTGCGTCATGACGTCGATCAGGTTTGAATCAGACAATTTTACGGCGTCAAGGTCCATGCTGCCGCCGATGAACGCCGTCACAAGGCTGTGGTCGATTGGCGCTCGACCGGGAAACAGCGCGGTCGAAAACAATCCGCCCAACAGTCGCCGTTTTTCCACGCGAGGAATCAGAAAACCGAAGCCGTCCAGAGTATGGCCGATTGCGTTCTTTGGCCACGCAAACGCCGCTGAAACAATCGGCGCATAGAAAATTGAACGGAGACGCGCGGCGGTTTCCGCCGACAGAGGTTCAACCAAATTCGCCGCCGCATCCGCCGGAACCGACAACACGATGCGACGCGCCACTATTTCGCCTTCGGCGGGCGCTCCGATGACGGACGAGGTTGCGCGCCAACGCACGCGCCATCCCTCTTGAGCGTCCGGAAGAATCGCCGTCACCGTTCGCCCCAGCCAACGACGCTCTGCGGGAAGAGCCTCGGCCAGCGCGCGCGGAAGACGCTCCATCCCGTCCTCAAACGAGATCAGGCGTCCCGCAGGCATTCCCGCGTTGCGCGCAATCTTTCCAAGGGCAATTGCTCCACGAATAAGAGAGCCGTACTTTGTTTCCAAAGCATGAATCCGTGGCGTCGCCGCGCGCACGGAAAGGCGTTCCGCGTCGCCTGCGTACACGCCGGAGATAAAAGGCTGTACGGCATAGTTAAGAAAAGCGTTTCCCAAACGTCGCCGGACAAACGCCGCGATTGTTTCTTCGGCGTCTCCGCGTCGAATAAAGGGTTCGGCCAACAAACGCAGCTTGTCTTTCAGAGAAAACAGCGATGTCGTCACAAACGCCGGAGGCGATCCCGGCAAAGGCAAAAGCCGTCCGTCACGCATCACGTAACGTCGTTTTCCCGCTGCGCCCGCTTCGATCAGAGACGCAGATAAATTTAACGACTCGACCAATCGCCCAAGAGCGTCTTCAGGACGTCCCGGCTTCTGCATTGTCGAGTTCGGGCCTTGTTCGACGAGGAAACCATCTTCGCGTTGTGTGGCGATCAAACCGCCCCAGCGGTTGGAACTCTCAGCAATTCCAACTTCAAGTCCTCGACGGTGAAGCCCCCATGCCAGCGACAACCCCGAAATTCCTCCGCCAATCACGAGGATATCCATCGCGTCAAACCTTTTTTGTGGTTTTCCGAATAAGAAAATAGAATTAAAGGGGCCCAGAGACTGTGTTTCCAGTCGCTCGGGCCAAGGACGAAAGTCCCCCCCTTGGATTTGCGGAGAAGTGTTGGAAACTGTTTGTCTGTAGAAGTTTGCGTGCGGAAAAAGATTAAAAATTCCAAGATTCCAGGAGAGGATCGCTTCGCGAATAAGGGGGGCTTTCGCTCCCCCCTTATGATCCCGAGCGACCAGGAACACAGTCCCTGGACCCTTTTAATCCGGTCTGTTTTATGAAGGGCGAGGTCTTGTGATCACACGTCGAGGTTGGAGACCTTGAGAGCATTGTTCTGAATGAACTCACGTCTGGGTTCGACAATGTCGCCCATAAGCGTTGAGAAGACCTCTTCCGCATCGTCGACGTGATTGACGCGGACTTGAAGCAAGGTTCTTCGAGTCGGATCAAGAGTGGTTTCCCAGAGCTGCTCTGGGTTCATCTCGCCGAGACCTTTATAACGCTGAATGGTTGCGCCGCGTCGCCCAAGCTCCATAACCGCCTGGACAAGCCCGACGGGGCCTGTGAGAATTCTGGTTTCCTTGCCTTTTTCGAAAAGCTTTGCGGGTTCTTTAAAGATCGGATTCAGCTCGGCAAGGTGACTTGCGAGCCGCCGCGCGTCGCCGCTGCGCAAAAGATCGCTGTCAAGGGCGTGACGATGCGTAACGCCGCGACTGATGCGAGAGACGATAAGCCCTCCATCGGCGGTTGCTGCGCCGCGCCATCCTGAAGGAGCGTCCCCGTTGATTCCGGCGAGAGCGTTCAGCCTTTGAGCCAGTGCGGCGACGGCTTCTCCGGCGCGGGCGACGTCGCCGAGAAGAGAAGAATCAAGCGCTCCGGCAATGGCGGCTTGCTCGACGATATCCATGCCGCCGACTTTGCGGGCAAGAGGATCAAGCTGATGACGAGCGGCGCGAGCATGTTCGACGATGATGCGAAGACGCTCGCCTTGAAGCTGAAGCCCATCGGCGGTTTCAAGCGTAAGATCAACCAACCCGGCGTCTGTTAAGTATTCTTCAAGAGCCCGATCGTTTTTAAGATAACGCTCGCGGGCGTTTCCGCGCTTGATGCGGTAAAGAGGCGGCTGAGCGATGTAAAGATACCCGGATTCGATGAGTTGCGGCATTTGCCGGAAGAAGAAAGTCAACAGCAGAGTTCGAATATGACTTCCGTCGACGTCGGCGTCGGTCATGATGATGATTTTGTGATAGCGGACTTTGGCGAGATCGAACTCTTCACTTCCGATTCCCGCCCCAAGAGCGGCGATAAGAGTTCCGATTTCCGCCGATCCGAGCATTTTATCGAAACGGGCGCGCTCGACGTTGAGAATTTTACCGCGCAGAGGAAGAATGGCTTGAAATTGACGAGCGCGGCCTTGTTTGGCGGAGCCGCCCGCCGAATCGCCCTCGACGATGAACAGTTCGGACAAGCCGGGATCGCGTTCTTGGCAATCGGCAAGCTTTCCGGGCAGCGAAGTAATGTCGAGAACGCCTTTGCGTCGTGTGAGTTCTCGGGCTTTGCGGGCGGCCTCGCGAGCGGAAGCGGCCTCGACGACTTTGGCGACGATCTTTTTTGCGTCTTGCGGATGTTCTTCGAAGTACTGCCCGAGTTGCTCGGCAATCACGGCCTCAACAGCGGGCCGAACCTCGGAAGACACGAGCTTGTCTTTGGTTTGGCTGGAGAATTTAGGATCGGGGACTTTCACCGACAATACGCAGGTCAAGCCTTCGCGCGCGTCGTCGCCGGTGAGGGTGACTTTTTCTTTCTTGGCGATGCCGGATTCTGTGGCGTAACCATTAATGGTCCGTGTGAGCGCGGCGCGGAATCCGGCCAAATGCGTGCCGCCGTCGCGTTGAGGAATGTTGTTGGTAAAGCACAACATCGTTTCGTGATAACTGTCGGTCCATTGCAACGCGGCTTCAACCGTGATGACGCCGCCGCCTTCGGTGGGGCGTTCGGCGCGAATCATGATCGTCGGGCGATGCAGCACGACTTTTGAACGATCGAGCCACCCGACGAACGCCTCCAACCCACCCTGATAGTGCATCTCGACGGATTTCGGTTCGACGCCGCGAGCGTCGGTCAACACCAGCGTCACTCCGGAGTTGAGAAACGCCAGCTCGCGCAATCGATGTTCTAGGGTGTTGAAATCGAACTCGGTCTTGGTGAAGGTCTGACGCGAGGGCAAAAACGTCACTTCTGTGCCGGTGCGCGTCTTGCCGTTGGACGTCAAAGGCGCTGCGCCGACATCCACCAACGGGTTTTCGCGCTCGCCGTGCTGGAACGTCACGCTCCATTCGCGTCCGGCCCGCCAGATACGCAGAATCAAAGTCTCCGACAAAGCGTTGACGACCGAAACGCCGACTCCGTGCAGTCCGCCCGAAACCTTGTATGAGTTTTGATCGAACTTACCGCCCGCGTGAAGCTGGGTCATAATAACTTCTGCGGCGGAAACGCCTTCCTCCGCGTGAGTCTCGACTGGAATGCCGCGCCCGTTGTCGCGCACGGTGACTGAGGCGTCGGCGTTCAACGTGACGTCGACTTGGGTGCAATATCCCGCCAGGGCTTCGTCGATGGCGTTGTCGACCACCTCGTAAACCATGTGGTGCAGGCCGGAGCCGTCATCGGTGTCTCCGATGTACATGCCGGGGCGTTTGCGCACGGCGTCGAGCCCGCGCAGCACCTTGATCGAGTGGGCGCCGTACTCCTCTTCGGAACCGGCGGCGGCTTTCGGAGCGTTGGAGGTATCCTGAGTCATGGCCCGTTTATAGCAGAGTCTCTTGACAATTGATAACAGGACTCCGGCGAGAAAAGAATCTTCGATTGCATCGACCGTTTGATCTGCTGTTTTTGCCCTGTGTTTTCGCAGCGCGTCAAACGGATGCATATTTTTGAGATAGGAATTAAAGGAGCCTAAGGGGGGTGTTTCTGGTCGTGAGGGCTCATAAAGAGGTCGCGGTCATTCTTATTCGCAAAGCGATGCTCCTCTGGAACTGTTTATTTTTATCGCCCGTCTTTGTTGTTCGTCGGTGGAGAGCCGGTGCGGACTTGTGGTGGACCAACACAAATGAACAACGCCTTCAGAGGAGGATCGCTTCGTGAATAAAAAAGACCGTCGCCTTCCCTTATAATTCTTCGCGACCAGGAACACAGTCTCTGGCCCCCTTTAATTCTTATTTCAGAGACCTTGAGCGCATTAAAGTCCGAGTCATAAAAAACACGAACCGCTTCATGCGAACTTCAAATAAAGTTGTTTTATTGCAAAGCGTTAATTGGATATGATTATGCAATAAGCTCGCTTTTTCCTGTCTATTTTAGATTTCGAAATGTCTGCATAATTTTACAAAAGTGAATCGATAAATAAATATCCTCTTTTTTGCTTTTTTTGATTATTTTTTTAGCGTTTTTCAATTATTTTTCTAATAATCCATGTTAGGGTTGGTTTTGAAAAAAAATCTCTAAATTGTTTGTGTTTGCCGAAATATAGGAATGGCGCCAATGTTCCAGTATAGAATTGCTGTTAAACTGCCCATAATCGTCATCGGCGTCACGGTGAGCGCCTTATTGGCCATGGGAATTTTCGCCTATTTCGATTCGTCGCGAGAAATCAGACAAGCAGCTTCAGACAAATTAATCGCGTTAATGGAAGCTCGACGTGGAGAAATTTCACGTTATCTTTCCGGCGTCAAAGAGGATGTGTCGATTCTTGCGGGCAACCCATACATCCAGGATGTTTTGGAGAAGTTTGACGCCTCATATCTTGCCTTAGGAAAGAACGCAGGCGCTCAATTGCAGAAACTCTATATTGCAAACAATCCACATCCCGTTGGCAAGAAACACTTATTGGACGTTGTAAGTGATGGTTCAAAATATGCGGCCACGCACCAAGCGTTTCACCCTTGGATGCGACGTTTCATTGAACAAAAGGGCTATTACGATGCTTTTCTTATCGATGACGACGGCAACATTGTTTACACAACCTTCAAAGAACGTGACTTTGCAACCAATTTGGTGACGGGGGCATGGAAGGACACGGAGTTAGGCCGATTGTTCCAACGCCTGAAAGAATCGCGTCGCTCTGATTTCGTTGGTTTTTCTGATTTTACGCCCTATGCGCCCAGCAACGACGAGCCGGCGAGCTTTATTGGCGCGCCGATCCTGGGGGAGCAGAATCGTTTTATCGGCGCTTTGGTGTTTCAAATGCCGATTTCGCGAATCAACGCCGTTATGCAGGTCGCGTCGGGCATGGGGAAAAGCGGCGAGACCTACTTAATTGGTCAAGATCGTTTGATGCGTAGTGATTCACGTTTTTCCAAAGAATCATCAATTCTTAAGACGAAAGTTGACACTTTGGTTGCCTCCGCCGCTCTCAATGGGCAGAGCGGCGTTTTATTTGGAAGAGATTATCGTGAAACGCCGGTGCTCTCCGCCTATGGACCAATGGATTTTATGGAGGTGCGTTGGGCGGTGCTTGCCGAAATCGATCAAGACGAAATTGATGCTCCGGTTCTTCAAGAAGCCCGTATGTTGGCGATTGGCGGCTTGGCGATTATGTTCTTGGCGGCTTTCATTGGCGTTATGGCGGCGCGCTCGATTGCCCAGCCGATCTCTCGCATGACGGAATCCATGAGCCATCTTGCCGCCGGACAACTTGACGCTCAGATTCCGGCTTTAGAGAAAAAAGACGAAATCGGGGAAATGGCCGCTGCGGTTCAAGTCTTTAAAAGAAACGCGATCGAAAAGAGACATATGGACGAAGCAGAGCGGAAAAGGTTGGAGATCGAGAAAAAAAATTATGAGAAGCAACGCGCCAGAGAACAAGTCATTGGTCAAGAAATCGCGTGTTTGGTGGATGGGGTTGCGAAGGGAGACCTCTCGCAACGTCTAAGTTTGGCGGATAAAGAGGGCTTCTATCTGACGATCAGCGAGGGCGTCAATCGTCTTACCGAATCCGTCTCCGGCGTCATTTCGGATTTGGACCGAGTGTTGTCGGCGCAAGCGAACGGCAATCTGAAGACGCGCATGATTCGCGACTATCAAGGCGCATTTCAAACTTTGAAGAAAAACGTGGACGCTACATCCGCAAAACTTCAGGATGTTGTGGGTCGAATCACCAAAGCCATTGATGCGATTGCCTCGGCAGCGGAGGAGGTCGCCACCGGCAGCGGCGATCTGGCCGAGCGCACGGAACAACAAGCTTCTAGCCTGGAGGAAACTGCGGCCTCGATGCAGCAGCTCGGCGCGACCGTGCGGCAAAACGCCGGAAACGCTCACCGCGTCAATGAAATGATTCTTGCCGCTCTTGAATCCGCCAAACGCGGAGGCGGAGTCGCCGTCGGCGCCATTGACGCCATGAAGCAAATCGCCGAATCGTCCAAGCGCATCACCGACATCATCGGCGTCATCGACGAAATTGCTTTTCAAACAAATCTTCTTGCTTTGAACGCTGCTGTTGAGGCCGCTCGCGCCGGAGACGCCGGGAAAGGTTTCGCCGTCGTCGCGCAAGAGGTCCGCATATTGGCTCAACGCTCCGCCCAAGCCTCCAAGGAAATCAAAGCTTTGATTATGGCCGGAGATTCTCACGTCCAAATCGGCGTCGACATGGTTCGCAAGGCTGGAGACTCCCTTTCCGGAATCAGTCGAGACGTTCATGATGTCTCGGACTTGGTCCGCGAAATGGCGAGGGCTGGATCGGAACAAGCTTCGTCACTTGATCAAATCAATTCTGCGGTCTCGCAAATGGATGAAACGACTCAGAAGAACGCGGCTCTTGTTGAAGAAACAACGGCTGCTGCGCATTCTATGTCGCAGCAGGCTGATGATCTTCACGCCCTCGTTGGTTTCTTTAAAATAGCTTGAAAAATGGCTTAATACCAAGTCTCGTAAACGGGGACTCATATTTTTCTCTTGCAAATACGGATATAAGACGATTCACTTGTGACAAACGATGGAGGTTTGTCATGAGTGCAGCAATTAAACTTCGGAGCGATTTCTCAGGCGATGAACTTCGTAGATTTGCAAAAACATCGAAATGTCCGGCGCAGGTTCGGCGGCTTTTGACATTGGCGCACCTATATGACGGAAAAACGCGAAGTGAAGCCGCACAACTCAGTGGTGTCGGGTTGCAAACAATTCGGGATTGGGTTATTGTATTCAACAAGAAAGGCCCAGATGGGCTACTAGAAAGAAAAGCTCTAGGCAGAACATCTATTTTAAATGACGATCAAAGACAGAAATTATCTGAAATTGTTGAACGAGGACCATCTGCGGAGATTGATGGTCTCGTTCGTTGGAGGCTTCTCGATTTGGTGAAAGGGCTTTTTGACACATATCGCATACCCATCAGCAAACAGACTCGGAGTCGAAAATTTCGTACTATGAAATTCAGAAAATTATCAACACGTCCCCGCCATTGGTCTCAAGCACCGGACACCATTGAAAATTTTAAAAAAACTTCCCAAACGAAATTATGAAGATCAAAGAAACACTTTCACATGAAAAAGTAATAGAGCTGTGGTGGCAAGATGAGGCTCGCGTCGGCCAAAAAACCAAAACAACAAGACGTTGGGCAAAACGAGGTTCCCGTCCTATGTCTCCCAAAGACCAAAGAACGCGTTCTGTTTGGTTATTTGGTGCAATTTGTCCTGCTTTAGGTAAAGCCGCAGGCTTAATTCTGCCTAAATGCAACAGTGCCGCTATGATCTTACATCTACGCGAAATATCCCGAAATGTTGCTTCCAATGCACACGCAATAGTTCTGCTTGATCAAGCCGGATGGCATACATCAAAACGACTAAAAGTACCTGATAATATAACGCTACTTCCGTTGCCTCCAAAATGCCCAGAACTCAATCCTGTTGAAAATATCTGGCAATATCTCCGTGAAAACTGGCTATCAGATATTATCTTTAAAACTTATAATCACATTGTTGAACGCTGTTGCTTCGCTTGGAATAACCTGGTGAAACGCCCTTGGAAAATTATGTCTATTGGTATCAGAAAGTGGGCCTATGGGTTGTAGTCATTGGGACTTGGTATAAAGCGGGGAGAAGACTTAAGCTTTTCGCTCTCATCCGGAGAGTATTCAGTAGAGATACATGTAGCGCTCACTACCATAGATTGCTATCTGAGTGTCCGTTGGGAAAGTCCCCTGAGGCGCAATATGTGGTAGGGTGCGGAAAGCGCCACGTCACCAAGCATTGCGGCGCCCTCGACCTTTCCCAACGGACTCTAAGCCCTTTCTTCGATTGCCGTGGCAACTATAGCGAGTTCATGGCCCATGTATCTCTACCGAACACTCTCGTTTTTTCTTTGTTGGCTTCATCAGGTCATTTTAACTTGCATTTTTTGCAGAAAAAATGGAGAATTTGGCAATAGAATCGCTCTTGGGTGTTCGTTATGTTGGTTGAATTTTCGGTCGGCAACTTTCTTTCAATCAAGGATCGCCAGACCATCTCTATGGTTCCGGGAGCGTCGCGCGACGTTCGTGATAAGTTCAGTTTTTTAACCGGCTTAAAACATCCGTCTCATCTTCTTCGCGCCATTGCCGTTTTTGGACCGAACGCCGCCGGAAAAACCTCTCTCCTAATGGGGTTGGTAAGGATGGCGAATTTTGTGCTTGATTCCGCCAAAGAGCAGGAAGGGGATGAAATCGATGTTGTTCCTTTTAAGTTATCTCGAGAAACTCGCGAACAGCCCAGCGAGTTTGAAATTACTTTCATTCAGGATCACGACGAAAAGAAGACGCGCTTCCAATATGGATTCAGCGCAACTCGTGAGAAGGTGATCGAGGAGTGGCTATTTGCTACGCCGGAGGGTGGGCGTTCTCAACGTTGGTTTCAACGAGCGTGGAATGCTGAAGACGGTGAATATCAATGGTATATTAACTCTACTCACGTTAAGGGCGAACGGGAAACCTGGAAAAAAGCAACTCGTGATAATGCATCTTTCCTCTCTACGGCAGTTCAACTGAAGGCGGATTCGTTGCGTGCGCCTTATAGTTGGTTTAGAAATGGGTTTAGAGCAATTTCAAACAATCCGATGAGAAGTGTGAAGGTCTCAGTCTTTTCAGCAAACAAGTGCGAAAAAGAGAAAACGAAAATTGTTGATTTTATGAAGTCTATCGATCTTAGTATTCATGATATAAAAATTGTGGAGGAGGAGAGGAAATTTCATGGTTCTGTTCCGGAAGAGGTAAGAAATAATATTATAAAATCTTTTGGTGATAAGGAAAAGAAAGTATTTTTTGGTCATGTTGATAATGAAGGAGAGGTGCAGTATTTCCATGAAGGAGAGGAGTCTTCGGGAACAATTGCCGCTATTAATTTTTCTGGCCCTCTTCTTGATGTTTTGGATAAAGGGAGGACTTTGGTTGTTGATGAAATTCAAAACTCTCTTCATCCTCTTGCTTTGCGTCGATTTATCGAGATGTTTATCGATGATAAATCGAACCCTCATGGAGCGCAGTTGATTTTTATAACTCACGATACGTTTATTCTTAAAAATTATTTGCATAGGGATCAGGTATGGTTGATTGAACGTAATGAGCGTCAAGAAACTATTGTCAGGCCTCTTTCAGACTATAAGCCAAGGGAAAATGAAGCTCTGGATAAAGGATATCTTGAGGGGCGTTACGGCGCATTGCCTTTCATTACAGCAGGAGATATTTAAGCTATGGGAAATGATCAACTTTTTAAGAAAAGAGATAAAAAGGAAAATTATGGTCGAAAAAACAAAAATCTCTCTCCGAAGTCTAGAATCTTGATTGTTTGTGAAGGAAAGACAGAGGTTTTCTATATTGATGATTTAATAAAAGACTTTTCTATTGATAAAAAAGTAATATATCTCATTGTTTCGAAAGATGCTACTGAGGGTAATGATCCGGATAAATCAGATCGTAGCAAACCAAACGGCAGTGATCTACAATCACTTATAAAATACGCAGAAGATAACAAAGAGAAATTTGACTATATTTTTTGCGTTTGTGATAAAGACGCGTGGGGGGGCCAGGCATTTATTTCGGTTATAAAACAGGCAGAAGGCAGTGGAATAAGGATGATTGTCTCTGAGCCTTGCTTTGAGTATTGGATACTTCTTCATTTCGAGTATACGACGGAAGGTTTTCAAAGAATGCCGGGAGAGAAATACAGCGATCGTGTTATTTCTAGTATTAAGAAACATATATCTTCATATGAAAAAGGAAATCGCAGTCAAGATATTTATAAGCAACTGAAAGGTAAAATGGAAAATGCGATTAAAAATTCAAAAATGTCTTTCGAGGGGGCAAAGAATGATTCGAAAATTAACACAAAAACAAATTTCCATGATTTGATTGAGTTTTTACGTGATTTGGTTAGCAAAAAATGTTAACGTCCCATATTAATTCATTTGCATTATTGATGTTTTAATATATCTTTTTGTTTGTACGCTGAAGGCAATGAAAATAAGAGGGTAAGATTGATGCTTTGGAACTAAAGTTTGTTATGTTGTGTGTTTGATGTAGCGCTTGTTTATAGGAATATTGTCGATTATTTAACAAAAGCGTCGCCTGTTTGGGCGGCGCTTTTTTTGGTGCGCTCAGAATGGGCGCGCTCTTGTGGGTGCAAGTTCTATCGTAAGCTGGTTATAGCGAACGAAGAGAAGCGCAACTACGGAAGGGAGATCGACTGTGGGAAGGAAGCGTGGATCGAATTTGCGGGCCGATGAACGAGAACCGGATATGAGGTGAGGCTGACCGGATGGGAATGCCCAGACGTCTGACCTCAATCTCTCGAACACCGCCCTGGTGCGTATCGCAGCAGGGTGGTGTGGCAGGGAAGCGGTCATCAAGACCGCTCCCTATGCCGATTGCTCCATCGTTTTTTTTTGTGATTTTTATGCGATTTCTCGTCGGAAAGGGTGCGCTGGGTAGACGCCCAGGATTTTCACTTCGTGAGCGAAGAACGCCAATTCTTCCAGAGCAAGGCGTAGAGGCCGCTCTTCAGGCCGCCCTTCGACGTCGGCATAAAAACGCGCGGCGGTGAAACGACCGTCAATCAGGTAACTCTCTAGTTTGGTCATGTTCACGCCGTTGGTGGCGAATCCCCCTAATGCTTTATATAGAGCTGCCGGAACGCTGCGCACTCGGAAGACAAACGTCGTGACCGCCGGAACATCCAAGGGCGGCGTTTGCGGCTGTCGCGCCATGATCAAAAACCGTGTGGTGTTATGCGTCGCATCCTCTATGCCTTGCATCAGACTCTGCATGTTGTAAATCCGCCCCGCCAAGCCGGAGGCGATTGCGGCTTCACTAGGATCGCCGCGCGCCGCGACTTCTCTGGCGGCGCCTGCCGTGTCGGCGTGGGTCATCGGCGCGATTCCGAGTCGGCGTAGAGTGCTGCGGCATTGTGATAGGGCTTGAATGTGGCTGTAAACGCGTTTGATGGAGTCGAGTGTGGCTCCAGGAGGGGCCAACAGATGGTGATTCACGCGCTGATAGTGTTCTCCGATGATGTGCAGGCCGCCGTTGGGTAAAAGCTGGTGAATATCGGCGACGCGCCCGGCGACGGAGTTCTCAACGGGAATCATAGCCAAACCGGCCTCGCCTTCAAGCACAGCCGAGAAGGTGTCTTCGAAGGTTGGGCAAGGAAGAGTGGTCATTTCTGGAAATACGGTTCGGCAGGCGAGATCGGAATACGCGCCGAACGCGCCTTGAAATGCGACGATGTGACGGGTGGTTGTAAATTGAGGCATTTTCAATTCCTAAAAAAAACAAAAAAAGAAGCGACGGAAGGAAAACAATAAATCAAACAGGTCCAATGACTGTGTCAGGTCCAATAGCTGTGTTTTCAGTCTCTCGGGCCGAGGACGAAAACCTCTTTCATGATCCCGAGCGACGCGGAACACGGTTCCTGAACCCGTTTGATTTATTGTTTTTCTTTCGTTTTTTTGTTGCGCTTCGATGTGTCGTTTCTCACGCATTCATATAAAAGTCTTTATCTCTCACGACAGATAACGACGGGCGCGTTCTAGGTCATCCGGAGTGTCGACGCCCAACGGGACGGCTTCCACAATCGTCGCCTCTATTCGCATGCCCGCCGCCAAGGCTCGAAGCTGCTCCAGTTTTTCTCTCTGTTCTAGGATCGAGGGCGGCAGACGAACAAAACGCTCCAGCGCTTCGCGTCGATATCCGTATAACCCAATATGATGCAACAAAGATCCTTCGCCTGTCGGCGCGGTTGCGCGCGTAAAATACAGCGCTCGTCCATGAGATTTTTTACTCTCTGACGACCATTCGACGACAGCTTTTACGACGTTGGGGTTGGTTGTTTCTTCCGGGTTTGAGATGATGACCGCCAATGTTGCGATATCTACGGCGGGGTCTGCGAGCGGCGCGAATACGGCGCGCACGGTTTCCGGGCGAATGGTGGGCAGATCGCCTTGGATATTGATGACGGCGTCGTGTCGTCGATCGGGATCGATAAGAGAGATCGCTTCGTGGATTCGGTCTGATCCGGAAGGATGATCTGGGCGGGTCATAATCGCCTGTCCGCCTGCGGCTCGCACGGCTTCGGCGATTTCAGGTTCGGCGGCGGCGACAATGACGGGGCCTATGTCGGCTTCGAGTGCGCGACGCCAGACGTGAACGATCATCGGTTGGCCGCAGATGTCGGCCAACGGCTTTCCGGGCAGACGGGTCGAAGCGAGCCGGGCCGGGATCACCACAATCGGATGACGAGGTGGTTCGAGAGGGTGCGTGTTCATGGAGAATGGGTGTAATATTTGATCTCGATTGGTCAAGCGGGAAATGCGTTGGCTTACGCCGTCATGCCGAATGTTTGACGCATTCGGCATGACGGCGTGATTTTTTATTTTTTTGACGGGCTTTTGGGGTGGCAAACGATCAAGGTTTCCATCCGCTCAAAATCTTTCTATAAAGAGTCCTCGAAGCTCTTCTCCACTTGACGGCCAACACCTCGGCGATGTCGATTGAACCCTCAGCCTCTTCCCGTATCGAACCGCCCGTGATTCAAGTGAGCGGGTTGGTGACGCGCTTCGGCGCGCATATAATTCATGATCAACTCGATCTGGATGTTTGGCGTGGAGAAGTTTTAGGTGTGGTCGGAGGGTCCGGTTCAGGGAAATCTGTTCTGCTGAAAATCATCACCGGCTTGTTGCGGCCATCCGCCGGACGAATCGAGGTGTTGGGGCACGATGTTCAGAGGCTCGATCGTCGGGGTCGGGTTTCGTTGCAAGCGATGTGCGGCGTGTTGTTCCAAGATGGAGCCTTATTCAGCTCGTTGACGGTGGCGGAAAACATACGAGTTCCTCTGGTGGAGCACACCGATTTATCGTCTGCGCTGATCGAAGAGGTGATTCGGGTCAAAATTGCGCTGGTGGGGTTGCCGCCGGACGCTGCGCGGAAATATCCTTCTCAATTGTCGGGAGGGATGCGGAAACGCGCAGGATTGGCGCGCGCTTTGGCGTTGGATCCGGAAATATTGTTTCTCGATGAGCCGACGGCAGGACTCGATCCGATCGGCGCGGCGGCGTTCGACGGCTTAATCGGAGATTTGCGGCGTGGCTTGGGTTTAACGGTTTTTATGGTGACGCATGATTTGGACAGTCTGGCCGCGATTTGCGATCGTATTGCCGTTTTGATAGATCAACGTCTGTTGGTGGGGTCGTTGGAGAATTTGCAACGCGAAACCAATCCCTGGATACGCGATTATTTCAGTGGCCCGCGTGGGCGCGCCGCTCTGCATCACAATAGGTAATCCGATTATGGAAACGCGCGCGCATCATTTGTTGGTCGGGGCCTTTGTGTTGACCTTGGCCGTCGGCGCCGTGATGTTCACCGCCTGGATCGCGCGCTTTGAGCTGCGCGAAACGTCTCGACCCTATTCGGTTTATATCAGCGGCTCGGTCACCGGGCTGAAAGAAGGCAGCGCCGTTCGCTATCGCGGAGTGCTTGTGGGCACGGTTTCAGAAATTCGAATCGATCCTGAAAACGTCGAGCGCGTTCGCGTGTTGCTGCGAGTCGATAAAGACACGCCCATCAAAGCCGATGCGACGGTCTCTTTGGAAATGTCCGGTCTTGCCGGAAACGCTTATCTGCAAATCACAGGCGGCAGTCAGGCCGCGCCGTTGTTGGTTGGAATTAACGGGCGTCCGCCGGTCATTCCGTCCAAGCCTTCGCCGTTGGCCGAGGTTTACGCCGCCGCGCCGCAATTGCTTAATAGGCTGCTCGACATCGGCGACCGGCTCAGTCGCTTGCTCAGTCCGGAGAACGAACAACGCGCGTCTCAAGCGTTGGCCAATCTGCATGCTTTGTCCGCCGATCTGCGCGTCGCAGTTCAAAATTTGGGTGAAACCATGCAGTCCGTCAAAGCGACCACCGCGCAGCTCGACGGCGCCGCCGGAGAGATTCGCCGCTTAACCGGAACGATCGGTCAGGGCGTGCAAGACGCGCTGACTCAATCGCGCGTCACCATTGAAGCCTTTCGAAGCGATTCGCGCGTCGTGATGAGCGAACTCGGCCAGACTGCGGAAGAGGCTCGTTCTCTTTCGCGTTCGTTGCGCCAATTGTCGGATCGTCTCGGAGGCGTGATTCATGAAAATCGCACATCGATTCGGGACTTCACCAGCGTGGGCCTCTATGAATTGTCTCACCTGATCGCGGAATTGCGGGAGTTGGCGGCCACTTTGGCGCGCGTGTCCGCCCAGATCGAGCGCAGTCCCGTCGATTTCTTGATCAGCGGCGCCAAGTCGGGAGAGAAGTGACTGTGAGCGCGCCATCGATAGAGCTGATTTGGTTGAGATGTTGATTTTTCAATGTCTCTGATGACGGCTTCGGCGTTTCCCCTTCTTGCCGGGCGCGCCAAATGTCAATTTGCTTTTTCTTTTGGGTTAAAAAGAGTTATACATTAGAATGAAAAAGGTTGTTGGCGTGAATAAATGGTTCTCGACGAGAGCGCAGCGATTTTCGCGTCCTCATCCAGGGCGCTCTATTTATGCATTTTGTGCGTAAAAGACAACGGTTACGCGAAACCTTCAGAACGATTTTACTGAGCGATCCGTGCCGGAAGGAATGAACGAAGGCATGTCTGACCAATTGACCAAGCAGGACGTTATCCGCCTGCTCAGTGACCCCTCCGCTACAACTCGGGCCGATACGGCTGCGAAGGTTGCCAAGTCGCTGGATAAGGCTCAGCTCTCTCCCGGCGAACGGCAGTTGGCCGAAGATATCGTGCGTCGTATGGCGCGCGACACGGCGTTGCGCGTTCGTCAGACTTTGGCGGAAAATCTTAAAAATTCAAACGCCTTGCCGCGCGACGTTGCCTTGATGCTCGCCCGCGACGTCGAGGCGGTGTCGTTGCCGATTTTGTCTCTTTCAACCGTGCTGAGCGACGACGATTTGTTTGAGCTGGTTCGCGACGGCACCTCCGCCAAACAATCGGCGATAGCAAATCGACCTCAAGTTTCCAGCTCTTTGGCTGAAGTCATCATCGAAACAGCCGGAGAAGAAACCATCGCGGTTTTGGTCGCCAACGAAGGCGCCGAGATCACCGAGAACGCCTTGGAGCGAGTCGTCGATCGATTCGGCGAAAGCGAAAATATTCAAGAACCTCTGGTGCGGCGTTCAAAGCTTCCGATCACCATTGCCGAACGGCTCGTGAATATGGTGTCCGAGCGCTTGCAAGAATACCTCGTCGCGCACCATGAATTGCCCACAAGCGTTGCAAGCGATCTCGTGCTTCAAACCCGCGAGCGCGCAACCATCAATCTGGTTAATGTCAACACCGACGAAGCTGATCTGGAGAAAATGGTTGCTCAAATGGCCCGATCCGGTCGTTTGGGGCCTTCGATCCTGATGCGGGCTTTGTGCATGGGGGATATGGCTTTCTTCGAAACCGGCATGAGTTTCCTTGCCGGCGTGCCGATGACCAATGCGCGTCTGCTGATTCACGACGGCGGCTCTTTGGGGCTTCGGTCGATTTACGAAAAAGCCGGAATGCCGTTGACTTTATTGCCCGCCGTGCGCGTCGCCATTGACGTCTTTCATGAAACATATCTCGATGGTGAAGAGCGCGATATCGAACGGCATCGCCGTCGCATGATTGAGCGCATTCTTACACAAAATGAAGATATGGCTGCGGAAGATATCGATTATCTTCTCAATAAAATTATGACGTGAACCAAGAGAGATGTTTTCCTGAGTGGTTTTTTCTTTGGCGTGGTGGAGTTGTTTCATCGCGCCAAATAAGGATTTCTGCGGTGAACGAACTCAACTCCGGCGGCCTTTTGGCGGATGTCTTCGCTCTTGGGCAAGTTCTTTTGATCGATTTGGTTTTGGCCGGGGACAACGCTATTGTCGTTGGCTTGGTGGCTGCAACCATTCCTGAACGTCAGCGATTATCCGTAATTTCATGGGGGATTGCTGCGGCGGTCGGTTTGCGCATTCTCTTTGCGGTGTTGGCCACATATTTATTGGCGATCATCGGTTTGACTTTTGCGGGCGGGCTGCTGCTGTTGTGGGTCTGTTGGAAGCTATACCGTGATCTGAGCAAGCAGAAGCATGAAGAATCTGTTGTTTCTGGAACGGTTGCCGAAAAAGACGCCGCTTCGTGTTCTGAGGAATTGTCGCGTCGTCGTTTGTGGACAGCCATTGGCCGAATTGTTTTGGCCGATGTGTCGATGTCTCTCGATAACGTCTTGGCGGTGGCGGGCGTCGCGCGTGATCACGTTGAAATCCTTGTGGTCGGGCTGTTGTTATCGGTGGTTTTGATGGGGGTTGCCGCAAGCTTTGTTGCGCGTCTCTTGAATCGTTATCATTGGATTGCCTATGTCGGTTTGGCGGTGATTGCGTATGTCGCGGTCAGCATGGTCTGGATCGGCGGTCATGAATTGTTCGTCGCGTCTCGTATTGCGTCGTAGCCCTTTCGATCAGTCAACAAAGGCCTTGAGCCGTCATGTCTCTGATATCCACAACCGCAGGTTTGGAGCGGTTTTGTCGCAGTTTAGCCGGCGCGCGTTTTATCACGGTGGACACGGAGTTCATTCGGGAAAAGACATATTGGCCGCAGCTTTGTTTGGTGCAGATATGTGGTCCCGGAGCGACGGCGGCCATAGATCCATTGGCGCCGGGCATGGACTTGTCGTCTCTGTTTACGGTGATGCGGGATAGTTCCATTTTAAAGGTTTTTCACGCCGCTCGCCAAGACGTCGAGATTTTTCTGCATTTAATGGGTGATGTTCCCTTGCCGTTGTTTGACACTCAAGTTGCGGCGATGGTGTGTGGTTTTGGCGATAGCGTCGGCTATGAAACCTTGGTTGGAAAATTGGCGGGCGCTCGGCTTGACAAGTCCAGTCGATTTACAGATTGGGCAAGTCGGCCGCTAACGGATCGCCAATTGAGCTATGCTCTGGCGGATGTTACGCATCTTCGTATTATTTACGAAAAATTATGTCGACAGATTGCGCAGTCAGGACGAGCGTCTTGGTTGGAAGAGGAGTTGCGTCTTCTTTCGGACCCGGCGACGTATATTGTCGAACCGGAGCAGGCTTGGACGAGGTTGAAAGCGCGGGTGAATCGGCCTCCGTTTCGGTCGATTTTGCGAGAAATTGCGGCATGGCGGGAGCGTGACGCTCAAGCGCGCGATGTTCCTCGTAGTCGGATTATTCGGGATGAGGCATTGCTGGAGATTGCGGCTCACGCGCCGACGACGGTCGATGGTTTGGCGCGGATTCGCACTGTCGGGCGAGGGTTTGCCGAGGGAAGGCAGGGCGAAGAGTTGCTGGCGGCGATTGAACGCGGATTGCGTGCGTCGGAAGTTCAAGGTGGGGTGGAGGAGCCGGTTGTTGGCGACTCGCCATCGTTGGGGGTAGGGTCGATCATTGATCTTTTGCGGGTGTTGTTGAAGAAGAAGAGTGAAGATCATGATGTGGCGCCGCGACTGATTGCTTCGACGGATGATTTGGAAGCGATTGTATTGAATGACGAGGCGCCGGTTCCGGCTTTGTCGGGGTGGCGGCGAGAGATTTTTGGTGAAGATGCATTGGCGTTGAAGCATGGAAGGATTGCATTGACGATTTCGGATCGACAATTGAAGTTGACGTCCATTGAGTAGAGGAAATAATTAATTAGGGTAATGACAATATTATAAGGGTCCAGGGACTGTGTTCCTGGTCGCAGGGGATTATAAGGGGGGAGCGAAAGCCCCCCTTATTCGCGAAGCGATTTTCCTCTGAAATTGTTTATCTTTCTTTGCGCTTTTTGTTGACGATACTCTGTCCAATTGAGAACCCGAAAAAAACTCTGAAAGAATCGGGGCTCCGCCCTCGACCCGCCAAAGGCCGGGAGGCCTTTGGAAACCATGACTTGGAGTTTGTAACGACCGGATGTGAGCGGGCTTTTTATGCCTTCCGCCGACCAGGGACATAGTCCCTGGAGCCATTCAATTCTTTTATTCTCTTGGTGTGTTTTCTAGATTTTTTTGAATATCCTGGACGACGTTCTTCCAATTTCCAGGCGTTTTTTGTCTGAACAATCGGGCCGTTGGATACCAAGGACTATCCAATCTCTCCAACAACCATCGCCAATCGGGCGCATAAGACAGCATTATCCAAACCGTTCGCCCTAAAGCTCCCGCCAAATGCGCCGGAGCTGTGCAGGACGATATTACAATATCCATCGACATCATGATTGCCGCCGTATCATAAAAATCGCAAATTTCCGTCCCTAGATCGGTGAAGCGCGTTGTCGGTGGCGTAATCGAATCCAAATCGATTCGTCCATCGCCGCATTGCAGTCCATAAAAGTGAACATTGGGCAGAGAAAATAGAGGCGCCAAAGTCGCCAATCCTGGCGAGCGTAAGTGATCTGCGGGAAAACCGGCGCCTCCTGCCCATATCAAACCGATTTTTAACGGCGATGGCGCATCCTCAGAGGAGCGATTGGACAAAGCAGCGTCAACGCGGGTTTTCCAAGCGGCGACTGTGGCGACGTCAACTTCAAGATAGGGCGTTTGCATTGGAATTGTTTCTAATCTTGTGTCGAATCGCTCCGGCAAGCTGAGCAGAGGACAACGCCAGTCGTGATTCGGTAAAGGCTCTCCCGGACGAATCAGTTGTTCAACTCCCGCGAGCCGCGATAACAACCGCTCCAAAGGTGGAGTGGCCTCTAGGATCACTCGCGCGCCGCGCTGAGCCAAAAGAGAGATATAACGAACAAACTGAATCGTATCTCCCAAACCTTGTTCGGCGTGAAGCAGAAGGGTGCGGCCTTCCAGAGGCTCGCCGCGCCATAAACGCGGCGCAAGGGTCGACCAACGAGGGCGGAAGCGGGGGTGTTGCAGTCGATGCTCGTAAGCGGGCCATCCGGCGGCGTAGTTTCCAGCCGAAAGTAAGGCGAATCCTCGCGCAATATGGGTTCCTATGGCGTTCGGGCGTTGCTTTAGGACGCGATCATATCCGGCGACGGCCTCTGCGATGCGGCCAAGCGCAATCAAAGGTTTCCCGATCTCGGCATCGATTTCGCAAAGATTGTTCGGATTGAAAGGCGCGGCGTCTTTGGCTTTGTGAAAAGCTTCGATCGATTCGGCGAAATCTCCGCGACTGGCCAGGATAGTCGCCAGAGTTCGCCAAGTGACGGCGAGAAGAGCATTGGCGTTGGGAAGCTCTGAGGCAAGGCGCGTGGCGGCGAGACTGTGGTCGAGCGCTGCGTCGAAGCGCCGTAAATTATGGTGCCCCGTGGCTAAAGTGATATGAGCGCCGATTTGCGTTCGGGGAGCGAGGTTCGGGAGGGATAAGGCTGATTCGGTGACGCTTATGGCTTCCGAGTCTTGCTCTAAGGCCAGAAGGGCGTCGGCGAGATTGATGCGAGCTTCGGCAAAATTTGGTCCTGTTTCGACGGCGCGGCGAGCGCAGTGCAGCGCGTCTTCGAGCCGTCCGCGATGGCGGAGCAGGCGAGCGAGGTTGCTCCAGGGGATGGGCTTGGTGGGAGAGAGTATGGTGGCGCGACGATGGCATGATTCTGCGTTGTCGAGATCGCCGATTTCTTCCATTGCATTGCCGAGGCTGCTGAGCCAATCGCTGCGTTCTCCTCTTATGGCAAGAGCTTTGCGAATGATGGGGACGGCTTCGTTGGAACGGTTTTGTTGAGTGAGAACGACGCCGAGGAGATGAAGAGTGTCTGGGTGATTTGGGAGAACGTCGAGGATTTGGCGGCAGACGGTTTCTGCTTCTGAGGGGTGGCCGGCTTCGAAACAATCAACGGCGAAATTGAAAGCTTCTACAAAACTCGCCATGTTCATCACATCATTTTTATGAAAATTAAGGGTGGAGGCGGCTGAATCTGGTTTCTGGACGCATCTGATTTATGATGTCAATACGCTGAACAACTGACGCACGTTTCTCGATTTTGATGGGGCCTGGAACTGTGTTTCCAGTCGCTCAGACCCAGGACGAAAGCCTTCTTTATTCGTGAGGCGCATCCCCCTCTAGAATCGTTTCTTCTCTGGAGGAGTGAATTCATGTGTTATGTTTTTAATCCGTCATGTTTTAGGATATTATGCTTTGGGCGAGTATAATTTATTTTATGGACGCCTTTGTGAGCTTTAGAGCGTTCTCAAAAAAAGAGACCTAAAAAACACTCTTACAAACCATTTCTTCAAGTCGCAACATAGGCTCTGGCGCGAACAGCTTGATTTCTATAGCATAGGTTTAATGTTAATCTTTCTTGGCCGGCAGACGGCGTTCTCGATGGACTCAAAACCATGGCGGAATCAATCTTCGGTCCTTTTCCTTCCCGTAGAACGCAGTCATACCTCGCGCCCGATTCGCCGAGTCCCGGGCGTAAACCTGATATGCCAGAACGTGAGTTCTCTCTTAACGACGTTCCTGTTCCCGGTCATAAACCTGCTGCGCCGCCTGATCGCAATCGGCCGCCTCAAGACTATGCGGAATCGGCGCGTTCCGTCGCCCGTATTTCTCAAGTTCCTTTCGCCGACATTCTCGCCAAAGCCGCCAACGAAAGCAACTTCAACGCGCGTGAGCGCAGTCGAAGCAGCTCCGCCGCTGGCCCTTTCCAGTTTATCGAGCAAACTTGGCTCGAAATGTTGAAGCGGCATGGCTCTGCTTATGGTCTTGGTCGGGAAATCGCCAATATTGATATGCGTCATGGCGTCGCTTCGGTGCGCAACCAAGGCGCCCGCAAAAGACTGCTTGACCTGCGGCATGACATTCATCTTTCCGCTGGGATGGCGGCGCGCTATTTGGACGAATCAGGCCAAACCTTAAAGCGGATTCTCAAACGCGATCCAAGCGATGATGAGCGGCGTATGGCTTATTTGCTTGGCCCCGGCGGCGCCGCCAAATTGGTCAACGCCTCGCTTCGCCATCCCGGCGGCAGCGCCAGCGACACATTGCCGCAAGCCGCGCAAGCCAATCGTCCTCTGTTTTTTTCCCGTGATGGTGGCGCTCTGACAAATCGCGAGGCGGTGTCTAGAATCACCTCTTTCTTAAGCAAAGACGTGCGCCGTTTTTCCAACATGCCCGAAGATGGAAGTCCCCTTACCACCGACCGCATGATGGAAGACAGCTCATTTGGTTAACGACGCCGAGTTTGGGATCGAAGGCTCTATCGGTTGAGGTTTTTCTCCGAATCTGGAATATCCTTTAAAAGTAGTGATTTGTGGATTCCTTTGTCCCAAGGCGCCGGGTGTTTCTGCCCGTCGTTGTCCCTTGGTTGGTTAGCGACGACTTTGATTCCCATAAATTAACGATATTGATAAACATTGCTTTAACAAAAAATGAAATCTATTAAATTGCAAAGCCAAAGGAGACAATGTCTCCGACGACTTTGCGATTTCCGTGTGTTTGTTATGTGGGGGCGTATTTTATTGAAATTACTTCGCAATATAAAACGTCGGAATCAATAGAACGCGCTTGCAATGATCCGTAGTCTGCATTATTCTTATTTCTGGGAATAAAACGGCGTTTTTTTATGCAATAGGCGTCGGCAATGGGCGTCGATCAAATGGTTTCGTCGCTTTCTTGAAGTTTTGCTTTTCGAGTCATCACCTCTCGAATGGTTTACAAGGTAAAGCTTTGAGGCGTAATATAGTTGTTTATTTATTATGCGACCAAAAAGAAGCCGCTTTATTGCGCAATCATCATGTTCGGCATCCTTGCACAAGATTCAGCCTCTGAATAAAAGGAAGGGAGTCATGCTTGCTGCAAAGTTTTATTTATTCAAAAAAATTCTTGAAGAACAGGGCATCATTTTTTCCTACAGCGGTTATGTCTCCGACAACGTTCTTGTCGGACTTGGTGAAGCTGTTCGACAAAAGATGCAAATTGATGAAACCGACACCACCACAACAAAAAAAGTCTTTTCGGTGTTCGTTGAGCAAATGCAAAATATCATCCGATACTCGGCGGAGAAAATCGTCGGCGGAAAGTTGGACAATTCCGAACTGAGGTCTGGAATCATCGCCATTGGTCGTGATGACGGGCGTTTTTTCGTAACGGGTGGGAACCTCGTCTATAATTCCGACACTCCAAAGCTGCGGCAACGTTTGGAGGAATTGCGGAATATGGATAAAGATGAATTGAAAGCCGCCTACAAAAATCGTTTGCGCCAAGATCCCGAAGAGGGCAGCAAAGGCGCAAGCATCGGTCTGATTGAAATCGCTCGACGTTCAAACGGTCCAATCGTGTTTGATTTTTGGGCCATTGACACTCAGTTTACTTTTTTCTGCCTAAAATCATATATCTGACTTATAGAGGTCTTTGCTCTCATGGAAAATTTCTGTATTCCACGCACGGATAGGTCTCCGGAAATTCAGTTCGATTACGGTAGAAGCGTCCTTACTCTGCGTGGAGAATCTTATCCTGAGAATGTTGCGGCTTTTTATGGCCCTCTTTTTGCGTTGTTAGAAAATTTCTTCAACCAAAACAGCCCAAAGTTTATCACCGTCAATATTGAACTGTTTTATTTCAACAGCAGCAGCGCCAAAGCCTTGATGAATTTGTTCCTTTTATTGGAACGCGCAACCGAAAATGGAAACAGCGTTGTGATCAATTGGCATGTTGTTGAAGATGACGACACCATTCGTGAATTTGGCGAGGAGTTTGCAGAAGATATCGAAGGCATTCCTTTTCATATCGTTACATTGCCTGCGCCAACCTATTAAAATTGTTCACAACCACAAAGACATGCTCTATAAGGTGTGACCTCTTATAGAGGGAGCGTTTCTTGATTATGGCTCTGAGCATGTTCGTTTTATGTATTGGCGAAATGGCGCTGAATGACGTTCTGGGAATCACACTCTCAAGAGCTTTGCGAGTGTTGAGATTAAAGGTATAAACTCGATTTGAAATTATAGAATCCTTTCTTGGTCGTTTTCTAATCACCAACATGGATGTGGGATGACGTTCAACCTTTTCGACAACGAAGAAAAGATTATTGAGCAATCATCGCGTGTGTTGAACGACGTCAGATTCGGCAACCCCGAAGCCCAACGCGCTTATGAAAAACTTTTGGACGCCTATAAAAAAGGTTTGCGCGAACAGCGTCGCATGGTCAGAATTAGTGATCGATTGCAAGAGCAAATGAGCGCTCTTAATCAAGAACTGGAGCGTCGGCGCGTCGAAGCCGAGCGCGCTTTAAATCAGCTTAGAGAAACACAAGAAAACCTTATTCAAGCCGAAAAGCTTGCGTCGTTAGGGGGGTTGGTGGCTGGGATCGCCCATGAGATCAACACGCCGATCGGCATCACCTTGACTGCGGCGTCTCACCTTAACGATCAAATCGAGCGATTGCAGAGTCTTTATAACGACAATCAGCTTCGAAAAAATGATTTTCGCGATTTTTTGCTCATAGCGATCGAAGCAGCGCAATTGATTTTATCGAACAGCCAGCGCGCGGCGCAATTGATTCATGGATTTAAACAAGTCGCCGTAGACCAAACCTCTGCGGAGCGTCGGCGTTTTCTGTTAAAACCCTACTTGAAAGAAATTTTATTCAGCCTCAGCCCGCGTTTGAAGCACACAGAGCATCATATTGTGGTTCATTGTCCCGACGATATCGAACTCGATGGTTTTCCTGGCGCTTTATCGCAAATCATCACTAATCTGGTGATGAATTCTTTACAACACGCCTATGAAGAAGGTCAAGCCGGAGAAATTTCTGTAAAAGTAACGGCTCTGTCGCAAGATATAATTGAAATCCAATACAAGGATAATGGACGAGGCGTTCCAGAAAAAAACCTTTCCCGAATTTTTGATCCTTTTTTCACCACGGGGCGCGGTTCCGGAGGGGCGGGGCTAGGTCTCCATATCGTGTTCAACTTGGTGACGGGAACGCTAAAGGGCCAAGTTACTGTGGAAAGCACAGAGGGTTGTGGAGTTCTGTTTGTCATTACTTTTCCACGCGAAATCCACACCTAAAAAAGATGCGCCGGTAAGAAAGGCCAAGGCTCTGCCCTGGCCCCGCCAAAGGCCGGGAGGGGCCTTTGAAACCATGGCGCGGTGAACTGTGTAACCGAAGTGGTGAAGGCTGTGTTAATTCGGTGAATTTGAATCGATGAATTCAAAAGAAGAAAGCGCCGAGACACCCCTTCGGACTTTTGATCGAACACTTTTGATCGAACAGAGTGTGTTTTCGAATGGCTCCAAATATCTTTACGGCTTTGAACAGACCGGCGGCTCTTCCTCGAAGACCTGATCATACGCCCAAGAGAATCCATAGGAGGTTACAGCGCCCGCCATCGCGGCGACGCATCCAAACAGCGCGTTGCCAACCATCAAGGAACCGATTGAAAGGCTGGTGCTGCGCAACGCCAAGGCAGGATAGAGCACCAATAAAGAAGCGGCTCCCATGGCTGTGGAACCGAACACGCAGGCTCGGGAGGCTTCACGCCATATATCTTGACTTGCGGCGTTTTTGGGCAAGGCCAAAACAAGCGTCGCAATCATCACAAACATCATCTTCCGCATCGAGACGCTCTTTTTCTTAAGCAAAGACAAAATCACGCAAGCGGCGTCAGCGCCTGTGGAGCGTCCACAGGCGCTGAACCAACCGATGAACGGCAAGGGGGGGCGATCCCTACACATCCACGGCTGAACTTTCCAGCAACTGGTGCCCGACCCAATTGTCGATGGAGGCGCCGGGGAGTCGCCGAATTTCGTTGTCCAAATCCATTAAACGACGTTCTGCTTCATACTTGGTGGCTTCTTGCAGACGAATCATTTCGTGAAGCTGCTCTTCATGCACTATTTTCGCTTTGCGCATGGCTTCCAGATCGGGATCATTTTCCGGATCATACTGAGTGTTGTTGTCGGTGCGTTGTTTATGGCCGTATTCAATCATGCGCATTTCGCCGTCGATTCGAGTGCGGGCGATTTCGGCTTGAATCACGGAGATTCGGTTTTGAGCATCGGTGATGGAACGCACGATTTCCAACTTGGCGTCAAAGAAGCGTTTGACTTGTTCTTGATGCATGTAGAACAAGCTTTGCTCTTGCATAAGGCGGCTTTGTTCTTCGCGTTCAATCCGGGCAATTTCGGCGCGTTCAGCGATGCGCTGCTCGGGAGTCATGATTCGTTGTTGTTTTGCTTGCTCTTGATCGTAACGCAACCCCTTAAACGAGAGAAGCTTTATGAACAGGAGAAAAATAATTCCGCCCATTGCGGCAATCAGAACAAGACCTTTACCAAACATAACCATAATCGTTCTCCTGATCGCGTTCTCAACTTACGCCCATTCTTCACATCGAATTCCACCGACCGACCATGCGGCGGATTTCACCGAACCATGACGGCGACAAACGTTGATTTCAACAACGATTTCTTCGCCGAGTATCGCAAAATGTCTCGGCTCGTCAGAAAATGAACGTCATTCTTGAGCACATTCCTTCCAGAATCGATCACTGCTTTACACCTTCTGAAGAGCAAGCTGAGCAACCGAAACATCGCCAACCGACTACGTTCGATGCAAGAGCGCTCTATGCCTTGTCTGAGCGGGAATCTGAAAAAACTTGTCGGCGCTTTCTTTTTGCGGCTTCATCGGATTAAAACAGCTTTCGGGCGCGTTTTTTTTCCGAATTTCCGAGTGAATGGAGTGCAAAATTATGCACATTCCACGATCTCGTACGTTTTCTGTCGGTTTTCACTTATAGTCGATATCTCACGCACAAGCGCGCTGCAACAACGCTTTTTCTCTACGTCCCCCTTGCTCCGTCGGGACGCATTATGCAATCTTGCTTTTTTCTCCGTGATCGGTCCCTTCTTTGATCCGTGCGACCGCGCTTTGTGTTCCATTAATGTTCTTCTCTTCGAAAACATCGCGCTTCGAAGAGACGCCACTCTACGTCTCTAACGTCCGAGGTGCGGATGTTTAAGGTTCTGTGCGCTTGAAGAGTCCGCGACTTCTTCGTAAATCTATTGTTTCGAAGCTCTCCGAAACATCCGGACGAACCCCTATAAGGGCAAATGCGTATGTGCTATGTAAAGCGCTGAGGTTGTTTTTCAAGAGCCGGTGGAACGACGTTCAAGGGGAGGACCACCCGATGGACGATCACCCGATGGACGACTTTCAAGATCATTGAAAGCATGAACATTTTCTCTGAACAGGCTCTGAGATGAAAGAACCGCAGACGCTTATTTTGTTTTCCCTCTCTCTCTGTTTGCAAAGATAACCAATGACGCCGTCGACGACCTCCAAGCTTCATTTTCTGATGATCACCCTTATGTTTCTTGTCGGGTTCGTCGGCCTTGATTCACTCTGTGCAGTTCACCCGACCACAATTACCGGCGTGCCGCCGTGGCATCCGCCGGCGGGACTGACTCTGGCTTTTTTGCTTCGTTATGGTTTGCGACATGTTCCCACGGTGGCGGTGGCGGTTGTGCTTTCTATCGCGGTGCAACAGGGGGGAGAGATCGTTTGGAGCGCCGCGCTTAAAGAAGTTCTGGTGATGACCTTCGCTTATGGCGCAACCACTGCGATTTTGCGAGCGTATTTGCCGATTGACCCTGGTTTGCCGCGTTTTTCGGATTTTTTGCGGTTTTTACTGGCGGGTGTTGTCGCGACTTTGGTGGTGGCCATGGCGAGCGTCGCTCCTCAGCAGTGGGCCGGCGAGCCGATCACCAGCCTGTTGTTCCGCACGACGATTTTGCCGACATGGGTCGGACATTTCATCGGTATATTGACGTTGGCTCCGGCGTTGCTGATTTACACGGATGCGCGCACACACAGACGCTGGCAAGATCGGCCTCTGCCTTCGGTGGCGGAAGGATTGGAGATCGCCGCACAAGTTCTGTGTATTCTCGCGACGGTTCATTTCGTTTTCGGCTTCGAGGGCGCGGACGAGTTCAAGTTTTTCTATCCGTTATTTCTGCCGATCATCTGGATTGCTGTGCGGCATGGCTTGGAGGGAGCGACGGCGGCGATTCTTCTGACGGAAATCGCCTTAATCATCTCGGTGCAGAGCCAAGGACACGAAGCGGCGACGGTCAGCGAGTTCCAGATGTTGATGGTGGCGTTGGGGCTCGCCGGGCTGTTCTTGGGGGCGGTGGTCAGCGAGTCGCGTCGCGTCAACCGGGCTTTGCAAGAGAGTCAAGCGCGCCTGACTGCGATTCTCGACACGGCGCCCGACGGAATCATCACGATTGGCGAGAACGGCGACATCGAATCGGCCAATCCTGCCGTTAGCCGCATGTTTGGCCGCAAAGAGATGGAGTTATGCGCTTTGCCGATTACGGCGCTTACTCCCGATCTTGATTTGCACGAGCGCGGCGGCGGTCACGAGATGACCGGCGTGCGCGGCGACGGGTCACAGTTTCCGGCGGAAGTCGCCGTCGGAGAAACCACCATCGGCCATAGACGCCTGTTCATCGCCATTATTCGAGACGTCACGCGGCGCGCGCATGCCGAAGCTTGGGTGCGTCGTCACCAAACCGAGCTGGCGCACGCTTATCGCGTCAGCATGGTTGGAGCTATGGCTTCGGCGATCGCTCACGAAGAAAGTCAACCGCTCGCCGCCATAGCCGCATACGCCAGAGCTTGTCGGTTGCTGCTTGACGCTCCGGAGATCGATCTTAAGAAAATTCGTGTCACGCTCGATAAATTGGCGGCTCAGGCCGCTCGCGCCGGAGAAATTCTTACGCGGCTGCGCGAGTTCTTAAGACGCGGCGAAATGCACGCCACGCCTACCGGCGTGCAGGACATAACTTCCGAGGTCGCCGCTTTGGCGCGCACCGATGTCGCCGCGCACGGCATTAAGCTGGAGCTTGACGTTCAGCCGTTGCTTCCCGCCGTGTTGGCCGATCGCGTTCATATCGAGCAAGTCTTGTTGAATCTTGTTCGCAACGCGGTCGATGCGATATCCGAATCCGGAGGGGAGTTCGATCGCAGAATCTGGATCCATGCGCGTCGTCGTGACGCCTCCGTTGAGTTCTTGGTGGGCGACACGGGCCCCGGAATCGATCCCGCCATCGCCGGGCAGTTATTTCGTCCTTTCACCACCACCAAGGGGCAAGGCATGGGATTAGGACTTTCGATTTGCCGAACGATTGTCGAGGCTCATGGTGGTCAGCTTCACTATGCTCCTGGTCAAGCGCCCGGCGCGGCGTTCGTTTTCGACTTGCCTTTGGCGGATGACCGAAGCCTTTCATGACGACTCTTTTTATGGACACAGCAAAAATGACGGATGAGTCGGTTGTCGCCATCATTGACGATGACGACGCTCTGCGCGACGCTTTGGCGGAGCTTTTGGAAGCGGTGGGGTTTCAAACCAAGGGTTTCCATTCCGCCGAGTCGTTTATTGAAACGCTTCCTGTTTGGCGCGCCGGTTGCGCATTGGTTGATGTTCGGCTGCCGGGCATGGACGGCATTGCCTTGTTGAAGCAAATTGCAGAGACGGCTCCAGGATTTCCCGTAATCGTAATTACGGGGCATGGCGATGTTCCTATGGCGGTCGATGCTTTGAAGACCGGCGCGGTTGATTTCATTGAAAAGCCTTTTGATCCTGATCGCGTTCTTGATTCGGTGAAACAGGCTTTGGGGCGCAGCGCCGAAGTGCGGCGCGATCAGATTCAAAGCGAAGAGTTGCAGGCGCGGTTGGAGCTGCTTACTCCACGGGAGCGCGAGGTGATGGATCATATGGTGATCGGGCATTCAAACAAGGTGATTGCGGCGCGATTGGGCATTAGTCCGCGCACTGTGGAGATACATCGTTCGCGAGTGATGGAGAAAATGGCGGTCGACACGCTGGCCGAGCTGGTGCGGCAGACACTTTCTCATAAAAAATAGATGAGATGTCTTGTCGTCGCGTTTGTTATGCGGCGTTCATAAAACCAAGTGGGTCCAGGGACTGTGTTTTTGGTCGCTCGGGATTATAAGAAGGCTTTCGCCCTTGGCTCGAACGGCCGGGAACGCAGTCTCTGGACCCTTTTGATTTTTATTTATCCACACTTTCTTTATACGGACCAAAGCCGCCGCCGCCGGGAGTTTCAACAATCAATTTGTCGCCGGTTTCCACATCGGCGCGCGCCGTCGAATCCAATACAATTCGCGTTCCATCCGCGCGTTCAATCCAAGCCTTTCCTAGAGCGCCGTTTTCTCCTCCCTCCAATCCAAAAGGCGGCGTGTGATGTCGGTTGGCGAGAAACGCCACAGTCATTGCCTCCAAGAATCTCAGCTTGCGAATCACGCCATCTCCTCCCTTATGAGCGCCGCGCCCACCAGAGCCGCGTCGAATCACAAACGACTCGACCTGAACCGGAAAGCGCCATTCGATGACCTCGGGATCGGTTAGGCGAGAATTGGTCATATGCGTGTGGACGGCTGAGGCGCCGTCAAAATCAGGCCCTGCTCCGGCGCCCCCGCAAATGGTCTCGTAATACTGATAATCTTTTGTGCCGAAAGTGAGGTTGTTCATCGTGCCTTGAGCGGCGGCCATGACTCCCAAAGCGCCGTAAAGAGCGTCTGTGAGGCATTGCGAGGTCTCGACGTTTCCGGCGACCACCGCAGCGGGAGGTTGCGGGTTCAGCATCGAGCCTTTGGGAATGATAATGTCGATCGGACGCAGACAGCCTTCGTTCATAGGAATGTCGTCGTCAACCAGCGTGCGGAAGACATAAAGAACTGCGGCGCGGCAGACGGCGGAGGGCGCGTTGAAATTGTTGTCGAGCTGTGGGCTGGAGCCGGAGAAATCGACGGTGGCGCGTCGTTTGATGCGATCGATTCGGATTTCGACGCAAATGCTGGCGCCGTTGTCAAGCTCTACGACGAATCGACCGTCGCGCAGTTTGTCGATGGCGCGTCGAACTTGTTCTTCGGCGTTGTCTTGAACGTGGCGCATGTAGGCGCGCACAGTGTCGAGGCCGAAGTGTTCGACCATTTTATGGAGTTCCTGCGCGCCTTTGGCGTTGGCGGCGAGCTGAGCTTTTAGGTCGGCGATGTTTTGGCTGAGATTGCGGGTGGGGTAAGGGCCGCTGGAAAGTAAATCAATGAGGGGTTGTTCACGGAATTCTCCGTTTTCCACCAGAAGGAAATGGTCGATGAGAATGCCTTCTTCTTCGATGATTCGGCTGTGGGGGGGCATGGATCCGGGAGTGACCCCGCCGATGTCGGCGTGGTGGCCGCGTGAGGCGACAAAGAAGAGTAGATTTTTGTTTTCGACGTCGAAGATGGGAGTGACGACGGTGATGTCGGGGAGGTGAGTTCCGCCGTTGTAGGGGTTGTTCAGCATAAACACCGACCCGGGGACGATTGCGTCGTCGGGGGCGTTGTGGGTGTGGTTGAGCACGGCGCGGACGCTTTCGCCCATAGACCCCAAGTGGACCGGCATATGAGGCGCGTTGGCGATGAGGTCGCCGTTGCAGTCGAACAGAGCGCAGGAGAAATCCAGGCGCTCTTTGATGTTGACGGAGTGGGCGGTGTTGGCGAGCGTGAATCCCATTTGCTCTGCGATCGACATGAAGAGATTGTTGAAAATCTCCAGCATCACGGGGTCGACGGCGGTTCCAATGGCGATTTTATCGGGGCGGGGCTCGATGCGAATGAGCAACAGGCAGTTGTGAGGCGTGATTTCCGCCATCCAACCGGGTTCGATGATGGTTGTGCCGGTGCGTTCGCAGATGACGGCCGGACCGAAGACGCGATTGCCGGGTAGGAGTCGGTCACGATCATAAAACGGCGTGGAGCGCATTGCGCCCGCCATGTGGGCGCTGAGCGTCGCCAAACGGCGTGGTAGAATCGATGAGGGCGGGGTGTTGTCGCGGGAATCGACGGCGAGAGGCGCTGTGCGTCCAATGGCTTCGACCGTGACGGACTCGATGATCAGAGGTCTGTCGGGCGTGATGAAGCCGTAGCGTTTGCGATGGGCGTTGGCGAAGGCGTCGACGACGCTGGTTACGTCGCTCCAGTGGATGGTCAGAGTGTTGTCTGTGCCTTTATATTTTACATGGGCGAGAGGAAAAATGGAAATCTGGTCGGGCAGGATGTTTTGTCGTGAGAGTTCGGCGCGACATTCGAACTCCAGCTCGCCGAAGACCGGGGTAAGGGTTTCGGTCAGAGCGTCGTCGAGCGGAGCTTCGATTGCGCGTTCGCGTAGGGCGACGGTGTCGGCCAAGCCGATGCCGTAAGCGGAAAGCACGCCCGCCAAAGGGTGCAACAGCACACGATTGACGCCCAATGCGTCGGCAACCAAACAGGCGTGTTGTCCCCCGGCGCCGCCGAAGCAGTTCAGGACGTAATTCGAGACGTCGTGACCGCGCTGGACGGAGATTTTCTTAATGGCGTTGGCCATGTTATCGACGGCGATGCGCAGAAAGCCTTCGGCGATATCGACCGGGGATCGTTTCGCGCCTGTGGCGGCGGCGATGGCGGCGGCCATTTCGATAAATTTTCGTTGCACGGCTTCTGCATCCAGCGGTTGATCGCCGTTTGGTCCGAAGACGTGCGGAAAGAACTCGGGCTGCAACTTTCCGAGCATGACGTTGCAGTCGGTGACGGTCAGAGGCCCGCCGCGTCGGTAGCAAGCCGGGCCGGGATTTGCGCCTGCCGATTCGGGGCCGACTCGGAATCGGGCGCCGTCGAAGCGGCAGATCGAGCCGCCGCCGGCCGCCACGGTGTGGACATGCAGCATTGGGCCGCGCAGGCGCACGCCGGAGACTTGGGTTTCGAAGACGCGCTCGAAGGTTCCGGCGTAATGGGAGACGTCGGTTGAGGTTCCGCCCATATCGAAGCCGATGACGTGGTCGAATCCGGCCAAGGCGGCGGTGCGGACAGCTCCGACGACGCCCCCGGCCGGGCCGGAGAGAATGGCGTCTTTGCCCTGGAACAGCGCGGCGTCGGTGAGGCCGCCGTTCGACTGCATGAACATCAAGCGGGTTTCGCCGAGGTCGTGGGCGACTTGATCGACGTAGCGGCGCAGAATCGGCGAGAGATAGGCGTCGGCGGCGGTGGCGTCGCCTCGTCCGACGATTCGCATCAAAGGGCTGACTTGATTACTGGTCGAAACCTGCGTGAATCCCACGCTGCGGGCGACTGCGGCGACTTGGCGTTCGTGCGTCGGATGGCGGTAGCCGTGCATGAAGACAATGGCGCAGGCGCGATATCCGTCGTCGAAGGCGCTTTGGAGGTCGGCGCGGGCGGCGTGGAGGTCGGGGCGTTGCTTGACGGTTCCGTTGGCGGTGATTCGCTCATCGATTTCGATGACGCGATCATAAAGGAGATCGGGCAGGACAATGGCGCGAGCGAAGATATCGGGTCTGGCTTGGTGCCCGATGCGGAGCAGGTCGGCGAATCCGCGTGTGATGACGAGAAGCGTCCTTTCGCCTTTTCGCTCCAGCAGAGCGTTGGTGGCGACGGTTGTGCCCATGCGGACGGCGGTGATTCGATCGGCGGGAATGGGCTGATCGGGCGCGAGCCCCATCAGCTCGCGAATGCCTTGAACGGCGGCGTCGCGGTATCGATCGGGGTTTTCCGACAAGAGTTTGCGCGTTTCGAGCGCGCCGTCGGGGCGTCGACCGACGACGTCGGTAAAGGTGCCGCCTCGGTCGATCCAGAACTCCCAGCGGTCGGAGGAGGATTTGACTGTCGTCGCTGCCGGGGGGGTCATCGGTCGCTCCCAATGCTTTGCTCGCGCCGTAGTTTGACCATTCGAGAGTGCGCGTCAAGTGCGGCGGTTTCTGAAACGCGACAAACCTGAAAATTCGCGACTTCTCTTTGTTTTGGAAGAATTTTTGAGTAATTCTCCGTGAAAGGAGAAGCTTCCGTTGCGGGAGGAAAGCGTGGATTGTCCATCGTCCGGCGACGGCTTTGCATAAACCATGAGGGGGCCGATTTCGCTCTCGCAAATTTTAAAGAGAGCGCCTGCCTTCCCTGCGTTCAAGGAGACATCTTGATGATTAAAGCCCTTTCCATCAAGAACTTGACGGCTTTTGCGCCGGCAGAGTTCGACTTGAATGCACAGATTGTCGTTCTCGTCGGCGAAAACGGCGTCGGAAAAACCCATATAATGAAATTGCTGTATTCCGTTCTTGCCGTCGGGATTGAAGAGCGTAAAAAGCAACACAACGCGGTTCCGACAAAATCGGTCTTGCAAAACAAGATCGCCGAAAAACTTGTTAATGTTTTTCGCGCCGAGACGCTGGGGCGTCTGGCGCGTCGCCGTCAGGGGCGTCGCCGTCAGGGGCGTGAGCGGTGCGATATCGGGATTTCGTTTGCGGATTCACAATTCGATATTGATTTCGGCTTTGCGACCAACAGCAAAACAGAGGTGTCCATCGGTAAATTGCCGAGCGCGTATGTCGAAGGAGCCGCGATATTCCTTCCGACTCGCGAGCTTCTCAGCATATTTCCGAATTTTATAGCCGTATATGACGGGCATTATCTGGAATTTGAAGAAACATGGCGAGACGCATGTGTTCTTCTTGGAGCGCCATTACAAAAAGGGCCGAGAGAAGAGCGCATACGAGAGTTGTTGGCTCCTTTGGAGCAAGCGATGGGGGGAGCAATAGAACTTGATAAAAATGGCCGTTTCTATCTCAGAACTTCGAATGGTCGTATGGAAATTCCTCTTGTGGCGGAGGGATTGCGTAAACTTGGAATGATTGCGCGTCTTATTACGACGGGGGCGCTTGTTGAAAACGGGTTTCTCTTTTGGGACGAGCCGGAAGCCAATCTTAATCCCCGTCTTATCAAAGAGATAATAAGAACCATTCTTAATATCTGCTCTCAAGGCGTGCAAGTCTTCGTTGCGACTCATAGTTTGTTTTTGTTAAGAGAGTTCGAAATATTATTGTCGGGCGATTATAAAAACATAACGCATCGCTTCCTCGGGCTTCATCATGGCGACGACGGCGTCGTCGTTTCTCAGGGAAGCTCTCCGGATGAAATAGGAGACATTACATCTTTGAACGAGCATCTTGATCAATCGGATCGCTTTTTGGAGCTTGAGTTATGACCCGAACTTTGTCGGTTGACGGTTTCGTCTTTGAGTTTGAGGACGGTTTCGTCTTTGAATTTGAGAACGGGTGGAAAGTAGGGAAATACGATGATTGATTTTTCTATAGAAATCACTTTTCGAAAATAAAGAATGGAATTAAGGCCGTAGACGTCGTCGCCGTTTCTGACGAAGGCGCAACCTATCTGATCGAAGTCAAGGATTACCGGGTCTATCAAAGAACAAAACTCGTCGAACTGAGCGATGAAATTTGTGAAAAAGTGATCCATACGCTCGCCGGACTTCTTCCGGCAAAAATCCATGCAAGTCATGCGGACGAAAAAGATTTGGCGGCTGCGGCGCTCAAGTCCGCCAAGCTGCGCGTCTTTTTGCATCTTGAACAACCCTTAAAACATTCAACACTTTTCCCGCGCGCAATTGATCCGGCGGATGTCCAGCAAAAGTTGAGACAGGCTCTGAAACCCATCGACGCTCATCCCAAAGTTGTCGAGACGTCTCGCACGGGATCGTCTCCGTGGAAGGTTTACGCCGATACTGCGCAAATTTGACGCGGTCGCATTTGTTCGTTGCCGCATGATTTGCAACTCAATTGCGACGACTCCGCGTCGCGTCTTGCGGCGGCGCGATAGACCCGTCGCCGAATCGCGGTCGCCGCTTTTGTTTTGTTTCATATTTTTCTGCTCTGATTTGGGAAAATTTCAAATTCAGACTTCCCTCTTCATTTGCGCGCGGAGGAGTGATATACCTCGGCGTGGCCTAGCGCCGCTGACTCCTTCCTTTGCCCATCCGCACCCGGAGTTTCATAATCCTATGAAGAAAATTAAGGTAGCCAATCCGGTCGTCGAACTTGACGGCGACGAGATGACCCGCATTATGTGGCAGTTCATCAAGGAAAAGCTGATCCTGCCTTATCTCGACATTGATTTGAAATATTATGACCTGGGAATGGAGTACCGGGATCAGACCAACGACCAGGTCACTATCGATAGCGCCAACGCCATTAAAAAATACGGCGTAGGCATCAAGTGCGCGACCATCACTCCGGATGAGGCGCGGGTTAAAGAATTCAATCTCAAGAAAATGTGGAAGTCGCCCAACGGCACGATCCGCAATATTCTTGGCGGCACCGTCTTCCGCGAGCCGATTATCTGCAAGAATGTTCCTCGTTTGGTGCCGCACTGGGCGAAGCCGATCATCATTGGTCGTCACGCTTTCGGCGATCAATACCGCGCCACCGATTTCAAAGTGCCCGGTCGCGGAAAGATGACCATCAAATGGACTCCGGAAGACGGCGGCGCTTCCATCGAGCACGAAGTCTTCGATTTCCCTGGTTCGGGCGTGGCCATGGCCATGTACAACCTCGACGAGTCGATCGTTGGTTTCGCTCACGCCTGCTGCGTTTACGCTTTGGAGCGTGGTTATCCGCTCTATTTGTCCACCAAGAACACCATCCTGAAGGCCTATGACGGTCGCTTCAAGGATCTGTTCCAGGAAGTCTTCGACACCCACTATAAAGAGCAGTTCGAAAAAGCTGGGCTGTTCTATGAGCATCGCCTGATCGATGACATGGTTGCGCAAGCGCTGCGCATCGATGGCGGCGTGGTTTGGGCGTGCAAAAACTACGATGGCGATGTGCAGTCCGACATCGTGGCGCAGGGCTTCGGTTCGTTGGGCTTGATGACCTCTGTGCTGATTACGCCGGATGGCAAGACCGTCGAGACTGAAGCGGCTCACGGAACCGTCACTCGCCACTATCGTGATCACCAGGCCGGGCGTGAGACCTCCACCAATCCGATCGCTTCGATCTTTGCTTGGACGCAGGGCTTGATGCATCGTGGTCGGTTCGATGATACGCCGGATGTCGTCAAATTCGCCGAGACGCTTGAGAAAGTCTGCATCCAGACTGTTGAAAGCGGTTTTATGACCAAGGATTTGTCGTTGTTGATCGCCCCGGGCGCTCCGTATCTCAATACACGTGGTTTCTTGGAGAAACTCGACGAAAACTTGAGAGTTGCTATGGGTTACGTCTAAGAGGGAAGCGGGGGCCTTTAGGCCCCCGTAGTTTTTATGTTATGAGGTCTTTGTGTTGTGAGGGATGATTTGATTTAGAGCGTTGGTTCTCTGGGGATTTTTTTGGAGATTGCTGAATAGCGGAATAAATGAATTGAAAGGATTCAGGGACTGCGTTCCTGGATCCTTTTGCTTTTTGTTTTCTTCTTCCTTTTTAATGAAGTCGTGGTGAAAGGACATGAGACGCGCTTGCCATTACGCGCTCTATCGGCAACGCGAACCCAATTCCAATCGATCGGCCTTCCGGAGCCAAAACCGCCAGACTCAATCCGATCATTTGTCCCGCGCAATCCAATAACGGTCCCCCTCCCGCGCCGAACGACGGTAAAGCGTCCGTTTGAATCATTTCTGTCCACAATTTTCCATAAGGTCCGGGAAGCGCGCGTTTTACTGCGCCGATAACTCCGATCACCACATCTGCGGGTTCTCCTTCGCGCGTGCGCGGATATCCCAAACCAACCACCGATTGTCCCGGTCGCGCGGTTTCCGCTTGTCCTGGCGTGATTGGTCGGCCTAAAACCGATTCGGCGCGTAACACGGCGATTCCTTGTCCGGTGTCGACTCCGACAATGCGCGCCGATTCAGATCGTCCATTGGCCTGAACCACAGAAATTCTATTCGAGTTTGTGATTACATGCGCGGCGGTGATGATATGGCCGGAGTAATCCCAGATGACGCCTGCGCCGAAAGAACGAACGCCCTCTGCGGAGATGCTTTCCACTCCGATCACGGCTTCGCGCCCTTGAGCGGCGACCCGTTCCGGGGAGGCGCATGTGGGCGCTGCTTGAGTCGCAGAAGCGGCGGCGCCAAAGTAAAGAATCGTTGCGACGAAAATTCCAATTGCTTTGGCCATGACCGCCTCTTTTGTTGGCCTTGTTCAGCAATAAGCAATATCGGCGCCGTCTGTGCGTCGTTGTGATGGTTCGTTGACGTGTTTTCCGAATAAAAATTAGATGGGTCCAGGGACTATGTCCCCAGTCGCTCGGGCCAAGGACGAAAGCCCCCTTATTTGTGAGCGATCCCCCTCTGGAATCGTTTATTCGCTGGAATCATTCACCTTTACAACTGTTTATTCTCGCAGTTATGCGATTCTACCGACGGTTGACGGTCTATGACGTGTTTACACAAGTGAAGCGTTAACCGATTCCAGAGGGGGATCGCTCACAAATAAGAGGGCTTTCGTCCTTGGCCCGAGCGACAGGGAACATAGTCCCTGGCTCCATCTAATTTTTATTCGGAAAATACGTCATTCTTTTTGCGTGTTGGCGGGAGAAGAGGATATTTTTTGCCGGATTGATTTTTCCTTGCGGTCTGAACTTATTCTGATGGCGCTGCGGCTCCGGATTCAAAAGAGAACAAGAAATGGTGGCCAGTTTTCGATTGCCCTGTTTTCCTGGTCGACTGATCCTGATTGGATTTGGCGGCGTCGCTCGGGCGGTTTTGCCTCTGTTGCAACGCAGTTTCAACTTGGCGGCGGAACGCATCACAGTGATTTCGAACGATGAGGAGGAAAAGAACGCAGCGATCGACCGAGTCGGCGTTTTCGTGGTCGAAACATTGACGCGGCGAAACTTTGTTCGAGTCCTGGGGCCCTTGGTTTCTGAAGGCGATGTGTTGATTAACCTTTCGTTCGGTGTGTCGAGCGTGGCTTTAATCGACTTTTGCCATCAACGGAATGTGATTTACCTCGACGTCGAAACCACGCCTTGGACGGGCGGGCACACCGACATGACGCTGTCATCGTCGTTGCGAGCGGGATACGCTCTTCGAGAAGCGGTTCTTTCGCGCAAAGCGCCTTTTCAACGGGGGGCGACGGCGTTGATCGCTCACGGGGCGAATTCTGGAATGACCGCGCATTATTTGAAGCGCGCATTGTTGACTTTGGCCGATGATTTGGGCGTGGAGACCGGGGTTCCGTGGAATCGCTCTGGTTGGGCCGGTCTGATGCAGCGGTTGGGCGTTCGATCAATTCATCTTGGCGGATGCGATAGTCAAACGACATTGCAGCCGCGTCGGCGTTTTGAGTTTGTGAATAGCTGGTCGCCGGTGGGGTTGGCGAACATGGCGGCGCAACCGGCGGAATTGGGATGGGGAACCCATGAGCGCGATTGGTCTGTTGATGTGCGCCGTCATCATTTTGGGTGTGGCAGCGCAGTGTGTTTGGAGCGTCCGGGAGGATCGAGTCGGATTCGAACGTGGTCTCCGGAGGCCGGAGCGACTCAAGGATTGCTTTTAAGCTGTCATGGCGTGTCGGCGACGGCGGACTATTTCACGTTGCGAGACAGTCATTTACGCTATAGACCGACATGTTGTTATGCTTTTCAGCCATGCGACGACGCTTGGTTGTCTTTGCGGGACTATATGAATGAAGAATGGGCTCCGCCCGAGAAGCGGCGTGTTTTGGGGGAGGATGTGCAGGATGGCGTGAGCGAGTGTGGTGTTTTGTTGTTGGGCCACGCGCGCGGCGCATACTGGTATGGAGCTCGCCTTTCGATTGCCGAAGCGCGGCGTTGGGCGCCGGAGGCAAATGCAGCGACGGCTCAAACGGCGGCGGGAGTGTTGGCGGGGGTTGCGTGGTCTCTGAGTAATCCGCAGTCTGGAATTGTTGAGCCGGAGGAGCTTGAGTTTCAGTATCCGTTGGATGTTGCGTCGCCTTATATGGGGGAGGTTGTCGGACAATATAGCGATTGGACGCCGTTGAAGGGGCGCGGCTTGTTGTTTGAAGAGGCGTTGGACGTCGAGAATCCGTGGAAATTTCAGAATTTTCGTGTTTGATTCTTCGAAATGATCTCAACGCCGCACTAAAACAGTCGTCGCTCTATTGATTGTCACAGTCTCCAAGTCATGTATTTTCAAATGCTTTCCGGCCTTCGGCGAGGTCGGGGCCTGTGCTCTGACCTTTTTGCTCTTCAAGCGCATGAAGTATATCAAGCAAGATGAAAGATTCAGGAGATCGTGGTTTTCGTGGATGGTTGTAAAAGACTCACTAAAGCGTCGATTTTCTGAATATTGTCGGATGCGGGGCGGTGTTTTGGGTTGGGGCGCTGGTTCCAAAGAAGCATTTGTTCTTCCACGGCTCCGGCGGTGATGCTGATGTCCATCATCCCGAACATTCCAGCGGATCCAGACAAGATGTGGGCTTTTTGCTTTATTTCTTCCACAAAATCGACATTCCACGCCGAGCTTGCGCACAGGTTGCGCCAGAGCTGAACAATAGCCTCGACACAGGGCGGCAATTCTGCGCAGTACGCATCTTTAAGGGCCTGGATTTTGTCGAGCTTCGTTTGATTGGAGGTGTCAATCATGGTTGCTTTGCCGAAGACAATCGTCGCTTCGTCCTATCGGAGAATGCGTTTTGCCGCAATGAGAACATTAGACAATCTTTGAGAATGTCTATACTATCCAATTGATGTTTCTGGTGTGTAAAAGTTCCTCTCTCTCTTTGTGGCGGATGTGTAACTGCTCAGCCTTGGTTTGGAGATTTCTTCCATTCGAAGCGTCGCGCAATGGGTTGTTTGGGGCGGCGTCCTTTGTGATGCGTCGTGCGATCGGGCAAAGAGTAAGCGTTTCTTCGTTTTAGAGTCAGTCTGGATATATGATGTTTTCTTGAGAAGTGTTTTAGAATTATATTCAGAGAGAGTTTCTTGCAAAATTCTGGAAGGGTTTCGTGTCTGTGTTCTGTCCGTAAAACGTAGCGCTTTGTTGTCCTAAAACTTGGGGCGCGTGTGTTTTGTAAGAGCCTCAGTCGGGACGTCGGAGCGTGTTTCCGTCAACCTTAAGTCATCGCGATCCTTACATGACCGGCACACAAGAAAACCGACATATTTTGGTGGTCGAGGATGATCGACATATCGCCGCGCTTTTGGAAGTGTATCTGGCCGGCGCCGGATATCGCGTTACGTTGGCCGAATCCGGCGAGGCTATGCGCGAAGTATTGCGTGACCATTCCGTTGATCTGGTCGTAATGGATCTGATGTTGCCGGGGGAAGATGGTTTTGCTCTGACCCGGTATTTGCGGGAGCGTCATCGCGTCGGCATTATTATTCTGACTGCTCGTAAGGACACTGTGGATCGAATCGTCGGTCTGGAAATGGGCGCTGATGATTATGTGATGAAGCCGTTTGATGAGCGTGAGTTGTTGGCGCGGATTCGCAGTGTTTTACGACGTTCGAACGATTCTTTGGTTTCGGAAGTCGATTCGCCTGGATTGACGGTGCATGCTTCGGGGGGGGGGCGGCTCGGATTCCGGGCGTCGGATTGCGCATTTTATCGGGTGGCGAGTCGATTTGGATCAGCGGCGTTTATTTGCAAGCGACGACAGTGAAATGGCTTTGACTGGAAGTGAATTTAATTTGTTGTCGGCCTTTGTGGCGAGTCCTCAGCGTGTTTTGACGCGCGATCATCTTTTGAATGTTTTACATAATAGAGATTGGGATACAAGCGACCGCAGCATTGATGTTTTGGTGAATCGCTTGCGGCGGAAGTTGGGGGATAGCGATAAGCCGCCGAGTTTGATTCGGACAGTGCGAGGGATTGGTTATTTGTTTGCCGCAGATGTGGGCTGGGGTTGAGAGTGGTGTTTTGATTTTAGTTGATCTGCTGAGAACCAAGAATTACGCGGCGTTTCCGAATTGAAACGGCCCTCACACGGTTGGTTATCATAAACTCCAAGTCATGGTTTCCAAAGGCCTCCCGGCCTTTGGCGGGTCGAGGGCGGAGCCCCGATTCCTTTGAAAGCTCTTTCTTGAGTTCTCAATTGAACGGAGTATATACTCTGTCCAATTGAGAATCCGAAAAAAACTCCGAAAGAATCGGGGCTCCGCCCTCGACCCGCCAAAGGCCGGGAGGCCTTTGGAAACCATGACTTGGAGTTTGTAACGACCGAATGAGAGTGGACCATTTCAGTTCGGGAAGGCCGCATGATTCTCGGAATCTCAACCGAACGGAGTATATCTGCAAAATTTAGTTCACTGGTTTGGGTTCGGACAATTTTGCACCTTGCAAGTCCGCCGTCCGGAGAGTGTTTTGGTCAATTTGAGCGCCAATAAGATTAGCGTACCTTAAAATTACGCCGCCGGCGCTACGCCACCGCAGATCGCAATTATTTAAACGCGCGTACTGAAGATTCGTCGGCCATGGACGATCTTGGTCTCTACCAAGAGGGACGTCATCAAGAATTGCGTTCTTTAGGCAAGCGTTGGTTAAATTCGCGCGGCGCAAAATACAGCCGGAAAGATTGGCCTGAGTTAAGTCGGCGTTGGCTAAGGTGCAGTAAGCCAAGTCGGCCATTATCAAATCGGCGTCATTTAACTTTGCTTCGGATAAAAGCGAGCGTTGTATTTTTGCGCCGGATAAAGTGCATCCGCTCAAAACGCATCCGGAGAGGTCGACCATATCCAGCTCGATTCGTTGCCCGGTGGCGCCCCCGGATTCGAGCCATTTTTTATGCTCAACGAGCATTTTCGGCAGTTGATCATCGATTCGCGTCAAAGATCGTTCCGCGCCGCCGCCGAGGTCGGCGATTTGGTCGATAACTTTTTGGTCAAGAGTCGAACCGCAAAGAACGGCGCCGTGAATTTTGGCGTTGGTAAGGGTGACGCCGGAAAGATCGGTGGCCACTAAAATGGCGCCGGTGAGGTCGGCTCCGGAGAGATCGGCGTCGACCAGCTCGGCGCCGGTGAGGTCGCAATTCTCCAGCTTCGCGCCCATCATCAAGGCGCGATTAAGATTTGCGTCGATCAGCTCCGTGCGTCGGGACGGAAGTCTGCTTTGATTGCGGCGCTGAGCGGCGGGGCGTTTGTCGTTGGCGACGGCGCCGATGCGCAAGTCGGCGCCAGCCATATTGGCTTCGATCATGTTGGCGCCGTTGAGGCATGCTCCTCGCAGATCGGCGCCGAGAAGATTGGCGTGGCTCAGGTTCACCGACTCCATATCCGCCATCACCAGAGACGCGGCTTGGAGGTCGGCGCGGGAAAGGTTGCTGTGGGCAAGGCAAACGCCCGTCATGCGGGCGTTGGAAAGGACAACTCCGGGTAAAGACATGCGGGATAAATCGAAATAACTGAAATCTATCTGGCGTCCGCCGGGCCTGCGATGCGCCCATCGCGCGTGTTGCGATAGGAATCGGTCGAGTTCAAGAAGATACTCGGAGTTGTGGCCGGACGCGCTCTCAACCATTGTGGCAACCGTTCATTTGGACTGATTTGGGACAAGGCGGAAGTAAGGGATGGACTTCGAGTCGTCGGTGAGTTGTTGAGAACGACGAGGGGGATGGCGTGATCTTGATGGCGCTTTTTGTGACACCCTTGCATGCGGTCAAGGCGTAAGGCGTTTGTCAAATGGAAACGGATTCGACCGGCTTATTTTATTAAAATTTTCTCAACGTAGTAAATTATAACAGAGAGGCGAAGACAAACAAGACACAAAATCAAGTTAGAGATCACATTGCCTTTCGTAATGTTGATGGGGCGGCGAGGCTTCACATTGCGCGGCCGAGGTGCGGCCGAGGTGCGATCGAGTGCAGGAACTTATTGGAATCATGGAGTTTTTTGTAAAAGTTCTTTGAAAGGAGAAGCGCGGGGCGTTTTTTTGAGAGTCTTTTTGAGAGTCTTTGTGCGATTTCTTGGGGGAAGAGGCTTGGAACATATTGACGCGCATGGAGGTTTTGTTCAATCGTGGTCATTGTTCGACGATGGCGGATTGTTATAGCCGCGCTTGCTGCGCGCTCACGGTCTCAGCGGCGTTTGAATGCGTCGGAGATTTGTCTTTCAGATCATTCTTCGGCGCGAGTGCTTGTGTGTTTGCTTTTTTGAGTGTTTCGACGAAGCGTGCTTCAATAGAGGGGCGTTTTGAAGAAGTCTCACTAAGAGGTCTTTCAAGCGGTTTTTCATAACTCTAATCATAAGGATGTCCCATGACTGGTTCTTCTCACGATCATAACACTCCGTGTTGCAATGCGCTCGCCGGTTCGGGTGGGCAGTCTGTGGAGCGTCGCGATTTTCTGAAGCTTGCGACTTTGGGCGCCGGCGTTGCGTTGTTCGCTTCCTTTGCGCCGCGCGTCGCTTCGGCGGGTGGAACGGCCGAGGTGATATTGCTGTCGTGCATGGACTATCGTCTGATTGATAAGATCGGCAAATATATGGAAAGCCGTCATCTGACGGGACATTATGATCATGTGATTTTAGCGGGCGCGTCTCTGGGCGCGGTTACGGACAAGTTCCCCGCGTGGAATGAGGCCTTTTGGCAGCATCTGGGCGTTGCGATCGATTTGCACCACGTCAAGAAGCTGGTCATTATGGATCACCGCGATTGCGGCGCTTATAAGGTGGTGTTCGGAACCGATTACGGTAAAGACCCCGAGGCCGAAACCAAGATTCATAGTGAAACGCTGCGTAAGCTCGCCGGAAAGGTGAAAGAGAAGAAGAACGATTTGGAAATTGAGTTGCTGCTGATGGCGTTGGACGGCTCTGTCGCAACGGTTTCTCTGTAAGCTTTGCTTTTCGTTCGACGTTTATTGTGCGGGAAGGCGCCTTCAGGGAAGGCGTCTTCTTGTGCGTAAGGCTGCGGCGAGTGTGCCGTCGTCGAGATAGTCAAGCTCTCCGCCCAGAGGCACTCCTTGCGCCAAGCGAGAAATCGTGACGTTGGCGTCGCTGAGGCGGTCGGATACGACGTGTGTCGTCATTTGTCCTTCTACTGTGGCGTTCAACGCTAGAATCACTTCGGACACATTCGGTGAGGCGGCGCGCGCAATCAACGACGTGATGTTGAGTTCTTCAGGGCGGATTCCGTCAATAGCCGACAATGTTCCTCCTAATACGTGGTAAAGGCCGTGGTATGCGCGGGTGCGTTCAAGCGCCCATAGATCGCCGACGTCTCCAACCACGCAGATTACCGTCTGATCACGGTCTTCGTTGCGGCACAGCGCGCATGGGTCGTCGGTGTCGAGATTGCCGCAGGTCGTGCAGGCGCGCGTCGAGTGCGCGACTGCAACCAATGATTCGATCAGTGTGCTCAGCAAAGTTTCTCGGCGTTTCATCAACTGCAATGCGACGCGGCGCGCCGAGCGTGGTCCGAGTCCGGGCAATCGAGCCAAAATCTGGATTAATCGGTCGATCTCGGGGCTGATCATGATTGTTTTTCCTTTTTGCTGTCGCGCGGCATAACAATCGTGAAGTCTGCGATCGTAAGGATGCGGGCGCCGATGGATATCATGGCTGCGGCAAATTTCCTATGGTATGCTGGAAACGGAGAGGCCTCTGTGATCATTGTTCTTTTGCTGGGGCTGGAAAAAGGAGGAGGTTAAAGAGATGCAAAGAGATTCATAAAAACAGATGACGGCAATAGTGGCGCGAGAGGCGTTTTCTTATTGTCTGTTGTGGGTGTGATTATTGTTCTTGTGTATTGTCTTGCTGTTTGGTTTCCAATGACTGACACTTCAACGTCGATTCCGTCTAAAAATTTTTCCAAGATTCTTCCGAAAATTCTTCCAAAAATCCTCATCGTCGATGATCAACCGGCGAACTTGGTGGTTTTGCGAAAACTTCTTGCGCGCGTCAACGCAAAGGTGGTGGCGGCTTATTCGGGCAACGAAGCTTTGGCGCTTACGTTGCATCACGATTTTGCCTTGATTCTCCTCGACGTCAATATGCCGAATATGGACGGCTATGAAGTGGCGGAGATTCTTCGAGGTGAAGACCGCACGCGCGACACGCCGATTATTTTCATCACGGCGGCTTATAAAGACCATGAACATCGCACTCGGGCTTATGGCGCGGGCGCGGTGGACTACATCGAGAAGCCGATAGACGAGTTTATTTTTCAATCCAAGATCCAAGTGTTTCTTGAGCTGTTCGTTATGCGGGTGGCGCTGAAGGATTCTTTGGCGCAGTTGGAGGATCGAAACCGCAGGCTGGAGACGGAGATTTTGGCTCACCGGGAAGCCGAAAGCGCGTTGCGTCGAGAGCGCAATTTGTTTGTCGGCGGTCCTGTGGTGGTGTTCAAGTGGCGCGCTGTCGAAGGATGGCCGGTGGAGTACGTGTCACGGAATATTTTCGATCTATTCGGTTATGATCCCGGGTATTTGGTGAGTGGTCAGCTCAATTTTATCGATATTATTCACCGGGAGGATCGCAATCGAATTATTCACGAGACCGAAGATTGCGCTCTTGCAGGCATGGTCAATTTCGAACGAGAATATCGAATCGTATGTGCGGATGGGTCGATTCGTTGGGTTCACGATTCGACGGTGGTGGTGCGCAGCGCAAAGAATATCATTACCTATTTTGATGGTTATTTATTCGACATCACCGAGGCCAAGTATGCGCGGGACGCTTTGCGGGAAAGCGAATCTCGGTTTCGGCAAGCGCTGACCGATGCGCCAATTCCGATTATGTTGCACGCAGAGAATGGCGAGGTTATTCTCTTAAGCCAAACGTGGACCGAGGTTACGGGGTATAGTCGGAAAGACATTCCCACCACGCGCGTATGGGTGGAAAAAGCCTATGGTCCCGATCAAGCCGAGACGATTTTGCGCTTGATTCATGCAGATTATGCATTGAACGCTATGCAGAACTCTGGGGAGTGCCAGATTCGCACGGCTTCCGGCGAACGGCGTATGTGGGAAATTCGAGCGGCGTCGTTGAAGCCTCTTTCGGATGGTCGTCGTTTGGCGATTTGCATGGCCAACGACATCACCGAGCGGCGGTTGACCGAGCGGCGGTTGGAAGAAGCGAAGATTGCCGCCGAGGAAGCCAATCGCGCCAAATCGATGTTCTTGGCCACGATGAGCCATGAATTGCGCACGCCTTTGAACACGATTCTAGGGTTTTCCGAGATTATTCGAGATCAATCGTTGGGGGCTTTGGGAGAAGGAAAATATGTGGAGTATGCGGATGACATCAATGTCAGCGGTCAATATTTGTTGAATCTTATTAACGACATTCTTGATCTTTCAAAGATCGAGGCCGGGAAATTGGAGTTGGAGTTAATTCTTATTGATATTCAGAGTCAGATTTCATCTTCTCTTCGTTTGGTGCGGGAGCGTGCGCATAAAAAGAATTTAGTGGTGGAGGTGACGTGTTCTGCATCGTTGCCGTATTTGCGTGCGGATGAGCGCGCTGTGAAGCAGGTAATTTTTAATCTTTTGTCGAATGCGATTAAGTTTACTCCGGCGGGAGGGCGAATCACGATTGGAGCGCATAAAGTCGAAGGCGCGGAGCAGATTCGGCTTTCGGTGCGCGACACGGGATGCGGGATTCCGGCGGATCGTTTGGAGCGGATTTTTCGTCCCTTTGAGCAGGTGGACAATCGTTATAGTCGTTCGCGGGATGGGACGGGATTGGGGTTGGCGTTGGTGAAAGGGTTGGTTGAGCTGCATGGCGGCGTGATTGAGATTGAAAGTGAAGTGGGGGTCGGCACTTTGGTGGCGGTGGTGTTTCCATTGTAGAATCGTAGCCTTAACAATAGAAAACAATAGAAAATAATAGAAAATAATAAAAAAACAATAAAAAAATAAAAAAGCAAAAATTAGATGGGTCCAGGGACTGTGTTCCTGGTCGCCGGGGATTATAAGGGGGGAGCGAAAGCCCCCCTTATTGCCCGTAAGGGCAAAGAATTGCAGGTTTCCGGTGTTTGCCCTACAGGCGACTGCCGGAGAGTTTTGTACGGCCTGTTGCCAAAACATCAAGATTATACTTTAAAAAGGCGTTACGAGCTGCGAAAAAACCTTCAAAAGGTAATGGAATGGATGCCATATCCAAACAGTGGATATATTATTTCGGTTGCTAAAACACAAAAAAGCGTCTCGACGACTGTTTATAAAAGCCGAAACGAGAAGTCCATAGGACAAACATCGTTAGGTTGCGGGTTCTTGTCCTTACGGACAATAAGGGGGGCTTTCGCTCCCCCCTTATGATCCCCGGCGACCAGGAACACAGTCCCTGGACCCTTTTAATTTTACTTATGAGAATCCAAGACTATCGCCCGAATTTTGACATCGATTTGCCAATAGTAAAATGCGCGGGCGAGAGCAAAGTGGAATCCGGCGGCGCCGTCGAGGAAACCGAGCTTCCAGATGTAGCCGTACAAAAACGCCGCCAAAGGCCGGGCCGGCAGGCGAGCGAACAGTCTTTTTAACCAACGACGCCGCATCGCGCCCTCTTGAGCGATCAGAGCCTCCATGCGGTCGTCGGCGCGCAGAGCGGCCTCCCAATCGGAATAGCGGTTGTGACGCGCGAACCAGTCGTAGAGAGGCTTGTTGTCGGCGTGCTCGACGCAGCCGCGCAGCCGGCCGACCGGACCTTCGACAACCGGCTGATAATGCCCTTCGACCTCCCACATTGCAGAGACGTCGAGATCGGGAATCTCCGGGAAATGCGCGCGTCGACGATCCACCAGAGCCAGTTTAAAATTGCGTTGTCCAAATCTCAGCGCTTTTCCCAGAAAATGGTGACGCCCTTCTACAAAATACCCGGCGCAGAGCGGAGCCGCGTCTTCCGCAAAGAGAGCCGCGATTTCATCAATCAAACTCGGCGTCGCGCGTTCGTCGGCGTCGAGGAAAAACACTCGGTCGCAAGAGAACGGCAAAGAGTCGAGGCTCCATTGTTTCTTTTTGGGATAGCGACCGTTCCAGCGGAAATCCACCACATGCGCCCCCCATGAAGAGGCGATGTCCGGGGTTCCGTCATCGCTTTCCGAATCGACGACGAAGACTTCCGCGAATCGATCCAGGCCCGACAAACTCGCCGCCATGTTCGCCGCTTCGTTGCGCGTGAGAATCACGACGGAAACCGGAATTTTCATAACGTCCTCAAAACCCGAAAATCGGAAAAACCTAAAATTAAAAGGGTCCAGGATCACAGACCCTGGACCCTTTTAATTTATCCCACCCTTGAAACCTCATGACTTTTGTTGTCCGCACCAGCAAAAAATGCTAGCAATGCGCCCATGTTTTGGGAGCCGCCGTTCGCGGTTCCGCCGTCCTTCCCTGAAGCCATCGGGTTCTTGCTGGTGACACAGCCGACTTCTCTTCCTCCGCAGGCCGATATCGCGCCGGTTACCATCGAGGAGGAGATGCGCCGCTCCTACCTCGATTATGCGATGAGCGTAATCGTCAGCCGCGCGCTGCCCGATGTCCGCGACGGCCTGAAGCCCGTCCATCGTCGCATTCTTTTCGCGATGAAGGAAGGCGGCTACGATTCGAATAAGCCGTTCAAAAAGTCTGCGCGCATCGTCGGCGACGTGATGGGTAAATATCACCCACACGGCGACGCGGCGATTTACGAGGCCATGGTGCGCATGGCTCAAGACTTTTCCATGCGTTTGCCGCTGATCGACAGCCAAGGAAACTTCGGGTCGATGGACGGCGATCCCCCGGCGGCAATGCGCTACACCGAAGCGCGCTTGGCCAAATCCGCCGAGGCCATGCTCGACGACATCGACAAAGACACCGTCGATTTCCAAGCCAACTATGACGAATCGACCCATGAACCCGCCGTTCTACCCGCCAGATTTCCGAATCTTCTGGTCAACGGCGCCGGCGGCATCGCCGTCGGCATGGCGACCAATATTCCAACCCACAACCTCGGCGAGGTGATTCAAGCCTGTCTCGCCTACATCGACAATCCCTTGATCTCGGTCGATGAACTCATCGAGCGCGTGCCGGGGCCGGATTTCCCGACCGGCGGCTTGATTATGGGACGCAACGGCATTCGCTCCGCCTACCACACCGGGCGCGGCTCGGTTGTGATTCGCGCGCGCACCAAAATCGAAGAGCTGCGCAAAGACCGTTGGGCGATCGTCGTTTCGGAGATTCCCTACCAGGTCAACAAAAGCAAAATGCTGGAGCGAATCGCAGAAGTCGTTCACGAAAAGATCGTGGAAGGCATCTCCGATCTGCGCGACGAATCCGATCGCGAAGGCGTGCGCGTCGTCATCGAGCTGAAACGCGACGCCAACGCCGAGGTGGTGTTGAATCAGCTCTATCGCCACACTCAGCTTCAGACCACCTTCGGGGTGAACACTCTGGCGTTGAACGGCGGCCAGCCGATGATGATGACGTTGCGCGACATCATCGCCGCGTTCGTCGCCTTCCGCGAGCAAGTCATCACTCGCCGCACCGTTTTTGAGCTGAACAAAGCCCGCGAGCGCGGTCATGTGTTGGTGGGCTTGGCGGTGGCGGTGGCCAATCTCGACGAAATGATTCGCCTGATCCGCCATGCGCCCGATCCGACGACCGCCCGCATCCGCATAATGGAGCGCGCCTGGCCGTCAGCCGACGTCGCGCCGTTGATTGCTCTGATCGATGAGCCGAGTTTGGATCCTTCGGCCGAGCAAACCTATCGTCTCTCGGAAGCCCAAGCCCGCGCTATTCTTGACTTACGCTTGCATCGGCTCACCGGACTGGAGCGTGATAAGATCGGCGCTGATCTTAAAGAGGTCTCGGATCGCGTCGCTTATCTTCTGAACATTCTGGCGGATAGAAACACGTTGCTCGATATTATGCGGCAAGAGCTGACCGCAATGAAAGAGCTGTTCGACACTCCGCGCCGCACCGAAATTCGCGATCTGGAGTTCGAAGCCGACATCGAAGATCTGATCCAGCGCGAAGACATGGTCGTGATGGTCAGCCATTCCGGCTACATCAAACGCGCGCCGCTCTCCACATATCGCGCGCAAAAACGCGGTGGGCGCGGACGATCCGGCATGTCGATGAAGTCGGAGGACACCGTCAGCAATCTTTTCGTCGCCAACACTCACACTCCCTTGCTGCTGTTCTCCACGCGCGGCATGGTTTATCGCATGAAAGTGTTCCGTCTGCCGCTTGGGACGCCTCAATCGCGTGGAAAAGCTTTGGTGAATCTCCTGCCGCTTGCGGAAGGCGAGACTATTTCCACAGTGTTGCCTTTGCCCGAAGACGAGACCACTTGGAATGAACTTTGCGTGGTGTTCGCCACCTCACGCGGGAACGTTCGTCGCAATCGGCTCTCCGACTTCGCCAACATCCGAAACTCCGGCCTGATCGCCATGAAGCTGGAAGAGGAAGGCGAACGTTTGATCGCCGTTCGCACTTGCCAAGAAACCGACGACATCCTCTTGGCTTCTCGCGACGGCAAGTGCATTCGCTTCTCCGCTCCTGACGTGCGGCTGTACGCCGGACGCACCTCCACCGGCGTGCGCGGCATTCGCCTCGCCGGTGACGACGAGGTCATTGGCATGTCGATCTTGCGCCATGTCGACGCCTCGCCTGAGGAGCGCGCCGCCTACATGCGGATGCGTCGCGCGGAAAACGCCGCGCCGACGCCGGAGGCTCCTGTGTCGGCGGTTTCCGATGAGGGCGGAGAAGAGACGGTCTCGGTGGTTGCGGCGCTCTCGTCCGATCGTTATGAGGAGCTGGCGCGGTTGGAGCAATTCGTTCTCACCGTCTCCGATCGAGGTTTTGGCAAACGGACCTCGTCCTACGAGTACCGAATCACCAATCGTGGTGGTCAAGGCATTTGGAACATGGAGATGGGCGAACGCAACGGCGCGGTGGTCGCTGCGTTTCCCGTCGCTGATGATCACCAAATCATGTTGGTTACGAACAGCGGCCAAGTCATCCGAATGGCGTTGCGTGACGTGCGCGTGGCTGGGCGTAAGACGCTGGGGGTCACATTGTTCCGCATAGACCCTGAAGAGCGCGTGGTTTCCGTGGCTTCAATCGCCGATGTCGCTGAAACCGATGTTGCAGCGTCTTCCCCTGACGCGGAAGCGACGCTATAAGGGCATTCAAGCGACCGCCTTCGATCTTCGCTCGGGTTGAGCGGGGATCGAAGGCGTGTTTTGTTTTTTCGACGTCTGTCGTCATGGGGCAGAAGGAGTCCCGATGTCTCACTATCGTATCGGCATGTATCCGGGCACCTTCGATCCGATCACCAATGGTCATACGGATATTATTCAACGCGCCACTCGATTGGTCGATCATCTCATCGTTGGGGTGGCGGTCAACATCGGCAAAGGGCCGTTGTTTTCTCCGGAAGAGCGCGTTCAAATGGTGTCTGACGAAATCTCTCTTATGCCGACCAACGGCGTAAAAGTCGAGGTTCGTTCTTTCGACATTTTACTGATGCACTTTGCGATGGAGATGAACGCTTCGATCATCATTCGCGGGCTGCGCGCCGTGTCGGATTTCGAGTATGAATTCCAAATGGCCGGCATGAACGCTCGGATGAATCCGCGCATTGAGACCACGTTTCTTATGGCCTCCGATCGTTACCAGTTTATTTCTTCGCGGTTTGTGAAAGAAATAGGACGTTTGGGCGGAGACATCAGTCATTTTGTCTCGCCGCGCGTGGTTGAGCATCTGCGTCAACGGTTTGCGGATGAAGTCAGCCAGGACGGCAAAGCCAAGCACGTTCAAACCCGTTAAGCATTCAAAAAGCCCGCCAAAGGCCGAGAGGCCTTTGGCGCCGGGGCTTGGAGCTCCCATATTCTCCTCACGGCGCAAGCGCCGTTCCATCCGGTGAGGCCACCGCTTTCGCTTGCCTCAGACCGAGAAATTCTCCAGTATGCCGAAGATATTTTTCCTCAAGGCGTCCCGCCATGACTCCCGTCGCCCTGCCCCAAGAAGAAATCGTCGATCTCCACAATGAGATTGTTGCGCTGGAAATCGATAACGCAAAAAAAATCGCCACATTGGAGCAGTTATTGTGGCGCACCCAAAAACTTCTCCTCAAATCGCCCAGAGACGTTCGCGTTCTTATCACGGCAGCGATGGCGTATATGAAACTTGGGAAACAGAAAAAAGCCAAAGAACAATTCCTAAAAGCGTTTAACCTTCGAGTGGCTCAAAACCTATCGATAACGGATCGGATTAATCTTCTAACAAGCGCAAACCACCTCTTTCTCACAAAAGAAATAGAAATTCTTCTAGAAGAACTCTTCCTCCTTCTTCACAATGAACAACATGAAAAAAATATCTATGCAAAGAATATTCTTGGGGCCCTTCTTTTGCTAGGACGCTGGAATGACTTCTACGATATGGCCCAAGAAATTCAACTCGAAGACATTACGCCATTCACATGCACAAACTCTCACCCAATAATATCAGAAGTCCTCAAAAACCACATGGGAATCATCCAATCCCATATTCAAGACATCGTCTGTGGGACCGGTTTCTTTCTTATTGTGGATGAAGGCGTCCCAAGCATCGTCGTCCGTCTTTGGTTGGCTTGTAATTTTTATGACTCCCTGTCGATTTCAGACAAGTGTCATGACGATCTCGATGAATACGACAACTCCATTGGCATAAAAATCTCATCTCTGCCATATGACATTACGCCCATCTTCTCCATCATACCAGTCTTCCATTTCGAGCCCGCGCTATGCCAGTAAAACCTCAATCGTTTTTGGAGGAAGCGAGAAGCCTGGCGGAACCAGAATCAACAAATGAAATCCGACATAGAACAAGTATTAATCGTTCTTACTACGCCGCTTATCACCATCTTTTGGAAACCGCAAAACGCTCCGGCTTTAAGCCTCCATCATTCAGCGCCCATGCGGCGCTCATTGAATGGATGATGCTAGAATCCTCAGACGGCCGACATAAAAAAGCCGGAAAAACTCTGAGAGAAATGAAAAAGCTCCGCGTTAACGCCGATTATGCATTATCAAGCCAGATCACGCACATAGACACCTTGGAATGCCTAAAAAAAGCATCCCATCTGATCGAAAAGCTTTTGGTCTCTGAACAAGCGTCGGAATAACTTAAAAAAAGGCCAAGGCTCTGCCCCGGACCCGCCAAAGGCCGGGAGGCCCTTGGAACCCATGACTTGGAGTTTGTAACAAACCTGATGTGTGAGGGCCGTTTCAATCCGGAGAGGCTGCTCAGGATTGTAAAATTATTTTAATTTTCATCCGAGAAACGACGGCGGTTGAACCTGTAAGAGCAAAAAGGCTAAGATAGCCGAGGTTCAAGAGGCGAAGACCATGGCGGACTCAAACGAACACCTGAATCGGCGGCGTTTTCTGCGAATGGCTTTGGCCGCAGCGGGTGGAGCGTTGTCTGTTGCGTCTCTTCCCGAGGCCCTTGCCGGTCCGGTGACACAGCCGCTTCTTAGGCTTAAACCTCTTCGACAACTGACTTTCTACAACACCCACACCTCCGAGCGTTTGAGCGTGGAGTATGGCGGCGACGGTTACTATGTCCCAGAGGCCATGCGCGCCGTTAACAAAATTTTGCGCGATCATCACGATGGAACCATTTCCGCCATTGACCCCAAATTATTGGACGCTCTTTTCGCTATTCGTCAATTGCTGGGCGGCAATGGCGTAATACATATTTTATCCGGGTATCGCTCGCCACGCACCAACGCCGCTTTGCGCATGATGTACGATGGAGTCGCCGAGCACAGTTTGCACATGAAAGGCAAAGCGATCGATTTCTGGATTCCGGGGCGCTCTCTTTCCGACCTTCATCGCGCTGCTATGGCGGTTAAAGCCGGCGGCGTTGGAAATTATCCCAGCAGTGGATTTATTCACGTCGATGTTGGGCCTGTGCGCTCTTGGGGCGCGGGGGGAGGCGGAGGAAAAAGCGCCGGGTTCCGTTTGGCGCGGGGGCAGGGCATGGGCATTCCGCGCTTTCGCAACGGCCTTACTCCTTGGCAGCAGCATAATTTAGCGATGAATCGGAAGCGTTTGATGTTTGATCTCAAAAATCGCAAACGGCTTAGATCCTAAGATATCGGGTTGTGTGAAATAAGAAAAACTTGGAGAAATAGACGGACCCAGGAACGCAGTTCCTGGGTCCGGTTGATTTTTTTAATTATGAGAATTCCATAAACTCAATGCGCGATCTTTGTGATTCACAAATAAAACGATCGTCCGCGTTCGGAATTTATATCCATTGGCCGTTCTGTCTTTCGAAATGCCCGTACTGCGACTTCAATAGCGCAGCGATCGGGTCGTCTTCTCTGAAGATCGAACAGTATCTCTGGTTGAGCGCTTGCCGTGACGACTTGACGTTGCAAGCGGCGTTGACTCCAGGGAGGACGGTTACATCCATTTTTTTCGGAGGAGGGTCTCCGTCTTTAATGGAGCCCGCCACAGTTGGCGCGATTCTTGATCACATCGCGACTCTGTGGCCGATTGCGGCCTCTGTCGAGACAACGCTTGAAGCCAATCCGACCTCGGTTGAAGCGACGCGCTTTTCAGCATATCGCGCGGCGGGAATCAATCGCTTGTCTTTAGGGATGCAAGCTCTGGACGATGACGCGCTGAAGCGGCTGGGACGAGGCCATGATGCGGCGGAAGCGGAACGAGCGCTGACACTGGCGCAGCGACATTTTCCGCGCGTCTCGGCGGACATAATTTACGCTCGACCTGATCAGACGGCGGCGGCGTGGCGCGAGGAGCTTGATCGATTATTGGCGTATGGGCTCGATCATCTTTCGGCCTATCAGTTAACCATTGAGCCGGGCACGGCGTATCACGAGCGCAGTCTACGCGGAGAGCCTCTTTCGGTTGACGATGAACGGGCGGGGGAGCTTTACGAAATAACACAAGAGGTTCTTGAAGCCGCCGGTCTGCCAGCTTATGAGATTTCTAATCATGCGCGCTCTGGCGAGGCGTGTCGCCATAATTTAATATACTGGCGTTCGGAGGAATGGATTGGAGTTGGGCCTGGGGCTCATGGGCGCATCACCTGTGATGGAAGACGGGTGGCGCTTTGGCGGCCTCGCTCTCTGATTCGGTGGCGTGCGCAGATTGAGCGTCGAACGTCGGTGGATCAAGAGGTGTTGACGCCGATTGAATGGCGTGACGAAGTCGTGATGATGGGGTTGCGTTTAACAGAAGGCGTTGCTCGTAATTGTTTGCCGGCGGCGTTGCCGGAGGTTCCTTTGCGTCGTTTGCAGGAAGGTGGTTTTCTTGTTTCCGACTCTGTGTCTGTGCGCGCGACGTCTGTTGGACGACAACGTTTAAACGCTGTATTGGTTCGTCTTTTGGATGATCAGAACAAGAAAGGGTAGGGGGACTGTGTTCCCAGCCGTCGAGGCCAAAGCTCCGGCGCTTGGGAACACAGTCTCTCGCCCCTTCGGATTTTTTATTCGGCGGCGGCAGTTATGCATTCCTTAATGTATGGCCGCGATCGTCCTCAAAAAACACGCTTAGCCAAAAAAACGCTGTCGTTCGTTCTTGTTGCGGCTTTCATTTTGACGAAAAGATTTCTTTTTGTTTAAGTGTTCTTCATGAAATTCCTTGACGAGCGGCTTCCGCCCCCATGACTGACGATCACATGCTCGCCCCGGTTTCCGCCGCGCTTACCGACGCAACCAAGGCGGCCATTCTCGACAGCATTCTCGATGGACTGGTCACCATCGATGAAAGCGGAGCTATCGTCGACTTCAATTCAACCGCAGAGGCCATCTTCGGCCATGAACGATCCGTCGTGATCGGTCGATCTGTAGAGGAACTGTTGGTTCCGCCGGAACTACGTCCCGCACACGTCGACGGACTTCGCCGTTATCTCATGGAGGGTTCGCCTCACATCATTGGACGCCGCACCGAAACTGAGGCGGTGCGCGCCGATGGCCAACGCTTTCCTATCGAAATCACTCTCATCGAAACCGATCGTGAGGGGCGACGTCTCTTCACGGGCGTGCTCCGCGATATCTCCGATCGTCGCCAACTGGAGCGGGATCTTATCAATATCGCCTATTTCGATCCTCTGACCGGCTTGGCCAATCGCGCGCTGCTTTTGCGCTACATCACCGACGCGATGGAAGCGAGCCGAGCATACACATTGGCGGTTATCGATATTGATCGTTTTTTCAACATCCGCAATAGTTTCGGCCATGTCTTCGCCGAAGAGCTGCTTCAAGGTCTGGCTCAAGGTTTGGCCATGCATCTTGGTCCGGCAGATCGACTCGCTCGCATCGGCAATCAAGTCTTCGCTCTGATGTTCGATGGCGTTCTGCCCACCGACGCCGTTGAGCGTCGGATGGAAGCTCTTTCCGCCACAGTGCGCTCGGCTATTACGCGCTCTGGATCGCCGGTGTTCCTGACCGCCAGCATTGGCGTCGCTCCCGTTTCCGAACAGCACGAACACGCCGACGATATTCTTCGCGACGCCGAAATCGCCACCAGCAAGGCCAAAGACGGCGGCGGCAATCGTTTTGTTTGCTTCACCTCGGCGATGCACAGCCGTCTGATCGATCAGGTGCGCATAGAGCATAATTTGCGTCAGGCCCTTGAATGTGAAGATCAATTGTGGGTCGCCTATCAACCGATCGTTGAATTGGTTACGGGGCATCTGGCGGGCTTTGAAGCTTTGGTCCGTTGGCAACATCCCGAGCGCGGCAATATTCCACCATCCGATTTCATCACCATCGCAGAAGAAACTGGCTTGATTGTGTCTCTGGGCAAGTGGGTGTTGGAGCGCGCCTGCCGTCAGCTTATGGAATGGCAGGATATTCGCGAACCTGGTTGGGCGCCGCTGTTTATGAGCGTCAATCTTTCCCCTCGCCAGCTTGACGAAAGCTGCTGCATCGATGAAGTGCGGGCTATTCTGAAACGAACCGGCGTCGAACCCACATGGCTGAAGATGGAAATCACCGAAAGCGCGGTGATGAACAAGGCCGAAGAATCCATCGTTCTGTTGCAGGAGTTGAAGAGACTCGGCGTGCGGTTGTCGATCGACGATTTCGGAACGGGCTATTCGTCGCTGAGCTATCTTCATAAATTTCCGGTTGATAGTCTTAAAGTTGATCGTTCCTTTGTGATCGCGCTTCATCAATCGGAAGAAAATCGCGCTATTGTCCGGATCATCGTCGACCTTGCTCGATTGCTCGGGTTCGATGTGGTGGCCGAAGGCATCGAGACGGCGGCGGACGCCAATCTTTTGCGCGCTTTGGCGTGCGATTATGGACAAGGATATTTTTACTCGAAGCCGGTGACGCCCAAAGCCGCCGAGGCTCTGGTGCGTGGGCGTTTGCCTTGGCTTGATCGGAGCGATTATTAAAAAATGCAGCCAAACGCATTGACGGGCGCATTGACGGGCGTAGGGACTGCGTTTCCTGTCGCTCGGGATTATAAAGGGGCTTTTGTCCCTGGTCCGAACGACTGAGAACGCAGTTCCTGGACCCGTCTAATGCGTTTGGCTACGATCAAAAAGCCTTCCTCCCTTTCATGGTCGCGAATCCTCATGACGCTTTATCCGATCCTCTATGAACCGATTATTCGCGCCGCACTCGCCGAAGATTTGGGGCTGGCGGGCGATGTCACCACTGAAACCGTTGTGCCGGAAAACACGCGCGCCACGGCGCGTCTGGTTGCTCGGACTCCTGGCCGAATCGCCGGTTTGTCGGCGTCGCTTTCAGCGTTCTCTTTACTTGACCCAACTCTAAACGTGCGCATCTTGGTTGCAGATGGCGATGATGTCCTCGCCCATACAACCTTGGCGGAGATTTTCGGCTTCGCCCGCCCGATTCTCACCGCCGAGCGCACCGCGCTGAATCTGCTTGGCCGTCTGTGCGGAATCGCCACGGCCACGCGGGCGGTGGTCGAGAAAATCGAAGGATTGCACACGCGCATCGTCTGCACGCGGAAAACCACTCCCGGATTGCGCGCTTTGGAAAAATACGCCGTTCGAGTCGGGGGCGGCGCGAATCATCGATTCGGTCTTGATGACGGCGTCTTGATCAAAGACAACCATTTGGCCGCCGCCGGCGGCGTGCGGAAAGCCGTGGAAGGCGTGCGCGCGCGACTCGGACATATGGTCAAAGTCGAGGTCGAGGTCGATACGTTGACTCAGCTTCGCGAGCTTTTGACGTTGGATGTTGACGCCGTGTTGCTCGACAATATGCCCTCGGAGAATCTTCAACGCGCCGTGGAAATGGTGGGAGGGCGGATCATTACCGAGGCGTCGGGCGGCGTGACGCCGGAAAACGTTCGCGCCGTTGCTGAAAGCGGAGTCGATTTGATCTCGTTGGGATGGCTGACCCACAGCGTCAAAAATTTTGATGTGGGGCTCGACTTCGTGGTCGAAGAATAAAAGAAAAAGACCGGGTTTCAAGGAGACTTCGGCCTTTGGCGGCGAGGGCTGTCTTTTTCTCGCGCTCTCTCGTCGCCGAAGCGGAGCCCCTTGGAACTCATTTATTTTTGTTCCTTTTCCGCTATAACATTCGCGCACGACCCCAGAGGCTCCCATGAATTGGCTTAACAATTATGTTCGCCCCAAAATCCGCACGCTCCTGGCGCCGCGCGAGTTGCCGGAAAATCTCTGGACTATTTGTCAGGGCTGCGAAGCGATGGTTTTCCATCGGGATCTCGAAGAGAATTTGCATGTTTGTCCCCACTGTGGATTTCACATGCGAATTGATCCCATTCGTCGCCTGTCCATGTTGTTCGACAACGGCGAATATCAAACCATCGAGTTGCCCAAGTCTCCGATAGATCCTCTGAAGTTTCGAGATCAAAAGCGCTACGTCGATCGGATGAAAGAGGCGCAAACCAAAACCGGGCGACAAGACGCCATTATGGTCGCTCACGGAAAGATGAACGGTATGGACACCGTCATCGCTGTTTTCGACTTTAGTTTCATGGGCGGCTCAATGGGAATCGCGGTTGGCGAGGGGCTTTTAGCCGCCGCCAAACTCGCCGTGCTTCAAGACGCTCCTCTGTTGGTCATTCCGGCTTCCGGCGGCGCTCGCATGCAGGAAGGCATTCTGTCTCTTATGCAGATGCCGCGCACCACCATAGCCGTTGAAATGGTGAAAGAAGCCAAACTACCCTATATCGTCGTTCTGACGGATCCCACCACCGGCGGCGTCACCGCTTCTTTCGCGATGCTCGGCGACATCCATATTGCGGAAAAAGGGGCCAAGATCGGATTCGCCGGCGCTCGCGTCATCGAGGACACCATTCGTGAGACTCTGCCGGAAGGCTTTCAGCGCGCCGAGTATTTGCTGGAGCACGGCATGGTCGATATGGTTGTTCCCCGTAAGGATTTGCGCGCCACCTTGATTCGCGTTCTTGATTTATTGCGGCGGCCTTCGCCTCCCGCCGAAGTGGTGATGTTGTCCCCGCCCGATAGCGCGGAAGCGCCAAAGATTTCTTATGAGCCTTCTGCGGCGCCGGAGGTTTAGAAGAAGCGAAGAAGAGAAGGGGCCAGAGGCGTCGCTTTTGACCCCTTTGATTTTTTTGTTTTCATAGCGTGTCAACGCTGCAAGCTCTTTCTGATTTGGCATGTCGAAACAATCTGCGTTGAGCCGGACGATTCTAGAGCGCTTAAAGCGCTTACATCCGCGCGTCATTGATTTGTCGCTCGGACGCATTCAGAGGTTGTTGACGGCTCTGGGAGAGCCTCATCGCGCCTTGCCGCCGGTCATCCATGTGGCGGGAACCAACGGCAAAGGTTCTACGTTGGCCTTTCTTCGCGCCTTCTTCGAAGCAAGCGGCCGTCGCGTTCATGTCTACACATCTCCGCATCTCGTTTCTTTTCAAGAGCGGATTCGTCTTTCCGGGCGTTTGATTGATGAAGCGTTCTTGGCGTCTTTGCTTGAAGAATGTGAATTCGCCAACGGCGGGCAGCCAATTACTTTTTTTGAAATCACCACCGCCGCCGCTTTTTTGGCTTTTGCGCGGATTCCCGCAGACATTGTTTTGTTGGAGACCGGCCTTGGCGGGCGATTGGACGCCACCAACGTCATCGATTGTCCCGCCGTCACCGCCATTACGCGCATCTCTATTGATCACACACAATATTTGGGCGAAACGATCTCGGCGATTGCTGCGGAAAAAGCAGGCGTTTTCAAGTCGGGGGTCTCGGCTGTCTTGGCTCCGCAACCGTCCGCCGAGGCGGCTCTGGTTCTGACGCGCGCTGCGGCGGCGGTTGGAGCGCCGGTCGTTCCTTGGAGTGTTTCTCCACGGCTCGACGAGCGTGGTTTTGTTTTTCACGGCCCGAGTCGTTCTTTGGTTTTGCCGCGTCCCGGTTTGGAGGGCGCGCATCAGATTCTTAACGCCGGAGTGGCTCTCGCTTGTTTGGAGTGTTTGCCGACCCTTCCGGTTTCTGAGTCGGCGATTCTTGCGGGCTTGGTTTCGGTGGAGTGGCCTGCGCGATTGCATAGACTTCGTCGAGGGCCTTTGGTTGAACGTCTGCCGACTGGGTGGGAGCTGTGGTTGGATGGGGGGCACAATGATTCGGCTGGGGAGGTCTTGGCGGCGCAAGCGGTGAAGTGGCGAAACGACTCGGATTTGCCGTTGGCGTTGATCTTTGGAATGTTGTCGACCAAACGGCCCGTGGAGTTTTTGGCGTCGTTGGCGCCGATGACGCGCCGATTGCGGGCGGTCCATGTGCCGGGAGAAGAAGCGGCGTTGTCGGCGGGAGAAGCTGCGGAAGCGGCGCGACTGGCTGGAATCGAGGATGTCGCAACAGGCGAGGCTGTGGATGCGGCGTTGAAGGAACTGGTCTCCGTTGCCGAATGTCCTTGTCGTGTTTTAATTTGTGGGTCTCTTTATTTGGCGGGAGCGATTCTCCAAGAGAATGCTTAAAGTGAAAACGAAAAGGGCCGGGGATCGTGTTCTCAGTCGCCGGGGCCAAGGACGAAAGCCCCCTCCCTTATTTGCGAAGCGGTCGTCCTTTGGAATTGTCGGAGTTATCGGAATTCGTGGGGGTGATGGAACTGTTTGCCTTTGTTGATGGTCTATGACAGGTCTATGACAGGTCTATAAAGACAAACAATTCCAGAGGACGCGCGTTCGGTTTGTTGCGACCGCGCAGAGAAACGTAAGGCGATGTTGCGGGACAGCTCGGATAGAACTAATTTCAACGGCAAATCACCCCAGAGATCAAGGGCCAAGGAGACGACGATGTCCAATCGCAAAGAAACGGTGACGGTGTTCGGGGGATCCGGCTTTATTGGCCGACATCTCGTGCGGCGTCTGGCGAAAACCGGAGTGCAGATTCGTATTGCGTCGCGGCGTCCAAGTCAGGCGGCGTTCTTGAAGACGTGCGGCAATGTTGGGCAGATCGTGCCCATCGCGGTCGATATAACTTGCGAGGACTCCGTGGCGGCGGCCGTGCGGGGCTCGGACGTTGTGATCAATCTGTCGGGCATTCTGGTCGAAAGCCGCAAGTGGAGCTTCGAAACCGTTCACGCCGACGCTCCGGCGCGCATTGCGCGACATGCAACCAAGATCGGTGCGCGGCGCTTCATCCATATGTCGTCGTTGGGCGCCAACAGCGCGTCCTCGTCTACTTATGCGCGGAGCAAGGCGGCCGGAGACGTTAATGTTTTGGCTGCTTATCCCGGGGTGACGATTATGCGTCCGGGGTTGGTCTATGGTCCAGAGGACACATTTTTCAACCAGTATGCTAAAGTGGCGCAGATCGCCCCGGCTCTGCCGCTGTTCGGCGGTGGGAAAACGCGCTTCCAGCCGATTTATGTCGGCGATGTGGCTGAGGCGGTGATGGCGGCTCTGGCTGATCCCAACACGCAAGGGCGCACTTATGAGCTGGGGGGGCCGCGCGTCTACACCTTTAAGGAATTGATCGTCCTCTTGATGAAAGAGATTCACGCCTCGCGTCCGTTGATTTCGCTCCCGTGGATCGTCGGGGCCATAATCGGCGGCGTGATGGAGAAACTTCCCAATGCTTTCTTGTCGCGCGATTTGGTGGAGTTGCTGAAATCCGATGTCGTGGTCAATGACAGCGCTTTGACCATGAAGGATTTGGGAGTTGAGGCTGCGGCTCTGGAGACGATTCTGCCCACGTATGTCGATCGTTTCCGGCCCGGCGGACGGTTCTGTCGCGATCAGGTGGCGTAAGCGCGCTGTAAAGTCGCGGATTTAGTCGGTTCTACAAAGAGCTGGACGGGTGTTGAGAAACTCGAAGGGAATAGGACGCCTTTTTTATTGGTTCGGATGGCGGAAATTCCTTCGAACCTTCTTCCGAGTGGAAAATGGTCTCATCGCCCGTCTGGTTTATTGTGTTGTTTTTGAATCTGAATTATTTATAGAATGATTCCATATCGCACTTGAATGTGCGGTTGCGCAATCGATTTTGGACAGAGAAGCTCGCGGCGCCGAGAACAACGTTCGACATGTCGATGAGACGATATAGGGTGTGTGATGAAGATCGAATTGGTTCCGGCGTTTTCGGACAACTATATTTTTATTCTGTCCAGTGAGCGCGGAGATGTCGTCGTCGCCGTCGATCCCGGAGAGGTTCGGCCCGTGACGCGCTGGTTGGAGCCGCGAGGCATGCGTTTGACGCATATCCTAGCCACGCATCATCATTCAGATCACATAGATGGTCATCCGGCATTAAAAGGGCGCTATGGTTGTCGGATTCTCGGTTCGCATCAGGATCGCGATCGCATTCCAGAGATAGATCATCCTCTGGCGGAAGGCGAGGTCTATCGTTTGGGCGACGAGTCGTTGCATGTGTTGGACGTTCCCGGTCATACGCGAACCCATATCGCATATTGGCTTCCCGAGTCGAAGGCTGTGTTTACAGGAGACGCCTTGTTCGTGCTGGGATGTGGGCGATTGTTCGAGGGATCGCCGGCGCAGATGTGGGAGTCGTTGTGCAAATTACGCGCTCTTCCGCCCGATACGCGCTTATATTGCGGGCATGAATACACGATGGGGAATCTTCGTTTTGCGTTGACGGTGGATCCCGATAACAAGGCGTTGCAAAAGCGGGCCGTGGATATTCGAGCTTTGCGCGCAGAAAGTCAGCCGACCGTGCCTGCAACCATTGCTCAAGAGCGCGAGACCAACCCGTTCTTTCGTGCAGACGATTCGGAATTGCAAGCGTCTTTGGGGATGAGCGGCGCGTCTCCGGTCGAGACCTTTGCAGAGTTGCGGCGGCGGAAGGACGTGTTTCGTTGAGGCGCAGTCTCCAGTTGATAGAATGCAATCTGGAGTCGGTATGATTTCTGCTCTATGGGAGTCGGTTTCTCCTGCTATGTGTCTAATTTAAATTTTAAAGAAAACGTGTCGGCGCTTTTTGGTGGTCTTTGGCGGGACTGGGGCGGAGCCGTGGCCTTTCCTTTGCGTCTTTTTCCGTGTTTTTGAGTGCATGGAGCGTATTTGGAGTTTTAAAAAGGGGCCGATGGATGATTTGGGCGTTGAAAGACGCGCCATCTATTTCCAAAAGTGAAGATTTGGCGTCGTGTCGATATTAGAGATCGTTAAAGTGTCCGTCCTCACCATAGCTTAAGTGTTTTCAATAAAAACAAAGTGATATAAAAAATATTCGTTTGATTGTAGTCAATTCATGTGATGAGTGTTGATAAGAAATTTGAGATCAAATATAAGACGGGAGTGTGAAGATTTAACTTTATTTTATGGGGGGGATAATGGAAGATAAAGGGCGCATTGCTGAAGTTCCGTTGGTTGCGGTTGTTGATAGTGATAAAAAATATCTTTCTCGAATTGCGGAGGCTTTGGCGCCTCTTTATCGGATGAAGGGATATGAAGACACAATCACCGCATTATATGGATTTAGGAAACAAAAACCAGATCTGGTGATTGTAGACGAATTTGTTCCTGTTGAAGGAGGTATGAAATTCGTCAAAATTTTTCAATCTCTTGGGGAATTCAAAGGAGTTCCTTATGTTGTTACGCTCTCAAACCAGCCTCAAAAACTTACCAAGAAACAACTGTCAACACTAGAGATTGAGACTGGAGCGTCTCTGATTTTGCAGAAGCCTTTCAAAAGAAGTGAACTCATCAAAGGAATTTCTTCAATCATCAATAAAGTGGTCGAGTGTCGATGGGAGACTCTTCCAAACAATCAGAAAGTTGCATTGACTAATTCTGTTTTGACCTTTGATTATTTTTCAAATTTTTATGAAAGTGGAGATGTCGTTCCCTATGGCTCTATCGCAAAGTCGTGTGAGCCCCTGGTGGAAGCGATTTTTAACGATGACTTTAAAGAAATTCTTGATTGCGTAATACCAAGTCCCAATGACTACAACCCATAGGCCCACTTTCTGATACCAATAGACATAATTTTCCAAGGGCGTTTCACCAGGTTATTCCAAGCGAAGCAACAGCGTTCAACAATGTGATTATAAGTTTTAAAGATAATATCTGATAGCCAGTTTTCACGGAGATATTGCCAGATATTTTCAACAGGATTGAGTTCTGGGCATTTTGGAGGCAACGGAAGTAGCGTTATATTATCAGGTACTTTTAGTCGTTTTGATGTATGCCATCCGGCTTGATCAAGCAGAACTATTGCGTGTGCATTGGAAGCAACATTTCGGGATATTTCGCGTAGATGTAAGATCATAGCGGCACTGTTGCATTTAGGCAGAATTAAGCCTGCGGCTTTACCTAAAGCAGGACAAATTGCACCAAATAACCAAACAGAACGCGTTCTTTGGTCTTTGGGAGACATAGGACGGGAACCTCGTTTTGCCCAACGTCTTGTTGTTTTGGTTTTTTGGCCGACGCGAGCCTCATCTTGCCACCACAGCTCTATTACTTTTTCATGTGAAAGTGTTTCTTTGATCTTCATAATTTCGTTTGGGAAGTTTTTTTAAAATTTTCAATGGTGTCCGGTGCTTGAGACCAATGGCGGGGACGTGTTGATAATTTTCTGAATTTCATAGTACGAAATTTTCGACTCCGAGTCTGTTTGCTGATGGGTATGCGATATGTGTCAAAAAGCCCTTTCACCAAATCGAGAAGCCTCCAACGAACGAGACCATCAATCTCCGCAGATGGTCCTCGTTCAACAATTTCAGATAATTTCTGTCTTTGATCGTCATTTAAAATAGATGTTCTGCCTAGAGCTTTTCTTTCTAGTAGCCCATCTGGGCCTTTCTTGTTGAATACAATAACCCAATCCCGAATTGTTTGCAACCCGACACCACTGAGTTGTGCGGCTTCACTTCGCGTTTTTCCGTCATATAGGTGCGCCAATGTCAAAAGCCGCCGAACCTGCGCCGGACATTTCGATGTTTTTGCAAATCTACGAAGTTCATCGCCTGAGAAATCGCTCCGAAGTTTAATTGCTGCACTCATGACAAACCTCCATCGTTTGTCACAAGTGAATCGTCTTATATCCGTATTTGCAAGAGAAAAATATGAGTCCCCGTTTACGAGACTTGGTATAAGAGACCATGACAACTATTCTTTCGTGCATAGTCTGCGAATCGCGACGTTGTTGGGATATTTTGCGAAGAATTCCGGTTTTTCTAAACAAGATCAATTATTGTTGGTGAGTGGAGGCTTGTTGCATGATGCGGGGAAAATGTCGATTCCTCACGAAGTGCTGAACAAGCCCGGACGTCTGGACCCGGATGAACGGAAGGTTATGGAAGGGCATGTGCCTGCGACGACGGATTTCTTAAACGCCACCGAAGGAGTTCCTTATGGCGTCAGAGTGATTGCAGAGCAGCATCATGAAAAATTGGATGGTTCTGGATACCCAAAAGGGTTGAAGGGATATGAATTGAATGAGTTGGCTCGGATTGCTGCGATTGTTGATATTTTCAGCGCTCTGACCGATCGTCGTGTGTACAAACCTTCGATGCCGGCGGAGAAAGCGATTGATATTATGGAAAAACAAATGGGAAGTCATTTGGATATGAGTATTTTTGCGTTGTTTAAAATGCTGTTGTTAGATTCGGCGGTTAAATTCTGATTTTATGCGCGCATTCTGGATTTTCTGTTGCTTGTGATGGTTGGCGAGGCGTGCTAAAGACAAATAGCCACTTTTAGAGAATCCGTTATGATGAAGCTTTGTTTTAGTCCTGCGTCGCCGTATGTGCGGAAAGTCGTCATGGTGGCGGCTGAAGCCGGAATTTTGGATCAGATTGAAAAGGTTCCAACGGATGTGTGGGCGCCGGAAACCGTAATTCACCAAAGCAATCCTCTCGGCAAAGTGCCGACGTTGGTTTTGGAGGACGGTTACGCGCTGTTTGATAGTCCGGTGATTTGTGAATATTTGGCGTCGCTTGCTCCGGAGCAGGGGCTTTTGCCTCCAGGCGGTCGTGAGCGCTGGCGGATTTTGCGGATGCAGGCGTTGGCCGATGGCGTGATCGATGCGGCCGTGGCGCGTCGGTTGGAAAGCTTGCGTCCGGCAGAGCAGCGTTCCGCCGCTTGGGCGGAGCGGCAGAGATTGACCATCGAACGAAGCTGCGATGTGTTGGAAGCCGTGGTGAACGAGCTGCAAGGCTCTCCGAATCTTGGTTCTTTGGCGGTTGCGGCGGGGTTGGGGTATCTGGACTTCCGTTTTCCGGAGGATGATTGGCGACGTGGTCGGCCTTGTTTGCAGGCGTGGTTTCGTGGTTTTTCCACGCGCGAGAGTTTCCGCGTGAGCGCGCCGCCGTCTCTTTAAGAGACGGCGAACAATGTTCCTGGCCTTTGTTTGATCGTATTGATGCGGAAGGTCGAAAGGACTCTCCGTGTGTCTTCCTTCCGTGATCAGGAGGCTCTGCATGACGCCGCAAGAAATTATCGCCTCTCTTGGAATGCAGCCTCATCCGGAAGGCGGCTGGTATGTGGAGTTGTTTCGTGACCGGCCTGCTGACGGGGGGCGAGGCGTCTGCACGTCTATTTATTTCCTGTTGGAAGCCGGACAAAGCTCACATTGGCATCGAGTCGATGCTGTTGAAATTTGGTGTTGGCATGGTGGCGGGCCCTTGGCCTTAATGATTTCTGAAGATGGGAAGACGTCAGAAACTCATTGTCTTGGGCTGAATCTGCGTAATGGTGAGCGTCCACAGTGTGTTGTGCCGGCTGGTGCGTGGCAAGCTGCAAGACCGTTGGGCGCGTGGGCGTTGGTGGGATGCACTGTGGCTCCGGCGTTTCAGTTCGAGGGGTTTGAAATGGCGCCGCCGGGATGGAATCCTACGTTATGACGCTATGTCATGGACCCGATTTATAAGTTGGATAAATGATCGATTGAATCGATGGTCTTCGCTCTTTCGAGTAAGGAAGAGAGTATTAAAGAAAATTAGACGGGTCCAAGGACTGTGTTTCTGGACCTATCTAATTTTCTTTAATACTCTTTTTCTTATTCGAAAGAGTTGATTCGTCTTTTAAACAACCTCCTTGAAGTTTACGGAGTAGAGAGCATCTCTGCTCCGATTTCCATATCGAGCAAAGCTGTTGGAGGAACTGAAATGAGCATAAAGACTCGCATTTCTTGCTCAGCGATGTTCATTGTGACAATAATTCTTATTATACAGGCGACGTTGTTTCAGTCCACGCCGTCGATCGCCACAGAGACAAATAAAGTCAGAATCTATAACTGGAGCGACTATATCGGTGTGGATACTCTGGCCAATTTCACCAAAGATGTTGGTTTGGAAACTAATTATGATCTCTATGATAATTTGGAGCTGTTGGAGCAAAAGCTTTTAGCCGGTCATTCCGGTTATGACGTTGTTGTGCCCGGCGCAGAGCCTACTTTTGCGCGTTTGATTAAAACCAAAGCCGTGCAGCCGATTGACAAAAAGAAAATTCCTAATTTGATTAACCTTGATCCGGACCTAATGAAGCGGTTGGAGTCGATCGATCCAGGCAATAAATATGGCGTGATCTATCAATGGGGAACGATCGGACTCGGGATGTTGCCGGATAAGATCAAATCTTTGTATCCGGATGCGCCTTTGGATAGCTGGGATATTCTCTTTAAGCCGGAGAACGTCTCAAAATTGGCAAAATGTGGCGTGACTTTGATGGACTCGGCTGCGGACGTTCTTCCTTCCGTGCTCCATTACTTAGGGTTGGATCCGAATTCGGAAAAAGCTGACGATCTCAAGAAAGCTGAGGACTTGCTGCGAAAGATTCGTCCGCACATCAAGGCTTTTGTCTCCGGGCAGAACATTCACAACCTTGCGAACGGCGGCGCTTGCTTGGCGTTTGGTTATAGCGGCGATATGCTGCAAGCCAAGGTCCGTGCAAAGGAAGCCAAAAACGGCGTGGCGGTTGAGTATGTTTCTCCGAAGGAAGGCGTGCAGATTTGGTTTGATGTCTTGGCGATTCCTACAGACGCTCCTAATCTTGACGGCGCTCATAAGTTCATCAACTATGTGTTGCAGTCTCGGGTTGTGGCCGGAATTAGCAATGTTACGCAATACGCTAACGCCGTTCCCGCTTCTTGGCCGATGATTGACGCCGAAATTCGTTCTAACGGGGCGGTGTTTCTCTCATCCGAAGCGCGGGCCAAGATGTTTGTTTCGAAAGCCGTGTCTTTGGCGACCGAACGTTTGCGGAGGCAAATCTGGACCAGAATTAAGATCGGAGTCAATTGAACGACTTTTGAAACGATGTTCTTGATTGCGGAAATAAGGGCGATTGGCTCGCCATGCGCTTGACGACAATGCTCTCGACGGGGCGTTGGCTGTTTGTTATACCCACGATCGGAACAATTGGCGCAAGTCTTCCGAACAAAAATTAGACGGGTCCAGGGACTGTGTTCCTGGTCGCCGGGGATCATAAG
>CAUYUA010000273.1:0-14049 GCA_963575675.1 Azospirillaceae bacterium
GCCATCAAACAGCGTTCGGTCGGCCAATCGGCCAAAACACGCTCCAAAGACTGCGTTCCCGATTGCTTGGGCCGAGGACGAAAGCTCCTCTTATTCGCGAGCGATCATTCCTCTGGAAATGTTTGTTTGTGGTTTCTTTGTGTAGGGCTGTCATAAACAACCAACAAAGACGAATAATAAAAACGGAGAAGTGCTAATAAAAAATAATGAGAACAAACGATTTCAGCGGAAGGTCGCTTTGCGAATAAGAGAGTGAGACGCTCCTCTTTTATGATCTCCGGCGACCAGGAGTTCAATTCCTGGACCTTTCTAATTGTTTATTTTTTTCTTCGCCTATCATATCTCGGTATGTGGCTTGAATGAAATTCTTTGCGGCGTCGCAAAACAACTTTTTTTGTGGACTCAATACCAAGAAGTTCGTTTGATCTGGTCTATTCACCCTGTCTTGGAGACACCTCGATGTCCGCACCTCCACCCGCGCGCGGCGAACCCAACACCGGCCGGCGGCATCTCGTGGCCTATCTTGAGGCGGGATGCAAGCCGGCTTCCGCCTGGAAAATAGGCACAGAGCATGAAAAATTCGCATTTCGTCTTTCCGATCTTCGCCCATTGCCCTATGAAGGCCCAGACGGAATTCAAGCTCTGTTGTCCGGCCTCACGCGATTCGGCTGGAAGCCCGTGTATGAAGGCGAAAACATCATTGCTCTGGAGGGCCATAAAGACGGCAACGTCTCTTTAGAGCCCGGTGGGCAAGTCGAATTGTCGGGCGCTCCGCTGGAGACGCTGCACGACACCCGCGCCGAGATACAAGAGCACTTGCAGCAAGTCAAATCCATCGGCAACGAGCTGGGAATCGGCATGATCGGTTTGGGCTTCCAGCCCAAATGGACCCGCGAACAAACGCCCTGGATGCCCAAAGGGCGATATGAAATAATGAAGAACTACATGCCCAAACGCGGGAAGTTGGGTATAGACATGATGTTGCGCACCTGCACGGTGCAGGTGAATTTAGATTACTCCAGCGAATCCGATATGATTCGAAAATTTCGAATTGGGTTGGCTTTGCAACCGATCGCCACGGCGTTGTTTGCAAACTCGCCGTTTACTGAGGGAAAACCTAACGGCTTCCAGAGTTTTCGCAGTCATATCTGGACAGATACAGACCCGGATCGTTGCGGCGACTTGCCGTTTGTGTTCGAAGACGGATTTGGGTTTGACCGCTACGTCGACTATGCGCTCGGCGTGCCGATGTACTTCGTCTATCGCGACGGAAAATACATCGACGCCAGCGGTCAATCTTTTCGTGATTTTCTTGCGGGCAAATTACCGGCTTTGCCCGGAGAAACGCCTCTGATCACCGACTGGGTTAATCACCTCACCACGCTGTTTCCGGAGGTCCGATTAAAGCGATACTTGGAAATGCGCGGCGCAGATGGTGGACCATGGCGGCGGCTTCTGGCTTTGCCGGCGTTTTGGACCGGTCTGCTCTATGATGACCAAGCATTAAGCGCCGCTTGGGACTTGGTGAAAGAGTGGACTGATGAAGATCGCGCCAAATTGCGTCGTGACGTGCCGCGCGTCGGGTTGAAAAGTTGGTTGCGCGGACGTTTGTTGCGAGAGGTGGCTTTGGAGGTTCTTTCGATTGCGCGCGCGGGGCTGGATCGCCGCAATAGAATTAATGCTCTGGGGGAAAACGAAGCGCATTACATCGATACGTTGTTTGCGATTGCCGGTTCTACGGAAGCGCCCGCCGCCGACATGCTGCGTCGTTATCACGGTCCTTGGCAAGGCAGCGTCGAGCCCGTCTTCCGGGAGTATGCGTATTAAACCGCGCTTCAGAATCCAGAAAATCCGGTAAAATTGCTGAAAAAAACGGGTTCCAAGGGCAACCCTTGGTTGAGGGGGCCGGTTCTCCCAACCAAGGGGGCTTCCATGAAGCCGGTTGTTTTTTCGTTCTTTGTTTTTAATGATCACCCGTGATGTAATCATGACCGACGCGTTGCGAGTTCAATACGAGGCTTACCCTTACCCGGCGCGCGTTCCCGCCGACGAGGCGCGTCGCCTTATCACGGGCTCTCCTAGCCATTTGGCCGAGATCAATCATTACTTATTCGGTGGGTGTTTGGACTTTCAGGCGCCGCTTCGGATTTTGTTTGCGGGGGGAGGTTCCGGTGATGGAACTATAATGCTCGCCCAGCAGCTTCATGATGTCGGCTCGCCCGCCCGCATCACCTATCTTGATCTTTCCGAGGCGGCTCGCAAGATCGCCGAGGCTAGAGCAGAACGGCGCGGGCTTTCTAATATCGAGTTCTTTCAGGGGTCATTGTTGGAGATCGAACAACACGGGCTCTTCGACTACATCGATTGTTGCGGCGTTTTGCATCATCTCGAATATCCTGCCGCCGGTCTGCGGTCATTGGTCGGCGCTTTGGCTCCCAGAGGCGGGATAGGCCTCATGGTCTACGCTCCTTACGGACGAACCGGCGTCTATCCTTTGCAAGCGGCTCTTCGCCTTATCACTCGTGACGTTGAAGGGCAACGACCATCATCTCCTGCCGAGCGAGTCGCTCTGACGCGGCGTTTATTGCGTCATTTGCCGTCCACCAATTGGCTTCGTCGCAATCCGATCATGGGAGATCACGTGATCTCAGACGCGGGACTCTATGATTTGCTTTTGCATAGTCAAGACCGAGCATACACTGTGCCTGAACTTGCGCAGTTGGTGAATGAGGGGGGGCTGGCCATAAAAAGCTTTATTGAACCGGCGCGCTATCAGCCACAAACTTATGTGCGTGATCCCAGCCTATTAAAGCGACTTGAGACTTTGTCGTTTTTGGAGCAGGCGGCTTGGGCCGAGCAAATTTGTGGCGCGACTTCCAAGCATATCGTGTATCTAACGCGACCCGAAGACGTTGCTTGCGCAACGGTTTGTCTTGATGACCAGCCGGAGACGCTCATTCCTGTGCCGCATGGGATCGATGGACCGTCTTTAGCGCGTCAGATGCCGATCGGCGGGATTTTGGAAGCGGAGTTGGAAGGTTTATCGCTTCCGATTTCATTGCCGTTGCCGCGTTTGGCCAATGCTTTGTTGTCTCGCATTGATGGGAAGACAACTTTGGGTGAGCTTTATAAGCAGCTTGCGACAATCGATGGCGGGAAAAGAACTCTGTCGTGGGAGACGTTTTTTTCTCAATTTTGCCGGCTTTACGAGGCTTTGAATAAAGTTAATAAAATGCTTCTTCGTCGTTCTAATGTTAATAATGTTAATGAGCGAAAAGAATGACGCATTTGATTTGCATGATTTGCATGATTTGAGTTGAGGATAGTAAGTTGGATGGAATCGGGGACTGCGTTTCCAACGGTTCGCTCTTGCTGGCGGCGTTTTTGCTCGCGGTTTGTGGAAGAACTAGGTAAGAAAACATTAAACAGTTCCAATCCAAAGAAGGATCGCTTCGCGAGTAAGGGGGGCTTTCGCTCCCCCCTTACAATCCCGAGCGACCAGGAACTCAGTCCCTGGACCCGTTTAATTTATGAGGGAGTTCTTAATAAAACATATCGAGTTCCAGTCGCGCAGTTTCCGACATGAAGTCTGTGCGCCATGGAGGATCCCATACGATCTCAACCTTACAAGACAAGACGCCTTCAGCCTTCAGCACAGCCTCTTGGACCATTCCGGGCATCTCTTGCGCGATTGGACATCCGGGAGAAGTGAGCGTCATATCAATTTCGACGGTTCCATCAATATTTACGCGAACTTTGTAAATCAGCCCTAAGTCCCAGATGTTGACCGGAATTTCCGGATCGTAGACTGTGCGTAGGGCGTTAACGGCGCGATCGAACAACAGTCGCTCGGCCTCGTCGTCGGGAGGGGCGTTGTTTGGAAGCGCGTTATCGGGAGGGTTGGTTTCGTCGAGCATGGGAGCTATTCCGTGCTGGCGGAAATTGAGCCGCTGAGGGCGGCGTTGAGGGTGTGCCATGGCAACGTGGCGCATTTGACGCGCACGGGATATTGCCGAACTCCGGACAGCACGCGCAACTTGTCGAGGTCATCCGCGCTGACGTCGTGATTCTCACAGGGCTCGTCGTTGGAGGTGCAGAGCGTGTGGAAATGCGAGAACAGCGCGCCGGCTTGTTCGATGGTTTTTCCGCGCACGACTTCGGTCATCAAAGAGGCGGAGGCTGTGGAAATGGCGCATCCGCGCCCTAGGAAAGCAGCGTCGGCGATCAGCCCGTCGGGGGCGAGGGTGAGATAGACGATAAGGCGGTCTCCGCATAGCGGATTGTCGCCTTGAGCCTCGCAGGTTGCGTTCGGGGGATGACGGAAATTGCGGGGATGTTTCCCGTGATCCAGAATCACTTCCTGATAGAGTTCGCGCAGATCATCGAACATCAGACGAAGAACTCCTTTGCCGCCGCCACCGCCGAAACCAAGGCGTCGGCTTCGGCGTGGGTGTTGTAGAGAGCGAACGAGGCTCGCGCGGTTGCGCCGACGTCAAAGCGTTCCATCAGAGGCTCGGCGCAATGGCGGCCGACTCGAATCGCGACGCCGGTCTGGTCGACCAGCATGCCAAGGTCATGAGGGTGAACGCCATCGACGACAAAAGAAAGAATCGCCGCTTTGTTGGGAGCCGAACCGAAAATTCGCACGCCCTCGATGCGGGCCAAGCCCTTTGTGGCGTGGGCCAGCAATGCGTCTTCGTGCGCGGCGATGGCGGCGCGATCGAGTCCTTCGAGATAAGCGAGCGCGGCGCCGAGGCCGATTCCTTCCACTATGGGCGGAGTTCCGGCTTCGAATCGATAGGGCGGTTCTCGAAAGGTGGTTTTTCCGAAGCTGACGGAGGCGATCATGTCTCCGCCGCCTTGGTAGGGAGGGAGTTTGGCCAGCCACTGTTTGCGGCCATAAAGGGCGCCGATGGCGGTTGGCCCGTAGAGTTTGTGGCCGGTGATGACATAGAAATCGGCATCGATCTCCTGCACGTCCACAGGGTGATGCACCGCCGTTTGTGAGCCGTCGAACAGAATCGGCGCGCCATGGGCATGGGCGATGCGAGCGAGGTCTCGCGCCGGAGTGATCGTGCCCAAAACATTAGAGCCGTGAGTGACTGCGACCAATTTGACGCGCGGAGAGAACAACGCAGCGTAGGCGTCTAGATCAAGAACGCCGCGATCGTCGCAGGGAATGATTTTTAGATTAATTCCACACTCTGCCTGGATCAATTGCCAGGGGACGATATTGGCGTGATGCTCCATGATTGAGAGGATGACTTCGTCGCCGGGCTCGAAGATGGCGCGTCGAAAACCGGAAGCCACCAGATTGATTGCTTCGGTGGCGCCGCGCGTGAACACGATTTCTTCTCGTGATCCGGCGTTGAGAAACTGCGCGACGCGATCTCGCGTTGCTTCATAGGCGTCGGTGGTTTTTTGGCTGAGGTAATGCACGCCGCGATGGACGTTGGCGTACTCATATTCCATGCATTGTTGCATGGCGGCGATGACGGCGCGGGGCTTTTGTGCGCTCGCCGCGTTGTCGAGGTAAACGAGCGGTTTTCCCGGACGGTTGGGGCGATCGTGAACGGTTCGCGCCAGAATGGGAAAATCGGCGCGAATCGCCTCAACATCGTAGAAGGTCGGGGAGAAAGCGTCCATGGTTTGTCACCATTGTCCGGTCAAGGGGTCCGGGGCGGTCGGTCCGAGAGGCGTCCAGGGGCAGCGCTCTTGATCGTTAAACAAGTCGCGAATGTGTGGGTCTTGAATTTGTTCGATGACGTCGTTGATGAAAGCGTCCACGAGCAATGTTCGCGCTTCCTCTTGATCTAGTCCGCGTGATCGCAAATAAAACAGGGCCTCTTGATCCAAGGCTCCCACGGAAGCGCCATGGCTGCATTTGACGTCGTCGGCGTGAATTTCCAATTCGGGTTTGGCGTCGAATTCGGCTTGCGTGGACAGCAGCATGCCGCGACAAAGTTGTTGTCCATCGGTTTTCTGCGCGCCGGGGCGAACCAGAATTCGTCCTTGAAACACCGATCGCGCTTGCGCTCCGATCACCGCCTTAAATGTCTGTCGGCTCACGCAGTGAGGCGCGGCGTGATCCACCGATGTTGTGACGTCGGCGACTTGACGACCACTGATTCTCGTCGCGCCGTTGATTTGGCATGCGGCGCCGGGGCCGTCCAGAATCACCCGTTGCTCGCTGCGCGACAGGGACGCGCCTTGAGTCAGAATAAAACTATCATAGGCGGCGTCGCGTTCGACGCGAATCACCGCCGTCGCCAAGTGGAACGCTGTTGGCGATTCGTTTTGTAGTTTGTAATGGAACAGGCGGGCTCCGGCGCCGAGCGTGATTTCCGAGACGATGGTGCTCAGAGCCGATGTTGTGTCGTAACCGACGTGGTGCTCGATGACGGTGGCTTGACTGTTGGCCTCCATCACAATCAAGAGGCGCGGATGGCGCCATGTCGGCGGTGCGTTCTCAGAGGTCGTCGAGACGAACACAATCTCAATTGGCGCGGCGATGACGGTTCCGCACGGCGCGTGCAGGACCACGCCATCTTCAAGATGCGCCGCGTTCAGCGCCAACGGGCCGGATGCTTCTGAGATCGGCGTGAGTTGCGTCAGTCGCTCGTTAAGCCAATCTTCGGTTGTCGCGTCATCCAGAAGCTGCGCCAAGCCGCCGAGCTTCACGCCTTTCGGCAAAGCGCCGATTGCGCCGAGGTCGGGCTGATAGCGACCGTTGATGAAGACCAAACGATGATGTTCTTGATCTTGGGTAAATAAAATCGGCAGATCGTAGAATAGGGAGTCGAAGGCCGTTGGGGCGGCTTGAAAGGACAACTCTTTGATCGGGTTGAGATTGGTGTAGCGCCACGCTTCGTTTTTAAGCGTTGGAAAGCCGATGGCCGAGAATTTCTCGAACGCTTCGGCGCGTCGCTGCGAAAGCCATGATCGGGCGGATGAGCACATTATCCTGAACTCCCAAAAGTGGGATTTGGCGCCTTTCGACGCGATCTGAAGCGACGCACTTGCTTTTGCATCCCATACTGCGCAAAAGCAAGCCCTAGAAGATGATAAAAAAATGGATGTCTTTTTATGAAGGCGGTCGTTGACTTTGATGAGCGACTTCGATGTGGGTGAGTTTTACAGGTTGCGCGGATATATTACGTCAAAAAATATTGTGAATTTGCGTTCCGGTTTCAGGGAGCGTTCGTTGGTTCGATAAGGCGATGCAAACTTATAATGAGCAACGAGAACGTTCAAATTATAAATTGTGTGAAATTTCCATATGGCAATCCTATTTGGTCGCGGCTTTGCCTATTTGGTTGCGTCTTTGATTGAGAATGTGATTTTGATCTGTTTTTTTATGAGCGCCATTGTTCGTTGCGCATAAGGTGGCGTATTAAATAAGTCTCGGGGCTGTTTGATTTTTATTCAGAGAGTATATGTTATTCTTTTTGCTTCTCGGCATTAACGTCGGAACGCGGGAAAGGAGACGTTTTATGGGGGGCGGCGCGGCTCGAATGAGAAAGTCAGGCAAAGCAAACAAAACAGGTAGACTCGAAGACGCTGAAATTGAAGTGCTCATTTCTGACATCGGTGGGCGGGGCGATGGAATTGCTTTGTCTCCCAGCGGCGTCGAGCGGGTGTTTGTTCCGTTGACGGTTCCCGGAGATCGCGTTCGTGTGCGGATTGTGGGGCGCAGCGGCGAGGGGGCGCGTGGTGAGGTGAGCGCGTGGTTGGAGCGAGGCGCGGAGAGCGTAAATCCGGTCTGTCGGCATTTTGGCGTGTGTGGCGGATGTGCGTTGCAGCATTTGGCTCCGGCGGCCGAGCGCGCTTGGAAGCGTCGGCATTTGGTGGAGCAATTGCGCCGTGCGGGGATTGATTGTGCGGACTCTGTGGTCGAGCCGGTGGCGGCGATTGCGCCGGGCGAGCGGCGTCGAGCGTCTTTTATGTTTCACTGTAGTGGCGGAGTCGTTGCGGCGGGATTTAACCCGCGAATGAGTCATCGAGTGGTTGATCTTGAAGAATGTCCTGCAATGCTTTCGGTGTTGGCGGCGAAGTTGCCTGCGTTGCGGCGAGGATTGGCGCGGATTTTAAAGGAAGGGCAATCTCTGGACGGTATGGCGACGGCTCTGGAAGGGGGAGTGGACCTGTTGCTGACCGGGCCGTTGGAGATGTCTCTGGAAATGCGGGAGGGGTTGGCGGCGTTGGCGGAAGACGCGGATTTGGCGCGTTTGTCGTGGCGTCGCGCTGAGCGGGAGTCTCCGGAGCCTGTGGCGCATCGTCGTTCGGCGGTGATTCGGTTCGGCGGAGTTGCGGTTGAGCCTCCGTATGGCGGCTTTTTGCAGCCGAGCGCCGCTGGAGAGCGGCTTTTGGTTGAAAGAGTTGTCGAGGAAACAAAAAGGATGAAGGAAGGCGTTTGGGTGGCGGATTTGTTTTCGGGGTGTGGGACGTTTGCGTTTTCTTTGGCGCGGCGATTTAAGGTCTCTGCGGTGGAAAACGATGCGGCGGCTGTGGCTTCGGCGGGGCGGGCGGCGAGTGGAGTTGGGGGCGCCGTGGTGGTTGTGCAGCGTGATTTGTTCTCTAACCCGCTGACGGCGTTGGAGTTGGCGCGGTTTGAAGCGGTGATCTTTGATCCGCCGCGCGCCGGAGCTTTGGCGCAGGCGAGGGAGTTGGCGCGTTCACGGGTTCCGATTGTGGTTGCGGCGTCATGCAATCCGATGACTTTTGCGCGAGACGCGCGTTTGTTGGTTGATGGAGGGTATCGACTGACTGGCGTGCTTCCGGTTGATCAATTTCCGTGGTCTCCTCATTTAGAGCTGATGGCGAGTTTTGTGCGCTCGTAAGAATTTACGCGAGGACCTATAGGGAAGCCGAGCTTCTTCATTTTCTTCGACCAATAACGTCATTTCAGTCTTGCGCAAACAAACGGAGGTCGCTATGATCTTTCTCGACGGCAAGACGCCGCGTCGAGCTTTTCAGTTCTTCGCGCTGTTTTCTTGTCGCGCAGGTCGGAGCGTAGCGCAGCCTGGTAGCGCATCAGTCTGGGGGACTGGGGGTCGCTGGTTCAAGTCCAGTCGCTCCGACCAAAAATTCTTCCCCCCTCTCAACTCCCCAATCTTAAAATTTTGAAGAGTTCCAATTCTTCCTCTTGACGCTTTCTTGGCGAATGCATTCAAGTGGTTTCCCATGTTTACAAAATGCTTTAGGATCGGCGACCGATAAAGGTCTGCGGTTTCGAAGCAATTGGTAGGCTTGGGAATCCGTGGGCGGACGTTGACAGAAGAGGTGTTGAGGTATGGAACGCGAAGTAATGGAATACGACGTGGTTATCGTCGGCGCGGGACCGTCGGGTCTTAGCGCAGCCATTCGACTCAAGCAGTTGGCCGCCGAACGAAATCGCGAAATCAGCGTCTGTTTGATTGAAAAAGGCTCGGAAGTGGGGGCTCACCTGCTTTCCGGGGCCGTAATTGAGCCTCGCGCCCTCAACGAACTCATTCCCGATTGGAAACAACGCGGCGCGCCGGTGACGGTTGAAGCGCGTGAAGATCGATTCGTTTTTCTGACCCAGAGCCTCTCTCTGCGTCTGCCGACTCCACCGCAAATGCACTGTCACGGCAACTATGTTGTCAGTGTCGCGGCGTTGGGGCGCTGGATGGCGCAACAGGCCGAAGAATTGGGCGTCGAAATCTACGCTGGATTCTCCGGGGCCGAAATTCTTTATGATGAACAAGGCGCCGTCGTCGGGGTGGCCACAGGAGATATGGGCGTCAACCACGCAGGCGAGAAAACCGACCAGTTTCAACCCGGTGTGGAGTTGCGCGCCAAGCAGGTCATTTTTGCCGAAGGTTGCCGTGGTTCATTGACCAAGCTGTTGTTCGACAAATTCGGCCTGGACAAAGGATGCGATCCTCAAGTCTTCGGCGTGGGCGTGAAGGAAATCTGGGAGGTTCAGCCGACCAAGCATCGACCGGGATTGCTGATTCACACCGTCGGGTGGCCGCTTGATTTCAGCACCTATGGCGGCGCTTTCATCTACCACATGGATAACAACCAAGTGGCGGTCGGTTTTGTGGTTGGGCTTGATTACCGCAATCCGCATCTTTCGCCGTTCGAGGAGTTTCAGCGCTTTAAGACCCATCCCAGCCACCGGCCCTTGTTCGAGGGTGGGCGACGAGTCGCCTATGGCGCTCGCGCTTTGAGCGAAGGCGGCTTGCAGTCTCTGCCGAAGCTTACCTTCCCCGGAGGCGTTCTCGTTGGCGACACCGCAGGATTCTTGAACGTTCCGAAGATCAAGGGCGTTCACACTGCGATGAAATCGGGTATGGTCGCCGCCGAAAGCGTCTTCGAGCATTTGGCGACCGAGAGTCCGGCTCGTGAAGTTGTCGCCTATGCCAACGCCATCAAAAAGAGCTGGATATGGGAAGAACTCCAGCAAGCCCGCAACATTCGTCCGGCCTTTACTTGGGGGCTTTTTCCGGCGATTGCGTACTCGGCGGTGGATACGTTCCTATTCCGAGGCCGCGCGCCGTGGACCCTGCGTCACCATCACCCGGATCACACATCTCTGCGTAAAGCCTCCGAATCGCCGAAGATCAAATATCCCAAACCCGATGGCGTCGTCACCTTCGATCGTTTGTCTTCGGTCTACCTCGCCAACATCAACCATGAAGAAGATCAGCCCAACCATTTGAGGTTGCGCAACGCTGAAACGCCGATCAAGGTCAATCTCGAACTTTACGACGCTCCCGAGCAGCGCTATTGCCCCGCCGGAGTCTATGAAGTTGTTTGCGACGCCGATGGTAAAAATCCCAAGATGCAGATTAATGCCGGAAACTGCGTCCACTGTAAAACCTGCGACATCAAAGATCCTACTCAGAATATCGACTGGGTCACGCCTCAGGGAGGCAGTGGGCCAAACTACACCAACATGTAAAGCGGACGGATGAACAAGGTGAACGAGGGGCGGCGCAGTCCCTCGTTTGTTGAGTTCCAATAATTCATATGGGGCGGAGTCTGTGTTCTTCGCTCTGATCATGATAAAGACGCAAAGGAAAAGGCCGGTTTATGGCGGACTCCGTATTTGACGGCCCGCGTTTGACGAAACGCGATTTTGATACATTGGCCTCGTTGATCGAAAAACACGCCGGCATTCAAATGCCGGACAATAAGCGAACAATGTTGGAAGGGAGGCTGCGTCGTCGCTTGAAAGAGCGAAAGATGGAGTCTTTTGCCCAGTATTGTCGCTATCTTTTCGAAGAGGGTGGTTTGGATGAAGAGCTGATTAGTCTGATCGACGTCGTCACAACCAATAAAACCGAGTTTTTCCGCGAATCAGACCATTTTGATTTTCTAATTCAGACCGTAGTTCCTTCTTTGATTGAAAGAGGAATAGGCATTCAAAGGCCGTTAATGGTCTGGAGCGCAGGATGTTCCACGGGTCCGGAACCCTATACATTGGCCATGGCGTTGTCCGAAATAAAAATTGGGACGCCGTCGTTCCAGTTTCACATTCTCGGAACTGATATCTCTACTCATGTTCTGCGCGCCGCTCGCAAGGCGATTTACACCGAAGACATGGTTGAGCCAATTCCCATGATTTTGCGTAAACGCTATCTGTTGCGTAGCATTGATCGTTCCGCTCGCCGCATCCGTATCGCGCCGGAAATTCGCGGATTTGTGGAGTTTCGTCGTTTGAATTTCATGGACGCCGATTATCACATGCCAGTCATGCAAGATATTGTATTTTGTCGAAATGTAATCATTTACTTCAACCGTGAAGTGCGTCAAAAAGTTCTGGGGCGGATTTGTCGCCATTTATCGTCTGGGGGGTATCTGTTCGTTGGTCATGCAGAGACCTTGGGGGATGTTGATCTTCCGATTCGACCGAGTATTCCGACAGTGTATCAACGTCTTTGAAAGTAGATTATGTGGATAAAGGAAATGTCATTAGATTTATGGATGTCGGCAGGAAAAATTTATTTCTGCCTTAAGTTTTCTAAAAATTAAACATCGTGTTTGTAGGCGCTCTGTTTTCTTTTTTAGGAGGTAAGGCCGGACTCTTATTGAATATTAGGCAAGAGAGAAAATGCTTTTTTACTTTATTGAGATGATATTGCCTCTCGCGTGATGGAGATTGTGTGAATGGCGCAGAAGATCAGGATTCTGGTGGTTGATGACTCGGCTTCGGTGCGCGAGACCTTGAAGGAGATCATCAATTCCGACCCTGATTTAGAAGTCATGGGTGTCGCGGCTGATCCCTTCATTGCTGCGCGGTTGATCGCCGAGGAAGTTCCAGACGTTATCTTGCTCGATGTGGAAATGCCGCGTATGGACGGACTGACCTTCTTGCGCAAGGTGATGGAGCAGCGACCGATGCCGGTGGTGATGTGTTCATCGATGACGTCCGAAGGTTCGGAAACTCTGATGGAGGCGATGGAGTCGGGGGCGGTCGATGTTATTCTGAAGCCGCGCTTGGGGTCTCGGCAGTTTTTCTTGAATCTCGCATTGCCGTTTGCGACGCCCTAAAGGCGCCGCCGGAGCCAAGTTGAAGAAGCGCCGCCTTAATCAAAAAGAAGGGGGCGACAAAGGGCGTTTAATTGCAGAGAAATTAACGGCGGATGTCATTTTGTCGCCGCCGTCGCAGCGTCGAAAGTCGATGCCGCAGACGACAGATAAAGTGGTGTGCATCGGCGCTTCGACCGGAGGCAACGAGTCGTTGCGGGTGCTGTTGGGGGCGTTTTCTGCCGACGCCCCCGGCACTGTGATCGTGCAGCATATGCCGGAGGAATTTACCGAGACTTTCGCCAAGCGTTTGGACAGCTTGTGCGCCGTCACGGTGAAGGAGGCGCGCAATGGCGACACGATCTTGCGTGGTCAGGTGCTGATTGCTCCGGGAAATCACCATATGTTGGTGCGTCGCAGTGGAGCGCGGTATTATGTCGAGGTGCGTGACGGTCCGTTGGTGTCGCGTCATCGGCCTTCGGTGGACGTATTGTTTCGGTCTGCGGCGCAGTATAGTGGCGCAAACGCGATCGGAGTTTTGATGACTGGAATGGGTGATGACGGGGCGCGCGGGTTGTTGGAGATGATGCAGGCCGGCGCTTACACCATTGCAGAGGACGAATCGACATGCGTGGTGTTCGGTATGCCGCGAGAGGCGATTAAGCGCGGCGCGGCGCGTAAGGTTGCGCCTTTGGGGCAGATCAAGGATGAGATTTTGCGTGCATATAATATGATGGACGTCTCGCGATGAGTCGGCGTCCTCCTCAAATGCCCGCGATTCGGCCGTCTATGAATGTTTTGGCCGGAGAAATCTATTGTGATCGTCAACCGCGTGTTTTGCGCACGATTTTGGGATCGTGTGTGGCCGTGTGTTTGTGGGATAGAAGGTTGCGCTTTGGTGGCATGAACCACTTTTTGTTGCCGCGATGTCCGTTGAACGCCGAGAGGTCCACACGTTATGGCGACGTGGCGATTCCGGTTTTGATTGAAAAGATGCTGGGGTTGGGAAGTCGAATTTCCGATCTTCAGGCAAAGATATTCGGAGGCGCCAATGTTTTGCGGTCGCCTCGGGGGGGAGAGATTTACTCTGTTGGAAAGTCCAATGCCGAGGTTGCGATTTCTGAGCTGAATCATCATCGGATTTCTGTTGTTGCATGTCGTCTTTCGGGGAATGAGGGAGTCGTTATTCTGCAATGCACCGATTGTGGTGATGTGTGGTTGCGTCCAATTAGTTCTTCGTCGGTTTCGGAGTCTTTGCCGGATGATGTTGGTGAAGATGCCGTCTTGTGTTCTTTGAATTCTTCCGCGCAGACAGTGTTGAGTGATTCGGCGGTTTCCTTTGAGGCGGGCGTCGCTGCTTTGTCTGCGGGGTCTTGGAGGTTCGGGCGTCAAACGGCGGCGTGGTCTAATAGTTGTTCTACTTGTCGTCCATCTTCTGTTGAGCAGTGACGCATAGTTTTTGATTTTTTAAGCAAATCTTGTGAGTGGGATTTTGGAATTAAAAGTTGAAATGGTTCGGGGATTGCATCCTCAGTTGATCTGGTTAAGAAC
>CAUYUA010000274.1:0-13938 GCA_963575675.1 Azospirillaceae bacterium
CGTTTGGCCCCGACCACCCCTTCTCCCGGGGGTTTTTTCCCCCCCCCCGCGCCCGCGCCCGCAAACCCGCCCCCCCAAAACCCGCCTTGTTCTTGGTCGGCCGCGCTCCCAACCCCAAAACCTCCCGCAAAAGCGCGCTCTACGCCCCACGCCATACCCATGTCCTGCGCCCCCATCGCCCCCCCGCCTCCCCCGCCGCACAATAAACCGCGCTTTCCTAGAGTCAAAAAAACGTCTTATTCGGCGCAAGAACGATTTACAGACTCGCCCAAACCTTGGTATGGTCCGCTGCGTCGTCGCGGCCTTCTTTATCTATGTCGGCCCGCCTGAAGAGATTCATTCGACTGACCCCGCAAAAAGACCACCGCACGGAGAGCTGATCCGCATGAAGGTCATTGCCGGCAACAGCAACCGACCGCTGTCGGAAGCAATATCGGCCGTTCTCGGCGCACCCCTCACCAGAGCGAACATTCGCCGCTTCGCTGACATGGAGGTGTTTGTCGAGATTCTGGAAAACGTGCGCGGAGAGGATGTGTTCGTCATCCAATCCACATCCTTTCCAGCCAACGATAATTTGATGGAGCTGTTGATCATCCTTGACGCCTTACGTCGCGCTTCGGCGCGGCGCGTCACTGCGGTGATTCCCTATTACGGCTACGCTCGACAAGATCGCAAGCCCGGCCCACGGACTCCGATTTCGGCCAAGTTGGTCGCCAATCTCATTACCCAGGCCGGGGCCGACCGTGTTTTGACGCTCGATCTGCACGCCGGACAAATTCAAGGCTTCTTCGACATCCCGCTCGACAACTTGGTCGCCGCGCCGGTGTTCGAACAAGACATTCGCGACACCATCGGCGCAGAACGCCTCACGATCGTCTCTCCCGACGTCGGCGGCGTGGTGCGAGCGCGAGCCCTCGCCAAAAGACTCGACGCAGACCTCGCCATCATCGATAAACGACGCGAACGCGCCGGAGTCTCCGAAGTGATGCACATCATCGGCGACGTGCGCGGTCGCAAGTGCGCCATGGTCGACGACATCGTCGATAGCGGCGGAACGCTTTGCAACGCAGCCCGCGCATTAAAAGAAGCCGGCGCCGTTTCCGTTCACGCCTACACCACTCATGGCGTGCTCTCCGGCGGAGCCGTCGCCCTGGTCGGGGCGGCGCCCATTGAAACCCTCATCACCACCGACAGCATTCAAGCCACGGAAGCCGTCCGCGTTTCACGCAACGTCCGGCAATTGACCATCGCTCCGTTAATCGCCGAGGCGATTATGCGAATCAGCGAAGAACGATCCGTGTCTAGTTTGTTCTCCTGACCTTTCCCGTTCGACTTTTTCGGCGTCGGCACCCCTGGAGGCCGACGCTTTTCGCGCGGGCCCCTCCGACCCGCATCACCTCAAAGGAGTATTTTCTATGAGCGATGTCATCGTCCTCTCCGCAGAAACGCGCAATCGAGCTGGCAAGGGGACCGCTCGTAGAACGCGCGTCAGCGGTCGCTTGCCCGCAGTCATTTACGGCGGAAAAGAAAAGCCGTTGCTGATTTCTCTGGAACAACGCGCCTTCGGACGCGCGCTGCATCGGCCCGGATTCTTCACCCATCTGTTCGACGTTGAAGTCGACGGCAAACTCCATCGCGTTCTGCCTCGCGACGTCCAGTTTGATCCGGTCACCGACGTCCCTCTGCACGCAGATTTCTTGCGCGTCGCCCAAGACGCCCGATTGACCATTGAAGTGCCGGTCGAGTTCCTCCATCAAGACAAATCCCCCGGCTTAAAACATGGCGGCGTGTTGAACGTGGTGCGCTTCAAAATCGAAGTGCATTGCCGCGCCGACGCCATTCCCGAACACATCGTGGTTGACTTGTCCGGAAAAGAAATCGGCGATTCCATCCACATCAGCCATATCGCCCTGCCGGACGGCGTCGTTCCCACGATCGCCGAGCGCGACTTCACCATCGCCACCATCGCTGCGCCCACAGTCAAGAGCGACGAAGCCGGCGCTGAGGCCGCCTCCGAAGCCGCCAAAGCATAACCTCTCTAATGAGGTTGTCTTTTGACGATGTCGCCCTCTTGATGATGTTGCCCTCTTGACAACGCTGGTCGTGGGGCTCGGCAATCCCGGGCCCGAATACGCGCGGAATCGTCATAATATCGGGTTCATGGCGGTGGACGCTATCGTTCGCCGCCATGGCTTTGGTGCGTGGCGCAAACGCTTCCAAGGGCGGATCGCCGAAGGCGCTCTGAACAACGAAAAACTTCTGGCCTTACATCCGGAAACTTTTATGAATCTGTCCGGTCAAGCCGTAGCGGCGGCGGTCGGCTTTTACAAACTTTCGCCGAATCAAGTCGTGGTCTTCCACGACGAACTCGACTTACCTCCCGGACGTCTGCGCGTCAAACAAGGCGGCGGCGCAGGAGGGCACAACGGGCTACGTTCAATCGACGATCATATCGGCAAAAATTATTGGCGCGTCCGGCTTGGAATCGGCCATCCAGGTCATCGAGATCAGGTTTCCGGCTATGTTCTGCACGATTTCGCCAAAAACGACCAAGAATGGTTGACGCCGTTGTTGGATGTTTGCGCCGATTTCTTCCCGCTGTTAATTGAACAAAGACCGGACTTGTTCATGAATCGCACAGCCGAACGTCTTGCTCCGAAAGTCTCCCCCAACCCCTCCAAAGTCTCGGGACGACCAGAAGCGCAAACCAATTGAGCCCCATGGGTTGACTTCGACACAACAACCCTCTATACATTCGCGCCGTTCTTCAAGAAACCTCATCCTGTTCCACACACCAAATTCTCCAGCCACAAGGAGCATCCCGTTATGAAGCGCACTTATCAGCCCAGTAAGCTGGTCCGCAAACGCCGCCATGGTTTCCGCGCCCGCATGGAGACCGTTGGCGGTCGGCGTATTCTGTCCGCTCGTCGGGCAAAAGGACGCAAACGCCTTTCGGCCTAAATTCATGCCACCTCGGCAACACGGGGATGCTTCGTCTTTATGCGAGACGCCGTTGCGTGCGCCCCGTTTGCGCGTCGGTCGTTTGCGGCGACGTTCGGAGTTTTTGGCCGTCGCCGGAAATCGGCGAAAGTTTGTCACGCCGGGGATGATCGTGCAAATTCGCCGTCAAACCACGCCGACCGAAAACAGCAAAACAACCAACGGCAAAGCCGCGAACGCCAAGGCCGAAAACAGTAAGACCGCCAAACATTCAAAAACTGTTCGTAAGGCGGAAAGAGCGGTGTTGATTCTTGAACCGATCCGCTTGGGCTATACGGCCAGCCGGAAAGTCGGCAACGCTGTGGCCCGAAACCGGGCGCGACGACGCCTTCGAGTGTTGGCCCGGGAAATCTTGGTTCCCCATGCCGTTCTCGGTTATGATTTTGTCCTCATTGCCCGTCCTGAAACTGTCTTGCGCCCCTGGTCCGATCTTCAAACCGATCTTCAAACCGCTCTGCGGCGACTGGGCGTGTGGCAAGGCGCCGACGACGACCGCCGCACACGCAAAGAGAACGCCAAATCAAGTTGAGCAAGAAAGGAAGTCCCGCGCCGTGAGTCCGGTTGCGCGCTTGTTTTGCGCACTGATCCTTGTGTATCGCTGGACGTTGTCGCCCTTTCTTGGCCACGGCTGCCGGTTTTTGCCGACATGCTCTCAGTACGCTCTCGACGCCATATCCCGATGCGGCGCATGGCGCGGCGGGTGGTTGACGCTGCGGCGACTGGCGCGCTGTCATCCATGGGGCGGCGGCGGTTTTGACCCGGCGCCGGATATTCGCCCCAACGGTCGTTCGTCGTCGTCGCTCGATTGCTCCCCCGTCTCCCGGCCGCACGCCGAAACCAATGGAACGCCATGAACGAGCAGCGCAACATTCTTATCGCCGTCCTCCTGTCGATCCTGATTCTCCTCGGCTTTCAATTCCTTTACGAAACGCCGCGCATTCAACAGGCTCAACAACAGGCCCGGATCGCCCAAGCTCAGGCCCCCTTACAGCCTCAAAGCGCCCAACCTCAACCCACAGACGCCTCTGCAATTCCCACCACCTCATCACCGCCCGGCGTCGGCGCTCCGGTGAATGCGGGCGTCGGCGCGCCGACGCCGATCCGCGACCGGCGCCAAATCATCGTCGACCAATTGAGCGCCGGCCAACGCCTACCTATCGTCACACCGGCGTTACACGGCTCTCTTACATTGATCGGGGGGCGAATCGACGACCTGACCCTCGCCGACTACCACGAGACCCCTGACCCCAACAGCGCCGAAATCGTGCTGCTCTCTCCTTCCGGCAGCCGCCAACCTTATTACGCCGAATTCGGTTGGACCCCCGAAGACCGCTCGATTCCGGTTCCGGACGCCAACACTCACTGGACCTCCAACGCAAAAACGCTCACACCCAACGCCCCAGTCACCTTGAGTTGGGAAAACGGTCAAGGGTTGATCTTTGAACGCACCATCACCGTAGACGAAAAATATCTCTTTACGATCACGCAGCGCGTGCGCAACACCGGAAACACTCCGGTGAAATTACTGCCTTACGGTTTGGTCTCGCGCCACGGCACCCCTTCAACCATGGGGTACTATATTCTCCATGAAGGACCGCTGGGCGTGTTTGACGGCACCTTGAAAGAGGTCAATTATAAAAATCTCAAAGAAGAGAAAACGATCGAGAAAACCAGCTCCGGCGGCTGGATCGGCGTCACAGATAAGTATTGGCTTGTCTCTTTGATTCCGGACCAAGAAAAAAAGATCACCGCGCGCTTCCTCTACACGCAAAAAAGCGCGGAAGACCGTTTCCAGGTCGATATTCTTGGAGAATCTCAAACAGCGGCCCCCGGTGAAACAATAGAAAGCATGTCGCGCCTGTTCTCAGGCGCCAAACAAGTCCACCTGCTCGGGCGCTATGAACGGGACTATTCAATCTCTAAGTTCGATTTGGCGATCGACTTCGGGTGGTTCTATTTCTTAACCAAACCGTTTTTCTTGGCCATTGACCTGATCAACTATTTGGTTGGAAATTTCGGCATCGCGATTCTGATTTTCACCGTCATCATCAAGGCTTTGTTCTTCCCTCTCGCGAACAAATCCTACGTCTCCATGAGCAAAATGAAAAAGCTCCAACCCGAAGTTCAACGCATTCGTGAGCGATTCGCGAACGATAAAATGCGTATGAATCAAGAAATGATGGAGCTGTACAAACGAGAAAAAGCCAATCCCGTCAGTGGATGCTTGCCGGTTCTAGTCCAAATTCCGGTGTTCTTCTCGCTGTACAAAGTGCTTTTCGTCACCATTGAAATGCGTCACGCTCCGTTTTTCGGCTGGATTCAAGACCTCTCCGCCCCCGATCCGACTTCTTTGTTCAACCTGTTCGGCCTAATCCCTTGGACGCCGCCACAGATGTTGATGATTGGCGTCTGGCCGTTGATTATGGGCGTCACCATGTGGCTGCAACAGAAACTGAACCCTGCTCCGCCCGACCCGGTGCAACAAAAAGTCTTCATGTTCTTGCCTATTCTCTTCACTTTTATGTTGGCCAATTTCCCCGCCGGCCTTGTCATCTACTGGGCATGGAACAATTCTCTTTCCATCGCCCAACAATGGCTTATTATGAAGAAAATGGGCGTCAAGGCGTCGTAGCGATAAGCATATCTATAATGTTCACAAAAACGGAGGCTTTTTCAGCCTCCGTTTTTGTGTTCTCGATTGGAACAGCCGAACCATGATTCGCTCTGTATTGTGTAAAGATTCTGTATTGTGTAAAGATTTGGACGACCCAAATCCGATTCAAGTCGTCCAAAGTATCGCTCTCTTCAACATATCAATCTTAATCGGCTCCAACGTGCATTGGAGCAGGCTGAAGTTCGATAAATGCCTGACGAACAATTTTGACGGCGCCTGAAACTGACAGCACCGCCATAATAGCCGCCACAAGGATATCCGGCAAACCTGATCCTGTCCCAAACACGCCCAAAGCCGCTATCAGAACAGCAATGTTGGCAATTGCGTCGTTCCTGGAGCATATCCAGACAGACTGCCGATTCGCATCTCCATCACGGTGCGTGTAGAGCAGGACAGCGCAACCGACGTTGGCGAGTAGAGCCAAACCGCCGACGATTCCCATAACCTCAGCTTGCGGCACTGTCTGGCACAGAGCGTTCCATGCCGTCTGCCCCGCAACCCATAGCCCCAGCACACCGAGCGAGACGCCTTTCAACACGGCGGCGCGAGCGCGCCACCGCAACGCCATCCCCAGAACCATCAACGAGACCGCATAATTTGCAGCGTCACCCAAGAAATCCATCGCATCCGCCTGAAGCGAAACCGAGCCCACAAGGGTTCCAGCAAAGATTTCAAATAAAAACATCGTCACATTGATGCACAGCGCTATCCAGAGAATGCGGCGATACGTCCTGTCCACCTGCGGTTTCGAGGATGAATCGCATCCACTGCAACATCCGCCCGCCATTGAAATCTCCTTGCTAAAATGACCGATGCAGATAGGATGAACCCTGTAGCCGCTATAGGGTCAATAGACATGTCAACGAAATTGGGATTTTCTATCGGCGCCCTCGGCAAGGCGACAGGAACAGAGGTCGTAACAATCCGCTACTATGAAAAAATCGGCATCCTTCCCATACCTTCCCGCACGGCAGGAAATTATCGAAGTTATTCTGACGCCCACGTCCGACGACTTGGTTTTGTGCGAAGAGCACGTGGTCTCGGGTTCCCGCTAGAAGCTATCCGAGCGTTGCTTGCTCTCACCGACCAACCCGACATGCCGTGTGAAGAAGTAGATAAGCTGGTGCTTGATCAACTTTACGCCGTTGAGCGCAAAATATCTGATTTGGAACGACTTCGCTCCGAATTAGACCGCCTGGCAAATCAATGCCGAGGCGGTCGTCACGTTTCCGATTGTCGAATTATTGAGGCTCTATCACCCTAAGCTCCGCCCAAAACCAAATTTCTTGGCTATCCAAAATCCGATCTGAGTCTCCCAAGGCAAAAGGTGTCAATCTTATAGCCCTGGCCCCTTTTAATTTTTACGGAAAAAATGCAAAAGTAAAGGTAAAGATAAAGGGAAAGAGTAAGGAGAAAAAGAAAGGCCAGGGCTCTGCCCTGGACCCGCCAAAGGCCGGGAGGCCTTTGGAAACCATGACTTGGAGACTGCGATAACCAAAGGTGCGAGGGCTGTTTTAATCCGATGAAGCCACCAAGCGTCTTTCGGATTCTTGACCAAACAAAATATATAATTAATAATCCCACTCGAACTTCAGACCGAAACTTGGATCAGCGTTAACCCCAACGCCAACCTCTGCGCGAACAGCGTCCGTCACACCGATCTCGACTTTTGCGCGGCTACTGTTCCCGGTCATGCCTTGCTCAACGCCAACATAAACCGAATCCGAAAGATATCGCCCCGCCGCCACGCCGCCGCTTTTGCCGTCAGCCCCGCCCGAGGTGAACCCCAAACGATCGATTCCAATAGTGCGGCGGACTTTATCCAACAACCCCGCACTGCCTCCCAACCCCGTAAGCTGAGTCGCCGATTGAGCCATTTGCGCAGCCTCTAAAGGCCCAAGCTGCGACGCAGGTTTGTTGAACAGCAATCGCGCCAACACCTCGTCTTGCGGCAAAGGCGGCAATGACGTCAACTCCAGATGCGGAGACGACGTAGCCCCCGTAATCCGAATCTCGGCCGTCACGCCGCCAGACGCAGCGTCCGCCAATAAATCCAACATCGGGCCGCCGTGCGCCATTGCTTCCGGACTCGCCGCCATCGCCGGAAAATCCAACGTCCCACGCCGAAACGAAAAAGACTTCCCGACCACGCTCACTTGACCGCGATTCATCGTCAAACGACCATCAATGATCGGCGCCGCCGCATTGCCCGAGACCGTCAATGCGCCTCCAAATTCCGCGTCCAAGCCTCGACCGCGCACGAAAACCGGCCCATCGGTCTCGACAGTCAAGTCCAGAACCAAAAAACGCGGCCCAGTGGGGAAACGCAACTCTGGAGATGGCTGCCTGACCGACGCCGAAACAACCGGACGAACCGGCTTTCCTGTTTTTTGCTCCTTCCGCTTCACCGGCTTTTTTGCCGCACCCGCCGCAACGGAAGACTTCGACGCAACCGCAGAGCCAACGGTTTTCCGCTCGCGAACCACGGCCTTTAAATCGATGATGTTGGGCGGCAAACGCTCGGGAATCTGCACATCAACCCGCCGCGAATGAACAACGCCTGCTAAACGCGCAGACGCAAGGGCTCCGGAAAGCGTCAGTTCGGCGTCGATATCGGCGGTCAAGACATCGTTCTGGGCCAATCGAGCATTTTCAGCGCGCAGAGAAACATCTATCGCCTCGGCTCGCCCCGGCGAGGGCAAAGCAATACGCCCCGACGCCGAAACAGTTCCGCCATTGAGGGTGGTTCCGACAAGCGTTTCAAGAAAGAGGTTTTCTCCATCGCCGATCAGTCGTCCGTTGAGGTCGGAGAGCACAGCGCCGGTCAAACGATTTTCATAACGCGCGCGCTGCAATATTGCTCGACCATTAAGACGCGGCGCGGCAAGAGTTCCCGTCGCGGAAAGCTCGACAACGGCTCGCCCCGTGAGGTGATCCCCGGTTTCAGCAAGGAGGTCATTCAACCGGCTAAGATTCACCGCTCCCGACAAGCGACCAGACAGAGATTCGCCGCCTGCGGGCGGACGACCAAGCAGCGCCAACGGCAGCGATCCTTGCAGATTCAGCGGTTCTCCATCGCGGCCCAGACGCAGCGCGCCATCAACCGTCAACCGTCCGTCGCGCCATTGACCGTTGATTTGCCCTTCGATCCCCTCCGGCAACGCCAAAGCCGCCGCCGAAGACAAAGGAGCAACGCCGGAGATCCGCACGCGCCCTTCGGCGCGCGGCGCGGCCAGACTTCCGGAAAACGTCGCTTCGCCATCCAACCGCCCGGCGAGCGCAGGAGGCGCCGTCACATTCATACTAGACGCCATCACGCTCGACGTTAACCGAAACAGCGTTTCAAACGGCAAGCCGGATAAACTGACGCGACCACGCAGCTCTTCGCGCTCAAGCCCGCCTTCCACAACAAAGCGCGCGTCACGCAAATTAAACGCCGCGCCGGACAAAGACAGAGATTCCTTCGAGCCGCCGAACCGAAAAAACGCCGGGGATTCTAAAGTCAAGACGTTTCCAGCAACCATGGCCTCGCAACGATCCAAGCGCAGCCGCCTCTCCATCGCCCCGTTAACGGTCTCCGATAAAAGAACCCCGGCAATTTGGCCGCTTGGAATCGGAGAAGCGCTCATCGCCTCCCAATTGAAACGCAAACTCGGCCCAGACGCCGGTCCCTCAGCCGTCAACACAAACCGCCCCGATGATTGACCAACGGAAGACGACGCTCTTGCCCCCAATGTTCCCTGCAATCGAGCCGTTAGTTGAGAACCATCGAGTTTTCCTTTGGATGAAGCTTTTTCCAAAACAATCCGCGCGCCGCCCTCCAACAGCAGTCCCTTGAGAAAACCATCCAAACGATTTTCTGCATCGGCAACACGCAAATTTTGCAGTATAAACGCCTCCGTCGGCCCCGCCGTTGGCGGCGCTTTTTTTATCGCCGCTCTTGCCGATGAAATCGCCGAGGTCTCTGAAAGCCCGAAATCGAATCCGATCTCCACAGGACGACCGCCCGCGCCATGCGCAACAATCACCTCGGCCCGCCCCTTGACCGTTCCATTCGGCAACTGCGGCAACCCCGAAACCGTCAGATCAAACCCACTCGCCGCCAGCAACGGACGACCGCTTAAAGCCACAGCGCCGGTCTCCACCCGCCCCCGCGCCGCCAAAGCGTTCGGCGTCCCGAAGACAACCACCTGAGCGCTCAAACTCCCGGTCAAATCGGCAACGCCGAAGCCTCCTCCAATCGGAGCGAGACTCGGCGCCGTCAGCCGCCCATCCAAAACCAGACCGTTCGTAGGCGCCGCTCCGTCGCACACGAAGCTTGCGCTTCCCCGAGACGCCACAGTTTCCCTTTTGCCGCCGGAAGCGCAAATCTCCCCGATTTGAAAGCCACCCTCGAACCGCGCGCCGACGCCCTCAAGGCGCAACCCGGCGATGCGCATCACGCCGGACGGATCAAGACCAACATCGCCGCTCAGCCGAACAGCCTCGCCGAACAGCGCGTCGAACGCCGCCGCTCCGGTCTTGAGGCCGAGAATCTCGCCTTGAGCCGCCAACTGCACTCGACCATGCGCCAGCTCCGCCGTCAGAGGGCCGCCCAGCTCCAGCTTTCCTCGCAAAGGCGCAGTCTCCATGCCCGGCAGCCGCGACAAAACAGGCAGAACAATTGAGACGCGCCCAGTCAGACGTCCGGATTCCAGAGCCAACAGGCCATCGGTCATTGAAACCGTTCCGACTGCGCCCTCTGCGGTCAATCGATTCAGCCGCCAACGCCCCTCGACCACGCGCAGAGGGCCATCAAAACTCAAAATCGGACGCGGCCCCAACAAATGCCTCACGACCGGATCAACATGAGAAACATTCTCCGGTCGCGCCTCTATTTGCGTGACGAACTCCAGATTTCGCCCTCCCGCAGAAACGTCGATCGGAGCTTTCGGTTGCAGTCGCGCATGAAGCCCAATCGGCCCCGCCGAAAACGGACCGACTCCGCCGCGCGCAATGGTTGCGGTTACGACAACGATCGGCTGAAGCAAAGAGCCCTCAAGAGTTCCCTCCACCTGCGCTTCCCGCCAACGCGCCTCGGGCGCCAAACGACGAAACCAAGAGTCGTCATCGGCTTCCGCTCGCCAATTGCCGGACAAACGATCATTGTCCACGTCATAGCCGCCCGAAGCCGCAAAACTCCCGACATCCGAAACAACGCGCGCCCCGGCAGTCCACAGAGCGTCGGCAACCGCAAGCTCCACATCAAGTTCGAGCCGCGTTTTCGAAATCCGAAGCTCCTCCCACCCCTCCAATCGTCCATCGACATGCAAAGAAGCATGCGCGCGACGCGGAAAGAACATCTGCGCCAACAACGGAAAACGGCGTGACGTCTCTATGGACTCAGATGAAACGTCCGGTCGACGCGCAACAACCGCGTTCTCGATCGCAATTCGCGCGCCGAACGCGCCAAGATCGGTCTCCACATCCAACCGACCAAGACGCAACCAAACGCCTTGCCGATCGGCGATCTCCACTCCCTTTAAGACAACCCCCGTCCACCCGATTCTTTCAACCTCTGCAATCGTCGCCGTTCTTTCCCGTCCTGAAAGCGCCTCTCCCAAAGCATGAGCCAACCACGTCCGTCCCTCTCCGCTTTCAAGCCACGCCGCTCCCCCCCACACCACCACCAAAACAACCAACGCTCCACGAACAAGCATCGTCATTCCTGAAGAAAGGCCTCGCCCCGGAAAAAACCTCCCTCCCAAGAAAAGACCTCTCAGACGCCGCGCCGACGGTTTCCCGCCACTCACCACGGCTTCCGACGCAGATTCGGACTCTGACGCCGGCCTAGATACTGACGCCGGCCCAGCCTCCGACATTGGCCCAGCCTCCGACATTGGCCCAACCTCTGAGGCTGGTCCGGAAATCGAACCGGAAATCGAAGTCGCTTCACTCAAAACGCTTGCCCCAGACTTAAGTAAAGCTGCCAATAATCCTCTTTACTGCGCCGGTCGAGCGGCGTTCCAACATCCATACGCAACGGACCAAAATCAGTGTAATAGCGCACGCCAACTCCCGCGCCGAAACGCAACGGACGACTGAAATCCGGCAGAACGCTGGAAAACACATTGCCTCCGTCCACAAACGGAACCACGCCCAATGCGTCAGAGACCTTGATCCGCACCTCCGCCCCAAGCTCGGCCAAAGACAAGCCGCCAACCGGCGTGCCGTCCACCGCCAGCGGTCCGACTTTCTGATGCGCAAAACCGCGAACGGAACCTCCGCCTCCCGCATAGAACCGCTTGTCGGCGGGAACGGCGCCGGATTTATCATCAGCGATCGCTCCCAACGACAGCCGCCCCGCCGCAATCCATCGCCCGTCTCCACAAAGGTCTTGGTAAACGGTCTGCGTCGCCCGCGAGACCCAAAACGTCCCTCCGGCATCCCCGGCCTGAAGATAGGGCGCCGTCGAAATCGCCAACCGAAACCCTCGTCGCGGATCCAACAAAGAATCCGAATTATCATAAGTCACGGTTAAGGGCGCGCCCATCACCGCTCCGACCGTTGTCCGGGTCTTTTCACGAATGCGCTGATGCTCTGCCGTCAGGCCGCCGCCGACAATCAATTTTTTATCGATCCAGCGTTCCAACCGAACCCCCGTCATCAGCGAGTTCCGCTGATACGCCACCGGCTTTTCGACAATCGCCGACGAGGACAAAATCAAACTCTGATCAATCGCGCCGAAATCCGGCTTGCGCAGCTCGCCCGTCACCCTCATGTCGGGATTTTGCTCATCGGCCTTCTGCACCGTGCGCGCCGTCAAGCGTCCGACCTCTGCGCCGAATCGAAGCTGCTCACCGCCGCCGAAGAGATTGCGGTGCCCCCAATAAACCTGGCCTCCCAACCCCTCGTTGGTGGCGAAGTGAACGCCTGCGCCAACAAACCGCCGTTTCCGTTCCGTGACGACTATCGTCACGGCGGTCAAACCGTCGGCGTCTGGCGCTTCGGCAAGCTGAAATCGGATCGATGCGAACACTCCCAAAGCATTCAACGCCGTCCGCGCTTGATCCAACTTTTCCGGGTGATAAACGTCGCCCGAGCGCCATGACACGCGGCCTCGCGCCAAAGATTCATCGATTTGCTCCAGCCCTTCAAAGAGCGTGCGGCCAAAACGAACCAAAACGCCGGAATCGACCTGAAACGTCACGTCGAGCGCATGAGCGTCACGATCGATTTCCGCTTTGCTCTCGGCGACCCGCGCGCGCGCGTAGCCTTGACGTTGAAGGTGCGTTAGAAGCCGCTGCCGAGCTTCGACCACTTTGGAGGCCAAAGCGACTTGGCCGGAGGCAAAACCAAGATTCGCCTCGGAAACACGAAGAGCCTCCGCAACTGGCGCGCCACTCAACTCAACAACGGCGATGACGCCGAAATGATAAATTCGACCTGGCCGCACATGGATTTTCACTCGAAACGGAACCTCGGAGGCCTCGACGGACGCTCCACGACGCTCATTCTTCGGATCGTTTTTGGTCGACGAAATATCGATCGCCACGCTTCCCTCGTAGAAGCCCACCGAGCGCAACGCCGTTTGAAGACGCTCTTGATCACCATCGGCGCGGCGACGCAAACCGAGGAGGCTTGGCGGAGGACGGTCTTTAAGCTGAAACAACGAAGAAGCCGTTTCTAAAAGATCGCGCAAAGTCTCTTCGTCGGGAATATCGAAATCGTCCCCCTCGTCTTCAAAGTCGTCAAAGAAGACATGATAAGCCGCCGTTTGTTCGACAGGAGCCTCAAGCGCGACGTCCGGCGCGCCATCAACGGCGTCAGCACAAGCGCAACGACACGGAATCACAACAAAGAAGCTTGCAACGCAAGCACGGAAACAAAGACGACGGTTCATAGGCGTTGTTATCGATCAGCGAGCGTCTTGAAGCATACCCCATTTGAGAGGGTCTCAAGCAAAAAATAAATTAAATGGGGCCTGAGACCCGTGTTCCCAGTCGCTCGGGCCAAAGACGCAACCCCCCCCCCCTCCCCCGACCCCCGGGCCGTCCACACCTCGTCCCCCCCCGGCGGTCCCCCCCCCCCCGCCCCGAACCTTTAACCGTGACCGGCGGCTCTCCCCCGGACAACACCAAACACGGCGGCGCGAGGGGGTGGCCGTAACGAAAAATCTGCTTCACCAAACCCCCGTGAACCCCAGCGACCCCCCGCGCCCCGCCCCGGGTCCTTCCCCCCCACCCCAAACCCCCCCCCCCCTTTCCCCGGCCGCCGGCCGCGCC
>CAUYUA010000275.1:0-13937 GCA_963575675.1 Azospirillaceae bacterium
TTCAAGCCGTGAATCCGCCAAAGCGCAGGCGGAACACGCCATAGGCGGAGATAAGGAATATTTTTTCACTCTCGAACAGATATACATTTATTCATAAGGAGGAATGCATGGCTACAAAAATTTCCGTTCAGAAGGGCGCAAATTCACTGCTCACCGTCGTCGTCAGTTATGGAATGGCTCTTGGAGCCGCGGCGCTCGTCAATGTCTGCGGTATCGACATACCGAAAGACACCCAGACCCAGATCGTCGTGTGCGTCACGGCCGGATTGAGCGGAGCCATCACTGGGACGCTCAACTGGCTGAAACATCGTAAAAACAAACCTTCAATCGTCAAATAGGAAGGTAATTCATGAACTATCCTTCAATTAAAACCATTCAAAACGGTCTGCATCTCGATCGGCAGACCGCGTTAAATCAGAGGGTACTGGACGGAAGTATCAGTTATAATCAGATTCCGGGTATCTTGGAATGGAAAGACAATTTTATCACCCTCGGTTTTCGACCCGAAGCTCGACCGTGTAGGCTTATCGGCGGATGGCGTCGAAGGATTCCCTCACCTGACGACGGCAATCGTGGTCGAATATATGGAGACACCTGTAACACCCGTTTTCTAGCCGGTCGTTATGGTGACGTCATTGGGGTTCATTGAAAGTCTTGAAAGTCAAGGTATATATTTTCACTGATAAGGAATCATTATGGGTTTTTTCTTTAACACCGCCGCCGATACCATCGTATCGAAATATCCGACCCGCGAGGCGCAGCTTAAAAAGCCCGTGCTTGATTATCTCATGCGGGAACATAAGCGTCTGCCTTATAACGGCACCGATCAGGACCTTTATATGGCGGTGTTTTACCCGGCTTACCGTCGAAAATCGATCAATACGGTATTCCCGAACACCGTTTTAAAGGCGAACCCCGGCATCAGGACGCCGCAGGATTATCTCAACCTTGAAACAAGGTCGCGGCAACCTATCAGGCCGACGAAGAGAAACATTTGCATGCCGCTCAATATGTCGGGAACCGGTTACAAGCTGATTAATTTTGGCGGACGGACCAAGCGAAAACCCGTACTCCGGCGCCAGAGACTTATCCAGTTTATGCCCGACCGCCGAAACCCGTCAAGGGCGGCAGGACTGGTATGTCGCGGTGTTGCTCGGCGGCGGGTATCGCGAAAAAATATCGTTTATGAACCGACAAAGCTCGGGGACCATTGAGAAATTATGGGTTTCGACATCATCCCTGATCTTTTCACGAATCCGTGGCAAGTGGTCCTCGCCAAGAAAATATTCAGGGACACCGGCGACAACCGGCTTAAAAGCATCTCCGGAGCTCAGGGATGGGACACCGATCTCATAGACAAGTTAGTCAGGCTTGCAAGCGATCCGCTGCTTCCGGGCGCGAACCGGTGGGTCTACATGAACGCCAACGCGAATGTCACCGACACAATCTGTCGCTCTTTTTTCAATCATGTCAAAGACCCGGACGTCATCGACTCGCCGAGTTTCATCGGAGACGTCGCCGCCAGTATCAGAGATTTCCTGAAAGGCACTTCCAAGCTCCCGGGAAAAGCGGCTGAAGCTCTACCGCTCATTCTCGTCATTCTGGCCGGCGGGATAGCCGCGTATTTCGTATTCATGGGGCGCGGCGGTAAAAAAGTGATATTATAACCATAATGGGTACCTTACGTCAACTACATCATGATTACAGGGTCAGCGATCAGATGCGCGGTCTGCTTGACCTTCTGATCGAACTCCCCGATTTTCTGCGATCATATCCGATGATCGAGATAGGATCGAATACCGGCGATTCAATCCAGTTATTTGCGCTTTTTTTCAGGGAACTCTATTGTATCGACGCTTTTATCGACGACGGCTTCATGCGGCGAACCGGCGACGACATCTACACGATGTTCCTTGAAAAAACCGCCGGCAGCAATATCAAACTTCTTCATTGTAAAAGCTCGGACGCTTTTAAACCGCCATATTTGAATAGCCTGCCTCTTTCAGTGGGACTCGTTTATATAGATTGCGACCACTCGTACAATGCGGTAAAACAGGACATAATCAATTCATGGCCGCTTATCATGGAAGGCGGAATACTCGCCGGTCACGATTACGGATTGCATGGGCTCGGGCAGGACGGCGTTAAACCGGCGGTCGATGAATTCGGTTATCCGACAGCGTTTATAGACGGAGTTGAAAATAGAAAAAGAGGCTCCGTCTCCGGAATTTAATATATTTGTACAGACGTTTCGTGTAGAGACGTTTCGCGTACGGACGTTTCGCGTGTACGGACGTTTCCGTGTACGGACGTTTCGCGTGTACGGACGTTTCGCGTGTACGGCGTTTCGCGTGTACGGACGTTTCGTGTACGGACGTTTCGCGTGTACGGACGTTCGCGTTCTTCGTTTTTACAGATGTTTCGCGTTACAGACGTTTCGCGTGTCAGACGTTTCGCGTGTACATACGTTTCGCGTGTACTGACGTCGCGCGTCAGACGTTCGCGTGTGCAGACGTTTCGTACGACGTTTCGCGTACAGACGTTTCGCGTGTACAGACGTTTCGCGTGTACAGACGTTTCGCGTACAGACGTTTCGCGTGTACAGACGTTTCGCGTGTACGGACGTTTCTGCTGTACAGCGTTTCGCGTGTACGCGTTTTGGTGTTTCGCGCAACAGACGTTGCGTGTACAGACGTTTCGCGTGTACAGATGCTCGCGTGAAGACGTCGCGTGTACAGACGTTTCGCGTGTACAGACGTTTCGTGTGTACAGACGCTTCATAAAACGTCTCTACTAACCAACATTCTCAAAGACCCCGCCCAAGTTTCCGGCGCGACGGTTTCGCCCCGATCCTGATCTCGCAGGCCCGATGGCCGAAATGTTCGGCCCCGGCTCGGGCGTCAAAATGTACGGAGAACAGGAAGACGAAGTACCCGACGAGGTACGCGCCGTCATCGAGACCCACGGTCTTGACAAAAAACAATTCCAATGCACCCTGAAGGAAATCCCGAAAGGCTCGACCCTCGGCGACGCGGGGTCATGCTCGACCACCACCGTCCATTTGCGCGGATTCAGTCGCGGAATACCCTCCCCCGACTATATCGCCAAAGAGTACGGGCCCGGAGACTACCTGCTCTGTTTTACGTGGCAGGTCAAGGACGATGACGGCGTGCGCCGTATGAAACGGGAAGAAGTGCCGCTCTCGATCAGCGAAAAAGTCATGAATACCTATAAACGGGAACGACTGACGGCGAAAATACGCGACGCGAGTGAAATCGGCTCGCAGGTCCGGGACGCACTCGTCGAAAAAACCATCGAAGGAGACATAATCCATGCGCTCGCCGGTAAAAATAAGAACAACGACGATGACCCTAAGACCACGGCCAAAAAGTACATCGAGGAGACGATCGAAACCGCGAAGATGATAGGCTTGTCGCCTTATGCGCAGCAGCCGCAGGTCCCGGCCCGTCAAATCGAATGGGACAAGATCATCCCGGCGGCCGCGGCCGTCGTCACGGCGTTTCAACCATGCAGCAGCAGGCGGAACAGCGGCGCAGCGACGAGTTTAATAAAATGATAATGCTCATGATGGGTAGCTCACAAACGGCGAACAATCAACTTCTCGAAGTCATGAAAGTACAATCAGGCGCGGGGTCAGGAAACATGGCAATCAAAGAATTTAAAGATATGGTACTCGGCGCTCTCGACATCAAGGATGCCTTGAGTGGAAATAATAAAGAAAGTCTGGGAGACAAGATTTTTCGGCTTGTGGAATCCGTGGCCCCCTCGATTCTCTCCATAGCGGCCACGACCGCACAGAACGCCGCATCCGTTAAAAACAATCCGGCCGTGAACATGGCAAAGAATTATATCGAAACGAATCCGGATTTCAAGGCGCTGAAACACGATCCCGTGGAAATGAAAAAAGTAATCGACAACATGGATCGGACATATGGTTGGATACAGGTGGACCATATACTTACAACGATGGGGTGGCCCCGTCCGGAAAATTCTCCGCGGCTTGACGATGATAAAGACCCGTCCCCGTACCCTTCCCCGGTACCGGACGATACCAATACAGAACCGCCAGATCAGGGATAACCGTGATCGGTGAGCGGAGACGAACCGTGTATTACATTCCGAAATATTTTAAAGTCGAAGAACTTGTTTCACCGGAAGTGTATAATTTACACGGGAGAAACAGCCTGTATTTTCTTGACGATCGAATCACCATGACCCTCGATATGCTGCGTACTTACCTGCAAACGCCGATTACCGTGAATACGTGGGCCCGGGGTACGGACGTTTCGCGTGGTACAGATACGCGATTTACGCAACGCGGATACCGGAACGATCCGACCGTCGGATCGACCTATTCAGCCCATCGTTTCGGACGTGCGGTTGATTTTGACGTCAAGGGAGTGTCGTCGGCCATGTTCAGGGAATGGGTACGTTCAGGAAAACTCAACGATTGTCTTATATATATTACCCGGATGGAAAATAGCGTATCATGGAATCATCTGGATTGCATGGGTCCGCCCAAACAGCCGGGACAGGCTATCGTGTTCGTTTAATCTGTACTATGACCGGGCGCCGCTCCTGCTCCGGGGAAGGTTCTAAAGGGTTCCGTCCCTTTTTGCGTGGGACGGCCCCGGTCGATTTTTCGATTCATCTTTTATGTAAATAATATATGCGTTTGATTTTCATTCCTTCAAACGGTAGAGACGTATCGCGATACGTCTGTACTGAATCTTCCTTCAGGATTTTATACTTCGCAGTATCGAGAGAGACGTGTTCCGTAATCTCCACAATATCTGTTCTATGCCATATCCGTTTCAGCATGATGACGTTACCGATAATAAGCAGAAATAATAATATAAAAAACAATATAGTCGTTCTCATAAATTCAGCATCCCCTGATCCGGATTGTCATACGGTCTTGAACGAGGCTTCCGGCGTCCGTAAAATTTTTGTAGTACCGGTCGCACAGACGATACAGAACTTTCTTTCGACAGACTTCCGAGGTCGATCTGCAAATCGCGGGGCCATTCGTCCCGCGGGTACTCCGAGGGGAGGATTTCACCGTCGAAGATTTTCTGGACAAGGTATACAACGCAGAGGTCATGGACCGGACCTTCCGTTATCGTCTTCATCATGATATAATCTCCCCATTATTCCATCCTGATCTGCGGCACGACAAACTCCTCACCTTGATCGAAATATTTTTCCGCGACGATCATATACGACGGCATCGGCGCCGGCCGCTGTAACGTCTGTACCCCGCGTAACGTCTCTACGGCGATCATCCCGGAAAACGCGATAAACGACGGTTTCCACCCCTGCTCCCTGATCTTATGCAGGATGGCAACGACGCCGTTAATCGGGACCGGGCCGATCGTGCAATCTTCCATTCGACCCATAGTAGAGACGTTTCGCGAAACGTCTGTACACGTGGTCCCCGAGTCACATCGAGGGGAAACGTCTCTACTTGGGGCGGTTTTTTGTATAGTTGCTTCTGATTGTTCTTCCATCGACATATCCTTTCGTCGGTTTTTGTTTTTCTCTTAAAGTCCGCCTGCGGGTCTCCGCCGCGTCAGTCAACTCCACAATCTTACGGACCGAAATATCCCAACTGTCATAAGGTATGAAATATCCATAATCGCCGGTCACGCTGTCCTGCCACTCGCCGGTTTTGAAATCACGGATCGGCGGGTTCATGAATCCGTTCATGATACCGCTATGATTACGGGCGATATACAAGTAATCAACAGGTATTTTATAACAACCTTGAATATTGACTAATTTAGTCTGAATTTTCATGGTTCCTCCGCCAACGTTCCGCAAACGAGTGACGACACGCATTACATACTAAAAGAACCGGGGGCTGAATATATTCAATAATATCATCGCTATGGCAACAGGGGCAAATGTCAACCTTTGAGAAGAGACGTTACGCGTAACGTCTGTACATTTGTCTGTTGGCAAAAACTCCTCGATACCGCTTTTTCTCAGACTTTGTTTTCTTATCATATTCTAACACCTAGATTAAACAAATCTGGTTCCATCAAATCCCCCTCGTTCAACGCCGCAATGTTGTCTAGCTTACGGTTCACCGTCTCACATACCTTTTCCTCAATAGTCCCGGCCGCATATACCAGTTTCATGATCGGCGTCGATTTCGTCCCCGCCCGAAATGTCCGGCCAAGCACCTGCTGAATCGTGATGGGATTATAAGTCGGACAAATAAGGGACACGCGCTGACCGTTCCCGTTTACGTCATGCAGGTCCAAACTCTGCCCCCCGGCGTCGGACGTACAAAGTACCAATTTTTCCCGGCCCTGCTGAAAATCCTCGATCACCTGCTCTCGGGAAAGACCGAACCGCTCCTGATCTCCAAATATCATACTCCGGGTATGCAACGCCTCCGCCAGATACCGCAACGTCTCCCTGAAATTAACGAACACCACAACCGCCTTACCAAGATAAAGAAGGTCCAGCACCAACTCGACAAGAATCCTGACCTTCAAAAGCTCCGCGTACTGCCGGTACCGCAGGTCCGCAACCATAAGCTCCGCCTGCTTACCCAATTCCTTAAACCGCTTCGCCTTCTCCATCATCTCGTCATAAGCGCGATTCTGGTCCCCGACCAGTTTTTCACCCAAATTAACGATCTCCGTCTGAATGACCCGCTCCGGAAAATATTTTTTCACCTCCGGATCGTCATAAGAGACCCGATACCCGTACTTCGGATACAAAATCCGGTTTATCGCCTTCATGTCGTCAAGCGCGGTCAGGGATTCCGTTTCCTGATACTGATTGACGAAATGCCCCCGCTCCAAAAGCCAGCGATCGAACGCCGCCGGGTCCATGATACGCAGGACGTGAAAGAGCCCCTTCAGACGCGCAGGACGGTCGGCAAACGTGGCTGACAGGGATATGGACGATATGCCGGCGCTCGCAGTCCACATCGCATGATTAAGAGACTCGTCGTTAAACCCCAGATGGGCCTCGTCAAAGATCAGGAGGGTCCCGCGCGGCGGACGCCACTCATATTCAGGTTTGTTCGTCTCTGCGCCGAGTATGACCTTGTTTTTCTTGATGAGCGGATGATGCCTGTTGACGTGGACCTTTCCGGTCCGCATCATTTCCCAATTGACGATCAGGTACGGCGTGACGCTGAGATACGCGCAGCCCCGGCGCCATCCGGCCATGCCTGCTTTGCGGCATACGATGAGCGGTCTAAGGTTGAGTTCCCGGCACGCAGCAAGAGCATGGTAAGTTTTACCAAGACCTGTGTCAGACCCGTCAGCAGCCGCGCCGTTGTCAAGAATACTCTGTACGATATGAGATACCGCAATCGGCTGATAGGGGAGAAGTTTTTCGACGTGCCTGACTTGATAATTAAGATTGAAGGGAGCATAAAGAGGACCCGTTTCGGACAATGATTTCAAACGATATGCGTAAAATACTTCTCCCTCTTTCTGAATGTATAAAAATTTCTTGATGGCTTCCGCGGCAGGGGAACGCCACAATTGCCAGAAGGCGCCGATACGGGTAACGTCCGCACGCTGCACCATAAAATCGTCGGTCCCTGCGGTCCCTGAGCCTGTCGAAGGGGTCGAAGGGCGGGTGATGGGTTTATAGTCATGGAAATCAAGATTCATGATTCAAGATTTTTTCTTGATTAAAGGCACGCTGAACAAATTGGAATAATCCAACTTCCCCCTCTGGTACCGCAGCGAACACTCGAAGCAGCGCCATACATGACATATCTTTTTCGCATGCGGACCAAGAGGACGGCCGCAGGGACATTTTTTAGCTTTTGCCATTCGGTAATCCCGTCAGAATATGAAATAACTCCCGTGTCGCCCGAATATCGCCGAGCGCGTCGTGCGCCCGATCGTTCACGATCCCGAAATGAGTACAGCACGTGTCCAGATTGTACCGGTCCAGAGACAAAACCCCCTGATAATCCAGAAACCGTGCTATCGCCGCCGTATCCAGAAACTTTTTAAGGTCAAGATATAGAAACAGATTTTCGTGGGCCCGATCCGCCGCTGCGGTCAGGAAGGAAATGTCAAATTGCACGTTATGACCGCATATCCGGGGAGATGACACTTGCAAACAGTCCTGTTTCAAAATCGTCAGGATATGCGACATATATCTGCCGGCCTTTATCCGGGCAAGATCAAACCCGTTCATGTCGAGCGCGGCCAAACAGAAATCGTCGTTCCTGTCCGGCTGAACGTCATACACCCGCTCCTGCAAGACCTCGCCGTTCCGCTCCACGATCCACGCCGCCTGAAGGACGGAATGACGCGTCGAGTCAAGACCGGAAGTCTCGAAATCGAGATAGACGATGTTTGGCTTCATTTTCGCCCTTTCCGTATTTCCGCAAGCACCGTTTTCGAGGGAAGCCACGGATTAAATTTCTTTTTCCCGAAATCATCCTTTAAAATCGCAAGATAACTTTTCATGACCGTATTAAAAACGGGCGAATTGGTTTTATCCGCAAGAAAAAACTCGATCAACGCGCCAATCGCCTGATTACGGTCGTAACCATCCTTGACAAGCGCGGAACAAGCCTTCTTTATGACCGATTTATGATAGTGTAGAGTAGAGACTGTTTTTTGTTTCATCATTTCAACCTCGTAGTCAAAGGTTTTCTATTTTTGTCCGGTGTATCGTACCAACCGACGATATGTGAAGGCTCCATCTGCAAACCATCCTCGTAAAAATCGGTGATGACCTTCTCCTGTTTCATGACTTTACAGATAAACACCGATAATTCCATGATATGCTTCCGAAAAATCCGCAACGGCTTCGCACCCTTGCCGACATTGAAAATAACGACCTGCGCTCCGGGCTCTTTCGTCAATTTCCCTTTGTATTTTCCCTCCCCCTCATACGTGTAAAAACCCTTCTGCGCGACAAAAGTGGAATCGGCAAAGCCTGTCTGGTCTTTGCGAGCCTTACGCACGATCCGGATAATATCGGACATACCGTATACGGTCTTCACGCCGACCGGGATTCATACGCATTTTACACTCCATTCATTAAAGTTGCGGATCGTTTGACCACGGCTTTCATGGCGTCGGGTATTTTTTCCCCCGCGGTCCACGAAATAAAGACCTCGGTGAACGCCTCGAAAGTATGTTGTATGTCAAGATGATTTTTCAGAAGTGCGACCTTAAAATCGGTTTTCAGGTTTTCAGGCATCCTGAACACGACAAGCTTGAACGGGATATAAACATCTTTCGAAATGTATGTTGTTTCCGGGTCCGCAGAAGATTTCCCGTTCTTTTTGGGAACGATACACTCCATAGTTTTATTACGCAGCAGCATTTGAACCCTCCTGAAGCTTGAATTTTTCCTCAAGCGATATGGCACAATTCACCGCTGAATCATGTATCGCCTTATGCATGGCACGCTTGGAAGCGTCAAGCTTGACGTTACTGTACCATTTCCCGGCAAGGACCTTGTTCATATAGAAAAACACGTTTGCAATCTCGACAAGCTGACCATACGTAAAAGACGACATTACGCGCTGGTCTGCCTGTTTCGGGTCCAAAAGTTCATAAACGGGATAGGTCCCTGATTTTTGAATCATTCATTCCTCCTCTATTAAGGGTTTATACCTGAATATAACATATTATCAAACTATACGCAAGTAGAGACGTTTCACGAAACGTCTCTACACCCATTTTCCGTTTTTCTGGTCCGGCGCCAAATTACGACAGGTCGGACACGGGTCCCGCTTGTCCCGGCTGCAATGAGTGCCGCGCCAATGCTGCTCATGACACCGGCAATCGGTAAATTCACAGGATTGATGCGAGGGACAAATCGCGCGGCCGCCGTGTCGACGGTGAAGATCGCCAGGAAGAAAATAATCCGGATTGATTTTACCGCTATTCATTTTTTACTCCTCGATTAAATCTATCTCACCGCACTTGTTTCCGTTCACATCGTAAATACCTTTGAACGTATCAATCTGCGGCAAATCCGCCAGATACCGGAGAATACGGGACAGTTCCGGCGCAAAATCCGGCTGAAAAGCGTCATTGTCCATGTCAATCCTGATAACGAGTCTCATTTTTCCACCTCCTCTTTAAGCTGCTCCTCAATTGCGACTATTACCGCGCTCAATTCCTCTGAAGCACGGACCAGAGTGGTCAATGCGCTTTTTAACTGTTCGGTAGTTGACAAATAATCGACAAAAGTTTCCGACAACTCATTGGCAATAAACTCCGCCAATCCGTCCCCCACCCGATCCTTTGTCTTGAACGCCTGCAAAACAAGATCGTCCGGATAACCGGCGGAAGCCGCCATGATTAAATCAAGTTTTTTCATTTTTCCTCCCGATTGTCGCTAAAATAGTTTAAACCGTTTGCCTTGATACGACCTTGCTCGTCAACCTCGTATAACTCACCACGAAAAAAGAACGACAGGATTTTCATACCTCCCCCCTTTATTAAAAATATTGCTTGAATCGCTCCGCCGCTTCAGTGACCGCCACAGGATGACCGAAAATGTCTCCGTCATAACACCATACCACCCCGGCAAGCAAGGTTACATACACTTTATCATAAGAAATATAAAGCATATTGGAAACTCTGCTCGAAACAGTATCCAACCAACGCTGCGGCACGGTCGTATCATAAACGACGAGACCCAACGCCTTTGCCGACTGGTCTTTGTTCATTTTTGCACCTCTTTTCTTTGTAAACAGGACAGTCTCTACATGGAAAATGATACTGGCTGCAATGATAATGCAATCTGACTTTTTCCATCGGCTGCCGGTAATCCTCATAAACCGCATTGCCGCAATTACGCCACGTGTCGTTTGTCATGACTCTCCTCCCATTCCTTCAAGGTTACGGTGCTGTCAGGAAGATAAAAAACAGCCTCCTACGTTTCATAATCAAATTCATACCACGCCTCCTCCCCGAGTTTTTCAAGGGTACTCTTGATATGCCGGGAGCTTGCGTCAGTCACCTTCACCCGAAAACCGTTCGCGCCGATACGAACAGCGATATGGAAACGCTTGACTTCCCTTGCCGTAATAAGAGATACCTGAGCGGAATCCATGATAATGGATTCTGGCGATTCAGGATATTTCCAATGAAGTTTTCCTGTCGGTTTTCCATCGGTAATAGCAGGAGTAAAACAGGAATCATTTGAAAAGTCAATGGCATTCCATTGGGCTATGCCGCCGCGAGACTTAATCCAAGATGAAAACTTTTCAGCGTTAATTACGTTTGTTTTTATCATAATGCTCCTCCGATATGTTGTTTGCCGTAATCCAGAGAATACGCTGAATATTCTGCTCATAATCCTGCAATTCTATTTCATCCCACGCGCCGTGTTCTTTCAATTCGGCTGCGATTGCCTCCGGCGGTATCTTGACAAGCTGTCGCCTGATTGCCGGGAGACGGGAAAGAGCCTGTACATCCTCGTCACATTGACCGGAATGAGAACAGGATTCCGCCTGCTTTAAAGTCATGCTGATTGAAAAACCATGCTCAAAATAGTAAATCATTTTTCCTCCTGAAAATCTTTTTCCTCGCCGTTTAAAGTCGTACCATCCAGCCAAGTCAAGCCGATTGCCGTTTGATTCGATTGACATACAATCAACCATTGCTCTATACGTTGAGTATATACCACCCGATATAACGGCGTTTTCCAATATACGGTTTTTCCGCTTTTGACTACTTTTTTAATATCCTGCAATGTCATTTTTTTCTCCCCGTCATGCTCAGTCAGCGACCGCCTTTTGCTGTTTGAAATATTTTCTCAAAATCCGCTTGATATCATTCTTTGAAAATTTTTCCGGTTTTTCCTGCACGTATCGCAAATAATACTCGTTTCCGGTCGATCGACAAGCCGCCCATATCAGCTCGGGAACAAGGTAAAACTCGTCTATATGGGATTGTATATGATCATAGTTTTTATAATCCGGATTGTTAGCAGCAATTTGACAGATAAAACAATCCCCCGCGCCGGGAAGGGGGAGGGTGCCGCCGTGCAAGGCTGCGGCGTATTTTTCTACGAAGTAAGTGAGATTCTTTTTTTCAAGTTTGAAAGCGGTTAATGCTTTATGATAATTTCCGCTGTCAGCAGTATTATTTTTCAAGTCTATAACCATGCCGTCCTTAAAAGGAAAACGTGATCCCGCATGACTTATAAACCAGAAACCATCTTCAGAAAAAAGACGATAACCTTGCGGTAGATATTTATTGATCCGCTCCTTGGTCGTGCGCGTTTGCCAGCCGCCTGAAGATATGCGGATTGAATCGCCGCTGAAAACGAGAATATCAGTAGTATGGAGACGGATAAAGCGGCCGTTTTCAATGTAATATTCGACCGTATTATTACCGATAAACCGGGAATCGGTCGCGCCTTGCGCGCCATTGAGAATGTCTGATTTAGTGAGCGGTTTACGCTCATTTCCCCTGAAATCGGTGCTCATTTTTTCACCTCCTCAATAAATTTTTTCACATTATCAAGTAATTCAAGCATCGCCTGAAAACCTTCCGCGCTTCCTTCCCAGTCATGAGAAAGACCCTCGTTACATGAATCAATAACCGCCTGTAAATCTTTCAGAATTTCATGCTTTTTCATTTTTCACCTCCTGCTTAAGACTGTCAATTGCGCTTGTTCCTGCACTTCCTTCACATCATAATATCCATGTAGGTTCAACTATAGCTCTGTAGGTTCAACCAGTTTGTCGATTGCCGTTTTTATTTCCTCTATTTCATCAAAACGCGTCAAAAGCTCCTGTTGATCTGTCGAGTCGGTTAGATCATATGCGCGGTACCGATATCCTACACAAGCGCCGCTGCCGTCATTCCACACAGAGTCGGTCAAAACAACAACCCATCGTTTCCCTACCCATACGCCGACTACAGCGATACCACGGTCCTGCCTGGTACTGTATGACGTCCGGGTTCCCGGACTGAGTTTTATCCTGATGCGTTCGCCGCTGTTGTTTTTTGTTGCTGTTACTGTTTCCATAAGTCCTCCTATAGTGAAATTATATTGGCCATCTTGAAAGTTCGCGCACCCGGCCGGGAGAAGCTATTCTTTATAGAATAGCGTCACATAAACCTGAAATTGACCCGAGCCCGTGATTGCAGCATAATACTGACGCTTATGATTAGACCGCAGCAAACCGCTTATTATCGCTGTAAAATCGGCGATTGTATAGGCAGGTTCACCGGGAGACCCGAAACCGCTCGAATCGACAAAATATTCCTCAAGCTTTTTAACAGTGAAATGCTCTGCTATGCCGTCAATGTCCGCGCCAGTATAATCAGGGGAGGAAAAAACGTCTTTAGGTATTAATACCCTTTTGAGCGGTTTTTCCTCGAAGTATTTTTTTACTTCCTCGTCATTGAGACTTTTCAGCGTTTCCAGACTATACATAGTATACCGCCTTCCTGTTGTTTTCAGTCATATAGCTTTATAGCTAAAACCATGCCAGAAGTCGAAACGTAGTTTTTAGACGAAAAAAAGCAGTTTACTAATTAAGTAGTGTTTTTATATCGGTATTTTTTCCCGATATAGGAAGCTATCTTTCCGAAGGAAGAAAAATTGCCCGATTTTTTCTTTATTCTTTTTTACCCTTATTATATACTCCTCCCTTTGATCCCCCTATTATCCCCCAGACAGACTCGGAAACAAAGGGTCCCTCTTAGGTCTTTTATACATGATAATAATATACTGTATGCTGCACGTAAAAACAAAGCCATATAGCAAAATAGCTTAACGTAAAATACTTAACTTTCTAAATTTACTTCCGGATATTGGGGTGCTTGACATCGCCCGAAAAGGGGGAGGCGCTCAGAGCAGAAAAAAATTCTTTATTGTTAAAAGTTGATTCATGCAAGGTACTAATTAAAATTAATGTTGATGTCTTGACAAATGATGCGGTTTTT
>CAUYUA010000276.1:0-13681 GCA_963575675.1 Azospirillaceae bacterium
TCAATTCTATTATGGTTTCAATCCCCTGACCGGCGGGGCGGTAGTTGCAACCCCCGGACATAGCGCCTACGTCGCATATTTTGCGGCGTGTCGTTTCAATCCCCTGACCGGCGGGGCGGTAGTTGCAACCCGGCGTCGCCATAGCCGCTCGCCAGAACCAATCCCAGGTTTCAATCCCCTGACCGGCGGGGCGGTAGTTGCAACCTTTATTAAATGGGCATTTATGGAATCGCGCAGCGTGTGGTTTCAATCCCCTGACCGGCGGGGCGGTAGTTGCAACCCGGTTGCACGTTACTGTTTCCAAAAGCGACGACGGATTTGAGGTTTCAATCCCCTGACCGGCGGGGCGGTAGTTGCAACGGGGCGACCCGCGTTCCGTTGAACTCGACCGCCGTTAAGTTTCAATCCCCTGACCGGCGGGGCGGTAGTTGCAACCGTATTTAGTAAGTGTGTACACCAAAGTTATCAACATCAATATGTTTCAATCCCCTGACCGGCGGGGCGGTAGTTGCAACCTATTGTTCAGGCTGTTGTTCAGGTTGACCAGCCTATCGAACAGTTTCAATCCCCTGACCGGCGGGGCGGTAGTTGCAACGTCCCTTCGGGACGGTGACATTCGTCGGGCGGTGCAAACCGGTTTCAATCCCCTGACCGGCGGGGCGGTAGTTGCAACCTCCCTGCAGCTGCAGTGTTTGCAGCATTCCGATGTTTATGGTTTCAATCCCCTGACCGGCGGGGCGGTAGTTGCAACGTATTTAGTAACTATGTACACCAAAGTTATCAACATCGAGATGTTTCAATCCCCTGACCGGCGGGGCGGTAGTTGCAACATGTGCGCCAGAGTTTGTTCTATCAATGGCCAACATTATGTTGGGTTTCAATCCCCTGACCGGCGGGGCGGTAGTTGCAACTTTTAGAAAATGGTGATACATATTTTGAAGAGTATTATAAACGTTTCAATCCCCTGACCGGCGGGGCGGTAGTTGCAACGGGGAAGAGTACAAAACCGTACAACAAACCATTATTAACAAGTTTCAATCCCCTGACCGGCGGGGCGGTAGTTGCAACCCCTAGAAGTTTATTTCCCTTAGGAAACAAAGCAATGCCGGACACATTGCCGTAACCTCTCCGTTGCGTTCTAAAAAAAACACACATCTAACTCCACATTCACCCTATTTACTCGGAGGACACCGTGCCAACCCATTGAAAATAAACAGGTTGACCACGTTAGTAAACTCTGACGTAACCTACCCCTATTTTAGGGGTAAAGATGAGGTTACGTCAAACGAAATTCGAGTACTATCTCAATAAAAAACTGCAGCGCTTAATTATATTATTATATATTTCTCGCGACCAGGAGGCGGCTTTTCCGCAGCCAATCCAAGATCAATCCTTCGCCCTTCACATGCGCGACACACCGGATAAAAAGTGATTCGATCTTCTTTGCCGTCCATCACTTTAGAGACTGCGGCAACCACCGCTTCCAAAAGCTTGCAATCTAAGAGCATCTCGAAAACGCTCTCTTGCACGCGGGCTCCGTAACCGTCAAGAATTTCTACGATTTTGCGACGACGACGATTGTTCGCAACGTCGTAGCAGGCGACAAAGCGCCCCAAATCACGGTTCATGGCTGATTAACCCCGGAAAAGAAACGGTTGATACGGCTCTCCTCCTCGTAAATCCACCGATATCCGTTCCGCCTGCCGACGAATCAACGCTCGCGGAGCAATTGGTTGTGTCGAATCTCTTTCCGGAATCGGGCGATCAAGCCATTCTTCCCATTCCGCCAGAAAACGTTTCAAGCCGTCGCGAATGAGGCGCACTCCGCCTGGACGATCTTCATCCGCCTCAAAAGCGTTCGGCTTCATAACGCCCAGATTGCATAATCTTAACACAAAGCGATCCACCAGAGGGTGACGCATCTCCTCCACCACATCCAAAGCCAGACTCGGCCGGCCGGGACGTAGTTCATGAAGAAAACCGATCGCCGAATCCAGCCCCAAACCTTCAAGACATCCGGTCAAGAGATTCGTCAACAAAACATATCCGAACGACAACAAAGCATTGGCCGGGTCCGGCGGCGGGCGACGGGCGCGCCCAGTGAACGTAATCGCTCCCGAAAAACAAGAACCGAACGCCGCAAAATAGGCGCGTGTCGCCGCTCCCTCCACTCCCATTAACGCGGCTGCATCCACTGTTGAGTCAATCGCCTCCATGTCGTGGCGAATCTCTGTCATCCCCACAGCCAGCTCCGGACGACCGGAACGATTGCTTTGAAGTTGTCGCAATGTCTCAACTGCGTTGTTCAGCTTCGCCCGAATCAAAACTCGAGCATGGGTCATGCGCGCTTGCATGTCCATCGCCAAACGATACTGCCCAATCCGCGACTCCGCGCTTCGGCCCAGAGGAGGAACCAAGCGCCCCAAAAGCCTTCCGCCATGATCCATCCACGCCAATGAGATTCCCTTTTCCAAGCAAAGGCAAACCGCATCGGTTGTGGCGCTGCAATGTCCGACAAGAAAAACCGTTTCGATCAGATGCGGCTCGACATTGGCCAAACGCACTCGACGCTTGGTCGTCGAACCCGATTTTTCTGGAGGAAGATCAACCGTCACGATCAAAGAAAACCCATCGCGACGAAGCATTCCTCCAGGCTCCGAAATATAGAGAATTGTCATGGTTTGCCGCTCCACTTTTTTCGATCGATATTATCGTTCGAGTTCGCTTATTATATGGAGCAATTCCTATGCGCCGCGCCTACAGTTCCTAATAATAAAATCAGAGAAGGCCGCAGGCGTGGCGGCCGACGATGTAAACGGTTGTCAATGGGGCCTTGGTCATGATTATAAATCATGCAAGGTTGGTCGGGACGAATTTCGAAGCAGAAATCCATTCCGAATCGAGGTTTTCATCATCAAAATCAACGTATAGCTCACCTTTTTTTTCCTTCTGCACAATGCATGGCTCTCCATCCACCCTCCCGCGCTGGCCGACAAGACCGGCGCCTATTGTATTCGGAGCCGCCAGCATCGCCTGTCTTTGGAAAGACGATATATCCTTTCCAAGTTCGCTCAGAATCTCTTTGCTCTTTTGCAAATTAGGAAGGAAAGCCGCAGGGAACCCCGTCGCCCGAACATGATACTCTCTCATCTTCCCCGGCTCCAAGCGCCACCAGATCGGCGAAGCGTGGCGGTCGCCCTTTGGGCCGCTCCGTCCTTTTCTAGGCAAGCCGAGGGCCCAACGATCGCTCTTCTCCAAGCTCTTGGTAAAGCTTTGCAACTTTTCGCCTATGTTATTCAAAGCTTGCCAAATATTTTCTTCTTCGATCTTCATCTCCATAAATTTTGCGTCCTCAATCGCCATTCCCTCGGATGTTCTTCCCTTTTGCGCTTTTGCCGTTCTTCGAAAAGTTTCGGCGATTTTCTTGCAATCGTCGACGGAGGTTACGCCGTCTACGGGAATGCTTTTGATGGAGCCGAACCCTTTGCGCGCTTTTGAACCTATTCCCCCATAATGGACCAGCAACCAAAGAACCGTTTGAACTTGGCGAAGAATTTCCGAAGCGGAAATTTCTCCTTTACCAACAGCTCTTGCGGAAATCGTTAACTCCCAAGACGCGCCGTCCGGCATGTAATATCGGCGTCTTGTTTCTTTAACGCCTGTTCTTCTATCCTCGATTTTTTCATCCATCCCGTAAGAAGCGTAATACAGCCCCATCGGCGTTGAACGCCTAGACGTAGTAACATTGGATCTCGCAATCTGTTGTTTGTCATAGGACCTGGGAGAAACATCTTTGCTCTTGCAAAGATGAATCGCCACGGGGCTTCCACCGAATTTTTCACCTTTGTCGTCTTTCTTCGCCTGGTCGCTTTGGCCGACGCCGCCCCACACCAGAGCCTCCAACCGACGCAGCTCTTTAACATCGACATGGGCCGCGTGAAGCGTTCGCCACCACCACCGCAACAGGCCGCGAAGCGCGCCGGGGCGAAGGTCGCAATCCGCCTCCTGCTGGTCGGCCCCGGCCAGGAAAGCCGGAGAGACCAACGTCAAGGTGGTTTCAAAGCGAACCAAACGGTCGGTCTGCGGCAAGGACGGAGCCGGCAGGTTATTATCCAGTCGAAAACAGCCGAATCCGGCCGCCGTTTTGGCTCCGGCTCCGGCGTGGCGAAGCGCCGCCTTCAGCCAAGTCACGGCCAAGTCAAAATGCGCGGGATCACATCCCCGCGCCGGAGAAAGCGCGAAACTGAACCGTGTGTTCGGTTTCACCGACAAAAAGTAGATCGGTATCGGCGACTCCCAATCGCCGGGCGCGTCTGTCCCTTGATAGTATTTCTGATGATGGTTGTTGGTGATCTCGACCCTCAACTCCGGCCATGCGCACGGCAAGGCGTCGTGAAAAACCACGCCGCCCGCGTGGCTATTTTTGAGTTCTACGCCGTTTTTATCTTTCTCGCCGGACGCCCAACCGAACACCGCCTTAATTTCGTCGGCGGAGGTTCCGGCTACAGTCTCCGCCCAAGCTCGGGTCATGCCCTTCAGACCGCTGCCGGGCAAATAAGCGAAGCCATGGACCGGGTGCAAGCATAACCCGGCGTTCTCCAAGGCCGTCGCGCGCGATAAGTGCAGCGTCAGCGGCCCCGTCGTCGTGGCCGTGAAGACTCTGGCCTTTGTCGCCTCCAACGCGGTTTGACGACGCTTCGCAAGTTCATTGAGCAACGCAGACGATTCATTGCCGCCCTTACACTTGATCACCTCGTCAAGGCGCTCCTTTTGCTCCTTCATTTGATGCTCGTCCCCTGCGGGCGGCGACAGCTTATCGAGTTGCAAGCCGGGGTGACGGTCGGACCAAGAATTCTTCAGGCTGGCGATGAGACGACACGTTTGGTCAGGTAAAATGAGCGACATAACTAATCTCCACCCTCCTCGACATCCTTAGGAAACTCGGCCTCGGCGAAACGATTGAACCACATTAGCCACGCAAGCACTTCGGCGGTGTGACAACGCAGAGTATCGGAATTGCCCTCGATAATGGTTGAACGAAAAATGTCATGCGATGTGTTACTCTTCAGAGGAGAGGCGTCCGGATATCTGCCTAACGGAACGGAAGGGGGCGCTTTGCTTTGTCCCGACAAGGTCAATGTTTTCGACGGCGCGGCGGGCGCCATTTTGGGAGCATCGTTTTTTGCGGGTTGAGTGCGATTGCCGTCGGGTTTGTTGCGCTCAGCCAACGCCCATTCGGACATTCCTTCGATTAATCTAGGCGCTTTGCCTTTGGCCTTAACAAACGCCAGAGCGTGGCCCAAGCCCGCCGTCATGATTTGCAACGGCAACTTCTTGGCTGCGCGCGTGACGTCCTTGCGATTGGCCGCGTCACGGATGCTGTCGATGATCGTCCAGGCGTGGGCGGCTCGGCGCTGATCGAGAGTTTTCATAGGCAATCCTCCAATTTGGCCAAGCACAACCCCTTGCCCACAGTTTCCCCGCCGCCGATCTGAAGCGTCTTCGGCAACCCGGTCTTAAATATTTCCAACACCTCTCCGGCGGAAAGAGTATTGCTCTGACGCCGACTTTTATCGGCCGGAACCAGGGCGTACATTAAAGTTTCCGGCGGTAAAAATTCCTCCCAAAACAGCGCGCCTTTTTTCACCGTACGCGTTTCAGAATCGAGCCCAACCCGCGCCGCAACTTCAGTGGCGTGCGTCACGAAATGCGTGAAATCGTCGTCGCACAACACGACTAAATGCGACAAGAGACGTTTTTTTGCGGCGTCATCGACGGCGGCGTGATCGGCCAACCACTTCGCCGCCGCATCGGCGCTTCCGCTGCGCGTGAACTCGAATTCTTCAAGCAAAGCGCTCTTTGCATCGATCAAAATCGGACTCTTCTCCGCACAAAGCATTTGATCGGAAGCGGAAATAGACGGCAAGCTCAATATCTTCTTCTCCTCCATTCCGATCACGCGCATATCTCGGGCCAAACGCTCCAACACCGCCGGGCAAGTGACCCAAGCGAAAACCCCTTTCAGCGACCGCACCGGGAACGCCAAAATCCGAGCGTCGGTAAAAGCAAGCGCTCCGGCGTGATCGGCGCCGGTCTCCGGCCCGAACAAGGCAAAACAAGTTTCTTTGTCCGTTTTCGTGCGAAACGCCTCGCGCAGCACGCCTTTCAAAGACGAGCCGGGAATTATCGGCCAATTCGTGTGTCGTTCGCGCTGCACAGGCAGATCGACCACTCCTAACGCGGTCCCCGAACCGGGATGGAGACCCGTAACGGCGTGCAGGAAGAGAATTGCAGCGTTAGACATAATCCCAAACTCCTTCGACAAAATGCCCCCAACCCGCAGCGGCCTCTTCTTGGACGCACAGCGTATCGGTTTCGGAAGAAACAAAAGGTTGATCCAAAAAGTAAACCGCGCCCGCAGGAACGGCGAAACGGGTCGGCTTGGGGCCTCTGCGCGCCATATCCCAACCGGAAACCGGCTCAGCCCGCGCCGTCGCCGCCGCCACCGGCTTCAAATCAGGCGGCCGCCATCCCGGATCGGGAAACAATCCCGGCGTGGTCAGCAACACCATGCGTCTTGGATTTTTGCTCTTAGGCGGCTTCGGCCACGAGATCGGCGTCTTGCAGCGGCGAACGATCGCTCTCCGAGCTTCCCCGCCCAAAGGAACGATCGCCGAATCCGGAAGCTTCGTGACGGCTTCATTCGGCGCGATAATGTCCACCAACAAACGAACCTTTTGTTTCAACGCCAAAAACTCCGCCGAAAACAACTGGCCCTCAGCTCCCGTCCCGGTCTCTGGAGCGATCGAAACCGATACTCTGCGATCATGGCCGTAGAGGTCTTCAGCCTTTACCAATTCCTTGCCGTCCGGCGCGCCGCTGGCCAACAAAGTTTTGAGGCCGGCCAAAGTCAAATAACCGGCGACGGATTCCAGGCTTCCCGCCGTCCGCGCCCACAGAGGATGCAAACCATCGGGACTGCGTCGGCCCGGCGGCGGCTTCGCCAACGGCGCCAACCGGATCAAAGGGCCGTCCTTGTTTCCCTTGGATCGGCGAAGACAGGTCGGAGTAGGCACGACCGGTTGATCGTCAAGGCCGAACCATGGACCGCGAATCTTAAGAGCGGCCACTCCGTGCGCCTGCGGCGTTTGCCCCTCGGCCATCGCGTCGGCAAAGCTGACCCCACGTTTCATTTGCTCTCCCAAAGCTTCAAAGTCGCAGCCGTTGGCCTCCAATAACCAGGTGCGCAAGGCTCCAGCCACGGTCTGCGGCGTCGGCAGGCCGGAGCGGACCTGTGATCCGGCGTCGAACGGGCGGCCGTCACGAAAAAACAAAACATCGAGCGGCTCGATCTCATAGGTGTAACGAGGCATGATTTAAGGACTCCTTCGCTCAGCGATCGCGCCCTCGGGCTAAAAATGAGGCCGACTGACAAAGAACGGCAAAAGATGCGGCCGAGGCGTCGGTTTTCAGCCATGCCGTATAATCATCAAATAAGCCGGAGATGGTTTCGACGTCCTTATCCATAACCTTCCCGTCCGAACAACGACGAAGCAACCGGCGAAGCTCGGCGCGGATTAATTCGCGTTGAACGCCGTCAAGCGTCGACGCTTCGCTGCGCAGCCGATAGGCCCAACGGTCGGTCATGCCGTCCTGGAATCTTTGCTGCAAAGCGGCGAACCGCTCCGCTAAGCTCCAAGACAAACGTTGCAAGGCGTGCTCGCCGGAACGACGGCGCACCGTCAGCCCCACTTGATCGCGGCCGCCGCTTTTGGCGATTTTCTCAGCCGCACGCGCAGCGTCCAGGGCTTGACGCAAATCCTCCTTGTAATGGACCACGGCGACTCCGGCCGAAAGAGACGCCTTCTCTCCCATCGCCTCGGGTGATTTAAAGGCGTCGGATAAGGCGCGCGCGCAATTCAGCGCTTGCGAGACCGGCATCATTGCCAGCACGTCGTCTCCTCCCGCGTAGATCAGTACGCCGTGACATTTCTCTGCAATTTGGGGAGCCAACTTTCCAGCAAAATGGTTGAGCGCGCTGCTGATCGCCGCATGTAAGGCCGGACCGACCGGCCGCTTGGCGTCCAACGCTTTGGCGACCGTTTTCTTGTCGGGCAAATCCTTAAAATACTTCTTTAACTTCGGATGCAAAACCTCACTCAACGCTGGCGCTTTCCGGCCAGCCAGCCAGTCGCCCATGTTGTCGCCGTCGGCGACCAAGATCGCGTAGTAGGCTGGCGGCGCTCCAAGTTCTTTGCCGACCGCGCGGATGGTCTCGTTGAGAGTAGGCGGGCAAGGATCGTCTTCTTCTTCCTTCTCTCCGCCGTGCAACCAACGACCGTTCCAATTCGGATAGTCTCCGGGATCGATTTTAGCCTTCTCAAGCCATTCCTTGGCTGCAATCGTCGCCGTGTCGGGAAAACGGGCCGTCGCCCGATCAACGCCAAGCGCGGCGCTTAAGCAGACAGGCGCGGCGAACCGCTTGGTTAAACTAATAGCGCACAAGCGTTCGCCTTTGCGAATGCGGACGCCGTCTATGCTTACTTGCTTCTCGGCGACCTGTCGCCAAAACTCCCGAGAGCCTTCAAAATCAACCGGTCCCATCTGGTCAAAGCTGCCGAGGATCGAACATTTCAGCGGATGAGACTCCCCCGGACGCGCTGGCGTCACCGGAACCGGGCGGATCGAACGCGCCGCTTCGGCAATCCGGCCCACCGCTTCGATCTGTGCCGCCCAAACGCCAGCGTTTTTCTGAGGATAGTTAGGCTGTCGCTCCGCAGGAATCGCATCGGCCAACGCCCAAATCGGCTTCGCCTGTTCCAGACTTGAGCAGCCGAGACGCGTCAATTCCTTCTTATCCAATTCGGCTTCCGGAACGACGACCCACGACACTTCGGGCAAGGTCGCAATCTGCTCGTCCCAACGATCGACCCAATTAGAGCAAAGAGGATCAAGCTTCTCGGCCAGAGCGCTGCGGACGGAAATCGATAAATCCCGCCACGCTTTCCGCGCCGCCGCCTCACAGGCTTCGCCTAATTGATGAGACGTCTCCCATGGAACAAGAGCCATGAACCGATTGGGCAATCCGGCGACCAAGCGCTGATTACCTGTTGTTTCCGGAACGGCTTTGATCCCTTTTTCATTGCGCAGCCAAGCGTCAGCAAGCGCGTTTCCACGCAGCGCCGGAAAAATAAAGGCGGTCGGCCCACATTCGTCCAACACCGGCCGCATCGCTTGAAATATCAGCCAAGACAAGAGGATGCTGCCGGTCCAGAGATCGCGCAAGGAACGGGCCGCCGCAATAAAACCTTGAACCGGTCCGAGCGACAAACTAAGGAAGGCCGCTCCTCCCGACCGTCGCGTCGCTGCCGCCCACGCCGTGGCGATGTCGTTGTGATGCCAAATCGAATGATCCGGCAGCCTCGTGTCGGCAAGGATATGCAGCCAGTCGTCACCCAATTCCTTTTGCAATCGCTCCGGCAATAATCTCCACAAGGCCAATAAACTTTGTTCTGCGCTTCCATCTTTGGAGATTTCTCCAATTATCTCACCGACGGCCTTCTCGTTCAACTCCCCGCAAGAAATCATGCGTTGAGCGCCGGACACGGAATGAAAGACGGTGAACTTACCTCCTTTTTCCGGACCAACGGAACATCCTTCCCAGTCGGGCATAGGCGGCGCCCGCTCAGCAATCGCGGCCTTGATGTCGGCCGGTTGAGCGTCCTTCTTGTCAACCGACTCGTTTGCAATCACCTTCTCTATGTAGCGCTCAGTACGAGAAACATGATGCCGGATGTCCAACGCTTTATCCGGAGGATCATGTAGAAAAACCTTCAGCAGATGAATAGCGTCGTTGATCTCCATGGGAATTCCTTATTCATTCCATGTGCAGGCTGGATACGGGCAGATCGAGAATAAAGCGAGTGCGTGGGCGACGCCCGACCGGGTTCAGCAAATAGATCGAAGCAGCCGCCCCCAAGGCGTTGCGAAGCCTCTTATTGAGGTCCGCTTTTTTCTGTTCGAACCATTCTTTGGTCATGCCATTCGGAAGACCATTACAAACCCGTTCGAACGCCTCATTGCCGGTCCCAAACAGAGTCCCATATTCAGCAAGAACTTCATCTGCTGACAATTCTGTCCAGTGAATTGCGGCGTTTGCTCCATTGTTTATCCGTCTCCGAATAAAGCAGACATAGAAAGCAAGAAGCAAAGGCGGCAAACGCACTTCACGCCGATGACAAACCAATCGCCTGTTCCGATAATTCAGTGTCAAAGAAGGAGGAGCGAGAGCCGCCTGGGCTTCGACAATCGTCGCGGTGTAACCACTATCGCCTGACAGCAAAGATTCTGGCAATCCTTGACGCAAACGAACGAATGGGATTTCCGCCAACGTGATTACGGCATCGCTGGTGCTGATCGGACGCTGCTCGCGCGAATACAGAACTCTCGGTTTGCTCGGTGGATAATAGAACTCGGGATGTGACTGGAACGGTTCATTCACCAAAACATGTGAAAGCGCATCCTGAGGCCGTCCGTAGAGTGAAAGCGCGTAGCCGAGCAAAAAACCGAACGTCTTACGTCCCCCCGCAATCGAAGCATGAACGGCGCTCTTCTCATCGGCCGTCAATCGACGAACCAAACGAGTGATGAAATCTGCCGCTGCTGCGTTGTCGACGTCGGAAACGATGTCGTCAAGCGGCCTACCGGCCGCATCGGAAATAACATGAATGTTTTCCGGTTTTAAAACTCCGGCAAGCGTCGGTCGGCCGACATCCTCGGCCAATGAAGACAATGCGGGCCGGTCACCGCCCAACAGCGTTAACTGAGCGCGATGCCGGCCCTCGCCGGTCGTCACTAAATGCACTTCCGTCGGCATAAACGGATTAGACCGCATTGTCAACGCATACAAAGTTTCAGTCACAACTTGTGGGGTCAAACCGACAGCCGATAAAACAATCCGTCGCTGAAAATCTTCTACGCATTCGCCCGTCATGGCTTATACTTTCAAGGTCACTCAACAGACTTAACATAGGAGGAAAAAAAATCCAAGTTCCACAAGCTTGTCGAGAATGACCGAAAGCAAAAATTGCGTTACGGTGACGCAATTGATCTTGCACGCAAACGAGCATACATGACCACGTACATCATCACCCGGCATGCTGGCAGTCTCGATTGGCTTAAACAACGCGGGGTGGAAGGAGAATGGATTTACCATATGGAAATAACGGATATCGCCCGACTTCAGCCGGGGGATACGGTCATCGGCACCCTTCCTATTCCGGTTGTCGCCGCCGTATGCGCTGCGGGAGCGCGATACTTGCATTTAACGGTGGACGTTGACGCAGAGAACAGAGGAAAAGAATTAAGCACGACGACCCTCGATCGTTTCGGCGCTCGGCTGGAAGCGTTTCACGTCACCCCTGTCGATGACGGCAAGAAGATTTCAACAATCAAAGATCGCAATAACGGAGGAGAAATATCATGACTTTGCACATTATGTTCGTCTCGGAACAGGCGATGCCGTCTCTGATCCCGTCACTCTTGACAAAGAATAACGAAGATCGGTTTTTTCCGGCCCGACATGTATTGTTCATCGCCACACAGCAAATGCGTCAACGAGCCGAATGGTTGAGTGACGCGCTTCGTCCTCGTGGCGTTTCAGTGGAAATTTATGGCATTGACGGCCTTGCCAATGATTTCGAAAAGTTGCGTCAAATACTTGAAGACAAATTTATGGAGATTGATTGCCGCGATCCCAAAAAAGTGGTTGTTAACGTCACCGGCGGCACGAAACTCATGGCCCTTATGTCGTTTTCAATTGCTTCAGCACTCGAATGGCCTATCTATTACATCGACCATCAAAGCGATTACATCCTATGGCTGCATAACAAGAATATGCCGTCAATTCCGATTACCTTTGAAGGAAACATAAATGTTGTTATGGCGGCGCATGGTTTTACAATCGCGTCAGCCGATCGTAATCCCGTTGCACAAAATCTTCGCGATTTAGGAGAGGCTCTTATCGATCGACATGCCGAATTTGCCGACATCTTGCCGACTTTTAATTATTTGTGCATGGAAGCCGAGGCTAAGCTCAATGCTAATATACCACAAAGAATGATGGGACGCAGAGGATTCCAACCTCTCATTCAACTGTTTGAAAATGCCGGTCTCGTAAAGAGTCTACATGGGATGACTCTGTGTTTCCCAGATGAAGAATCACGGAAAATTGCCGCCGGCGGTTGGCTTGAAAGCTATATTTATGGAAAACTTTACGGGCTTCGCGGAAGACAAGGAAATCGTGCATTGCGTGACGTGGCCACCAACGTCAATATCGCTGGCTCCAATGGAGCGCGCAATGAAATCGACGTAGCCTTCCTTTCCGGCAACCATATTGGATTAATTGAGTGCAAGGCGCGTGGCCTCGTAAATGGTGAACCGGCATTTACTCAAGACGCTATTCATAAGCTAAAGTCTCTGCGTGACGCCGGCGGCAAACAGACTTACCTGTATTTGTGTTCTTATGCTCCACTTTCCAATGCCGTCGTCGAACGCGCAAATCAGGACGGAGTTAAAATAATTTCCGGTGGTCGTTTGGCCAACATTCATACGTTACTGTAATCCTCGCACCTCATAAGCGCCCCATGAACATGGAACATTTCCCGACCCTGACCACTTCTCTATCGGCCTGGCTTGGAACGATCCCGATGCGCGCGTCGCGCTTTTCACTTGAAACTCCAGGAGTTCACGCGACGATCCCAATGCTTCGAGGCGTGTGGGGAGCGGCTCTTAAGCACCTCTCGAACGAGACGTTCGTTAAGGTTTTTGAAGGCGGTCCCGATCGCGCGCACGCCACTCCAGGATACATTCTGCGCCCGACAATTCTAAACAAAGGCGAAGAAACCGCCGCTGAATGGATTCTCTTTGGTTCGGCCATTGAGCACGAACAAACGTTGCTTCGGGCATGGGACATCGCCTCCGGAATGGGTTTAGGACCGGAACGGAAGCGTTTTTTTATCCGCAAAGCAACGCCGCTTGATTCTTTCGGCAACCCATTTTCAAAAAGCGAGTGCTTTGAGGGCTTTGATTACCAAACATGGCGCCTGGGGACTGCGCCATGGCCTTTAGAGAGCGATCCGATAGCTTCACCTATCCGTCTTTCGTTCAGGTCTCCGTTGCGTCTGCTTGTCAAGCATCGCCAAATTGAAGAACCAACTATTGATGATATTATTCAATCCGGCCTAAGAAGAATTTCTATGATTTCAGAAAATTCAGCTCCTCAGGGATTAATAACAGAATGCATTAACTACACAAAAACCATTTATTGCTTGCCATGGAAAGGAGAAATAATTAATTTTCATCGATATTCAGCACGCCAGTCAAAAGAAATTGACCTTCGTGGCGTTTGTGGACACATAGATATGCCGCAAGGCGCCAGATTAATTTGGCCATTACTTTCAGCTTTGCGCTGGACGCATATCGGAAAAGCCACCGTCTTTGGGTTAGGTCAACCAATAATCACCGAATTGTAGGTTATTACATCTGGTGCAATATCATTAACTGAACATGAATTGTATATAGAGGTCAAATTGATCATCAAGAATATTGCAAGTTTCCTAATGCGATGAGGGTTTTCGGTTGAGATACATGGACGGATTGCAACCTATGAGGTTGTTATGAG
>CAUYUA010000277.1:0-13605 GCA_963575675.1 Azospirillaceae bacterium
GAAGACCTCGGCGGTTTCGATCGAGGTGCGGCGGGCCAATATCTCGGCGAGGCCCGTGAGGCCCGCGCGGCAGGTTTGATCAAGAGCGGAGTCTCCGGAGGAGACGTAAGCAAGATGCGTCTCGGCGCTGGCGCGGATGGCGTGCGAATCATCGGTTGCGAAAGCCGGAGAAGCGAAAAGCGTCGCCGTCGTAAAGAAGAGCGTCGTCAGCCAAGCGGCGCTTGAAAGTCCGCGCATGGCGATTGTGGCGAACAAGTCGGCAATCGCCAAAAGCAACGCCGCCGCCAGCAGCCAGGGCTTGAGCGCGGTCTCGGCGCGTGCTGCGTACTCGGCGCGAAATGCTCCGGCGGGGAGGGATAAGGGTTTGATGTCGGTCAAATGCGCGGAGAGGTTCAGCGCGCGGTGCGCTTCTTCGACGCCGTAGAATCCCGGAGGGTGTCGCGCGTCGACGGTTTGTTCGGCGAAATGAGTTCCGGCGATCGGCAAGGCGGACGCCGGCGGTGGGCCGAGTCGTCCTTGAGCGTCGAGCGCGCGCAGCGGGGGCAGAGCCAAAGTCGACGCCTCGACGACGGCGCCTTCGCCGAAAGCGATCATGCGGCGCAGCATCTCGATGGAGAGTCCCGACATCGCCAGCGACGACCATTCGGGGCCGGCTGTGGTGTGGACTAAAATAATCCACCCTTGTTTGCGTTGCGCGGCTGTGACCAGCGGAGTGCCGTCGGCGAGGCGCGCCCAGGTCTTCTCTGCAAGGTCGAGCGAAGGTTCGGCCAAGACTTGGCGGCTGATCGTGACGTCGTTGGGAATGGCGAGACCGAAGAATGGGCTGCGCTCTTCGAAGGGCGCCAAACGGGCGGGTTCGCTCCATGACAAAGCGCCGCCCAGCGTGCGGTTGCCGGAACGAAGGCGAACCGGGACCAATGAATCGCCGTTTTGCGCCAAGCGCGGCCCTGCAAAGCGAATCAGCACGCCGCCTTTTTCGACCCAGCGCTCCAGCGCGTTGCTTTCGGCTTCGGTCAAGGTTCCGACGTCGGCGAGAAGGATTGCGGAAGAATCGCCTGCAACCAGTTCGGCGACGGCGCCGCGTCGAAGCTCGGCGTAGGGGGCAAGAGCGCGCTCCAGGTAATAAAGATCGCTCAACAGCGGTTGCGGCTCTCCTTCTGCGCGACCGGTGGCTAAGCCGACAGGTCTTCGTCTCCAGCGATGATCAAGCAGAACGATGGCTCCCGCTGTGTTTTCGCCTTCGATGGTTAGGGCGGCGGCTTCGTTGCGCAGTTCGAGAGGAGCGTTGAGACGCGCTTCGACGACGCGGGCGTTGGGCTGGAAGGCGGCGGTTTCGCGGGCGAGAAGCCGACCGTCGGAGGCAATGAGGCGGACGGCGACGGTTTCAGAGGCGGGGCCGGCGCGCGGTCTCAGAATGCGGGCGACGAGGGCGCCGGGGCCGATCGCCGGAGGCGATAGGAGGTGAGGCAGGCGTTCGGGCGGGTCTGCGAACACGGTGAGGCCGCCGAGATGTTGCAGGGCGCCGGCGAGAGCGTCGGCGTCGGGGCTGTCGAGGCCGTCGCTGAGCCATATGGAGTGGATGGATTGGGAGAATGCGGCGGCAAAGGTTCGGGCGGCGGCGAGGACGGCGGTTCGATCGCCGGGCCAGGGCTGAGGAGCGAGATTTTGGATGAAGCGTCGGGCTTCGGCGGGCGGCAGGGCGGTGGAGAACTGCGGCGCGGCGTGATTTGTGGGGGATGCTTGGGCTGTGGGCGCGGCGGCCGAGGCGATGAGGTGGATGGGGCGGCCTTGGCGTTCGGCGCGTTGGAGAATGTCGGCGAGAAGGGCTTGACGTTCGGGCCAATGACGGGCTGCGGCCCAGCCGTTATCGATGACGAGAGCGAGAGGGCCGTTTCCAGGGAGAGCGTCGCCGGGGTTGAGCAGAGGACCCGACAGACCGATGATGATCAGAGCGGCGATTAAAATCCGTAAGAGGAGCAGCCAAGGAGGCGTCCGGGCGGGTGTTTCCTCGCGGGGAATGATGTCTTGGAGGAAACGGAGAGCGGGAAAGGGGATAAGGCGGGGAGCCGGAGGCGTGACGCGCAGCAGACGCCACAGCGTCGGCAGAACGATCAGGGCGCCGAGTATCCAAGGCGTTGTGAAGGCGATAGGAAAAAGAGCGTCCATGTCCGGCCAATAAAATTTGTCTACTCTAGCGCTTACACATCTGATCTAGCGCTTACACGTCTGACTGTCACACACAAAAGTCAATTGGTCCAGGAACTGTGTTCCCAGTCGTTCGGGAGAGCGAGGCGTAAAGCGATGGCGTTTCCGTTTATTACAGAATTTAATAAGTGATTATGAAGAGGCTGTTGAAAAATCGAAAACGTCTATAGCAAAAATCAACGAATAGCGTTTTAGAATTTTTTATGTTGCGTTATGTCAGGGAAGGCTCGCGTGAATTTTCGATTTTACAACAGGCTCCTTACAAAGTTATTTTCTTGCTCTTAATTATGCAAGGTGGCGCCGAACAAAAAATAAGTTAAATTTATTATGTTGACTCCTGGCGTCTTTATTGGATATTTATGGGAAATATGAAAAACAAAGGGGCGTTTATCATAAATCAGATCAAAACATGCAACTTCTGGTGAGTAAGCTTTAGAGAGAAGCCCTGATGTATGGGCGCGGTTTTATTTTTGGAGAATGGAGAGCAAGTCGATACCAACAGTCCATAATCAGATAGCTCCTGCTGCGGTGGCAAAAGGGAGCATTTATTTTATGCTCCGTGGGGATGATCATAACTTGGGCTGTTTCAACGGTGAGGATTTGAATGGTGGTTACCCTGAGGCGTTTTCGGAATTGTTTGTTTCGGAGCATTCTATGGATTGTCTTCAATTTTAGGAGAGGACCGGCGCATAGGTTCTGTCTCGAAAGTGTTTTACGCTCTCATTCCGACAGCGTCAGTACGGGGATGTCGTGTTTAGGCGTTTGGTGGCGGAACCAAGTGGCTTGTCGTTTGGCGTAGTGTCGAGTCGTCGTTTGCGCGAGCGTAACCGCCGTCTCCAAATCCAATTCGCCCTCAAGGGTCCGCATAAGCTCAGGGAGCCCCAGCGCTTTGAAGATCGGCAAGGAGCGGTCCAATTCCGATTCCATCAAGGTTCGGGCTTCCTCTAAGGCTCCGCGCGCGATCATTTGGCGAAACCGTCCGTCGCACGCCGCGTAAAGCCGCTCTCGGGGCGGAGACAGCGCGATCATCGCGAAACTCATGTCTGGGGGCGCTCCTGAGGGCGGTAGAGCCTGCCATTCGGTCAGCGAGCGACCCGAGGCTTCCAACACTTCCCATGCGCGGGTAAGTCTCTGCGGATCTTGCGGACGCAGGCGGGCGGCGGTCGTCGGATCGTGTTTTGCAAGTTCGGCGTGTAAAGTTTCGGGGCCGGAGTTTTCCATGCGGACGCGGACGGCGGCGCGAATCGAGGTGGGGATTTCGGGAATCGGCGATAATCCCTCAACCAGAGCCTTAATATAAAGTCCGGTTCCGCCGACGATGATCGGCAACAATCCCTCGGCGGCGGCGGCTCGGATTTCGGCGACGGCTCTTTCGCGCCAGAGAGCGGCGGAGCAGGGTTCGGCGGCGGACAGGACGCCGTAAAGGCGATGCGGACGCCGTCGTTCATCGTCGCGACTCGGGCGGGCGGTGAGCGTCGTCAGCTCTCGATACACCTGCATGCTGTCGGCGTTGATAATCGCGCCGTTGAGTTGCTCAGCCAGAGTCAGCGCCAATCCCGATTTTCCGCTCGCCGTCGGCCCCGCGACAATGAGCGAGAAAATCCGCAGAGATTCCGTGACATCCATCTCTGACGCAAGCGGCGACATGAAGTTGCGGATTTTATCGGCGGTGCGCGAATCAAGGATCAAGGCGGGCGTCTCCGAAATGGGGCCGTACGAATCGTGTGATAATTCACACAGTTTTTCCTAGGTGTACACAGGGCTGAGAACAGGATTGTTGCAATTTCTTCGGCGACATGGTTTTCAAGAGGGCATGCAAGAGATCAAGCGGAGTTCGCCTGGAGAGACCGGCGGTTTTCGCCGTCTGCTGGCCCGGCTGCGCGATGTTATGGCCGGGGCGGGGGGGGGACAGTATCAGCTCGATAAAATTGTCTGGCTGATCGCCAAGGAGATGATGGCCGACGTCTGTTCCTGCTATGTTATGCGGGCGGGCGAGGTCTTGGAGTTGTTCTCGACCGTTGGTTTGAATCCGGCGGCCGTCCATAAGACGCGCTTGCGCGTCGGAGAAGGCATCGTCGGCGACATTGCGGCGCATGCGCGTCCAGCGGCTTTGGCCCGCGCTCAGAGTCATCCGAACTTCGTCTATCGTCCGGAAACCGGGGAAGATCCCTTCCAATCTCTGCTAGGCGTTCCGATTCTGCGCGGCGGGCGGGTGCGCGGCGTTTTGGTGCTTCAGCACCGTGAAGAGCGCGATTTCGCTGACGAAGAGATCGAAATCCTTCAGACGATCGCGATGATCGTAGCCGAACTGGTGGTTTCGGGCGAGCTGGTCGGGCCGCAGGAAATCTCGAACGCGGGAGATGAAATTTCAAGCTCTCTGCCGGCGCGTCTGGGCGGATCAGCGTTGAATCACGGTCTTGCGATGGGGTTGGCGGTTCTGCATCGCCACCAGTTGACCGTTCGCGAGATGGTCGCCGACGATCCCGATCGAGAGCTGGAGAGGCTGCACACCGCCTTGGCGGGCATGCACAGCGCAATCGATGCGTTGCTGGCGGCGTCGGCGATGATGGGCGGCGGCGAGTCGCGCGACATCCTGGAGACCTATCGGATGTTCGCCGAGGATCGCGGTTGGCTGCAACGCATTCATGAGGCGATTCGCACCGGCTTGACGGCGGAGGCGGCGGTGGTGCGCGTGCAAAACGACACGCGCGCTCGCATGAACCAAATCGCAGATCCCTACATTCGCGAGCGTTTGCTTGATCTCGATGACTTAACCAACCGTTTGCTTCAGCACTTGGCCGGGCGGACGTCGGTGGCCGACGGCGTCGTGCTTCCCGATGACGTGGTGCTGGTGGCGCGCTCTCTGGGGCCCGCCGAGCTGTTGGATTACGACCTTAATAGATTGCGCGCCTTGGTGCTGGAAGAGGGCTCCGCCACCAGCCATGTCGCGATTTTGGCGCGTTCTCTGGGGATTCCGGTGGTCGGCCAGTGTCCCGACGCCATGATCCGTATTGAAAGCCTCGATCCGCTGATCGTCGATGGCGATCACGCGCAAGTTTTTGTGCGGCCCGGAGACGACATTCAAGCCGCTTTCGCCGAAAGCATGAGTTTGATGGCGGTGCGCGAGCGGCTTTATGCCGAAGTGCGCAACATGCCCTCGGTCAGCCGCGATGGCGTGGCCGTGACGATTATGCTGAACTGCGGCTTGCTGTTGGACCTTCAGCACTTGGCCGATAGCGGCGCCGACGGCATCGGACTGTATCGCACCGAAATTCCTTTTATGGTGCGTTCCAGTTATCCGGACGTCTCGGCGCAGACCGAGCTTTATTCGCGTGTGTTGCAGCAGGCGGACGACAAGCCGGTGGTTTTTCGAACGCTCGATGTCGGCGGCGACAAAATGCTCCCTTACTTCACCGCCGAGAGCGAAGAAAACCCGGCGTTGGGATGGCGCGCCGTGCGAATCGGTCTCGATCGACCGGCGATTCTGCGGCAACAGATGCGGGCTTTGCTGCGAGCCGCCGGCGGCAAGTCGATGTCGATGATGTTTCCGATGGTCGCCGAGGTCGCCGAATTCGATATGGCGCGGCGACTGCTCGATATGGAGCTGGAGCGCTTGAACGCCGATGGTTTGCCGCAGCCGTCCGTGTTGCGAGTCGGCGTGATGTTGGAGGTCCCGGCGCTGATGTGGCAGTTGCCCGCGTTGCTGAAGCGAGTCGACTTCTTGTCGGTGGGATCAAATGATTTGGCGCAATTCATGTTCGCGTGCGATCGTGGGAACCCGCGCATGTCGTCTCGGTATGATCCTCTGTCGCCGCCGTTCTTGACGGCGTTGCGGAGCTTGGTGGCGACGTGTGATTCCGCTTCGGCTCCGGTGAGTTTGTGCGGAGAAATGGCGGCGCGGCCTTTGGAGGCCATGGCGTTGATCGGCATTGGATTTCGGACCCTGTCAATGGCTCCCTCGGCGGTGGGGCCGGTGAAAACCATGTTGCGCAGCTTGGATGTGGCGCGTTTGCGGGATTATCTGACGACGCTCTATCGTCGCGACGACCATTCCTTGCGCGACAAATTGCGGGCTTTCGCCAAAGATCACGACGTCATCATCTGAAAGAGGTTGCTTGAATTTTTTCGGAATGCATAGGTTCTTAGAGTTCTTCGAGAGTTCTTCCGGAGAATGGGCCAAGGAAGCCGCCGCCGACATTTGCGTGTTTTCTGGCGGCGCGTTTTCTGGAAGGGCTCTTAATCTTCGCGACCCGCCCCCGTGAACGGGAACATGATTGCGGCGCGAGGCTCTGATTTGCTAGAACAGGGGACGGATGGATCATGATCCGCCGTATTTTTTGTTCTAAATCGACAATGCTATAGAGCGACAAGGCGGTCTACGCCATGGGCCAAACCAAACGCAAATTTTTTCTAGCAAACGAAGGCGGCTCTTCGCACTCGGAGGGTGGGGGCGAAGGTCCCGCGCCGTTCGGAGGTGAGTCCGTCAGCCTTCTGTTGCGCAACGCGCGCCTGCGTCATGGATATGAATTAAGGGATGTTGCGACGACTTTGCGCATTCGCTTCGTTTATCTTCAGGCGATCGAAGACGGGCAATACGCAGAGCTGCCGGGAACCGCCTACGCCATAGGGTTTCTGCGGACTTACGCCGATTATCTCGGCCTGGAAGCCGATGTCGTGGTGCGGCGCTTCAAAGAGGAGATCGCAGGAAAAGTCGGTCGACAAGACTTGTATTTTCCCACGCCAGCGCCTGAAGTCCGCATTCCTGGCGGAACCATTCTGCTGATGGCCGTGGTTTTGGCTGGAGTCGTTTACGGCGTCTGGTATTATTTGTCGTCCACAGATCGCAGCGTGGTCGATTTGGTGCCGACTTTGCCGCAGCGATTGGTGTCTTTGCTGGAGGTTAAGCCGCCGGCTCCGCCGAATCCTCCGATTCCGCCGCCTCGCGGCGCGGCTTTGGAGAATCCCGGCGGCGAGAGTAAGCCCGCTTCGGCCGAGAATCCCGGTGGAGTCGGCGCGACTCCCGCCATCGGCGTGGGCGGCGTTGCGCCGAGCGGTCAAGCTTCTGCGGCGAACGGCGGAGCGCCTGGTTCGGTGGATTCGTCCGGCGATAATCCCGACGAAGTGCCTTTGGTCACGGGAACCAATGACGATCCTCGACGCGGCAATCGTCCTGCGCTGGTTCCGGGGCGTCCTTCCGGCGTTTCCTCCGGCCCTGCGGCGACTGCTGTTGCTTCGTCGTCGAGCGGTCCTGCGTCCAATCCTCCCGGCGCCGATGTTTCCGCCAATTCGTCGTCTTCTTCGACCGCCTCTGTGACGCCTGCTGCGCCGCCTGTTCCGACGGGTAAGGTCTATGGGGCTCAGCATCGTGAATCGCGGGTGCAGATTCGAGCGGTGGTTGAGGCGTGGATGCGGATTCGTGACGCCAACGGCGATATTCTGTTCACGGGCGTCTTGCGTCCCGGCGATGTTTATCGCGTGCCGGATCGCGCCGGCGCGCGGTTGCGCACACGCAACGCTGGCGGCGTGGTTGCTATTGTTGATGGTGGGGAGGTTGGTCCTTTGGGTTCCAACGGGCAGGTGTTGAAGGATATGCTTCTTGATCCCGCCAAATTGGCCAAACCAAATCGCTGATTGGATTTTTATGCGCCTGGAATGAGGGATAAAATTAGACGGGTCCAGGGACTGTGTTCCTGGTCGCCGGGGATCATAAGGGGGGAGCGAAAGCCCCCCTTATTCGCGAAGCGATTGTCTTTTGGAATTGTTTGTTTTTATCATTCAAGCCGTTCGCATTATTTGTCTTTATTGTCTTTATTGATGGTCTGTGCTGAGATGGCTTATGGGCTGAGATGGCTTATGGTCGGTCGGGGGCCTATATAAAACGATTCCAGAGGAGGATCGCTTCGCGAATAAGGGGGGCTTTCGCTCCCCCCTTATGATCCCCGGCGACCAGGAACACAGTCCCTGGACCCGTCTAACCTAAAAAAATTGCTCTCTATGTTTTTTTGTCTTGCGCTGCTCGGATGGATTTGCTATCTCCCTCTTCGTCAGACGCGGTGACGCGCCGGACGGGTTATCAAAAAAGTTGAAAAGAAGTTACCTCGTTTTAGCATCATTCTTTCAAGTGGTTGCTTTTGTTTGGCGTCGCTTGGTGAGATGCGGTCGTGGCGGAACTGGTAGACGCGCAGCGTTGAGGTCGCTGTGGGAGAGATCCCGTGGAAGTTCGAGTCTTCTCGACCGCACCAAATTTCGAGCTGGTGCAAAGATTAAGAAAGTTCGAAAAAAGGATTGATGAAAGGACAAGAAAATGATACAACTCCCGCCGTCAGCGCGGTTAGGGCGTTGGATCAATTAAAAGCCCAGGTGGCGGAATTGGTAGACGCGCAGGTTTCAGGTACCTGTGGCAGAAATGTCGTGGAAGTTCGAGTCTTCTCCTGGGCACCAAATTCACAGTTTTCAGTTTGTTTTAAAGAGGTTGTCTCATTACGAATTGTTGAGTGGAATGAATATCTTAAGAGATAAGAGTGAACAAGCCGGCCGGTGATCCTACCGCTGGCGTTTTTGTTTTTGGAGGTCGGCATGCCGATTGACCTGCATGACGGCGATCTGCCCGAACATCTGGTTTGGGGGGACAGCGTCGCCATCGATACCGAAACGATGGGGCTTAATCCTCACCGAGATCGTTTGTGTCTTGTACAGCTCTCGGCTGGAGACGGCGCGGGCCATATCGTGCAAATTAAACTTGGTCACGCTCATGCGCCTAATCTTTGTCGTTTGTTGACGGATAGAAACGTCACGAAGATATTTCACTTCGCCCGGTTCGATCTGGCGATTCTCTACAAGACGTTCGGGGTGACGTGCGGTCCTGTTTATTGCACGAAAGTGGCGTCACGGCTTGTGCGCACCTACACCGATCGCCATGGCCTGAAAGAATTATGCAAAGAACTGTTGGGCGTTGATCTTTCCAAACAGCAACAATCCTCCGATTGGGGCGCCGCCGAGCTTACGCCCGAGCAGTTGAAATACGCCGCCAGCGATGTGTTGCACTTGCACGAACTGCGGAAGCGATTGGATGTGATGTTGGAGAGGGAAGGTCGCCAGGATTTGGCGAAGGCGTGTTTTGATTTTCTTCCGGCTCGCGCTGTTTTGGACTTATGTGGATGGGTGACGCCCGATATTTTGGATCACTAGGCGTGAAGAGCTGCGGGCCGTTGGGTTTTTAAAGAAATGAATGTCGGGAGGGAGAAGAGGGGGAGTTTTTCTCTTGAGTCCCTCCGGTCAGGGAGCGCTCAGTCAGGGAGCGTGCTTGGAACTCGGAATGGTCTGTTCTTTTTAGTGGATTGGGTGGGTTGTTTTCCCGGCTCTCCAGTGCGGGAGTCTGCCTCCTAACCCATCGGAGGTCGTCAGCGTGTTTCGGAATCTACGACTGATCGTTCGATTGATCATCGGGTTCGGCATGATGCTGGCGCCGACCGTGGTTTTCGGAGTTCTCGCCGTGTCGGGGATTGAGAGAATCGCCGACTTGACCGATGAGATGTATCTTTACCCCTTGACGGTTCTCGACTCATTGGGCGAGGTCAAGGCGCGGTTGATCGCGATCCATCGGGATATGAAAGGAATCGCGCTTTCAGAAGCGTCGTCCGACATTGACCGCTTAGCGGCCTCAGTTGCGGGCAACGAAGCAATCGCTTTGGAGCGTCTGGCTTCCGTGCGAGAGCGTTATCAAGGCCCGCGCGAAGACGTTGCTGGAGCGCGGCGGCTTTTGGCGGAATGGGCGTCGTATCGCGATCAGACATTGACGCTTTTCCGCGCCGGGCGTCGTGAAGAGGCGGTTGAGCGGGTGCGCGGCGGCGGGGCGGAGTATGCGCGCCAGGCCGAAGAATTATTGTCGCGAATTAGCGATGTTGCGCGGTGGAACGCCGCGCAGTTCCGAGACGAATCGCGTCAGCGTCAAAATTACATCGTGCGTCGCATGTGGTTGATGGTGGCTGCGTGCGGTTTGTTGGGATTGGGGGTGGCGTTGCTCATTACGATGAGCATCACTCGTCCAATGATTATTTTACGTCGGGCGATGATTCGATTGTCGGAAGGACGGTTCGACTCGGATATTCCTTTCGTGGAGGAAAAAAGCGAAATCGGCGACATCGCCCGCACCGTGCGCGTCTTTCAAGAGGCTGTGCGGCGGTTGGAGCAACGGCGCTGGATCAAAAGCACTGTCGCGACGTTGGCCATGCAGATGCATCGCGCCGAAACAATTCACGAATTCGCCGAAATTGTGATCGAGGGCGTGGCTGAGCGGATGGAGGCCGGGCGCGGCGCCTTCTATGTGGCCGAGCGTGAATTATACGGGCTGCGGCTGGAAGGCGCCTACGGCTTCCAGAGCGGGAGCGACTCGTTGCGTCAGAGGATTGCGCTGGGTGAAGGAGTGGTTGGGCAATGCGCTCTTTCGAAAAGCATCATCACGCTTTCCGATCTGCCCGGGCGGTACTTTATGGTGACGTCCGGGCTGGGGGAGGCGACTCCGGCGACTCTGATCGTGGCTCCGGTGGTTGGCCGAAACGGCGTCGGCGGCGTGATCGAACTGGGTGTTTTTCGCCCTCTCAGTGAAAGTCAGCGCGAGGCTTTGGAAGAGGCGTTGCCCGTGATCGCGCTGAATCTGGAGGTTCTGGAGCGCAACCTGGAAACCCGTAGTTTGCTGGAAGAAACGCAACGTCAGGCGGTCGCCTTGCAGGCGTCCGAAGAAGAGTTGCGGGCTCAGAGCGAGGAAATTCACGCAGGCAATGAAATTTTGCGGCGTAAAAACCAGCAGCTTCAAGAACAGGCGGAGGAGCTTCGGATTTCCGAAGAGGAGCTGAAAATTCAGAGCGAGGCGCTGCGCGCCGCCAATGCGGCTTTGACCGATAAATCAAAGGCTTTGGAGGCGTCTCAACGTGAGGCTGAGCAAAAGGCGGTGGCGCTGGAGCAGGTCAATCGTTATAAATCGGAATTTTTGGCTAATATGTCGCATGAGCTGCGCACTCCCCTCAACAGCTTGCTGATTTTGGCGCGTTCGCTGTCGGAAAACGAAGAGCGGAATTTGACCGGCGACCAAGTTGAATCGGCGCAGATGATTTACGAGAGCGGAGGGCAGCTCTTACGCTTGATCAACGACATTCTCGACCTTTCGAAAATCGAGGCCGGGAAAATGACCGTCATTCAGGAAATCGTGGAGCTGAGCTGTTTCGGAACCACTCTGGAGCGGCGTTTTCGCCGCATGGCCGAATCGAAAGGGTTGGGGTGGTCGGTCGAGGTGGCGTCCGACGCGCCGCTGCTTCTGACGGATTATGGAAAGCTGGAGCAGATACTCACCAACTTGATCGGAAATGCAATAAAGTTCACCGATCAGGGTGAGGTCTCGATCCGAATTGAGCCTGTCGCTTTAGGCGGCGCAATGGTGGAAGACGACGCGCCTCATGGCGGAGAGGAAACGTCGAAAGGCGGCGGTTTGCTTTGTATGCCGAACGAGGCGATTCGGCGTGTGGCGGCAACGTCGGGGAGCTTAGGGGTGATGGCCTTTCGTGTGGCCGACTCCGGAATCGGCATTCCTCAAGACATGATCAACCGCATCTTCTTGGCCTTCGAGCAAGTGGATGGCGGTGTTAGTCGTCGATTCGGCGGCACGGGCTTAGGGCTGACCATTGCGTGGAAATTAGCTGAAAAATTGGGCGGAGTCCTGACGGTTCAAAGCGCGCTCGGCCAAGGCAGCGTTTTTGAGCTTTTTATGCCGATTCTTCCGACGTCGGATATCCTTACCGTCAGTCGGCGTCGCGTCGGACGAATCGGCGGCGATTGCGCGCAAGAAGCGGTTGTTTCTCCATTTTCCGCGCCGTCGCCTTCTCCGGTTGTTCCGGTTTTCTCGTCGCCGCTCTTGTCGAACGTCGTTTCTGATTCCGCTTCGGCGTTGGACGATCGCGACTCGCTCTTGGGCGGCGGGACGGCGATCTTGATTATTGAAGGCGATTCGGAGGTGGCGCAGGCAATCGCCGGAGTGGCGCGCAAAAAAGGCTTTATGCGATTGATCGCCTCGTCTGGAGCGGAAGGATTGGCTTTGGCCGAACGCTATTCTCCGGTCGGAATTGTTTTGGACGTCGCTTTGCCCGACATGGACGGGTGGGCGGCTATGGCGCGTTTGAAACAAAACCCGAAAACGCGCACACGTCCGGCGCATGTGATCTCTGCGACGGAAGGGGTGACGCGCGGCGTGGAGATGGGGGCGGTGGGGGGAGGGTTAACCAAATCGCTCAACGTCGAAGACATGGAAAAATTATTGCGGGGGCTGGAGGGCGGCGCTATTCGGCGTGTGCTGGTGATTGACGAGGACCCAGAATCTCGGCGCGCGATCGCCGATTTGGCGACGGTCAGCCAAGTGAGCGACGTCGCGCGAGCCGCGCGAATCGAAATTATTGCCGCCGCCGACGGCAAAGAAGCGCAAGCGCGGTTGGATGAAGACGAGCCGTTCGATTGCATGGTGTTGGACCTGCGTTGGCCCAGCGTGGGAATCTTGAAAATTTTGGAGCGTGCGGCGATTGATCGCGGGCGGTCTCCTCTGCCTGTGGTGATCTATTCCGGAACGGACCTGTCGGAGATGGACCTGGCGCGGTTGCGGGAGTTTGTTGATGGTTTTGCGGCCAAACGAACCCTAAGCAGCGAACGTTCTTCCTCTGATCGTCTGCTGGATGAGGTCACTCTTTTTTTGCACACGGTGCAAGCTCAGCTTGGACAACCTCGAATCGGGCTTTCCGGAGGGAGCGTGGGCCTTTTGCCGTCGCAAGCGCGTCAACCGGCGTTCGTCGGCAAGACGGTGTTGGTGGTGGATGACGATATGCGAAATGCGTTTGCTTTGTCGCGTGCGCTGCGGAGTCGGGGCTTTAATGTCCGCATGGCTGAAAATGGCGCGAAGGCGTTGGCGCAATTGGATGAAAACGCCGACATCAATGCGGTGTTGATGGATATTATGATGCCGGGCATGAATGGTTATGATGCAATTTGCGCGATTCGACGACAAGAGGCGTTCCGGTCTTTGCCGATATTGGCTTTGACGGCGAAAGCGATGGCGGGGGACAGAGAAAAGTGTTTGGAGGTGGGGGCGAATGATTATCTATCGAAGCCGGTGAATTTGGATCAAATGTTTAATTTGCTGGGGCGATTGTTGTTTGAAAATCAGTCGTGAAAGTTTTTGGAATCCACAAAAGAGCTAAAAAGACGGGTTCCAAGGGCAGCCCTTGGTCGGAGGGGAATTGGTCCTCACCGATGCTTGGTCTGTGTTTTTTTTAGTTTTCTGTGTTTGTGGATTCCAAACATAAGGACAACGGCGATGACGCCTTGTCGAAGAATTCTCCTCTCTTTGGCCATCGGCGGTTTGGG
>CAUYUA010000278.1:0-12943 GCA_963575675.1 Azospirillaceae bacterium
CGGAGCCGACTGCTAATGTGCTGATTCCGCGCGCAAGAGTGTTTGTGGCGGGGGCGGCGCGTCGGAACAGGGTCCCCGCTTCTTAATCCGGGGTGCGGGGGGAGGGGGGGGCGTGGGGGGAGGCGCAATGGGGGGAAAGAGCTGGGATTTCATGGGCGACGGCTTCTGCTGCGTGCATATTCACGTCGAACAACGCGACGTGAGCGCCCGCCGCAGCGAGAGCGCGTCCCATTGCGGCGCCCATTCCTGATCCACCGCCTGTGACGATGGCGGTCATTCCTTGAACTTTCATGGTCGCGGTCCTTCTTGCATGGTTGCCGTTGCGATCCGCACTTAATTTATGTTTGTCGCGTGGATTCGCATGATCGGACTATATAAGAATAAAATCGAGCGGTATGCGTTGATTGATGTCGCTTTAATGTTTGCTTCCGCCGCCTTCGCCTTTCGGCTTTCCTTCCGCTTTACTTTCGTTTTTAGCGCCGCCTTTGGGATTGGAAGAGTCGTTTCCGCCTTTTCCTTGGGCGTCCGTGTTTTCGGTGACGACGCACTCGACATTTTGGAGTTTTTGCTCTCCGAAAAGAGGTTTAAGCGAGTCCGACAAAGATTTGCGTATTGTGTTAATAGGGGTTCTCTGTGTGAGCGAGCCGTAGAGCGTTTGATTAAAGGTTTCGTGAATTTTCGGCAGAATCTCTAGAAATTCGCTGCGAAGGTCTGAGTCTTTGAAAACCAGCTCGATGACGAGGCTGCGAAGACCGTCGATATTTCCTTGATCGAAGGTTTGACTGATGATCTGGAAGCGAATGACGTCTTTGGGCACGTTTGGGTTTTTGGATTGCGCGCCTCCGGACGCCCACGCTGCGGCGGGGAAGAGGATCGGAGACAACAGCGCCGAACCCAAACCGAACCAAAGAAGGCTCAAGAATGCGTAGGTGGAAAGCGCGGATCGTTTCACGGTCAAGAGACTCCTCAGAAGGGATAAAAACAAGACGGGGCCAAGGACAAAGCCTCCCCCTGAAACCGTTTGTTTTGGCTTATTCCGGGTTTCAGGGCGATGACCGCATTTAGAGAGTGCGTTTGATCAGTTCTTCAAGCCATTCCAAAGAGACGGTCCTTGTACAGAAAACGCCGTCGCTCTGAAACCCAAGATGAATCTTATGAGGATGAAACAGACAAGCCACAGAACAACGACAAGCGACTCCAGAGGAAGATCGCGATCCACATAAGGGTATGGTTTCATCTCTAGCCCGAAGGGCTGGAAACATAGTCTCTGGACCCGTCCAATTTCTGGGCCCGTCCAATTTGTTGTTTTACTTTTCTTCGATTGTCGTCATCTCGGGGCGTCGGCCTTATTTTCCAAGAAGATCGCGCACGTCGGTCAGGCGCCCGGTCAACGCCGCCGCCGCCGCCATGATCGGACTGACCAAATGCGTGCGTCCGCCGCGTCCTTGACGTCCTTCGAAATTGCGGTTGGAGGTCGAAGCGCAACGTTGTCCGGGCTCCAGACGATCGGCGTTCATAGCCAAGCACATCGAACATCCGGGATCGCGCCAATCGAACCCGGCGTTCAAGAAAATGCTGTCCAAGCCTTCTTCTTCGGCCTGATTCTTCACCAATCCGGAACCGGGAACCACCAAGGCGTGAACGCCATCAGCCACGCGGCGGCCATTTTGGGCGGCGACCAATTGAGCGGCGGCGCGTAAATCCTCGATGCGACCGTTGGTGCAGGAGCCGATGAAGACTTTGTCGATCTTGATGTCGGTGAACGGCGTTCCCGAGGTTAGCCCCATATAATCAAGCGCCCGCTCCGTCGCCTGTTGACGCGCCTGGTCGGCGAAGTCGGAGGGAAAGGGGACTCGTCCGGAAATCGGCAGCACGTCTTGCGGGCTGGTGCCCCAAGTGATTTGAGGCTCCAACGTCGAAACGTCCAAAACCTCTTCACGGTCGTAGGTTGCGCCCTCGTCGCTGGGCAACGCGCGCCAAGAGGCGACGGCTTGCTCCCAAGCGCCTGCTTTGGGAGTCATGGGGCGTCCACACAGATAGTTGAAGGTGACGTCGTCGGGGCGATCAGACCGGCGCGGGCTCCTGCTTCGATAGTCATCTTGCACACCGTCATCCGCCCCTCCATCGACAGAGCGCGAATCGCAGGGCCGGTGTATTCGATGACGCACCCCGTGCCGCCGGCAGTTCCGATCATGCGGATGATCGCCAACGCGATGTTCGGCGGCCCGAGAGCGGGGTTCCGTTGACTTGAATGCGCATGTTGCGCGCGGGCTTTGCAACAGAGTCTGCAGCGAGGACATGTTCGACCTCGGAAGTGCCGACGCTGAACGCCAGGGCTCCGAATGCGCCATGAGTCGATGTGTGGCTGTCGCCGCACACGATGGTCATGCCGGGAAGAGTGAAGCCTTGTTCGGGGCCGACGATATGGACGACGCCTTGGCGGATGTCGTTCATGGGATAATAGGGAACGTCGAAGGCTTTGACGTTTTGCTCCAGGGTTTCAACCTGGATGCGGCTTTCTTCGTCGACGATGCCCTGATCGCGATTGTTGGTGGGGACGTTATGATCGGCCACGGCCAGCGTGGCGCGTGGGCGGCGAGCGCGGCGTTGGGCGAGCTGCAAGCCTTCGAACGCCTGTGGACTGGTCACTTCATGGACCAAGTGGCGGTCGATATACAGAACGGATGTCCCGTGTTCTTGCAGATGGACGGCGTGGTTGTCCCAGATTTTGTCGAACAGAGTGCGCGGCTTAGACATCTGAATTCTCTTTTGCGTATCGGCCAAAAATAAATGATCCCAATGAACGAAGAAAACGCCAAGCTTTTTCTAGCGGTCGGGAGCGCAAGGCTTTGTCCCGTTTCTGTGACGCAGGGATGGGGTCGGTCGTTTTCTTTCGTTCAGCGACGGTACAGATCAGCGACGGTACAGAGTGGACTGAGGAGAGAGCGCCCGAAGTTCAAGACGTGGACGAACGAATGAGAAGCTCCAGACAGGCCATGCGCACGGCCACGCCGAATTCGACTTGGTCGAGAATGACGCTGCGGTTGATGTCGTCTGCGACTTCGGAGTCGATCTCGACGCCGCGATTCATTGGGCCCGGATGCATGATCAAAGCGTTCGGCTTGGCTGCGGCGAGTTTTCCATAATCAAGACCGAAGAAATGAAAATACTCACGGGTTGAGGGCACGTATTGACCGCTCATGCGTTCGAGCTGAAGCCGCAACATCATCACGATGTCGGCGTCGGCGAGCCCGGATTTCATGGAGTGATGAACTTCGACGCCCAAGCCGTGGATGCCGGTGGGAAGCAAAGTCGTGGGAGCGACGACGCGGACATGGGCGCCCATGGCGTTGAGCAGGTGAATGTTGGATCGAGCGACTCGGCTGTGAAGAATGTCGCCGCAGATGGTGACGATCAACCCGGAGAGCCGGCCTGTGTGGCGACGGATGGTCAGAGCGTCAAGCAGCGCTTGGGTGGGATGTTCATGATTTCCGTCGCCGCCATTGATGACGGCGCAGTTGACTTTGTCGGCAAGGAGCTTGACGGCGCCGGATTCAGGATGGCGCACCACCAAGGCGTCGAGGTGCATGGCGTTGAGGGTCATGGCGGTGTCGATCAGGTCTCGCCCTTTTGGATCGAGCTGTTGGCGACCGCCATGTTGATGACGTCGGCGCCCATGTTTATCGCCAACTCAAACGAGGTTCGAGTGCGGGTGGAGTTCTCGAAGAAGAGGTTGACAAGAGTGCGACCGGACAAAAGCGCGCTTTTTCGCCCGTCCGGACGCCGGTTTTGATCGACGTAACCGTCAGCGAGGTCCAGAACGGCGGTGATCTCTGCCGGGCTGAGGCCTTGGATCGCCAACAGATGACGATGTTGGAAGGCGGAGGAGGGCGGCATGGGGGGACAAAACGCTCCGTTGAAAACAAAATCTCGGGGTTTGGGGGTCTTTAGGCCCCAAGCGGCGGGGAATTCAAGAGGAGGGCCGCCTCCACCTCTTGTCGCGAAGCGAACACGGTCGTTTACGATCGACGACAACAATCGTCTTGGACAACAATCGTCTTGGATTTTATGACGATCTGGCGTGTTGCCCGACGCGCCTTGAGAAAAACCTTCAACCCCTTTGTTTTATTTGTAACCGCGCGGCGTGTAAACCCACGAACCACTGTGAGCCCGAGGAAGAGCGCAGGTGGCGGTGGAGCCGATGAGAACCAGGGTAAGCATATCCACTTGGCTTTCATCAAGATCGGAGAGAGTCACGACGCGCACGGATTCGTCATTGCGTCCGAGATTGCGGGCGAGGATGACGGGGGTTTCAGGCGGTCGGCGTTTTAGAAGAACCTCTTTGGCTTGTCCGAGCTGGGTGTTGCGCTTGAGAAGCCGGATTGTAAAGCGCGATCACAAATCGTTCTTCGGCGGCGGCTTGAGCCGTTTTCGATGATCTCCCACGGGGTGAGAAGATCGGAGAGAGAAATAGCGCAGAAATCATGACCGAGCGGGGCGCCGGCGCGGGCGGCGGCGGCTTGCAGCGCGGATATGCCCGGCGAAACGATGATTTCAACGCGCCGCCAATCGGGACGTTCTTCACGACCGAGCAATTCAAAGACCAAAGTGGCCATGGCGTAAATGCCGGGGTCTCCGCTGGAGACCAGCGCGACGGCGCGCCCTGTGGCGGCCAACTCCAGAGCGGCGCGGCATCGGGCTTCCTCTGCGCCGAGATCGAAATCGTGACGGGTTTGGTCTTCGGCGAGCGGGCCGATCATGTCGAGATAGGTGCGGTAACCGACGAGGTCTTGAGAGCGCCGCAACAAAACATCGACCTCCGGCGTGCGCCATGAGGTTTGGCCTGGGCCGAGGCCGACGATCGCCAAACGGCCGCGTCGCCGCCCGATGACGGACGCGTCGAGCGGGCCGGGAGCGCGGGCGACGGCGCAGGTGACGCGAGCGGATTTTCGTTTGGAGACCAATAGACGCCCACCGACTCCGGTGGCGGCCAACGCGGCGGCTTCGGCCACGCCGTGACAGCCGATTTCTTGGAAGACAACCTCGGAAGGCGTTTCCAGGCGCGGGGTTTCGGCTTCGAGCGTTGGAGCGTCGAAAAAGCGGGCGGGGACTTTAAGAGCGGCGGCGACGGTGTGGATGGCGGGCTCGTCGGCTTTGAGGTCAACCGAGACCACGGCGGCGACAGCGCCTTCGGCGAGGCCGGCGTCGCGAAGAGTCGCGTGGACCAGGTCGAGGGCTTCGTGAGGATCGGCTCCGCGTTCACAGCCGACGCCGACGACCAACAACGGAGGATGATAGATCAAGGTGTGATCGTTTCCGATTTCGGCGCGATCCGTGACGCGCAAAACCAGAGGCCCGGCTGCGGAACGGGGCAAGTGAGCGGATTCAAGCCACGGGGCCCATCCTCGATGCGCGCCGGGACGCCCGACAGCAACGCGGCGGTGACGCTTTTGGCGTGTTGCGGGTTGGCGAGCGTCCATCCGTGGGGAGGCTGGTCAAGAGCGACTCCGAATCGGATGTCTCCGGCGGTTGTGATGGCCGCCTCGCAGCCGAGGGCGGCGGCGACCGTTCGAGCGATGTCGTTGGCGCCGTGATGGCCGCCGAGCAAAGGCACGACGGCTCCGCCGTTTTCGGCGACGGCAAGAACGGGAGGCTCGACGGTTTTGTCAACCAGGAGCTGCGCGATCGATCGGATCAGGACGGCGGCGGCGCAAACTCCGACGATGGGAGTTCCGGCAAGAAACAGGGTTCGAAGATGAAGGCCGACATGCTCGAAACGCTCGTCCACGCCGGAGACGCGATCGGCGAGTCCGTGGATGCGGGCGCCGGGCAGAGCCGCTGCGACGGACTCGGCGGTGGGCAGGGCGGATTGCGAGAGAAGGATGATGACCGGAGCTTGAATCGACGTCACGATTGTCCTCCGCCGCCGCTGTTTCGGCTGCGTTTTTCCTGAAGTCAAAGCGGGCTTTGGCGCCGCACCGCAAATTCTATCGTGTGTCGGCGCGTTGGTCTACGGTTATTCGCCATGACGCGCCCCTCGTTTTCCGCATAAGATTTAAAATAAAATTGGAGAGGTCCAGAGACTGTGTCCCCAGTCGTTCGACCTTTTTAGTTTTTATGGCTTTCTCTGCGCTTTGCTCATCAAACGCCAAAGGCTCAAAGGCGTTGCAGGCATATCAACATGCTCAACGCCCAAATCGTGAAGAGCGTCAACAATCGCATTGATGACCGTCGGAGGAGCCCCAATAGCGCCAGCTTCTCCCGCGCCCTTCATTCCCAAAAGATTGGTTCGACACGGAACCGAATTTAAATGAAGCCGTATGAACGGCGCTCCTTCCGCGCGCGGCAAAGCATAGTCGCTAAAAGACCCTGTCAGAAGCTGTCCCGAATCCGAATCAAAAACACACGCCTCAAAAAGCGCTTGCCCAATTCCCTGAACAACGCCGCCGTGAACTTGCCCGGCGACCAACCGTGGATTCAACACAGTCCCAAAATCATCGGCCACGCTATAGGCGACGATCTCGACCGCTCCGGTTTCAGGATCGATTTCAACCTCGCACACATGAGTTCCGTTCGGATAGGTGTTGGCGGGCGGACGCCAACGGGCGGTCGCCATGAAAACAGGTTTGCCCTTTTCGACGCTCCGAGACGCCGCACACGCACTTCCTCGCAACTCCACCCAATGATTGGAGCCGACGGCGGAAAACGCGCCGTCGCGAAACTCAATGGCCTCAATCGCAACGCCGAACGCATCAGCCGCCGCTTTGCGCATCGTTTCCAGAATTTTATCGGCGCATTCCGCAATCGCCGCGCCCCCCACCGGAATTGAGCGCGATCCATCGGTTCCCGCGCCCCACGCCACGCGATCCGTGTCGCCTTGGACAATCGTTACGACGTCCGGATCTACGCCTAAACGCTCGCACACGATTTGTTTGTAGGCCGTTTCATGTCCTTGGCCATTGCTCTGAGCGCCAATCATCACCGTCACCGCGCCGTCGACGGAAACCTCGATGACGGCTTGTTCCGGCCCTCCACCCGCAGAACATTCGATGTAACTCGACAAACCCAAACCGCGCAATCGCCCGCGTTGCATGGCTTTACGCCGCCGTTCGGGAAAACCCCGCCGCGTCGGCCAACGCCAAAGCGTCGTCAAGGGTGCGCGCAAAGTCGCCGCAATCATAGGTTTCGCCCAATGGCGTCGCATAAGGCATGGACTCAGGCGAAATGAAATTCGGTCGCCGCAGCGCCGCCGGGTCCATTTGCAACCTTCGCGCGGCGACATCAACCAAACGCTCAACGATGTAAGCGGCCTCTGGACGCCCTGCCCCGCGATAAGCGTCAACGGGTTGCGTGTTGGTGTAAACGCCGCGCACGCGGGCGTATATGGCGGGCGTTTTATAACATCCCGCCAACATCGCCGTACATCCCTCGGTGGGAATATAGGGTCCATAGGCCGACAGATACGCCCCCATATTGGCGTTAATGTCGGCGCGCAACGCCAAAAAACGCCCCTCCACATCGAGAGCCAACGCAGCAAGCGTCACGTGGTCGCGGCCGTGGTTGTCGCTGACGAAGCTCTCCGAGCGGGTGGCGACCCATTTCACAGGTCTGCCGAGTTGACGCGCGGCAAACAGAACCAACGCATATTCCGGATAAAGAAAAATCTTCACGCCAAAGCCGCCGCCGACGTCCGGCGTAATGACTCGGATTGTTTGCTCCGGCGCACGAAACACATACCGCGCCAACTGTTGGCGCAGCGCGTGAACGCCCTGGCGGGGAACGATCAGAGTCATTCGCCCGGTTCCGGCCTCGACGGTTCCTATGGCCGCGCGGCACTCCAGAGGATTCGGAATGACTCGATTGTTTATAAGAGGCAGTTCCACAACGTGAGCCGCTTCTTGAAATGCGCGCTCGACCGCCGTTGCGTCGCCCTTTTCCCAATCAAACGCGATGTTGCCCGGAGCATGCGTTGGCCACAGCGCTTGAGCGGTCTCCGACAAAGCCGTCGCTGTGTCTGTTGCCGATGTCTGCGGCGCATATTTTACTTCAACAAGCTCCGCCGCCTCACGCGCCGCCGCTTCGGTCTCCGCCACCACGAAGGCCACCGGGTCGCCGACATGACGCACGGTCTTCTCCGCCAACACCGAGCGCGGCGCCAACGCAATGGGGCGTCCGTCGCGCTGCGTCAATGGAGACAAACAAGGAATTCCGCCGATTCCCGCCGATTCTAAATCTGCGGCGACAATCACCGCCAAAACGCCCGGAATAGCGCGCGCGCGTGAGGCGTCTATGCCTTGGATATCGGCATGCGCATGGGGCGAGCGCGTTACTGCGCCCCACGCTTGATTGGGCAAGGATATATCCGCGACATAGCGCCCCTTGCCGGTGAGAAAGCGAATATCCTCGCTGCGTAAAGCAGGTTGACCGACGCCGAATTTGGTCATGCGCAACTCGATTCAAAAAAAGAAGGGCAATCGCATTATACTCTGATTGCTCGAAAATCTGAACGCCGCTTTAAAAATTATGACTTAGAGATCGCAACACCAATAAGCCGAATAATCAACACACGTCCCTTAAACTTTATGGAAAAATTGTATAATAAATGAAGCAACAAAAAAAAAGAACCGATGAAAACACGCCGTCAAATCACGATTTCTAAAAAACTAAAAAAGATACAAGTTATTCTCTATCGCCTCATGAAAAAATTTGATATTGCCTATTGTCGTGTCAATGCTTTCAGTAAAGCAAAAAAGAGAGCATTTAGATAAAACCTGGAAAGACTGTTTTTCTTAAGTATTGAATCTTTCGGTTGACGACATGAGCATCCTTGTGCTCCGATTGCAAAAATCGGCTATGTCGCCGCTTTCGTAAGTTTGGAGCGTTCTTGCTGAACGAATGAATTGGGTCGTTTCTTGAAAACGTAAATGCATACAGGACTTCCGCCATAGAAAACAGAAATGAGTCGCCATGATCGATGTCGCGCAAGCGCTCTAGGTTCCATTTTTCCAAAGCCTCTCACGATCGGAGTTGGAAAGCATTGCCTCATTGGGTGAGGTGCGCGAGTACGAGGATCAGAAACTAATCTTCTCGGAAGGAGACATGGCTGATTGTCTTTATGTGGTCCTAGAAGGAAACGTAAAGATTAGTCGTTTCGACGTTGACAACAATGAGTTAATATTGGCCAGGTTATCTCCCGGAGAATATTTCGGAGAACTTGCGATCATTGATGGAGGCCAAAGGTCTGCGGCTGCAATCACGCTAAGCCATTGTCACATGTTTCTGATCCAAAGAGACCTGTTTTTCGATCGTTTAACATTGCTTCCGCCTTTATTTGTCCGCCTTCTGAACGAACTCAGCCGAAAGGTGCGCGAAACCACGGAAAAACTTTTCCGAGAAGAACTCGAAGGACGAGTGCGCGCCGCCGAAGCTGAAACCATGCGACATCGCTCCATTACGCACATGGTTACCGGCGTCGCTCATGAGTTGAACACGCCATTGGGAAACGCAACCACCGCCGCATCTTATTTTTCAGATCGTTTTGATGAGCTGTTAAAAGACATGCCTTCGCTTGGACCTTCGGAAGCGTTCCGGCGGATGCAAGAGCTACAGCCTGCATTGCCGCTTTTGTTGACGAGCCTGCAACGTGCGGGAAAACTTGTTCAAACATTCTCTTTGGTGGCCGCAAGTCAGCAAACAGAGCCGCTCGGATGCTATAATCTTCGTGATTTGATTACGGACGCCGTCGCTCAATTCCGATCTCGACCACCTGAACACTCCCATAAAATAACCGTCAGAATGAGGTCTGGAACAATCCCGTCGGGCGCTCCGTGGAAAGGGTATAGCAATCATTTCTTCCGTATATTGGTCAATATTTTGACCAATGTTGACGACCACGCTTATGAAGCTGAAGGGCCTATTGAAATTGAAATTACCGGCGTGCGTTTTCGGGAAAAGCCTGCGTATGCTTTGACGGTGCGTGATTTTGGTTGTGGAATCGCACAAGAGAATTTGGGTAAAATTTTTGACGCCTTCTATACGACGGCGCGTGGACGCGGTCGAACCGGATTAGGGTTAACGGTTGCTCTCAACACGGTGACAGGGCCGTTAAAGGGAAAACTAGAGGTGTTTTCAAAGCCGGGTCTTGGAACGGCAATGACAGTCGTTTTCCCGCAGCAAATACAAACATAAAAACGCTTGTCGCGACCAACGAACCTATTGACGGAATCTTTTAGGAGTCTCACCTTTTGTCTTGTTGACACAAAGCTCTTTCCAGAAAAATATGCGGGATTTTAAGCTGAAAAAACCGTTTTGCTTTTTACATTGATAACCCGTCAAGAACCAGCTTTAGTATAACTCCAGAAAGAGAGATGACGCAGCCGTCGAATAGGCTGCGGCCTGTTCGGAAGATGAGGGCCCTGGTTCATGGCAAGAATAACGATTGATTTCAAAATAACGATCGCGATTTTAACGGTCGTCATGACGATGGCTCTATCGCTCTTTTGGATATGCTCGGAACTTGCGCGCCAGGAGAGAGATTTAGGAAAAGTCATCGAATTCATGAAAAACGAAGATAGTCAGAAGGCAAGAGTCGGCAGCTTCCAAGATTCAGTTCAAAATTTATACGCGAAAAGCATCTCTCTGTCATCAACAATAACCATCGGCGGCGGTGGAGCCCTATTTATTGTCGTCATCGGATTCGGAGCGCTCAGAGTCCAGCTCCTGACGCCTTTGAAACAGCTGCGTCAGGCAATGGCGTTGATGATCGAAAAAAAGCGACTTGATTTGGAGATTCCATATCTGAATCGTCATGACGAAATCGGCGATATGGCGCGCAGCGTGGCGATCTTCAAAGAGCACGCCATTGAAAGTCGGCAGATCACCGAAAACCAATGCGTGTTGCAGCAAAAATCAGAGATCATGAAACGCGACGCTCTGCATCAAATGGCGGAAACAGTCGAGAATGAGACTCGTAATGTCGTCAGTCAGGTGGCGGAGCGCACGCAAAGAATGTCCGACAACGCAAGAGCAATGTCGGAAGCGGTGGAGCTGGTAAGCGCGAACTCCACAGAGGCTGCAGGCGCCGCCGAATCCGCCATGTCGACGGCGCAAGCCGTCGCTTCCGCCTCTGAACAACTTTCCGCTTCGATTCGCAGCATCAAAGAACAAGTGCGACACGCCGGAGAAGTCACGCGAGTCGCCGTTAGTCGCTCCTCTGAAACTCAGGACGCCATTCGCTCTTTGTCCGACGCCGTTGGCCGAATCGGCGTTGTCGCCAAACTCATTGAAAGCATCGCCAGTCAAACCAATCTTTTGGCTCTCAACGCCACCATCGAAGCCGCTCGCGCCGGAGACGCCGGGCGCGGCTTCGCTGTCGTCGCCAATGAGGTCAAAAGCTTGGCCACTCAAACGGCCAATTCCACCGCCGAAATTACGCGCATGATCGCCGATATTCAATCCGTCACCGGCTCTGCCGTCAACGCCGTTTCCGGCGTGCGCGAAACCATCGGTGAAATCGACGAAATCGCCATCGCCATTGCTGACGCCGTCGAAGAGCAGGCCGCCGCCACACAAGAAATCGCTCGGAATGTGATCGAAACATCCAACGCCGCTCGCGAGGTCTCCACGCGCATCGCTCAAGTCTCCACAGAAGCCTCCAACACCGGACAACAAGCCGGTTGTGTGCATGCCGTCGCCTTGGAGGTGGCTGAAAGCGTCATTCAGCTTCAAGACGTCTTAATTCGCGTTGTTCGCACCTCCACTCGTGAAGTTGATCGACGACGTGAGTTGCGCATTACTGTTGGAGCGCCTTGTCGCGTCGTCACGCCGATCGGAGAATGGCGCGGAACTGTGCGAAACCTTTCTGAAGGCGGCGCTCTTCTTGGAGACCTGCCTGAAATACCGGATGGAATCCGAGGCTCGTTGCATTTGTTGCAAGATTTTTCCGTTGCTCTTCCCTTTAAATCTCTAAGCACCGATAAATCCGGATTACACACTCAGTTTCAGTGGCCTCAGCCGATCCAAGAAAGTTATGGGCAGTATTTCTTAGCCTTGGCAGAGAAAAACGGGATAAATCTTGCCGCTTAATGTCCGATGTCGCATGTGTTTGATGCATCGGAACTCATGAATGAAAAACAGAATGGGTCCAGGAACTTGTGTCTCAATCGCTGGACCCTTTTAATTCCATCCAAATTTTGGCCAAACTCGCGGCCAGAGATCACTCTTTAAGAAAGTCTCTGACGCATGTCAGAAAACGACCTCGGTCATAGATATGAGGAGCGTGGTCTGCTTCTTCAAAAAGAAATAAACGCGATCCCGGAATTGATTGACGCACATAGTGGGCGGTTTCAACACTGTAATAATTGCTTTCTCCGCCATAGATCAACAATGTTTGAACCGTGATGCGTGACAAAACAGGACGATAATCCGCTTGTCCCAAACTTTCCCAAATAGCAATCAGAGGTTCCGGACTAAGACGACTTAATCTTTCTCTGAGTTTCTGAATGCCTCGCGAATTAGCTCTGACTTGCTCTCGCGCACGCGAATTACGCCCATCTGTCACCAACCGTAAAACAGTCTCGGAAAATCGCGATGCAAAGATTCGATGAAGGCTTGGTTGCGCTCAGCGGAGAATTCTCCATAAATTCCCAATCCCCATGATGAATCCGTGATCAATCGAGGAGATTGATCAATAATTCCCAAACATTTGATCGCATCGCATCCATAATCGGCAATGTATTGCCACAGCGTGAGCGCTCCCATAGAGTGGCCAATGACGATAGGCTGATTGATTCGAAAATGGGTGAGCAGACATTGCAAATCTGTCGCCATGCGTTTGACCGAAAACTGCGTTTTTTGTCCGCTCAACGGACGCCCGCCGTGACCTCGCGCATCACAGGCGTAGACTGTGTAATCGTGAGCAAGATCGGCTCCTATGTAAGCGTTC
>CAUYUA010000279.1:0-12736 GCA_963575675.1 Azospirillaceae bacterium
CCGCCGAGACATAAATTCCATGCCGTTTGTTTCCATCCTAGAGGATCGTCTGGAGTATTTCCAACCACCGCCGCCGCCGAACGCCCCGTCTTCGCCGGTCTTGGTCTTTCTGCATGAAGGACTGGGCTCGATTGAGCTATGGCGCGATTTTCCGGAGCGTCTGGCCGCCGCCGTCGAACTTCCAGCCTTGATCTACTCCCGAGCGGGTTTCGGTCGCTCCTCACCGCTCACCACTCCCCGCGACATCCGATACCTCGAACGCGAAGCGTCCGAAAGTCTGCCGACGTTGCTCGAAACCCTGAACATCAACCATCCGATTTTAATCGGACACAGCGACGGCGGAAGCATCGCCCTACTCTACGCCGCCCAACAAAACGGCCCCCGCCCCCTCGGAGTCATTGCGGAAGCAGCGCATGTCTTCGTTGAGGACATCTCGATCACCGGAATCCGAAACGCCGTCAAAGCTTGGCAAACAACAGATCTGCCGCAAAAACTCGCCCGCCGTCACAATCATCCGGAAGCCGTCTTTCGCGCCTGGAGCGACACATGGCTCGCCCCTTGGTTCCGCTCATGGAACATAGAACGCGCTCTCGCAACCGTCACTTGCCCGACCCTGATCATACAAGGCGACGACGACGAATACGGAACCTCAGCCCAGGTCGAAGCCATTCGCCGCGCCGTCGCCGGTCCCGCACAAACCCTGATGATACCTCATTGCGGCCACACGCCACATCGTGATCAACCCGACGTCGTTTGCGACGCCATAACCAAATTCATCCGCCATTTCAGAAAAACCGAAACAAAAACCGAAACAAGGAAAACCGAAAAAATAACAAATCAATTACACCCGGAAGCCATGCTCCCAGCCGTCGCCCCCCTCTGAATTTTTATTCAAAAGAGTTGAAAGCCATTTCCTCGCCTCCTTTTTTCCAAAAATGCCGGTTGCCGGAATCGAGGATAACTCATATGATCCGGCGGCATGAGTCTTAAATCCCGTCCTAGGACCCATCCGAAGAATAGATCAATTTTTCCAACAACTTCTGCGGCCGCTTATCGAATCGATCCCCTTGAACGCGATGAGCCTCCTCACCAGAAGCCACTGAAGATATTGATATTTTCTCCAGACAGGCTCTAAGATTTCTCAGTCGAACTCGGATACCAAAGAGTCCCCATGCTCCAATTTATGCGCGGCGCCGTCGGCTCCTGGATCGTCAAGATCCTCTTCGTCATACTCATCGTCAGCTTCGGCATCTGGGGCATCGGCGATATCTTTCGCAGCCATGGTCCCGTAACTACGGTTATGGAGATCGGCCCCGTTCGGGTCAGCGCCGGGGAGGTCGAACGCGAATTCCAGCAACAACTCGCACGACTACGCACCATGTTCGGCGGTCGGCTCGATATCGAACAAGCTCGATCACTCGGTCTGTTTGACCAAGCGGTGCAAACCATCATCCAACGCACCCTTTATGATCTCGCTGCGCAAGATCACGGGCTGGTAATCGGCGACAACCTCATTCGTGGCCGCATCCAAAGCGAACAAGCCTTCCGCAACGCCGCCGGGCAGTTCGACCGCGACATGTTCCATCGCGTTCTTACCGCCAACAATCTCAATGAAACCGCGTACATCGCTCTATTGCGCGGCGAAATGACCCGCGAATTAATCGCAGGCGCCATCGGATTTGGCGGAAGCGCCTCCAAAACTCAAGCCGCCGATCTTTACCGCTACCGTCAAGAGAAGAGAATCGCGGATTTTCTGACGATCGCCAACGCCTCCATGCCGGATCCAGGAACGCCCGACGCCGCGGCTCAGGTGAAGTATCACGAAGACCATGCCGCCCGCTTCACCGCGCCTGAGTATCGCACCTTCTCCGCCGCCTGGATCACCGCCGAGATTCTCGCCAAAGACATTGAAGTCCCCGAACGCGAAATCCGAGCCGCCTATGACGAACGCGCCGACGACTTCCAAATTCCGGAAAAACGCAACATCCTACAAGTTCTGATCGACAACGAAGAAAAAGCCAAACAAATCGTCAAGGCCGCTCAAGACAACAACGGCGATCTCGAAGCCGCCGCCAAAGCCGCCGGCGCCGACATCATGCCGCTCGACGCCGTCGCCCAGAAAGAATTGCCTGAGATCGGAGAACCAGCCTTCAAACTGGCGCTCAACGCTATCGGCGAGCCCGTAAAATCGCAACTGGGATGGCATGTGATGAAAGTCACCGCCGTTCAGCCCGCAACCAATCAAGGGTACGACGGCGTTCGCGAACAAATTCTGGCCGATCTTAAGCGTGATCGCGCGCAAGATCAGCTTCCGACGCTCTCCAACGCCATTGAAGACGCGCTCGCCGGCGGACAATCTCCGGCAGATGTCGCCGCCCGCTTCAAAATGTCGATCCGCACATTGGATAAAATCGATTCCACCGGCCACGGAGCCGATGGACAGCCCCTTACCGACCCTCCTCCTGCTCTTGCGGACATGCTGGCCACCGCTTTCTCTCTTAACCGCGATGGACGAAGCCAATTCTTGGAAGGAAAAGACGGCGTTTATTACGTCGTCAATGTCGCCGAAATCATTCCGTCCCGCCTGCGCTCGCTGGAAGACGTTCGCGAGCAAATCACATCCGGTTGGCAGGCGGAAGAACGCGCGCGGCGCGCCGAAGCCAAAGCCAAAGAAATTGTTGAAAAATTACGCGCCGGACAAACGATTGAAGCCGCCGCCACGGAAAACGGCGTCGTCTCCGCAACCACGGACGCCTTCATTCGCACGCCCGCACGCGACGCCAAACTCCCCGCCGATCTGATCAAGACTCTGTTCACCCTCAAAACGGACGAAGTCGCCTTCGCTCCCACCGCCGACGGACAGATCATCGCCAAGCTCAAAGGAATCATTCCCGTTGACCCCAACGCCCCAGACGCTCAAGTGTCTTCGGTGCAAAGCAGCGTTCGTCGAGATATATCATCTGATCTGATGAGCCAGTTTACCGAAGCCATGCGTCAACGTCACAGCGTGCGCATTTATCAGAGCAGGTTACAGGCTCTTGCTCAACCCGCGAAAGAAAGCTATTAAGCTGTTCACAACAAATTAGATGGGGCCAGGGACGGAACGCTGTCCCTGGTCGCGGAAGGGGCATAAAGGGGGGGGCGCGCGACCGCCCCCCTTATTCCCAAAGCGCCCCTCCCCTGAAACTGTCTGAAGCTGTTCGTCTTCGTTGACGGTCTATACAGACAAACAATTCCAGAGGAAGATCGAAAATCGCTTCGTGAATAAGGGAAGCAATCGCATCTTCCTTTAGAGTCCTCTATGATCAGAGATCAATCTTATATAATTTGTTGATGCGATTGCCCTGAACGGACAACCCAAGAAGCCAAACCAATGACGGCACAACCTGATTTCACCGATTTTTCCACCGCTTACACCGCTAAACGTCCGCAAGTCGTCTGGACGACGCTGGTCAGCGACCTGGAAACGCCGGTGTCCGCCATGCTGAAACTGGCGGACGGTCGCCCCTATAGTTTCCTTTTAGAATCTGTAGAAGGCGGATCGATTCGCGGACGTTATTCGCTCATCGGCATGAAGCCCGACTTGATTTGGCGAAGCAGCGGCGGACAAGCCGAAATTAACCGCTCCGCCCGCTTCGACGCCGAAACCTTCGTTTCTTGCGCCGAACCACCACTGGATTCTCTACGCGCGCTGTTAAACGAATCCCGCATCGACATGCCTCCCCACTTACCGCCGATGTCCGCCGGATTGTTCGGCTATCTCGGTTACGACATGGTCCGGCAAATGGAGCGTCTGCCGGACAACAACCCAGACGCTCTTGGCGTTCCAGAAGCAATGTTGCTCCGTCCCACCCTTATGGCGGTGTTCGACGGCATTGAAAACATCATCACTCTGGTCACGCCGGTTTGGCCGAACGCCGGAATCTCCGCCGATGTCGCCTACGCCCAAGCTCGCGAGCGTTTGGCCGACGCCGTCGCCGACCTCGAACGCAGCTTGCCTCATCGCCGCGAGCGTCCGGCCGATCTTGTCGCCACCCTCGAATCTCCGAACTCCAGCACAACCCGCGCGCAATACCATGCGATGGTCGAAAAAGCCAAAGAGTACATTCGCGCCGGAGACATCTTTCAAGTTGTCCCATCTCAACGGTTGTGGTTCCCTTTCCGTCTTCCACCATTCGCGCTATATCGCGCGCTGCGCCGCCTGAATCCGTCTCCGTTTCTATTTTACCTCAACCTAGACACGTTTAGCGTAATCGGCTCCAGCCCCGAAATCATGGTTCGACTGCGTGAGGGAAAAGTCACCATCCGCCCAATCGCCGGCACGCGCCGACGCGGCCTCACCCCCAAAGAAGACCAGGAACTCAAAGCAGACCTTCTTGCTGATCCCAAAGAATTAGCGGAGCATTTAATGCTCTTGGATTTGGGACGCAACGATGTGGGACGCGTGGCCAAAATCGGCACAGTTCACGTCACCGAGCAAATGGTGGTGGAGAACTACTCCCATGTCATGCATATCGTCTCCAACGTCGAAGGCCAGATCAACCCGAACCTCGACGCGCTCGATGCGCTCGTCGCCGGGTTCCCGGCGGGAACAGTTTCCGGAGCGCCGAAAGTTCGCGCCATGGAGATTATCGATGAACTGGAAACTTTACGTCGCGGGGTCTATGGCGGCTGCGTCGGGTATTTTGGCGCGAACGGCGCCATGGACACCTGCATCGCCCTCCGCACTGCGGTCGTCAAGGATGGCGTTATGTATGTCCAGGCGGGAGGCGGTGTCGTCGCCGACAGCGACCCCGAAGCCGAATATCAAGAATCGCTCAATAAAGCGAAGGCCCTTGTCCGCGCCGCCGAAGAGGCGCTTCGCTTCGCCGCCGGTCGTTAACGTCTTTCGTCGTGTATGCTCAATCGAGAACCCGAGGAAAGAGACTTTCAAAGGAATCGGGGCTCCGCCCCATATGCGCTAGGATATGGGGTTGACGCGGCGAGAAGATTGTGATTTATCAACGCGATGGACACGATTTCTTTTCTCGCCAAGGATTGGAACGCGTTTGTCGCGCAGATATCCCGATTCATCGACCTTGACGCAACCGCCGCTTCGTTCAAAGCGCTCCAGCGACGACGGGGCGTGAAAGACGCCTCGTCGTTGCTGCGTCTTGGGCTTGGCTATGGTCCCTGTGGCTTGTCACTCCGTCAAGCCGCCGCATGGGCGGAAGTCACTGGCGTCGCCAGCCTTGCGAATACGTCGCTTCTTGACCGGCTTCGAAACTCTTCAGATTGGTTTGCTGAGATTGTCCGGTCTTTGATGTCGGATAGAATTAAACCAACCAACAGTTACTATGATGGCCGGACGATAAAGCTTATTGATGGATCATCGATATCTGAGCCGGGAAGCAAAGGAACTGACTGGAGACTGCACGCCGCCTATGATCTTGGAAGTGGGCAATTTAGCCATATAAAGGTCACGGATCAACACACAGCGGAGAGCTTAACCCATGCCCCAGTTCAAGCTGGAGACATACTGATTGCTGATCGAGGCTATGCGAAAGCCGCAGATCTATTGGCGGTTAATCAACAGGGTGGAGATTTTATCGTCAGGATTGGTTGGCGCTCGCTTCGGCTTCTGAATTGCGATGGTAAGGTCTTTGATTTGTTTGGGAAACTTTCCTCAGATTCCGGAGATGGGGCCGTTGATGTCTCCGTGATGATTGCCCCGCGCAAAGGCCGGCCGGCCTTGCCGGTGCGTTTGATCTTGCTGAAAAAACCTGATGGCGCGACCGAGCAGGAGCAACGCCGCGTCGAGCGTCGGAGCAACAGAAATCAACACCAGATTGATCCGCGCACTTTGATCGCGGCGGGCTACGTCATGATCGTAACGTCGTTGGCGGCGGACGCCTTTCCCGCACACGAAGTTGCCGCTCTTTACCGACTGCGCTGGCAAATTGAAATCGCATTCAAGAGACTAAAGAGCATCCTCCACATCGATCGCTTGCGCGCATACGACCCAGACCTAGCCAAATCCTGGATATATTGCCACATTATTGCGGCCCTTGCGATCGACAGAATGAGCCAGGAAATCCTGGAATCTTCCCCCTAAGCGTACAGAACACCTAAAATACGAACCTTGCTCATGGCGTGTATATATTATTGTTCGAAAGATGTTGATCTCTATAGTTGAAGGGGAGCACAGCGCCAAACGCCTGATCAAGGCGTTCAGACCCTGCACACGAAACCTCTTTGACCCTCCGCGAAAGCGCAAAAGTAAGCGTTCTCCTGTTCCCACCTTGTCAAACGCCATTTGATAGGCGAGACTTTGCCTCGCGCGCACGATAGGCAGAAATGAGGGGAATGGGAAAAGAGGGTGGCTTGTGCGACTTTTGCGCATACGATGGTATAGCCGAGGCGAATAGCTCGGACCGGACGTCGCATAGATTGTCGGTTTACGGGATGGCCCTATCCGTCTGGAGACTTTTTTGTGTTTTTAAGCTTCCAGTTCCAGGGAAGAAGTTCGGGCAAGCGGTTGGCCGGAAAGCCTCCGACCATCTGCCTCAAGACATCCGTAAGCCAAGCGAAAGGTTCGACGTCGTTGAGTTTGGCCGTTTCAATGAGCGAAGCGATAAGGGCCCAATTCCGGCCACCGGCGTCGCTCCCTGCAAAGAGAGCGTTCTTGGCTGTAAGTTTTTGCGGTCGCATGCCGCGTTCAACCGTGTTGGTGTCCATTTCAACACGGCCGTCTTCAAGAAAAACGCACAATCCGTTCCAGTGATTTATAGTATAACGAATGGCTTTGGCGAGTTCGGTTTTTTGGGAGATTTCACCCAGTTTCTCCATCAACCAATTTTTTAGATCATCCACCAAAGGTTTAGAGCGCACCTGACGAACAGCGCGACGTACTTCTGAGGTTTGACCGCGAATAGTATCTTCAACGGCGTACAGCATTGCAATACGCTGTAAAACCTCCAGAGCAATCGGCGATTGATTCGCCTTGTGGATGTCGAAGAATTTGCGTCTTGTATGCGTCCAACAAAAGGATAGTACAATGTTTTTCTCGGATATTTTGTTTGCTTTAGCGATTGTCTTGTAGGCGGCGTAGCCGTCGACTTGAAGAACTCCGGAGAAATTTGTCAAATGCTCCGCTGGGTGCTTTCCTTTCCGATTTTCGGAATAAAAATAGACAATGGCCGGAGGCAATTCGCCTTTCCAGGGGCGGTCATCACGAACATACGCCCAAAGACGGCCGGTTTTGGTTTTGCCTTGGCCGGGATCAAGGACCGGAACGGTCGTATCGTCTGCGAATACTTTACGAGAGGACAGAACCTCCTTGCTCAGCAATTGATGCATCGGCTTCAGCCACCAAGAGGCTCGTCCGACCCATTGGCTCAAAGTAGAGCGGTCCAGTGCAACGCCTTGTCGAGCGTAGATAACGGCTTGCCGATACAAAGGCAGGTGGTCGGCATACTTGCTGATCAAGACATGTGCGATCAAAGCTTCCGTCGCCATGCCGCCGTCGATCGGCCGCTCGGGCGCGGGCTCCTGAACGACGGCTTGTTCACAGCCACGGCATCCATAACGAGGGCGGCGGATGACTTTGACCTTAAACTGAGCCGGAACGACGTCGAGCTGCTCGGAGACGTCCTCGCCGATAACGTGCATATTGCCGCCGCAACAGGGGCAGCTCTTGTCTTTGGGCTCGATCACCACTTCTTCGCGGGGCAAATGCTTGGGAAGAGCCCCTCGATTACGTTGGGGAGCAGGGCGTTCAGAGCGAGGCGGCCGGTCGGGTTTATCGCCCTTTTTCTGTTCCAACGCCGCAGAGGCTTCAGCTTGGGCTTGTTCAGTATCTTCAAGAGCAAGTTGAAGTTGATTGGGATCAATCTTCTCAGAGCGCCGACCGAACATAGCGCGTTGAAATTGAGCAACCAATCGTTGAAGTTTCTCGATTTCTTCGATGTAATTATCGCGCTCTATCTGTATAGCCTGGCGTTCCATGCTGAGTTCGTTCAGCATGGTTATAAGGCTATTTCTATCAAGCGCGTCGAAGTCTGGAGATGAATTCATGCGATTGATTATAGATAATTTTTTCATCAAAGCAAGAAAAACTTCAACATACACGCAGCGGCGTTTTTATTGTAATTGGCTTTACTCTTGACCAATCCAACCCTTCAAGCAACATACTCAACTGTGCCGCGCTTAAGGTCACAACGCCGTCGCGAACCGGCGGCCACTCAAAACGCCCTTGTTCCAACCGCTTTTGGTACAACCAAAGACCCGTTCCGTCCCAACCCAAGATTTTAATTCGATCGGCGCGCCGGCAACGAAATATGAATAAGTCGCCACAAAAAGGATTGGCTTTAAGAGCTTGCTGAACCAAGCTGGCCAATCCGTCAATCCCGCGACGAAAATCAACCGGCTTTGTCGCCACCACGATCTTGGCTCCGGACGGGGCCGAGATCATTTTAGCCTCCGAACGGCGTCAAGGACGTGACGGAGATTGACGACATCGACTTGTCCGCCGACACGGACGACAACATCGCCGATCGCAACCTCAATCGTTCCGGCCTTGTTCGCTGTCTCCGATCTCAAGTCGTCGAAGACAACCACCGGCGCAAAACTTTGCGTCTGGTCGTCTCGCTTCTCCTCGGTGCGAAACTGCCGACGCCAACTAAAAAGCTGACTGGCATAAAGACCGTACCCTCGAGCTATTTCCGAAACGTTGATGCCTGGCGCAAGCGTCTCAGATACGATCCGGGCCTTTTCTTCAGACGTCCACCGACGACGACGACCTACACCTGTAATAATCTCAACCCGTTGGATAGTGTCCGGTTGACGGCAATTGCCGGAACTATCTGTATAACTAACATTATAACCAGGCTTATCACTAATATTATCCATTGGGGCTGACCTCCATGCTTTAGGTCAGCCATTATTTCATCCGATAGTTAGCATAACAATGTGGGGGCGGGAGAACGCTTACGCGCAAAAAGCAGATGCACGAGAGGCAAAAATTATTATCCTAGCGCATATGGGGCTCCGCCCTCGACCCGCCAAAGGCCGGGAGGCCTTTGGAAACCATGACTTGGAGTTTGTAACAACTGAATGAGAGTGGGCTGTTTCAATTCGGGAAGGCCGCATAATTTTCTGGTTCTCAATCGAACAGGGTATAGAAGCCGAGAGAAAATTAAAAAAGTCCAGGGACAGTGTTCCTGGACTTTTTTAATTTTTTCGTTTTCAATCTTTATCCTCACGGATACCCAGGCAATATACCCAACAACGGTTTCGTCGTAGAACCGATAAAATTAAAGATTTGATCCAACGGGCGATCACTTTCGATATTCGGCGTAGCAAACGGTCGATGCAACGCCGCCAAACAAGGCGCGTTTTCTCCCGTGCCGATACTGATGAATGGCAATAACGCTCCCAGAGGATTCATTGCCCCCATCGCCAACCCAGCCGCTCCCACCGCCGCGCCGCGCGCCAATCCCAAAGCATCCGGAGCCGCGCTAACGCCAGAAAACCCTCCACTCAAACGCACAGGCGTCGCCAAGCTGATCAAACTGGCGTCCTTGGGACTGGGATTGAACAAGAAATTTATGCGCTCGGTGGACATATCCACAGAGCCGCCTCCAAGAATAGTGATCTTCTCCGTGTCAAGCAGAATATCTCTGCTGTAGGCCAACCCCTCCGACACGCCAAATCGAGCAATCATGCAATTATAAGGCGTAAGCTCATCGCGCTTGATCCAGGGCAGCAAAGCAGTAACCAAATCGGCGGCAATCAAATCGAAGTGACGAATCGGCAAAACGCCGCCATCCATCGACAACATGAACCGACCGCTTGTTCCAGAAAGTAAAGCGTGAGGATTCGCGCCTCGTCCGGTAACATCCACCAAGACATCGAGCTTTCCGGTGGGCGCAAGCGCGCCTCCCGCCAAAACAGGCAGCGCTTGGGTAAGGTCGATGTGATCGGCGCGACCATTCAGCGTGATACGCGGAGAAACATCGGCGGCATCGATCATCAAACGTCCTCCCAACCATCCACCAAATGCTATGGCTCTGAATGGTTCGATCGTCAGCTTCCTGTCGACAAGCTTTGTCTCCGCATCCACTCGTGAGAATGAAATGGTCACGGGCGTCTCGGAAACCGAAGGAGGAGTTGAAGCCCCCACATCAAAACGTTGCAGTGCAATTGAAAGCGTCGCGTCAATAGCGTCGAACGCATCAAACCGCAGCGGTCGCGTGCTGATCACACGCCCGTTTGTGATGAGGTTCGCAGTTTGATCGACGCCGCTTGAGCCGTCATTAAGCAAGTCGGACAAATGAACAACGTCGCCGGTTAGCCTTCCTTTGACCTGTGGACGCCGTCCTTCAATCAAACGAAGCGTCATATCTCCGCCAAGATCGCTGCGACCAAAGGTCAAACGCGAATCGGCGAACGAAACATTGTCGGGAACGCCGCTAACACGCGCCGTGAACCGAAAAGGCCCGGTTGCCGGCAAGGGCAATCCATGAATCCCGTTCAGAGCACTGAGCTTGGCTCCAGCCGCAGCCATTCCGAAGTCAAAACGACGGCTGGAAAGCGGCCTATCGAGCGCGCCTCGCGCTTCAACGCCGACTCCAGAGGTTTGCATACTGATTTGCAACGGCCAATGGGCGTGATCATAGAAAAAATCCTTGATCAACCCCCCTCCAATCGTGGCGGTGAACGGAACATCGAACAGCCGCCCGTCAAGAATCAGCGCCAAAGGCAGATGTTCGGATAAACTCCCGGTTACCGAAGCCAGATCGAGCCGAACATCCCGTTGAAGAACGCCGTCACGATAATCGATATGGGCATGTTTAAGAATCAAGTCTCCGACCGCTGGAGCTGGGTAAGACTCCAAAGCTCCTGCATTGGGCGCCGGTGGAAAAGACCAGTTGGGACGATAGTGATCATCCGTCGCGAGGCGGAAATCCGCCCCTTCCAACAAAAGACGGTCCACCATCGGCAAACCGAGAAACAACGCGCGAAAATTAAGATCGACCTCCATGCGATCAGCTCGCATGATTTCAGGTCGTCCCTGCCATGTCGGGTTAACGACATGAACCCCCTGCGCCTGCATCGTCAAACCAGGCGACAACGTAAAACGGACGCCTCCAAATTGAACTTGATATCCGCTGGCATACTCCAGCAACGCAGGCAGACGACGGATCACCATATCCGTGTTCAAAACCCACAATAGACCTCCGCAAGCTCCCACGGCGAGAACAAGAATAGTGACGCCGGTCTCCAGCGCGCGCGCCCAACGATCAAGCGCTCGTTGCTTAAAGATATGTTGCTTGAAGGCACAAAAATTAACAAGGTATGTTTTGAGCATTCTTGTAAAGACGCCATCAGACAGTGAAGCTGCTTTTGATTTGAGCACTTTCTTCCCCCCAGAGCCAAGAAAATACAGTCAAAAACAGATGTCCTCCATCGAATTTAAAGACCCGCCCGAAACCAAGAAGGCGTCCGGAGTTTGTCAAGATCAAGCCGACAAGCCTCCAAGAACGATCAAGCCTCAAGGACGATGTGTTATCCTGTTGGCTTGCCGGTATAATCCGCGCAACGAAACTCATAACTGGAGATGAGACAACCATGCGCGTGACAATTCTTGGGTGCGGCGGCTCGGCGGGAGTCCCTGTTATTGGGCAAGTGTGGGGCGCTTGCAATCCCCAAAACCCTCGAAACACACGCACACGCTCTTCCGTCCTGGTCGAAAAAGATGGAGCCGCGCTTTTGGTTGACACGCCGCCGGAATTACGACTTCAGCTCTTAACGGTAGGCGTCCAACGTATCGATGCCGTGCTTTACACACATTCTCACGCGGATCACGCGCACGGCATCGATGATCTGCGGGAAGTTTGTCGGATGATGGGAGGCGGCCCTCTTGATGTTTTCGCCGACGCCCCCGCCTTGGCGGATCTCCAACAGCGGTTTGGTTATTGTTTTAAGCCGCTTGAGCCTGAAGCGCCGTTGTATCGTCCAGTCCTTACGCCTCACCTCATCGATGGCCCCTTCTCCGTCGGCGCGATCGATGTCGTCCCCTTCGCTCAAGATCACGGCTACAGCACAACATTAGGATTCCGATTCGGCGCTTTTGCCTATTCCACCGATGTTTGGCAACTTGATCGAACTGCGTTCTCTATCTTGGAGGGCGTCGAAGTATGGGTCGTCGATTGTGTTCGTGAAGACCCTCATCCCGTCCACTCGCACCTGGAGCAATCTCTGGAGTGGATCGCCCGCGTCAAACCACGCCAAGCCTTTCTCACCCACATGAACCAAACAATGGATTATGACACCCTCTGCCGTCAATTGCCTTGTGGCGTAGCCCCTGCTTATGACGGCCTCGTCATTGATTTGTAAGAGCCTATTCGGAAACATCAACATTCTTTCCGGACAAACTCTAAAAAAACACCCAACAATATACTCCGTTCACTCGGAAACAAAAAAATGCAGAGACAATTCAGAGATGAAGGTAATGAATAGAAAAAAAGACGCAAAGAGAAGGCCAGGGCTCTGCCCTGGACCCGCCAAAGGCCGGGAGGCCTTTGGAAACCATGATTTGGAGATTGCATAACCGAAGGCGCGAGGACCGTTTCAATTCAGCGAAACCGCAAAAAAACAACTGATATAAAGTTATAGAGTATAGAGTATAGAGTATAGAGTAGGCTCATCCTGGGTTCCGGGGTGGTGGCCGTGCGACAAGGTGCGACAATAAGCC
>CAUYUA010000280.1:0-12733 GCA_963575675.1 Azospirillaceae bacterium
AATCAGAAAGTAGACGCAAATGACCAAAACGATCTTAATTACCGGCGGTTCCGGGGGTTTCGGGGGACGGTTGTTGGCTGCGCCCAACAAGAAGCGAACCGACGGTATTCACACCATTGTGACGTCTCCGCGGCCAGAAACGGTTTTTGTCCCTTCTCCTCAAAATAAAACCAGAACCCCCCCCGCCGCCATCCCCTCCCCCCCCCACCCCCGCAACGCCCAAACACGGCCCGGGTCCCCCCCCCACGAACCCAGAGCGCAACCCCGCCGCACTCGACCGTTTCGACAACGAGTGAAACACCAACAAATTTGACCACAATCCCTGATTGTCATTTCCACCGCTCAAAGAGAGCGCAGCTTGCAACGCTCCTTTCGGCGGGCGATTCGATACATAAATCTCAGAGTAACACTCATCCACCGCCAGCACAAAACCATAGCGTCGCGCCAAAACCAACGCTCGACGCAGATACTCCAAGTTCGCCGCCGAACCTTGCGGATTCGCCGGAGAACAGAGATAAAACAATGACGTCCGCTCCAAGACCGACGGCGACAACGTCTCTAAGTCCGGTAGAAACCCCGTCGTCGCCGTCGCGGAGAGCAACATGGGCTCAGCTCCGGCGATCAACCCGGCGCCTTGATACACCGCATAAAACGGATTCGGCATCAACACAACCGGCGTCTGCCCCGCTTTGCGCTCGGGGGTGACGAGCTGCGCCGCCATAAAAAGAGCCTCGCGCGTGCCGGCGACCGGCAACAAAGAAACTTCCGGATCGAACGCGCCTTTCGGCAAACCATATCGCCTGGTCAGCCAATCCCCTGCTGCGGCGCGAAACTCCGGAGTCCCTGCGACCGGCGGGTATTTTCCCCACAAGTGCGCATTCACCCGCAACGCCTCGTCAATCAGCGCGGGAGGCGTATGCTGGGGCTCTCCCAGAGACAGCATAATTTGCTTGACGCCGGTAGGAGGAGAAAACTCGGCCAGCAGATTCGCAAGACGAGTGAACGGGTAGTCGCTGAGACGCGACAGACGATTGTTCAGAAGCGGAGAAAGAGACACGATCGGCGTTTCCAAGGGAACGAAGAGACATAGAAAGAAATACAGACAGAGAGTAAGAACGAGGTGGGGCCAGGGACTGTGTTCCCAGTCGTTCGGACCAAGGGCAAAAAATCCCTCCTTATGATCTTGAGCGACTGGGAACACAGTCCCTGGCCCCACCTCGTTCTTACTCTCTGTCTTTGTTGATTCAAAAAGCGTTATTTGCCGCGAGACTGTATCGCCTGGATAGATTGCCCAACCAACTCAGCAAAGATATCCGCAGCAGGTTGTTCTCCCGTCACCAAACCAACGCTCTGCCCGGCCATCACCGAGCCATTTTCCACATCCCCCTCAATCACCGCTCGCCGAAGCGCTCCAGCCCAGAAATGCTCGATCTCTAATTGAGCGTCCTTTTGCGACACTTCGCCGCGATGAAACCGCTCAACCACTTCCTTTTGGAACTCCTGAAACCGACGCGTTCCTTCATTCGCCAGAGCCCGCACAGGAATTACCGGAAAACGCGGGTCAATCTGAGTCGACGTCACCGCATCACGCGCCGAAGCCCGAATGAAAGCCTGCTTAAAACGCGGATGCGCAATCGACTCCGACGCGCACACGAAACGAGTGCCGATCTGAACGCCCGCCGCTCCCATTTCCAAGAAAGCGACAATGGCCTCGCCACGACCAACGCCTCCGGCAACAAACACCGGAACATCGCGGATATGCGGCAAAATCTCCTGAGCCAAAACCGAAGTGGCCACAGGCCCAATATGACCTCCGGCTTCGTTTCCTTCAATCACCAGCGCATCCGCGCCCATACGCACAAGCTTCCGCGCCAAAGCCAATGCAGGCGCAAAGCAAACAACCCGAGCCCCGCCCTCTTTAGCGCGCCGCACAGCCGCAGAAGGCGGAATTCCTCCAGCCAACACAACGTGTGACACTTGATGCTCGCGGCAAACATCGACCAACTGCTCCAACTGAGGATGCATGCAGATCAGATTAACCCCGAACGGTCGATCCGTTAATGCGCGCGTCTCAACGATTTCTTGGCTCAACAACTCCGGCGACATCGAGCCGCAAGCCAAAACGCCAAAACCACCACAGTTGGAAATCGCGGAGACCAAATGACGCTCCGAGACCCACGACATGGCGCCGCCCATAATTGCATAGCGGCACCCCAAAAAGTCGCAGCCCCGTCGCCACAATCGTTCCAATTGCTCTTGCGCTGCGCTTATTGTCATCGGCGTCACCCCCCGGCATTTTAAGGAGAAAGTTTTATTAAGGAGAAAGTTTTACATTCAGCAAACATAGAAAAACGGAAAAGAGCAAGGCGTGAAAAACCGGGCTCGGATTCCCCTCAAGCCCGGTTTTGCCTCCGACCGCTCTTCCTTTAAATTCAAACACAAAACAGAGCCTTAAGAGTCCGTTGGGAAAGGCCGAGGCACCGCAATACTTGGTGAAGTAGCGCTTTCCGCATCCTAATCACACATTGCGCCTCAGGAGACCTTCCCAACGGACACTTAGGTTCTCATATACAGCAATTGACGGCAATACAAAGCTTGACTCCTGTCTTCTTGAGCCGCCGCAGCCGTTCTTTCCACTCCGGTCTTCGCACCCCCAGTCGATCAACTCTCCGATGGATGGTATGGTTCAGAGCTTTCCATATCCACAACTTTTCTTTTTTTGAGTTCAAATAACGCCACATTTCATCGAACTCAATTACCACAACCGTTCCACTTGGGGATGGTTTCGGCGCACACTCATTTTTTGTCCACTCAAACCATACCTGGATAATTGATGGAGTCACACAAAGAAGCATGGCAATACATCTTATAGAAATTCTGCAGAGATACAAAAGCGTAGAGTTCGTTCTCATGGTAATAGGGCAGCCATTCCTAAGTATCTCTGTGAATCTACGCTTGCAACTCTTGCAAAAACATCGTTGTTTTCCGTGAGAAAATCCGTTTTTGACGTAATTTATGCTTTTGCAGTGCTTGCAAGAAAGCGACATTTTACCCATGACTCCCGTTTTTACTGTCGCTCTGATCTGCGACTCGAGAGTATCGCTCACCAGCTCAATCGATACAAGCCCTTTCTTTGATTGCCATGGCAACTATAGAGAGCTCATGGCCCATGTATTTCTACCGAACCCCCTCCTATTTCTCAAGAGCATTCGTGGCTTTGTTGAGAGACTCTAGCTCTGTCTTGATTTCAGAGAGGGTAACGCCGATATCGCTGTTCTGCTGGACGCGGACTTCGAATGACTCGTTCAGTTTTTCGAGGACATTCATCAGCGTAGCCTGCCGTTTCCGGACGTTTCTTATTTTTGCCTCCATGAGGCGCTCATTGCCGAAAAGAGGAGCCACCCGGATAACTCCTATGAACTGGAGAACCTTGACACTCATCAGGGACACGAGAAGAGCCAAGACAACCCAGCCCAAATTGCGGGCTTGCATCGCCCTTTTGTCAATTCGCCCCAGATCGGCCTGCATACGCTTGAATTGCTCATTGGTTGTCGTCAGAGACCCGGTAAGGGCCTGGAAGGTGGGATTTAGTGCGGACTCGCATTCAACTGCAGCCACTTGAAGGGATTGCCCGCCTGATACTGCCGGGCTGCTGGTGTTCTCTGCCTGATGCGCCAGCAACGGCAGAGGCGCGCCACCCAATGCCAGTACTTGCCAGGGCGCACAAAGCATTATTGCGACAATAAGAAGCGGAAGTATCTTGGACATTTCAATTCTCCTAATCGAGTCATGCTGCGGGCAGTCATTTACTTGCAATTTGCAACAGAATTAGATCATTAACTATTCCACATACTCTGATACAAATAAACCCGCTCAACCGGTCGGTTTCGGACGTGGGGCCATAATTGAGCGATTGTTAACTCTCCTCATAACACTTCAAGCGCCACCTTAGCCTTGAAATCGGCACTATAATGTTTCCGTTTTCCGCTTATCCGAACTCTCCTGGGAGATTCGACCTAAGCTTATCACCCTGTCCGGGATTCCGGGACCACCTCAAACTGACTGATTTCTCGTGGCCACAGTGAGAACAACGCCGCTCATTGACAGGACTCCCTTCAATGATCGCCTCTCCCGCCGCTCTTGGTGGACGCTCAGACAAAACATGCTCAAGCTCTTCTCGTTGAGCGCTCGTAAATTCGTCAATCTGTGCAAGCCACGAACGGAAAGCTCGGTTATCCATTGCATCCTCCATATTGACGTAATGGATGCTACCATGGGTAAGCCTCCCGACCTAACGAAAATTGAGCCATTTCTTAACAGGACCGACGAAGCAAAAGATAGTCTTTCTCACAATAAAAACACCGATCAACCTCATAAAATCCAGATGAGCGATAGAAATTTCTTGCCGCCACATTCGAGACTGCAACTTTCGTATATAGGTCGGAAAGAGAAGCGTCTTTCATTGCATGGTCCAATAATTTTTTGGCAATCCCAAATCCTCGGTATTGATTGTCGGAAAAAATAACCACAACCTGAGGATTATATACTTTGGGAGGCGCGTCCTGTAAAACCTTTTTGCAAATCTTGCGAAATGAAGCGCTGCCAAAGAAGCCAACACCAGCAAAAAACAAGAGAAACGGTAGAGTTTTAACGGCGACGCGGCGCATCAAACTTCCCGTATCCATGGTTATGGATAAATGGGCAACCGGATTCTGGCCGTCCATTGCGACGTAAACCATTTCTTGATTTGATCCCGCCAGAAAACGATGAAAATGAAACAAATAACCTCGCCCCAACATCGGCAAGATATCATCGGGAAGGCAATCTGAATGGTTGGCTGAGAGTTTTCGAAAGACCGACGATGGAGAATCGGCTCCAATCTTGACGAACTTGATGCGCTCCGCGTCCATGTGATGTGTCCAAAGTAAGAAAACGGTTTACCATTGGAAAGTCAAGGGAAGGCCTCGTTGTATAATAATACGGGATATTGCTCCGCCGACGAAATAGATGGCCGCAGCGGAAATCATAATATGGCGTCCCCATTGATTTAGACCAAGAAACCACGAAGACAAAACCGCCTTACGCGCCAGGAGCGCCATGAGGACAACAAAACCAATATAGGCAATGCTGATCTTGTAACCGACAGCATATCCGGGCAAGTAGTAATAATCGCGGTGCATAATAAATAAGTGAGTGGAGAGTCCGAAAACAAAAAACGCCAAAGCGGCGACAATCGTTGCGCGCATCATGCCAGATGACCGCGCCGCCTCGCGAATGAAATACGCGATGAGTATGATATAGGTTGCAAACGCCAACCCTGCATACCACAGACCCATAAATCTGTACGGCATGCCCGGATAAGTCGTGTAGCCGCCGTTGTTGTAAGGGTTGAGAACCGTCATATCAATATTTTGAATTATCGAAAAAGCCACCGGCGGCTTCGGCAGCAACTGACGAAACCACTGTAATGACAAGGCTCCGATATTGAGAAAGAAGTCGTCGATCATCAGCAGTGGTTTGCCATACGAGAAGAAATAAGATGCTTCTTTATTGATTGATAAGGCCTCTTCAACCCCTGCTGGAATGCGAATATACAGATAGAAAAGGAGGATGACGAGAACCAGAAACAACGCCAGAGCATCCGCACGTAACTTTAGACGATCCCATTTTTTGGATTTGAGTTCGAGAACGATGCGAATCACCAAGCAGGCGGCAACCGCGCCTCCCAGATCAAGCCCTTGCTCCCATACTCCCAGAGACCATCCAACGCAGGCGGAAACCGCCACCGCAGACCATGCGTCAGAACGCTCTTCCAATCGGAGCAAATAATAAATAGCCAGCGTGGTCGCTATCTGAAGCTCATAACAAACCAATGTGTTAACATATCTTATTTGAAACAAAACAGTGTCGGACATCCCAACCAAGCACATGGCGGCAATGGCCACCAATATATTGCGAAACAATTTCCACACGACCAATCCAATGATCATGCAACTGATCGAACACAGAACTGGATGCAGCCATATCACTCCACCGGCGTCATTCAATGAGTTGAGTGGCGTCGATGGCAGCAACAGCGATGAGTTGAAGTAGTGCAGATTAATATAGCCAATAAGACCGAAGCCGAGAGGAGAAAATCTCTTTGGGCCTCCAATATCTATAATGGACATGGACTGAAAAAAGGAAATTTTTCGGAATAGCTCTATTTCGCCAATAGGGTAATAACAGGGCATGGAAAATCTTACAATCATAAAAGACCAGAAAAGACCAATGGCGACAGCTTGCGAGCGTCAATCGTCCTACGGGGAGAGACAAAAAGCGCCTAGAGTCACGCATCGCTTTTATGAGAACCTTAGGGAAAAAGAGGGCGAATGAAAACGCACAAGAGATGATAATAACGCTTATCGCCAAAACCGGGTTCAAAACTTTAGTTCTTGATACAACGTAAGAGCGCTGATTTGTCCGGGGGTCGGAATTATCAGTTGTTGAAAAATAAACTCCATCTTCAAAGTGCCCGAATCGTCCGTTTCCTTTGCTGCGAATATCATTCTTGCTTGTGTGCGCGAACTCCAGATTAACATTTCCTTCCTGGATGCGGGTCAACGAGCGATTGGGAGATTCAGGACTATCGATCACTGTCTGTAAGACACCGCGGCCTTTTGTATAAATTACATAACTATTTCCGCTGTCCGTGAAGATGACCTCGGGCCCATAATGCCTTGTAATTGTAATTCCAAAAAAAGTCAGCCACAGCGTCACGATCAAGCATGTGATCGACGCAATGCATCCGATTTGAGCAAACCGAGATAATAGAGGCCGTTTACAGGAATTATCGTTGACAAGAGAAGACACGAGCGGATCCCCCTATAGCCACTGCAATGAATTTGAAGATAGTCGTTGAGTTTTTATTATAAGATTTACTTATTGCGTTGCATCATTCTTGTTTTCTCAGTTTGCTTTATCTCGGTTCAGATGACGCATACAACCAATGCATAGCTTCATCTGAGCCTCGATTCACCTCCGCGCCTCGAGGCGCGCGTTCGTCGTTGCAGGCGGATTCCGCATAAAATCACATTCATTTCTGAATGCGGCGTCATATATTTACGGTCTTCCGACCGCCAAGACCACGTCGCAAACATGGTCGACTTCATCAAGCGTGATTTCGCCGCACATCGGCAGACTCAGCAATCGCTCCGCCGCCCTTTCCGCCACCGGGAAGGACTCGTTGACGCACGCAAAAGCGGCAAGCGCCGGTTGTCGATGCAAAGGAAGCGGATAATGAACGCCGCAACCAATTTTTTCTTTTGTTAAAGTCTCTTGAACTTGTTTTCGATTGGCGAACTCGACTTCATACAAATGATAAACTGGTTCTGCGTCCATCAACGGCTCTATGACCTTAAATCCGGCCGAGCGGAGTCTTTGGTCGTAATGCTTAGCGGCCTCTTGCCTGTTTTTGGTCCATTCCTTCAGAAAAGTAAGTTTTGCTGAAAGAAAAGCCGCTTGAAGACCGTCCATGCGATCGTTTCCGGCAAGCTCCTTATGTTCGTATTTTCCGGATCGTCCATGGTCGAGCCGTTGTGCGACGCGCTCAATTAAGTCTTGTCTTGATGAAACAACCATTCCGGCGTCCCCAAGCGCGCCTAGATTCTTGCCGGGGTAGAAGCTAAACGCTCCGGCATCGCCGAAAGCGCCCAAAGGACGTTTTCGAAATTTCCCGAGGTGGGATTGCGCACAATCTTCGATAACTTTCAGGTCATAACAGCGAGCCAGCGACATCAGCGCTTCTATGTCGCAGCAGTTGCCATAAAGATGAACCGGAATGAGGGCGCGGGTTTTTTTTCCAATTGCCGCCTCGACTTTCTGAAGATCAAGGCAATAGGTTCCGGGATCGATGTCAACGAGTCTCGGAGTTGCGCCGACCGCATGGATTGCCTCCACTGTGGCGATGAACGTGGTCGTGCTGGTGACCACTTCGTCTCCTGGGCCGACTCCAAGCGCTTCAAGCGCCAGACGCAGCGCGGAGGTTCCATTGCTGCAACCAACGCCGTGATCGAATCCCGACTCAAGGCAAAAAGCGCGTGCAAAGGCGTCGACATGGCGGCCTTGAATAAACCCGAAATCGGCAACCACTTGTTCGAACGCCGACCGCAATGCGGGGTGAACGCGATCAAGTTGCCTTTTCATATTGACAAATGGAATCATGGCGTCGGCGCTTTTTGTTCATTGCTGCGTCCCAGACGCGACCGACTGGGCCGAAAACGCAGTGCGACTTCGCGTTTGCTTTCGACGGATTCGTAGATGGCTTGGATCATTTCCAACGATTTTCGTCCTTCCAGGCCGTCAACCAGAGAGCGTCCGGAGCCACGAATCGCCACGACGACATGATTAAGGTATTCAACATGGCCAAACCCGTAAACATTGGGAGGGTTGGTTCGATAAAGGCCAAGAACGTCTTCGTCGCCGGGCTGAGACTCGGTGAATTGCCAAGTTTTCATCTCGTTGAGCGCAAAACCGCCGATTTCCACCACTCCTGTGCTTCCAAGCACCGAGATTGACCCTTCCATATCTTTGGGGCGCGTGGCGGTGGTGGCTTCAATGATGCCCAGCGCTCCGGAGCGGAAACGCACAACCGCCGCCGCTGTGTCTTCGGTTTCAATATTAACCAAGCCGGTTGTCGTCATCGCCATAACGGACTCCGGCTCGCCCATACACCATAACAATAGATCGATATGGTGGCTTGCTTGGTTGGCCAACACGCCGCCATCCAGAGCCCAGGTTCCGCGCCAAGCGTCTTGATCGTAATAAGCCTGGGTGCGGCACCAGCGCACGCGCACGCTGCCCATCACCAACTTTCCCAAACGGTCGGCAGTCAAGGCGTCCATCAACTTGCGCACCGGCAAGTTAAAGCGGTTTTGCTTAACCACAAACAGCTTGACTCCGGCCCGGTCGCACGCGGCGATCATGGCGTCTGCATGGTCAAGCGACAACGCCATCGGCTTTTCGACCACAAAGTGTTTCCGATAGCGCACGGTTTCAAGTAAATGCGCCGCGTGATTGCCGCTTTCCGTCAGAATGCTCAGGACGTCGATATTGTCGCCTTGCTTCGCCATCATTTCATGGACGTTGGTGTACCAAGGCGCATTATAAAGTGTGCCGATTTCCTGAGCGCGTTCGGGGCGCACATCGCAAACCGCCACTAAGCGCGCATCCGGAATGCTTCCTTGGCTCAGAAGGCCCGCATGCTTGTGCGCAATCCGGCCGCACCCCATCAATGCAAAGCTGGTCGGCGCCGTGTTTTCAGTTTTGTTAGTCATGCCGAAAATTCCCGTCTTTCGTTTCATCGCCGTTGCGCGCGCCGGAGTTGCGCGTCGCCGGATCCGTGTGCGAACGCATCCATCGCGCAGGATTGCCAGCGTATACACCGGGCCGTTCGATGTTGCGGGTTACCACAGCGCCCGCTCCTATGACAACATTGTCGCATATTGTTGTCGGCAGTATCGTTGCATTGCTGCCGATACTCACTCTGTCGCCGATTTTCGTCGAACGCCAGCGTGAGCGGTCTCCGCCGGCCGGACCGCCGCTTGAAAAGTCATCATTAACAAACATCACGCCATGTCCGATAAAACAATGGCTGCCGATTTCAACCAAATCGCAAATAAACGAATGAGATTGTATTTTTGTGTGATCGCCGATAACGGCGCCACGTTGGATTTCCACAAATGGCCCAATGAAACAGTGGTTGCCTATTTTGCATCCATAGAGATTGACCGGCATAATTACGCGATTGCCGACGCCGAAGTCAACATCGACAATTCCGGATGCTGAAATATTGACGTTTGATAATGCGTTGACATTGGAAAGCGTCTTGCTCTCTTCTTGCATGAAGCCGATCCTATCGGTATGGGGCAAAAAAAAGCTCTAATATTGTCGCGTCTCTTGAACGGCGTATTCATGCGCGCGACCGAATGAGTTGAAGATTTGGCGCGTTGGCATAAGATGCGGAATGTCGGCTGCGGGCGCAACGAATATTGGTCGTTCCATTGCGCCCGCTTGTTTTTGATGTCGCATAATTCATTGGCGGATTGTTCTGATTGGGCCTATCCCATACCATAATCATCAACGTGTTTGCGAGTATCTTCTTTTTATGTCGATACAACTATAGATTGCGCCGCATCTGAGGCATTGACGTCCTTTATACTCTATCCGATTGAAAATTCGAAGATTGTGCAAGAGAGCAGGGGGGGCTCACCGATTTACGCAGAAATAGGCGCGCATAAAATCATTCTGAAAGACCGGCTGAGCAAGCGTCGAGGGAGGGATTTTTGTCGGCTCGACAACCCAAGGAAAGCGACAGTTCGATCCGGAAAGAAAACGATCACGGGTGCTTCGCCATAAATCAATGTTCCAGACATTCCAGATTCTTGCACGTTTTCGTCTCATGTCCAGCAAGTCGATGCCGTAAAGTTCGGACAGCTCTTGTGCAACAGGAACGATCAATGGAGGCCAATAACTGGGAATAGAAACATTGTCGAGGTCCAAAGTGGTCTTGGCGAAGCCGACCCGTCCCACCAATATACCCTGATAGACGAGAGTGGGAGCGCCTGGGGGAATGGCGCGATGCATCCAATCAATCGCCTGCTTCTCCGGAGAGTCTTCGATTTGTCCCGTGAAGACGGCGAGGAATTCGGCTTGCGCTTTTTTTCGATCAAAGATCGCCGCTCCGCTCGATGGGGCGGGCGTCGCGAACGTGATCCAAACAAGCGCCGCCGTCATTCCTGTTAAACGAATTCGGTGAGCGCATCGAAAGAGAGGCGTCGCCAAAGCTCCGACAATCAAAACGCCAAGATAACGCTCCACTTGCCAAAGAAAATTTACGGCCGCCTCCATATTCGCGTCTGCAACGCCGAACAAACGGGCAAAGTCCGGAGACGATGCGATTTCGATTGACGCGGATGGAGCCCACAATAAGTAAGCAAGAACAACCAGAACAACAGAAACCGGCGCCGCGAAGACAATTGTCGGGCGTATCTTGGGGCCGCCTTCGACGCGCTCCAACCACGCCTGAAACATTGCCCAAATCCAGATTGTTGTCATCGGTTGATCCGGCAGCGTATGAGGAAAGCGGCTGGCCAAAAGCACGGAAAACAAGGTTGCGGCGGCAATCGCCTTTTCTATCGTTAATCTGGTTCGACCGATTCCGATCGTGTGAAACAAATTGGCTAGAAGAAAGACGACGAGGATGCATTCATATCGCAAAGGCAAAAAGAAAGATGCAATGACCGACCACTCCGTCTCCACGGCCAGAGCGTACATCAAAAAAACGCCAGCGCCCAGCGCGACGACCCAAACATTGATGTTGTGGAGTGGCGAGTTTTTGGCGCGGGGCGACAAACACAGCAAACCGATCGCCAAGAGTTCGGACAGATAAGCGATGACCAAATGATAGCGTTCTGTGAACAAAAAAACGGTGTGAAAGGTTCTGACGCGGTCAAGCGCCCAGAAAACAGGGTCGCCACGAAAAGGAAGAACGCCACCGGCTTCTAAAGCGCCAGCCAAAAGCCCCAGCGCGGGCGGAGCGACCACCAACCCAATCGCCAGCGCTCGTCGAGAAAGTTTCCAACGCTCCAGCAAAGAATAGGAAAAACAAAGTAATATCACGGGCGACCACGCAACGAACGTCGTGAGGTGGAACGCCCCTTGGCACAACCATAAAACAATAGCCGCCAAGCGCCAGCCCAACATGCATGATGCAACAGCCATACAGAACAGACTGACGCTCAATACGCCGGAAAGCGTTGGAATCGGAAAAAGACCGTAAATAACGGCGATATGCGGCAAAGAAAAAGCAATTAAAACACCGGCCACGGCGGCCGATCGACGGCGACACGCCGCATAGAACAACCAACCAAAGCCTGATCCGAATGCCGTCGAATAAAACAAAAGCAAAATGCCCCGTGCCGTTTCCGGCGCGGCTCCCGCTCCGACCAAAAGCTTGAACATAATAACACTGGCGGTTTTATTGCTTGCATAGAAAAAAGAATTGATCGGATTTAGGAATTCAATGTAATTCCCGAGTTGCGCGCGAGCCGCAGGCTCGAAATCGACCAGCCTCTCAAGCGAGTGTCGAGTATAATCTAAGACGAAATCCTGCACGGACAAATGCATAATGATCGCCAGCAGCGCCGACAACGACGTCGCCAAGCATATGGAAATAACTGCGTGACGTGTTGTTTGATAACTCCGATCTTGATGCGGCTCCGATGGTAGAATTCCAATCCACCGAGGCGCGGCGGCTATTCTCTCGATGGCCGACGTTGCGACGAAGAAAGTCGTCGCCGATGCAAAGAGCGCCGTCGATGCGATTCCGACGGAGAATATTAACAAATCAAAGCGACTGAGCCCAAACCACCGATAAAAGACAAAGTCGACGTTTTGTCCTGCGCCAAGGAACGGGGCCATAAGACTAAACCCGGCGGTCAGCATGCAAACCGCCACCACTCCTTGCACGTTTCTTTTCCTCAAGAGGTCTGCCCTTGCCATCTTGCGCATAATAATTTTTCTGTTAATGCTCATCGCATGTCTCTCTTGCCCTCGGCCTTGCCCTCGGCTCGACGATATAACATCGTTGCGATTATATGCCTCATTTGCCTGAATATAAGGAAATCCTCAGGCAGTGTCATACCAACGAGCCTATTTATTAACCCATGTCATCCAGGGATACATAACCAATGAA
>CAUYUA010000281.1:0-12712 GCA_963575675.1 Azospirillaceae bacterium
GTGCCTCCGTCTTGTCCGGTCGTTCTGCCGGTTCCGTCCCGTGGCGGCGTGGGTTGCGGTGGCCGTCAACAGCAGAACAGACCAAAGGCATTGGCGAAGTAGGCGCATTAGACGTTCTCCAGTGTTTGGCGGCTCTATAAGATTTAAAAAAAAGGCCCAAGGACTGTGTTCCTGGTCGCAGGAAGATCATAAAGAATAAAAAGAAGAAGAGCGAAAGCCCCTCTTAATTCGCGAATCGATCCCCCCTCTGGAATCGTTTATTTATTCGTATCGTCTCGCCACAAACGTCAACCATCCGCAAAAGCGAGCCGTTGATAGAGTCTGTCCGGAAAAAAACACCCCGAAGAAAACATCAATCAGACTCTAATCGCGAGTAAGGAGAGCTTTCGCCCTTAGCCCGAGCGACTGGAAACCACAGTCTCTAAACCCGCCTAAATTTGTCGATAAAGAGAAAAGTCAGGATTCTCGGCGGTCTCAGTTCGATCACAGACCACCGTCGCTATAAGAGGAAGCGCCAAGATAACTTGGGTTGCGCTCCATAAAGTAGCCTCTGTATTGACCAAACCTTCACGCACAATCACGCCTACCGCCATTGCGATAAGAGCCAAAGCCAAACGCGACTCCAGCGGACGACGTTTTGCGACCTCCAGCCAAGAACGAGCCGGAGCGGAGGTTTGCGGCGCAGAGGGAATATCGCGCTCAAACAACCCTGCAAAAGCGAACGCCTCGCACAAGCGGCATCCAGAAGAACAACTCAACAGACGGAAAACGCCTAATGCGAGCACCCCGAAAGCAGGAGCAGCATAAGCCGGCAAAGGAAAATCGCGATAACGACCATCAAAGATCAGCAAAGCCGACCAGATGACGGCAATCATCAACAGCACTTTCATCGCCAAGCGTCCGATTCGAGCAAACCACGGATAGTCCGCAACCAAAATTATGCCATAAGCGTCGCGGGCGGGCGGCGGAGCCGTTGTCCAGAAGGAAATCGTCGCGGCAATCATACCCGCAGAAGCAACAGTTTGCAAAGTCAACATAAAAAAGGCGAAGAAAACGTCATGGAGAAAATAAGGCAAATCAAGCGCTCTTCCCAACGCCAAGACCCATCCCGCCGCCAGCCCTTGACTAAGGATCGCCACGGCGGCAAGTCCCGTTGAAGGCAAAGGCAAACCAAACACCGCCACTCCCGCAGTCACGACGGCGGCCAAAGAAAACGAAAGCAAAAACTGTTTCCACCACGCCGGATTTTCAACAATCGGAGTTCCGAACTCGAATTTAGGCTGACGGTCTGCGTCATACAACCCCCAACGCCCTCCAACAGTTCCTTCCTGTTTGATTTTCCATTTCTGATCAAAAGCTTCAATCAGATTATAATCAAAACCGTGATCGGCGGCGAGTCGAACGAATAAGCTGTCAAAACGAGCTTTATTAACTCGACTCGGCGTGGCGGGCCCTCTCGTGCGACCTGCCGTGGGCCACCCCGCCTCGCCGATAAGAATCGGTTTGTCGGGAAAACGATCGGAGATTTGGCGATACGCGCGGAGAATGCTGATGGTTGCTTGATTGACCCCAGAATATGCGTCTTCCCAATACGGCAAAAGATGAATGGTGACGAAATCCACTTCTCCGGCGAGGTATGGATGTTTCAACCAATTCTCCCAAACATCGGCGTAACTGACCGGTTGTCGAATCGCATTACGCACGCGCCGGAGGTATGTAGCGATTTGCTGTGGTTTCAGTTCACCCCGCAAAAGCGTTTCGTTGCCGACGATCACGCGCGTGATCACATCAGGATATGCGTTGGCCAAAGCGATTACAGATTGCACATCACGTTCGTTGTCGGTCGTAATGTTGCTGAGCCACGCGCCCATAATGACCTTTAGTCCGTATTTGCGCGCTAGAGCCGGAACATTTTCCAGTCCTTCCAAACTGGTGTAAGTGCGGACGCCGTCGGTTTGTTTGCGGATTATTTTGATGTCCTCTTCGATCTGCTCCGCAGTAGGATAGACGAGCGCCAAAGGGCTTTGATTGTTGCGGAATGGACCGAAGGACACGCTCTTGAACTTTCCTCCGGGCGGCTCTTCGACGAAGACCGAGCGGTTGGGAATTGACCACAAGACAAAGTTGATAAATCCGGCGATGATCATGCTTATAATGACCAACATTGCGCCAGAAGTCGAAATCTTCACGTCCGTCACCCATCGACAAAGTCGTCTATCGACAAAGACGCGCATGGTTTGCGCGGAGAAAGAATAACTACTGCGAGAGAGTCTTTTTTTTCTGGACAGGCGTCTCAAGCGAGAGATGGAGAAAATCAGAACCCGTCTAAAAGATTCATCTACAGGAACAACATAAGAAAATCCTTGGATGCGTTAAAGAATGCGTTAAGGGAGGAGGCGTTTGAGAGTGATTTTCTCCGGACAGGCTCTTGGGACAAATTATGACGATGAGCTTGAAAGTGTCAATGTCATTTTGATTGCTTTCTGATTCTTTTCTATGGGAATTGTAAAGTTCCACGGGAATTGTCAAGAACGTGTTGCGGCTGTTTGATTTACAGAGAATGGGATTTTGTTTACGCAAGAGAGTGTTTCTTTGGTATGCTGAGAGGGCGTCAATTGAAGGACGAATGTTAAAGGGAGTGCGGCCGCAATGACGACAAATATTTCGAATTTGCCGGTGGTGACAGCCACCACGGCGATTGCGGCGGCGTCTTCTGCGACGAGCCAACGGAAAGACGGTGTTGCTCGGACGTTTATGGGGCCGGATCGTTTGGGGGCGACGGAAGCGTTGCCGGCGACAACGCGACAAGCTCCGACGTTAAGTGGAGACGCCGTAACGGCGACAACGGCGACGCGCTGGGAGCTGGTGTCGGCAGATGTCGCTCGCGACTTTGCTCTAGAGGATCGGAAACGCAGTCGCTCTACGGGTGGAACGGAGATTGAACCGGCCTCTTTGTCGTCGGACGAAGGCGGAGCTGCGGTCTCTGCTTCGAGGACGGCGGAAGATTCGGAATCTTCGTCCAATGGCGTGTCTCGGCGTAGTCTTTGGGGGCGCCTATGGTCCGGATTGAAGTTTATGGCGCAACTGGTGTCACAAGAAAAACTTGGTCCCGGACTTCACATCGAACCGTGGAAAGCGGCGATAAACGCATACGAGAAGACGGCGGCCGGGCCTTCGCGAGGGCCGCAGGTGACAAACATCGTGGTGTGATTTATTAATGCGCCAAGCAGATACTGGAGCTGCGTTCCCGGTCGCGGGAAGCGTGTAAAAACAATTCCCTTCCCTTAGGTTCCCGACGACCCAAAACACAGTCTTTGGCTCCGTCTGATTTATTATTGCACACGCTCGACATGAAAGGTTTTAGAGGGACAAGACAACTCATCTTGAGCTGCGATGATCTGTAATTCTCTAGTCCCTGCCCGCGCAGTGGCCTGAAAAACCGCGTAAATGGCGGACGCCGCATATCCCAACGCTTGCGCCGGCGCGCGTGTCTTAAGAAAATGAGCCAAAAAAAGCGCCGTCACGCAATCTCCCGCGCCGTTGGGCGGTGGCGAAAGGAGAACCTTAGGCGTCGACACCAACCACGCGCCATCCGGACTATCAAGCAACATCTCTATGGTTGCCGGCGAGGCGTCGATTCGCGAAAAACTGGTCAACAACACATATTTCGTGTTTCGATTCCGGACTTTCGCGGTTGCAAGCAAAGCTTGCTCCAAAGACGCGATAGGCCCACCGCTCAGAAACTCAAGTTCGAATTGATTGGGCGTCAAAATGTCGGCGGCGGGAGCAATAGCATCCCGCATAAAATCTGGAATTCCCGGTTGCACGAAAAAACCTTGCCCCTGATCGCCCATTACAGGATCACAGCAAAACAGAGCCCGCGAATTACAACGTCTCACTTTGGCGACGGCGTCGAGAATCACTTGACCGGTTTCTCGATCCCCCAAATATCCCGTCAACACCGCATCGCACTGCTCCAAACCACCCCGAGCCTCCACGCCGCTGATGATCGAGGCGATCTCTGAAGGACTCAGATTACGCCCAGTCCATTCGCCATAGCCGGTATGATTCGACAATTCAACGGTGTTTACTGCGATCACTTCGAAACCCAAGCGCTGCAAAGGAAACGATGCGGCGCGGTTTCCGACATAACCCATGGCGACGTGTGATTGAATGGAAAGGATGGTTTTCATGGCGACTCTGTCGAGTGTAATCTCAGGCGTGTGACGCGCGGCGTTGGAACTTGGGCGAAAGGCGCTGTAGCGTAAATCCGTCAGGAAGGCAAACGATCCGCATCCGCCGCATTCCTAGGTGACTGTCGCACTTCAAACGATTAAAGAGTCTCGCTATGACGACAACCGATCTTTTCGAACGAAAATAGCGCACGGAATTGTTTTAGGAGAAGTTTCTTGCTTGTGATCGACGTATACGGGGACTTGATCTGTCCGTTATGTTACCTGGGCTCACAACGACTGCAAAAAGCTCTGAACGCCCGCAAGCATGTGGCGACGCGGCATAGATGGCGTCCGTTCCGGCTTCATCCCGACGTCCCCGAAGAAGGTCTTGATCGTGACCTTTACTCGGTGATTCGTTTTGGAACGATGGAAAAAGCGCGTCAGGTCTATGCTGCGATCGAGGACATGGCCACGCGCGATGGCGTTCAATTGAACTTATCGCAAATTCGACGTTTGCCAAACTCGTTGCAAGCGCATTGCTTAATTCTTTTCGCCGAAAGGTTTCACTGCGGCCCTGCTGCGATCCAAGAAGTGTTCGCCGCATATTTTGGACGCGGCCAAGATATCGGTGAGATCGATGTGTTGTTGGAAGTCGCTGCGCGAATTGGTCTGGATACGGCGCGCACGCGCAGCGCTTTGGAGGGAAATGAAGAAAAAGAAAATGTCTTGCTTGCGGAAGCGCGATCAAGACAAGTAAATCTACAAGCATTGCCGTGTTGCGTTTTCAATGAGCGTTACGCTCTTGCTGGAGTGCAGGATTCTCTCTGCTACTTTCCTCTATTGGATTTGCTTCCTTCCGACCGTCTACGTTCATAGAAGTTCGAGACTGACACATGTCGATGCATAAAAAATAAAACTCATCCTGAATTCGACTCATCTCGGACTCAAGGCGTCGCGTTTGGCGATTCGTTCGACTCGTTGAAAAACGCCGCGCTTTACCAATACATTATTCTTTTCGTTGGTTTTTCTGAAGAATCTCTCGCATCTCCGACCAAAACGCTTCATGAATCGCCGTCGTTTTCGCTGAGCAGCCATGGTAAAAATGCAGCTTGGCCGAAGCGGGAATCGCCACTTCCGGAGCCGTCAAAAGCACCGGATCTATGTATTTCTCACTGTCGCGAATCGCGTTGGCGTATCGAGTGAAATTGGTCTGCGCGGCGACGCGGCGAGCGTCCAACATAAAAGCCATGAATTTCCGCGCCAAATCCGGATGAGGCGCATTTTGCGCAACCACAATGGCGTCGGCCCAAACCAAAGCGCCTTCACGCGGATAGATATAACGTAAAGAGGGTCTTTTCTCCCGAGCACGCAGCGCATCGCCGTTCCAAGCCATACGCACGACGGTGGTTTCAGCCAAGAGCTGCGGCAACAAAGGATCCTTCATAATAACCACAGCGCCGACAAGAGAAGAGAAAAGAACTCGGAGACGTTCCATTTGTTCGGGACGATCGGCGCAAGACGGCAATCCAAGATAATGGAGCGCCATAGACACCGTTTCATCGGTCTCGTACAATAAACCGATTCGTCCACGCAGAGAAACCGGAGGGTTAAAAATAAGACTGAGGCTCTCCCCGTTTTCTTTAACGATGTCCTTTATGACGGCGTCGTCAACTTGAATTGCTGTGGTCCCCCAATGAAACGGAAGGCTGTATTCTCCATAGGGGTCATAATAAGGAAAACGCCACCCATCATCGATGTTTTCAAAACCGGCAAACACAGACGGCGTAACGCGCGCGATCAGCTTATCCTTTATCAACGCCTGAATCATGTGGTTGGCCGGAAAAAAAATATCCACTCCATGGTCCGGAGAGGAGATGCGATTCAACATTTCATCATACGACTGAAAGAAATCGAGTTTAACTTCTGCGCCGGTTTGTTGTTCAAACTCGGAAATCAGGGCGGGAGAAAGGTAATCCTCCCAATTGTAAATCGATATAATTTCCTTGGCCGACGCAGCCTTAAACACAATTGAACCACCAACCATAATTACTATGAAAATAAAAATACGAATTTTCACGCCCTCTTTTTTTATTCCAAACATAACAAAACTCCTTCATGAAACTTTTGTTATCTTTTTACACACCCTAAATTTTGGGGTTTAAAAAAGTTTAAAAACTGTACTTGCTTTCTAGCTCTTTTCGCATGAAAAAAAACGCCTTGCTCCAAACGGCGTTTATTATCATTAATCTGATGCGCCCTCGCGGCTGTTCTCGAAGAATGAACGTGCATGAATCATGTTGTATTGAAAGATAAATAATATACACTCAGATCGCTTCTGGGAAAAGGAGAACGTTGATGGCGAAGCGCTGCAAAAGTTTTTACCCTTTCCGTTCTTGTTTTATCCCGACACGAACATCCATTTTGGCATAGAAGTTTTTTTGATTTTGGAATGCCCTGAACGAACTTATGATCGTTTTTTAAAACGCCGTTTCAGCAAACTTTTGGAGTTTGCTTATATTCAATAAGCGGCGTAAGGAATGCAGATGTTTTTCGCCTCTGTAAAGAAAGGCGCGGTTTATGAAGCGGATTCTGATTGCGGACGACAACGAAACAGTTCGGCTCATGCTGAGGAGCGCGCTTGAAGTTTCGGGGTATTTGGTGACGGAAGCGACCGATGGCGATCATGCGCTGTCGCTTATGGCGGAAACACGGTTCGACCTGGTCATTACAGATTTGTGGATGCCCAAACGAACCGGCATTGATCTTCTGAAACGGTGGCGTCAACAACACAGCCACCTCCGTGTGATCGCCATATCCGGAGGCGCTCCGGATATGCCGATCGATACATCAATCGCTTTGGCGCAAACATGGGGCGCCGACGCCGTATTGTACAAGCCGTTCACCAAAGAGGATTTGGACGCTGTGCTGTTGCGCGTTTTGGGTGAAGATTAACCAAAATCGCGAATACGAAATCAGGGCGGCGTAAATCTAAAACCGAAACGAATTCGGAAATAGAACTGAGATATAAAGAAAATTAAGAAAGAGATAGGGCGGTGAAGAACAATAGGCGTCGTCTAATTTCTTGCGCCATGGTCGTCATCGCGGCGATGGTTGTTTTACTAAAAATCGGGGCGACGAGTGCGGTTCTTGCTTCAGGCGCTTCTGGCCTGGAGTCGGAAGCTTCGGCGATGGCCTTCAGGCGCGCGCCGTTGGTGGTGGAAACCTCGCGTGGAGGAAAATTTCATTTCAACATCGAACTTGCCGAAACTCCGGCCCAACAACAACAAGGAATGATGTTCCGCGAAAAAATGCCGGAAGATTCCGGCATGTTGTTCGTGTTCGGACAAGAACGGCGCGCCACTTTCTGGATGATGAATACATTAATTTCGCTCGACATCATTTTCGTTGGGCGAGGCGGACGAATCGTCAACATCCATCAAAGAGCGGAACCTCAATCGTTGGAGCTGATCAGTTCCAACGAGCCCGTCGTGGCGGTTCTGGAAATCAAAGGGGGAGTCGCGTCATGGTTGGGAATTCGACCGGGAGATCGTGTGATTCATGCCGCCGTGCGTTGAACTCCCGCGCCCCGCCAAGATGAAACGCTCCTCCCCAAAAAAAGCGTTTGGCTCTCCTCGCCCTTCTTCGACCTCAAGCGCCCTCTCAAGACCGCCGGAGCTTGTCGACGCGCAATTTCGGATAAAAATTTCTCGACTTTTTTGAGGCGGCGCGCCTAATCTCGACAGGAATTTGTTTTTTTCTCCTCGCCAATACCCAGATATAGAGTTCGATTTCAGAACTCGGCGCACGCGGCGAAGAGATCAGGAAGAGGCGACTCGCAGATGAAAGCCACAGAAATATCAAATCGAATTTGCAGCGCCCTAAATCGTCGCGTGCGGGTCATTCTGGGGCCTTTGCTGTGTGCGGTCATCTTTGCTTACTTCGTTTACTATGGCGTCTATGGCGACCGAGGCCTGTTTGAGTTGCGTCATTTACAAAACGAAGTGGCGAAAGCTCAAGTGGTTCTGGAGCAACTACGTCAAGAAAGACAAATGATCGAACATCGTTCGTCTTTGATGCGGCCGGATCACTTGGATCGAGACATGCTCGACGAGAGATCCCGTCAAATGCTGAACTATAGCCACCCGGATGATGTAATCGTGATGTTGCCGCGTCGAAATGATCCGGCGCCGGTCGTCACCAACCCGGCATCGTCCATTTTCGACAATCAACGATGAATTCCGAATAAAGATCAAAAGGAGACCTTTTGATCTTTATTCGGAGCAACCAAAAACTATGCATTAGGAAGATTTATACGGACGCCGAATATCCTTCAAACGCCGTCATATGCAACGCCGTTCCAATTCTTTCGCAATTGCAGCTTTGAGCTTGTTGAATTGGTGTGTTGCGGATGTGAGGGACCTTCTAGGGTGTTCCTCGATATGAAGGGCGGTGTATTGTCGGGCGTGGTTTGAAAACAGGATTAAGCTGAACAGGATCAGGGGAGGGCGCCTTGCCCACGACAGCAACCGACACACCCGTTTCAGACGTCGCAGCCGGTGCGACGTCTGCCGTTGATGCCTCGCCGGACGTTCTTCTACGTTATTATCGAGAAATGTTATTGATTCGCCGCTTTGAAGAAAAAGCGGGGCAATTGTACGGCATGGGGCTGATCGGAGGATTCTGTCACCTGTATATCGGCCAAGAGGCCGTGGTTGTCGGAATGCAAGCGGCTCTGAAGCCGTGCGACTCGGTCATCACCAGCTATCGCGATCACGGCCACATGTTGGTGTGCGGCATGGATGCGCGCGGCGTCATGGCGGAACTCACCGGGCGTCGCGGAGGCTACTCGCGAGGCAAAGGCGGCTCGATGCATATGTTCAGCCGCGAAAAAAGATTCTTCGGCGGGCACGGTATTGTCGGCGCGCAAGTTCCTTTGGGCACAGGCCTGGCGTTCGGACATAAATACACCGGCGACGGCGGCGTCAGCGCCGTCTACTTCGGCGACGGAGCGATCAATCAGGGACAGGTTTACGAGTCGTTCAATATGGCGGCTCTGTGGAAATTGCCCTGCATTTATGTGGTGGAAAACAACAAATACGCCATGGGCACGGCGCAAGCCCGCGCCGCCGCCGGGGAATTGTATTTGCGCGGCAGCGCCTACGGCATTCCAGGCGTTCAAGTGAACGGAATGGATGTTCAGGCGGTGCGCGCGGCGGCGGAGGAATGGGTTCCTTATGCTCGTTCCGGCAAAGGCCCCGTGATTTTGGAAATGCAAACCTATCGGTATCGCGGACATTCGATGTCGGACCCCGCCAAATACCGAACCAAGGAAGAAGTCAGCAAGGTTCGATCAGAGTCAGATCCAATTGATTCATTGCGGCGACGGTTGCTTGACGGTCGATTGGTCAACGAGGAAACCCTGAAGACCATCGATCGCGAGGTGAAGGCGGTGGTGGCGGATTCGGCGGAGTTCGCCCAGCAGAACCCGGAGCCGGAGCCGTCTGAGTTGTGGACCGACGTCTTGCTGGACGCCTGATTCCGCCCGTTCCCGATTCCATTCCGGATCGAGCGATCGCCGAATGGGCCGCTGTTTGCGGCCTTCGAAGCCGGTGATCCGCGATTCTGCTGCCGGAGCCAAAGGCATGCCGATTGAGATTCTGATGCCGGCGTTGTCGCCGACGATGACCGAAGGAAAAATCACGCGCTGGTTGAAAAACGAAGGCGACGTGGTTAAATCCGGCGAACTTCTGCTGGAGATCGAAACCGATAAGGCGACGATGGAAGTCGAAGCGACGGACGAGGGGACTTTAGGGCGGATTCTAATTTCCGCCGGAACCGAAAAAGTAGCGGTGAATACGCCGGTCGCTCTGCTGTTGGCCGAAGGAGAAAGCGCAAGTTCCGCGCCGGTTGCAACATCGACTCATATCTCTACTCCCGTGACGCTTCCCACCGCCCTGCCCGCCGCCGTCGCCCCAACGCCCACCCCAACAACCAAAACGATGACGGACGAAGCGGAAGAGCGCTTTTTCGAAAAAGCGACGAAGCAAACAGTGCGCGACGCTCTGCGCGACGCCATGGCCGAGGAAATGCGCCGAGACCCCAACGTCTTCGTCATGGGCGAAGAAGTCGGCGAGTATCAAGGCGCCTATAAAGTCACTCAAGGTTTGCTCCAAGAATTCGGCGCCAAACGAGTCATCGATACCCCAATCACCGAAATGGGTTTCGCAGGTCTCGGCGTGGGCGCCGCCTTTCATGGCCTCCGTCCGGTCGTCGAGTTCATGACTTTCAATTTCGCCATGCAGGCGATCGATCACATTCTGAATTCGGCGGCAAAAACTCTGTACATGTCAGGCGGCCAGATGGGATGCCCCATCGTCTTTCGCGGCCCCAACGGCGCCGCCGCGCGCGTCGGAGCGCAGCACTCGCAGTGCTTCGCCAGTTGGTACGCCCATTGCCCCGGCTTGAAAGTCGTCGCGCCCTGCACCGCCTCCGACGCCAAAGGCTTGCTGAAAGCCGCAATCCGCGACCCCAACCCCGTCGTGTTCCTGGAAAACGAAATCCTCTACGGTCAAAGCTTCCCGGTTCCGGAAGACCCTGAATTCATTCTGCCGATAGGCAAAGCCAAAGTCGTGCGCTCGGGAGCCGACGTGACGATCGTAGCGTTCTCGCTGATGGTCATGCACGCCCTCACCGCAGCCGAACGTCTGGCCGAAAGCGGCATTCAGGCCGAAGTCATTGATCTGCGCACCTTGCGCCCTCTGGACGTCGATACGATCCTCGCCAGCGTGCGCAAAACCAATCGTTTGGTCTCGGTGGAGGAAGGGTGGCCGTTTGCGGGAATCGGATCCGAAATCGCCGCAATACTCATGGAGCGCGCTTTCGACGATCTCGATGCTCCCATGGTCCGCGTCCATGGCGCCGACGTGCCCCTCCCCTACGCCGCAAACCTGGAAAAACTGGCCGTGCCTCAGCCGGAGGCCATTGTTAAAGCGGCCAAGGACGTTTGCTATCGGCGCTGACCGGCGGCCGCTTCAGAGGAAGACACCATGCCGATTCAGATTCTGATGCCGGCCTTGTCGCCGACCATGACCGAAGGCGCCTTGAGCAAGTGGTTGAAAAAACCCGGCGACTCCATTCGCGCGGGAGACCCTATCGCCGAAATCGAAACCGATAAGGCCTCGATGGAGGTTGAAGCCGTCGAGGAGGGAACGCTCGACCGGTATCTGGTTCCCGCCGGAACCACCGGAGTCGCCGTGGGAACCCCCATTGCTCTGTTGCGCGAAGAGGGCGAAACGATTGCGCCGTCTCCGGTCGCCAAACCGTCTTCGGTCGCCGAGCCGACGCCTGTCGTTTCAGCGCCCACAGTCGTTTCGCGGCAAACCGGCGCCGCGCTCTCCGACGGCAAGCGCGTTTGCGCCAGCCCACTGGCGCGGCGTTTAGCTCAAAGCTACGGACTCGATTTAAGTCGACTCGTTGGCAGCGGCCCTAACGGTCGCGTCATTAAGGCCGACGTTGAATCTGCGCGCGCGCAAGTTCCCGCCGTCATTCCGGCGGCGCCGATTGTTGCTCCAGGTGTTGCTCCGGGAATCCCGGTTGCCGCTCCGACGCCAGCGGTTGCTTCGGCAAACGTCGCCGCTCCGGTTGCGTCCCCCTCCCCTCAGCATCCCAAGGCGGTTGCTCCGGCAGAGCCGGACGCCCGCGTTCTGGCGGAGAAATTGGGCATGCGCTACAAAGCGCAACCCAACAGCGGCATGCGCAAAGTTATCGCCCGTCGTTTGAGCGAATCCAAGCAAACCGTTCCTCACTTCTACGTCACCATCGATTGCCAAGTCGATCGATTGCTGGCGGTTCGCGAAGAGTTGAACGCACGGTCTTCGGATTATAAGCTTTCCGTCAACGATTTCGTCATTCGCGCAATTGCTTTGGCGTTGCGCAAGAAGCCTCAAGTCAATGCTTCTTGGACGGAAGACGCGATTCTACTCTATGATCACGCCGACATTTCTGTGGCGGTCAGCACGCCAGGCGGTTTGATCACGCCGATCATCCGTCAGGCCGAGACCAAGGGGCTTGCCGACATTTCCAACGAAATGAAGGAGTTGGCCAAACGAGCGCGCGATGGCAAATTGAAGCCGGAAGAGTTCCAGGGAGGGAGTTTTTCTATTTCCAACCTGGGGATGTATGGCGTTCGTGAGTTCTCGGCGATTATCAATCCGCCGCAAGCGTGCTTGTTGGCGGTCGGCGCCGCAGAACAACGTCCGGTTGTGCGTGACGGCGCTTTGGCGGTGGCTACGGTGATGACATGCACGCTTTCGATTGATCATCGAGTGGTCGACGGCGCTTTAGGCGCAGAATTCATGGCTGTCTTCAAGAAATTGATTGAAGACCCGTTGACGATGCTGTTGTAATTCTCTGTATGTTAGGACAGAGTAGAGTAGAGTAAAGTAGAACAAAGCAAAGCGAGAAAAGTAAAGCTCGGATAAAAAAATTAGACGGGTCCAGGGACTGTGTTCCTGGTCGCCGGGGATTATAAGGGGGGA
>CAUYUA010000282.1:0-12430 GCA_963575675.1 Azospirillaceae bacterium
CCATGTGCAGTTTTTGGCCCTTTTCGTCCAGCCACGCGCGCAATTCTTTCGAGTGGTTGTAACGGGCGTTGTCCAGAACGATGGAGATGACTGTTGCCGTCTGATGCTTGGCCAGAATATCTTCGAACAACGCGATCATGGCGGCGCTTGTAACGCGCTTTTCTTCGCGGTGGATAACTGCGCGATCCGGCCAACTCAACGCGCCGTTGACGTTAAGGTTCGAGCGTCCATGGTTGCTTTTCAGTTCTTTGGTTTTGCCCTTGCGTATCCAGCCGAACGCCGCGTGTCCCGTGTGCGCGGGATGGACCGCGTCCACAAAATAGAGCGTCTCCGACCTGCTCCCTTCCACGCCGCGCCTCGCAAGCGGGATAATTGGGCCGTCCGGAGAACTCAGGCCATAGCCTAATTTTGACACCCGCCATGTCTCAAAGTCATTGACACATTCCGTAACCAAGTTCACGCTGAGGTATTGAATTGTTGTATGTTAATTCTGGTGGTAACGCCGCATTCGCCATGTTGTTGCATACGCGGCAAATGGCTTATTGCGCAAGTCGGTTAGAAGAATGTAATAATTAATTTTGTCTCTGTGAAGTTATTGGATTATCTTTTTTTGAGGATGATAACTCATTATGTCAAGTGAGCCAATATATGAAAATATTCTTTTATTTTGGGGAAAGTCTAGACAAAATATTCCAGATACGCCCTTGTTTCATCCAACGGTTTTTCACTGTTTGGATGTTGCGGCAGTGGGAGATGTTCTCGTCGAGCAATCTTCGTATCTTTCGGAGCCGATTGCTGAGGCTTTTGAGTTAAAAGGCAATCCTCAAGAGTTGCGGCGGTTGATTGGTTTTTTGTTAAGTCTTCATGATTTGGGGAAGTTGTCGCGACCGTTTCTTGCCAAAATTCCGGAGCTTTGGCCTGAAGCTCAACTCGGTTCTTTAAAGAAAGAGGCGAGTGGGCCTCGGCATGACTTGGCGGGATGGGCGATGTGGGCTGAGTTGTCAAAGAAAGGCGTCTTCCAACCTTTTGAGAATTGGCGTCTCAGTCAAACGCGGGGGCTTTTGCTCCCGATGTTTTGTCATCATGGCCGCCCTGGTCGTGAGATCAAACTGTCTCTTGTCAGCGTTTTTGGAAAAGAGTTGCTAGGGTTCGGTCAAGAATTTATTGAGCGAATGTATGCTTTGTTTCGACCGACGTCGGTTTCGGCGTCTGTTTGCAAGAATATTCCTCGTGTAAGTTGGAGGTTGGCTGGATTGGCTGTCCTAGCAGATTGGCTTGGGTCAAACCAGGAGTGGTTTCCGTATTGCTCTCCGGTAGGTCTTTCGATTGAAGAATATTGGGAGAATTTTGCGCGGCCTCGGGCGCGGCAAGCGGTTCAAGAGGCGGGACTAGAGCCGTCAACTCCGAGTCAAATAACGGGCTATCGGGCTCTGACGGGGCTAGATCATGTTCCGAGTCCGGTTCAATCGTGGGCCGAGCAAACGCCTTTGCCGGAAGGCCCGGTTCTGGTCTTAATCGAAGATATGACCGGGGGCGGAAAGACGGAAGCGGCGGTGATTTTAGCGCATCGGTTGATGGCGGCGGGGCGTGCGAGTGGTTTGTATGCGGCTTTGCCGACCATGGCGACGGCTGATGCGTTTTACCGTCGGTTGGAGAGCATCTATTTGCGGATGTTTTCAGGGGATGGTCCGCAACCGTCCTTAAGTTTGGCGCATGGAGCGGCCTCGTTGAACCCACGTTTTCGCAGCAGCGTTGCGCGCTGGATGGGCTCATTGACAATCGCTGATCAAGCGGAAGACGCATCACCGGAATCTGAACTCAATGAGGATCATGCACAAGGTGACGAGTCCGGGGCCGCATGTGCGGTGTGGTTAGCGGATAGTCGGCGCAAGGCGTTTCTAGCGGATATTGGGGCAGGAACGATAGACCAAGCTTTTTTGGCGGTTCTTCCGGCGAAGTTTCAGTCTTTGCGGCTGTTGGGATTGACTCAGCGGGTTTTGATCGTGGACGAGGCCCATGCTTACGATTCTTATATGGGAGCCGAGCTGGATGCGCTGTTGGAGTTTCAGGCGGGACTGGGAGGCAATGCCATCGTGCTTTCCGCGACTCTGCCGGTGCAGAGGCGTCGAGACTTGGTTCATGCGTTTCGCAAGGGGCTCGGGCAAGCTGCCGACGATTGTGAGCTGAAGGAGACGGCTTATCCGTTAGCTACTCTGGCGGGGCGGGATTTTGTTCAAGAAACGCCGAAGGCGGCGAGGCCAGATCTGCCACGCAGCCTAACCGTGACGCGCCTTGAATCCGCTGATGATGCAACGGCTCGAATTGCTGCGGCGGTGCGCACTGGCGCGGCGATCGCTTGGATTCGCAACACAGTTGAGGATGTATTTACCGCTGCCGAGAGTCTGGAAACATTGGGAATTGCGGTTTCGGTTTTTCATGCGCGGTGCGCATTGGGCGATCGACTGGCCATAGAGCAAGATATTATTCGCCGTTTCGGTAAAGAGAGTCGTTCCGAACAGCGCGCGGGGGTTTTGATTGCGACTCAGGTGATCGAGCAATCTCTTGATCTAGATTTTGATATGATGGTCTCGGATTTAGCGCCGGTCGATCTTCTGTTACAGCGCGCCGGGCGTGTGTGGCGGCATTTGCGGGGGGGGCGACCTGTTCCCGGACCGGAGTTGTTGGTGATTTCTCCTGATCCGATTCGAGAAGTGGCAGCGAATTGGTATTCATCGGCGTTTCCGCGAGCGGCTTATGTTTATCGCAATCATGTTGTGATGTGGCGCTCGGCCGAGGTTTTGTTTCGGCAAAGGCAGTGGCGGATTCCAGAAGATGTGAGAACTCTGGTGGAAGCGGTTTACGGTGAAGACGCGGCAAAAGGCTTTTCGGAGGCTTTGGAGAAGAATTATTGCCAAGTTATCGGCAACGAGAACGCAGAGGCCGGTATTGCAGATGCCAATCTTTTAAAGTTGAATAAAGGATATGCCGGACAAGATTCCGGATGGGCTGATGATGTTCGCGTTTCAACGCGGCTCGGCGAAGAAAGCGTCATCATTCGACTGGCGCGGCTGGATGATGACGGGCAGGTAATACCATGGATTGAGGATTCCGATGTTCGTCGGGCGTGGATGTTATCGGAAGTTGGTGTTCGGCCGAGACTTCAAAGAGACGTGCAGGCGGCTTTAACTCTTGGCTGGGGGCGCACCAATGCGAATAAGGTTCTTGTGGTGCTTTCGTCAGTGGAGCAAGACCTGTGGCACGGAAAAGTTGTCGATCAGAAGGGGCGAGACCGCTTTTTGACGTATAGTCCTCGTTCGGGATTGCGTTTTCATTCTCCAATGAATAGTTGGAATGAGGACGTGGCTGTTTGTACGGGGCAGAAATGATGTCGCACAGTTTTCCGGTAGTTCCGTTTTCTCTTGTGTTTAGCCGGAGGCAAGACTAAGCTAAATGCGATATTATGTATTCCTGCTGTGTGTGGGATGATCCGTCGATCTGTGTGTTGCGTGAGCAGCGCAATCTCATTTCCTTGCCAACGCGGGGATTCGGTGTTGTCATATGAGATCAACAGCCGCTTAGACAAAATCTGCTATAATGAAACCAACATAAAAGCGGAGTAGGTCATGGGGATCGTTGCCTTTGATACAATGAAGTTTGTTCGAACGCTTCGGACCGAGGCGAACATGGATCAAAAACAAGCAGAGGGTGTCGTCATGGCTCTAACAGAAGCCATGGGCAACTCGGAATTGGCAACGAAATCCGACATTCAAGCCGTTAAAGCAGAAATTCAAACCATTGAAAAAGTTTTATCTGAAAAAATTGATCGAAAAAGCGCCGAGTCAGATTCTAAGATGGTTAAATGGGTTGTCGGATCAATAGTGACTGCTATATTGACGCTTGGTGGTATGATCGGCGGCAGCCTATTTGTGATAATACGGATTGTTTCGACAATGCACTGAGTAACCTTTTCTTTTTTATTGTTGGTTATACTCTGACTCCCCGAGAATGCGAAAAAGCTTGCATTATGAGACGAAATGGATTCTCCTCGAAACATGATTCGCGGCGGCTTTTTATCAGCAGAAGATCGAAATGATCTCATAGAGTTAGCACGAGACGGGACGGTTGAGCATCGTCTTGCACGTCGAGCGAACGCGCTTGTGTTGCTCGACGACGGATGGAGTTGCGAAGAGGTTGGTCGCGCCTTATTGCTTAATGATGATACGATTCGTCGGTGGCATCGCTCGTTTCAGGAAGACGGATTTGATGGCTTGGTCGCTTTTAATTATGAGGGTGGCGCGTGCCGTTTAACGATAGAGCAGCAAGAGAAACTAAAAATTTGGATTGAAGCAACGCTTCCTCGAACAACCCGAGAAGTCGGAGCGTGGATTGAAAAAGAGTTCAATGTAATTTATTAGGGGCGTTCCGGATTAATTGCCCTACTTCATCGCCTTGGAATGGAACATCGTAAACCCCAATCTGTTTCAAGCAAACTGAATGTTGAGAAGCAGAAAACATTTATTGAATCGTATCAAGAATTACAGAAAACACTTCAGGATAATGAAGTCGTTATGTTTGTGGATGCTGTTCATCCTACTCACAAAGCAAGGCCTGTCGGTTGTTGGGCTCCAAAAGAAAGCAAAATCGCAATTGATCAAACCAGCGGCCGAGAGCGTTTACATATTCACGGCGCTGTCAATCTTGAAACCGGCAAAACAAAGATGATTGATGTAACGACAGTCGATGCACAAAGCACGATTTCTCTTTTGCTTGCAATTGAGTTGATGTATCCAGCAGTAATATTGATACACGTTTTTCTTGATAATGCCCGATACCATCACGCCAAGTTAGTTCAAGAATGGCTGTCTATGCCTGGACGGCGAATTAAGTTGCATTTTATTCCAGCTTATAGTCCTCATCTTAATCCGATCGAACGCCTTTGGCTCGTAATGCACAAACATATTACACACAACAAATGTTATTCATCCTATAAAGACTTCTGCGAAGCAATACTCGGCTTCTTACGAGATGACGTTCCAAAAGAGTGGGCCGCCTTATGCGATGGTGTCACTGATAATTTCAGGATTATTGCGCCTGAGAATTTTCGGATTCTCAGATGAACGGAGTATAACATATGTTGATTGTCTAAGGGGCACCATTACCAATGCAAGGATTTCGCGCCATTTGTAAACGATTGAAGGCAAGAGTTCTGATTAACTAGGGTCAAAACTCAATTATCCTCTTGAATCTGTTCCTCTGTTGTGATTCCAATGGGTTGGAAGAGCCTTGGAGGAAATGATGCGGAACTTATTCTGGTTGGATGACAACGCATGGATGGCGATTGAACCTTATCTTCCGAAGAACCAGCCTGGAGCCCGTCGGGTGGATGATCGGAGGGTCATAAGCGGGATTATCCATGTGCTTAAAAGCGGGTGTCGTTGGAAAGATTGCCCGCCGGAATATGGCCCTCCAACAACGATTTATAATCGTTTTAACCGTTGGTCTCGTCGAGAGGTCTGGAAAAACATTCTGAAATCGCTTTCTGAAGGGCAATGGTTGCCGGACGCCGTGGCGATGGATGGAAGCTACGTGAAGGCTCACCGTTGCGCTCACGGTGGAAAAGGGGGGCGAAAAATCAGGCGATCGGCCTATCAAGAGGCGGAAAAACAACAAAAATCCACGTTCTGAGCGATACATTGGGCCGTCCGATCGTTATGAAAATCACGGCGGGCAACGTTTCCGACGTCAAGATGGCCGACGCCCTTTTGGCGGAGGCGACGGGTTATCGTTATGTTTTGGCTGACAAAGGATACGATTCCGATAAGTTAAGAGGCGCCATCCGCGATCGGGGAGCAAAACCTGTTATTCCTGGTCGGAAATCCCGCAAACGGATTATCCCGCTCGATAAAAAGCGCTATAAATTTCGATGGATGATTGAAGCTGTGTTTTGTCGGCTTAAGGATTTCCGTCGCATCGCTACTCGCTATGACAAACTTTCTAGAAATTACGAATCATCACTCGCTATTGCAACCATAATAGCGTACTGGGTCTGATTGAGTCTGGACCCTAAAATGTGTTGGTCTTGGTGTTGCCTGAGCGAAATATCGAAAGAGCTCGCAAAATATCGAGTGAATCTGGTTGACTCTGTGATTTGTGTTATGTCATTATACAAATCAGTGGGGTGTTTCTGGGTCTTCAAAAAATGATGTCGATATGGGTATTGCGAGAGCAAAATCAGCTATTGACTCTAAGGCTTTATTGAAATATGATGAAAGAAGGTGGTTGTTCTAACGTTCTCAAAAACTTAATTTTGGAGAAGAAAATGCGAGCCGTAATTGCCAATATAATTCTTAGCAAATTATACGAGACGCTGGCAAGTGTGGTTATTGACTCGATAGGGAGTTATATTAATGTATTATGGATATGGTTTATTAGCATCATATCGTATTAGGCCGGTTGCATTTTCCCGGAAATAGCCCAATCCAATGAAGGAAGCCCTATGCCATCCAGTTATTCTCTTTTGTACGAAGCATGGTTGCCTGCGCGCAGAAAATCCGGCAAGCGTGAGTTCGTTCGTCCCGAACAACTCGTCGAATGGCTGGATGAAGACCCGGTTGTCGCTTTTGATTGGCGACGACCGGACTTTGATGCGGCGGCGCGGGAATTTATGATCGGTTTGTTGTCGACGGCATGCGCGCAAGAAGCGTCGGACGAGAACGAGTGGTGCGCGTGGTGGGAAACGCCGCCATCTCCTGAAGCCCTGAAAGACCGTCTGGCGGCGTTCGAGGCGGCGTTCGTTTTGGATGGAGCCGGGCCGCGCTTCATGCAGGACGCCGCTCCTTTGGAGGGCGAAGACAAGAGTATCGGTGCGTTGTTAATTGAGGCTCCTGGTGATCAGACTTTGAAGTTGAATAAAGACCTTTTTGTGAAGCGCGATTTGGTCAAAACGATGGGACGAAGAGCAGCGACAATGGCGCTCTACACGCTACAAACATATGCGCCAAGCGGCGGCGCAGGACACCGCACTTCGCTGCGGGGAGGTGGTCCGTTTACTACTCTTTTGTTGCCGCCGATAGAAAAGCCTTCGTTGTGGAATTTGTTATGGTTGAATGTTTTCTGGGATACGGAATGGCCAGACCCAATAAAAAACATGAATAAGATTTTTCCCTGGATGACTAAGACTCGAACATCGGAGAACAAAGGCAACACCACGCCACGAGATGTTCATCCAGCTCAATGCTATTGGGGGATGCCGCGCCGAATTCGCCTTGGTTTTTTGTCGAACACCGAGAATCTTTCCTGCGATATAACCGGAGAGACCGACGAAATAAGAGTTGACAATTATCAAACAAATCCATGGGGAACGAATTATGAAGGTTGGAGCCGGGGGCATCCATTTTCGCCGTATTATCGCTTAAAACAGGATGCTGTCGAGTGGTTACCGTTGCATCCTCAGCTTGGGCGCCAGAGCTATCGAGATTGGGTGGGGTTGGTAATCGGAGATACAGAGGTAAACGACGAAGCTCTCCGTAGTCCGGCAAAAGTCTTTATCGAAGGATGCCGACGGCTAATCGACATGAATTGTCTTGGTTGGACAAGGTTGCTTGCCGCCGGGTACGATATGGACAACATGAAAGCGCGCGGCTTTGTTGAAAGCGAAATGCCGACGCTTTTGACCACGAATGTTGTGCGTGAGTCCTTGGAGCCGTTAACACGTAACATGGTTATGGGGGCTCGTGAAGCGTCGTCTCTGACGGCGCGTGCGGTGGGGCGTGCGCGATCGAGTAAAGAATCGAGCAAAGACTTGCCATCGACAGATAAAGGAGATAGCGCGATCGCCCGCGACAGCTTTTGGGAGCGCACCGAAACAGCGTTTTATCAAAAAGTGGAAGAATTTCGTTCGGCTTTGGAGAAAGCCGAGACGGAAGACGACACGCGCAGCGCGTTGATGACATCTCGGGAAGCCTGGGCCGAGATTTTGCGGAAAACCGCTCTTCAGATTTTCGACGAGATGACGCCGTTGGACAATATCGAAGAGCGGCTTTCGGAAATCAAGTCGGGGGGGCCACCGCAAATCATCGCGCGTCGTAATCTGATCTTTGCTTTGCGCGGCTATGGGGGTGATGGCAAGCGCTTTTTTGAAGCGCTGAGCTTGCCTTTGCCCGAAAAATCTCAGCCCAAGAAAGGCGCCGCTTCAAAAAGTGCGGCGAAAGCTCCGAAGAAAGGGAAAAAAAGTCCATGACCAAAGAAGAAAGAGTATCCAAAAGCATTTTCCGCAACTGGTGGCAGGATATTCAGCGTTTTGATGAGAAGGGTAAACCGAATTTTTGGGCGAATCCGGCCGCTTTGGCGCGGTTACGTCGATGTGGAAGCGTCATTGACGCCATGACCGAGGACGTAACCATAGATTTGTTTCGTTTTTTAAAGATGAGCCATGCGTCACAACTTCCCGACGTTGCGCTGATTGCCATGACTTTGGCTCATGTGCGTGAAGATGATAAGGATAAATCTCGGGCTATTTTGGCGGTGGGAAGAGAGCGCTCGGACGATCCGGAATCTGCTAAGATGAGTCCCTTGCGCTTTCGACGTTTGTTAAGTTGCCGAAAAGAAAATTCGGATGACTTGGCGCGAGAGATGCGGCGATTTATTGCTTTGGCTGGAAAGAAAGTCAATGTGGGAGATCTAGGGGTTTCTCTGTATTACTGGAACGATCGAACACGGGCCGAATGGGCTTTTAACTACTATGGTGCTGGAAATGCAGCGCCGTCTCATGCCAACACATAAAATAACACAAGGAATTGCGCAATGACAACTTTTATTCAGGCTCATTTTCTGACGGTTTATCCACCAGCCAATCTTAACCGCGACGATGTTGGTCGCCCCAAAACAGCGATTTTCGGCGCGGTGCCACGTTTGCGCGTGTCCTCGCAATCTCTGAAACGGGCGTGGCGGACGTCGGACGTGTTCAAGAATAAGTTGGAAGGCCGTTTAGGATCGCGAACGATGCGATTTGGTGAGCAGATAGAGGCTCACCTTCAGAGCAAAGGAGCGTCCCAGGAAAAAGCCCGCGAGATCGCGCGAGCCGCAGCCGGTTTGTTCGGCAAAGTCAAACCCGAAAACGACAAGAATCCAGTTTATATCGAGCAATTGGCGTTTTTATCTTCGGAAGAGAAAGAGCTGGTTCTGGCGCTGGCGGAGCGGGCTTTTTTGGAACAAAAGCCGATCGACCCGAAGACGGCGGGCGTTCTTCGACAAACGGATTCAGCGGTTGACATTGCGATGTTTGGCCGGATGCTGGCGTCGAGTCCCGATTTTAACCGAGAGGCGGCGGTTCAGGTTGCTCATGCGATCACCACGCACCGCGTTCTCGTCGAAGACGATTACTATACAGCGGTTGATGACTTAAAGCGCCCATCAGAGGATGCTGGCGCTGCGTTTGTCGGCGAGGCAGGTTTCGGAGCGGGTGTATTCTATTTGTACCTGTGTATCGACCGGGATTTGCTAGAGCGCAACCTGGGCGGGAACCAAGAGCTGGCAAACGCAGGAATTGCGGCATTGCTAGAGGCAGCGGCGACGACGGCGCCGAAGGGCAAGCAGGCGAGCTTCGCCAGCCATGCGCGCGCGAGCTATTTGATGGTCGAGCGTGGCGATTCAACGCCTCGAACACTGGCCGGAGCGTTTTTGTCTCCGATCAAAAGCAAAGATGGAGAGGGCGATTATATGGCGCTCTCGGTGGTGGCTTTAGAGAAACACCGGAACTCTTTCGCGAAAGCCTACGGTGATTTGACGAAATTTGCGGTGATGAATATCACGACGGGCGAAATCGCGCTGGCCAACGCGGTGGCATTCGCCATCGCTGCGACGTGAGCCGGATGATGACGCAGTTTTTGATGTTTTCGCTCTGGGCGCCGTTGGCGGCGATGGGCGACGTTGCCGTCGGCGAACGACGGTATGGAGCGGCTCGTCCTGGGAAATCCGCGATTATGGGGATGATGGCGGCAGCTCTGGGGATCGACCGGGCAGACGAGGCGACGCATCAAGCTTTGTTGAGCGGATACGGGCTTGCGACACGCACCGAGGCGCCAGGTATGTTGCTGACGGATTATCACACGGTGCAAACACCGGCGGCTCTGACCGGCCGCCGGAAGGGAGATGTCTGGGGAACACGTAAGCAGCAGTTGTCAGAGCCGAATTTAGAAACGCTTTTGTCGTGGCGTGAATATCGGATGGATAGTCACTTTCTGGGAGCGTTGTGGGAGCGTGCCGCAACGCCCTATCCGATGGAGGCGCTGGCAGAGGGGTTGGCTCGGCCTCAATACGTTCTTTTTCTCGGCCGTAAGGCATGCCCTTTGGGGGCCCCGCCTTCGCCGAAGATTCTGGAAGCGGAGGAATTGGGGGAGGCCTTTGAGCGCTATGCCGGAATGATGGAGGAGGTTTTTGCAATGGCTTTTCCCGATCGCAAATATTTATACAAGAGATCGCCGAACGCCGTTCCGGTGATCTATGCGGATGTCTCGGCGTGGAAGGAAGGGTTGTTGGGGCAAGATCAAGGAGGGTTCCATGTAAGCCGTCGTCGGGACATGGTGGGCAGTCGGAGCCGTTGGCAGTTTGAGTTGCGCGAAGAGATTGCCGCGCCGCAGAGAGGCCAGTTACAGGAGGGCGGTCGTGAGTGATCTTGAATTAAGTTCTTTCGAGATGCATTACTTCAGCCGCATTCGATTGCGTCGCAACGTTTCGGCGGCAGCTCTGGCGCGGAGCTTGTTGCCGAACGAGCTGAATGCGCGCTTGAATGCGGCTCACCGTCTGATCTGGAGTGTTTTTCCGCATAAGCCTGACCAGAAACGCGATTTCTTGTGGCGAGAGGAGGGCTCGAAGGGGCTTTCTCCAGGGAGCGGTTCATTTCTGGTGTTGTCGCGTCGGCCTCCGGAAGACGAGCACGGATTGTTCGAAATTGATCCGCCCAAGCCGTTCGAACCGAATTTGCAGCCAGAAGATCGGTTAGGCTTTTTGTTGCGCGTCAACCCGGTGGTGGCGCGCAGCGTTGAAGTCCGCGATGGTGAGAAAGGACGGAGCCGCAGCAAGCGTTGCGACGTGGTGATGGATCGGCTGAAAGCTCTTCCTTCAGAGGCACGGGCGGAAAAACGAACCAAAGTGATGAATGAGGCGGCTTTAGATTGGTTAGCTTCGCAAGGGCGTGCGCGTGGGTTCCGATTCGAAAGAAACGAGGTGAGTGTCGATGGCTATTGCCGATTGCGCATTCCTCGAGAGGGCTGTTCCAGGAAATCGTCGTCATTTTCTCCTGTGATGGTATCGACGCTTGACTTAGAGGGGTACTTAACGGTTGAGCATCCCAAACATTTTATGCGATCAATCTGCGCGGGGTTCGGTCGTGCCAAAGCATTCGGCTGCGGTCTTATGCTTATTAGGCGAGTATAGGCGCGCATTTTCTTAGTTTAGAGATGCTAATTTCCGATCAGAATGAAAGAAAACTTCGGTAAAACTCTTGACCATAGAAAGAGTTTTGTATATCAACAGCTAACAGCAAGAGTGTTCCCCGCCCACGCGGGGATGAACCGATCATATATGATACTCTTATCCTGGTCAACAGGTGTTCCCCGCCCACGCGGGGATGAACCGCTGATACTATATTCATCCTGACATTGTGTTCAGTGTTCCCCGCCCACGCGGGGATGAACCGGTAAAAAAGGTTATATAAAAATTTCTAACAGAGTGTTCCCCGCCCACGCGGGGATGAACCGCCCTGATTGTAGAGTTACTGAATTACAATTTCGTGTTCCCCGCCCACGCGGGGATGAACCGATGCTATCATCAATCTGATAGCATCTTTTCCAGTGTTCCCCGCCCACGCGGGGATGAACCGTTATTGACTAGGTTATCGTTCTAGCATATGATGTGTTCCCCGCCCACGCGGGGATGAACCGAAAATCTGGTCAATGCTACACTTGTAAACCTGGTGTTCCCCGCCCACGCGGGGATGAACCGCATCCTATGCGGCAGAGCGTCGGCAAAGTCTCGTGTTCCCCGCCCACGCGGGGATGAACCGACTGATTCCGGTTGGTCCGACCCGGAGAACTTGTGTTCCCCGCCCACGCGGGGATGAACCGTCGGGCAGCCGCGCGGCGTGTCTCCACGACTGGTGTTCCCCGCCCACGCGGGGGACCTGTGAGGTTTCTTTGTTGTATAAAAATATTTTCTAACAATCTGGAACGCAGGAGGACGTATGTTATGACATCTGGGTCATTGCCGGGAATAGCTCCGCCGTCACCGATTCCTATTAACGACCGATCGTCTCTGATTTTTGTCGAATACGGCCGAGTTGATGTTCTAGATGGAGCGTTTGTGGTCGTAGACGATTCCGGGATCGCGTCCCATGACGTGGTGTAAGAGCCGGCAGCCATCGCGGATTTTCGAT
>CAUYUA010000283.1:0-79699 GCA_963575675.1 Azospirillaceae bacterium
TCTCAGCTTGATCGGTCGGGTTGAGTTGGCTGTCACCACCAGCATGACGATCAATTTTCTTCGGCGTCCGGCGTTGAAACCGGTGCTTGCTGAAGCGCGTATTCTTAAGTTAGGAAAACGGCTTGCTTATGGTGACGTTGTGCTGTGGTCTGAAGGTGAGGATGAACCGGTTGCGCACGTTACAGTCACTTATTCCATTCCTCCTCATAAGCCCGTTGTTGGACTTGCGATTCAACATTATGCTCCGGTGGAGAATTAACGAGGAATAGAAAAATTCGGGATAAAGAGCATCTGGAGAAACGCATTTCTGAAATATAAAGAGATAAAGAAATAAGAGACAAAAACAAATTAAAGGGTCCAGGGACTATGTTCCTGGTCGCAGGGGATTATAAGGGGGGGAGCGAAAGCCCCCCTTATTCGCGAAGCGATCTTTTCCTGGAATTATTTATTCGTGTATGGTTTCGTTGATTCCGCTGTAATTTGTAGATTCTGCTGTAATTTCCGGTCGTTTCATTGGACGGAGCCATTGAGCATCGGCAAGGTCATCGGCAAAGACAAACGTTTCCAGAGGAAGATCGCTTCGCGAATAAGGGCGGCTTTCGCTCTTCCCTTATAACTTCCTGCGATCAGGAACACAGTCCCCGGACCACTTAATATACTATTTTTTTCACTGTGTATCGATGTGTTGTCGGCTTTCAGATTTCTCTTGCTTTTTCTGCGGAGAGCGCGTATCAATCACCTCGTCAGCGGCTCATACAGTCCCTATCGTCTAGAGGCCTAGGACACCGCCCTTTCACGGCGGCAACACGGGTTCGAATCCCGTTGGGGACGCCAGTCTAATGACTGGATTAGAAGTAGCTGATGAAATCTCCCTATGAGAAGAATTTTTTTCAGAAGTTGATTGTTACTGATTCGTGCTTTGAACGCACGTTGAATGTGGGCGTGAATTTGTTTTTAAGATCGTCTTGAGTAAACCAAGGGGAGCATTCTTTTGCTTTCCCCTTGGAGTCCCTTTTTAGCAAAGGTCCTTTTTAGCAAAGGTCCTTGCGTGCTGAGTTGTTATGTCTTTTTTTGTGGCGGCAAGTAAACCGTCACTGTGGTTCCAACATTGACTTCGCTTTTGATGTCTAATTGACCGTTGTGACAGTCGATAAGCGCTTTGGAAATTGATAAGCCCAATCCGATTCCACCATGTTCGCGCCCTAAACGTCCGTCGGCTTGATGGAATGGTTCGAAAATTAAATCCATAACATTCGGATCGATCCCGACTCCAGTGTCGGAGAGTATAAACAAAGCGCCGCCATCGTTTGCGCGCGATAAGGTTGCTCTTGCCGCTCCCCCTGAGTGAGTAAATTTTATGGCGTTTGAGAGTAAGTGCAAAATCACCGTCATGCACGAGCGGCGATCAGCGAAGAGGTAAAATGGTTCTTCTTCAAACACGTAAGAGATATCAATTTCGGCCTGCATTGCGCGTGCTCGGACCAAGCTTAAACACGAGAGAACCAGTTCCGCCAAATCAACGGTTTCTTGGTTCAGTTGGTGTTCTCCGGTTTCAATGCGCGCCATTTCCAACACGTCGTTTATAATCGACAGAAGTTGCTGGCCGCTATCGTAGATGTCTTGAACGAAATCAATGTACTCAGGTTGAGAAATAGGCCCAAACGATTCTTGCAGGATCATTTCTGAAAATCCGATCACTGCATTCAAAGGCGTCCTGAGTTCGTGACTGACATTCGCCATGAAAGAGTTTTTGGCTTGATTCGATGTAATTGCTTTATTTTTGGTTTCGACCTCGATCGTTATGTCTGAGTGGGTTCCGACCACGCCGCCATCTTGCGTTTTTGTTTCGGAAACCCGCAACCAACGGTTGTTGTTTAGGCGGAGTTCAAAAGGTTTGTTTGGGTTAACATGTCGTTGGCGCAGAGCGTCAAGCCAAGCGTCGGCTTGTTTCGGGTCGCTGGGGGCGTCTGCGTAAATCCCGAGATGTAGGCCAAGGCGGAGGATTTCTTCGTGTGTTTTCCCTAATAAAGAAACATCTTCAGGTAAGCCATAGCGTTCTAAGTACGCAGTGTTGTGTAGATCAAGAGAATCGTTTGCGTCAAAAAGAGCGAATCCATCGGTCAACGATTCAATGGCGTCGCGCATGCGGCTTTGTAGGCGTGCGCGCTCGATTTCGGATTCCAATAGGGCGGTGGCGTCGCTCCAGAGACTGGTGAGGACTCCGTCGTGGCTCAGTCTCTCTTCCATGCGGATCCAACTACCATTTCGGCAGCGCAGCAACAAAGAGCCGGTCAACACTTCGGACATTGGGAGTTTTCGGGCGATTAAAGGCTCCACCCAGACGCGCTCGCTTTCATCTATTGTGGTTCTTAAAGCGCGCGCCAGGAAAAAGCTGTAGGGAACGCCGGATTGCATCAAATCGAGGGTGAAAGGAAATAATTGGCGATAACTATCATTTGAGACAATAAACCCGCCTCTTTGGTCGAAGACGGCGATTCCAAGGTCTATTGAAGAGACAGCTTGCGCCAACAAAGTTTCTTCGGATTTTTCTTTCCAACTTGAGCTTTTGGGTTGCCAAAGACAGATGTGTCCGCCGTCGTCCGTGGGTTGGCGAAACGAGAAAAAATCGGCGTTTTCCGTGTTTGCGGCGTTCTTGTTTTCTGATTCGTGGCGTTTGTACAAAAGATTCCACGCGACGTCTTTTCCGTTGGCGTCGCGCATGCAATATGCGACGCCCATTTTTTCCAGCGCGGCGCCGAACGTGTTACAGAGAGATTGTGTGGAAAGAAGCGCTGTTGAATCGGAAGTGACCCACTCATTGTCGAATCGGGCGGCGGATTCGGCGATGTCGGTCGATGTTTGATCATCCGGCGGATGAAACGGGCGATCTGCCGGCGTCATGCTTTCCTCTTTCGCTGATGAGAATGTTTGATTGGAACATTTTTATGGGGGTTGCATAAAGTGTGCGGAGAAAGGAACGTTCATGTTAAGTATAGATTCAAAGTCCGCGTTTCGGAACCGGCGTGATATGGTGACGCTTCTTTTCGTGAAAAAAACCGTGAGGCTCGGTTCCTATGCCTGCTGCGCCAACGTCGGCTTATCAAGTCGATATACGTCACCTGCGCCGTATGCTTCGACGGAAGAGAATTGATATCGGGTCATTGCGCCGAAAGGTCCGTCGTTGTTGTTTGGATGAATGCCTTGGAATGTGTTGCGCCGGAGGCGTTGGTCTTTCACGCGACGAAAAAAACGTCATCGAGCGATTGGCGGCAGATCATCGCGCTCTGTTTGCGGAGATTGGGCTTGGTCTGCCGGAGCGAATCGTTGAGACTGTAAGGATATTGTGGTTATTTCCGGTTTACAAGACCTGTGTTCGTCCTCATCCTTTTCGGGAGAGGTTGCAGGGGTTTCCGGATCATTTTCCAAACGCAGCGTGCGTTTTTATGCTAAATGACGGACGGTGCGCTTTGCAGATGGTTTCCGAACGTCTGGGGCTGCATTCGTGGCATTACAAGCCTGTGTCGTGCTGGCTACAGCCGTTGAAGGTTGGCTTTCCGCGCGACGTCAGCCTTTATTTGCCGAACACGGAAACGGATTTATCTCGCCATGCAGAGTATCCGGGATATGTGGTTTGGACAAGATGCGGTCGCACTTGTTGGGAAGGAAAGCCGGCTTATGAGGTGTATCGTGAAGAAATTCTGTTTTTAGAGGCGGTTACGGGTGTGGCGATTCAAGACGTTTTTCCGAATGTTGCCGAATCGAAAGAGTGATGCGTCCTCTTTCATGAATTGACATAATAAAAAAACAGGGATGGAAGCGCTCTTTTCTCCAACAAAACGTAGACCTTGTCTCATTTTCCAAAGCACATTCTTTATGTGTTTGGAGTGAGGTTCATGGGTGTCAGGAGTTGTTATGGAAACCAAAAACATTACTTTGGCGTTGCAAGGTGGTGGTGCGCACGGCGCGTTTACATGGGGCGTTCTTGACCGATTGTTGGAAGAGCCGCGATTGGTGATCGAGGCGATCAGCGGCGCCAGCGCCGGCGCCGTGAATGGCGCCGTTCTGAGCTTTGGTTTGGCGACCGGAGGCCCGACTCATGCGCGCGTCTTGTTGGACGAGTTTTGGAGCAAAGTGTCGACCTCAGCGCTTTTTAGTCCGATTCAGCCGGGGATTTGGGAGCGTATGTTGGGGACGCCAAACTTAGAGTGGTCGCCGAGTTTTATTGGTTTTGATATTATGATGCGTTTGTTGTCGCCCTATCAATTTAATCCGCTTGGATTTAATCCTCTGCGGGATTTACTTGCGGACGCCGTTGATTTTGACTTTTTGCGTCGATTGGAAACGCCTCGGCTCTTTATTGCAGCCACGAATGTTACAAAAGGGCGTTTGAAGCTGTTTTACGGTGAAGAGCTTTCGGTTGACGCTTTGTTGGCCTCGACGTGTCTTCCGTTTTTGTTTCATGCAGTGAAGATTGGCGAAGAGTATTACTGGGACGGTGGTTTTATAGGAAATCCTCCGCTTTATCCTCTTGTTCATAATTGTAGAAGTTCTGATATTATTATTATCCAGGTGTTCCCGATTTCGCGGGCTCCGGCGCCGACGCTTCCCACGCCGATCATTGATCGAATGACGGAGATTAGCTGTAATTCGACGTTGTTGTTGGAGGCGCGAGGAATTTCTCGGATCAACAAGGTTTTGGAAATGGGAGGAATTTCAGGGACGGCGGATGGATTGCATCCAGTTCATTTGCATATGATTGGGGCGGAACAGCAAATGGCGGAATATACGGTTGCGAGCAAATTGAATGCAGATCGAGCGTTTTTGTTGATGTTGCGGGATTTGGGACGAAATGCGGCGGATGAATGGTTGGAGAGTAATTTTGATTCGATCGGTCGGGAGACGACGTTTGTGATGGATCAACTTTTTGCGTAGAGGTTATTCTGAATAAAAATTAAATGAGTCTAGGAGTGTGTGTTCCTGGTCGCAGAGGATATTAAAGGGGGTGATCGCCCCCTTTATCTGTCGCAAGGCGAATATTTGCCCGCAAGGCGAAATTCTTGCAAATTGTAAGACGTTTGTCTTATGGCGATATAAAGAGAGGCCGTTTCTGGACCGTCAAAGGCGTGAGGGCTGTTTCAATCCGGCGAAGCCGCGAGTCGGCCAAAATTTCTTAATGAAATCTATGTTTTTTCAACGGGAGAAATCTGGGAACCGAGCGCGCGCCAAAACAGCTCCCGCAAAATCTGCGCCGTCTATGTCCGCCGTTTCTAAATTTGCATCGCTTAAGTTCGCGCTGCGCAAATAAGTATCATAAAGCAACGCTTGTCGTAAATCTGCGCCAAGAAGATTCGCCGCCCAGGATCTTCCCGTCAAAATTCCATTGGCGTCTTTAATCTCCGCTGGTCCGAGTCGAACTCGCGTCAAGTCTGCTCCCAACAAGCTGGCAAATGCTAAATTAGCGCCGGATAAATCGGCCTCGATCAAGTTGCCGTGGTCTAAGATGGCGCCGGATAAATCCGACATAATTAATCGAGACCCGGATAGTGTGGCTTGTTGCAAACAGGATCCACGTAAACTGGCGGCGCTGAGATTGACGCCGCGCAAGTCGACTCGACGAAGGTCTGCGCCATCGAGATCGCCGCGTTTTCCCTTTTGTCCGAAGCTTTCAATCCAGCGCTCATGATCATAAATGGTTCTTTGCAGCTCAGAGCCGAGCGTGTCGAGGGGGCGGCTGAATTGGGCGCCGTTGAGGTTGGCCTGAGAAAGATCGCAGGCAACCAATCGCGCGCCAACCATTTCTGCATTGCAAAAGACGGCGCCGATGACGGTGGCTCCGGAGAGATTGGCGCCGTTTAATCGAGTGTTGGTAAGATTGGCGTTGATCAGAAAAGCGCCGGACAGATCGGCGTTGCACAAAGAGCTGTCGGTAAGATCGGCTTCTGTTAGGACGGCGCGCCTCAAAATGGCGCCGTTGAGGTCGGTTGGGCGTCTTTGAATCGTTTCGGCGCCGGATGAAGCGTTGGATGAAGCGCCGAAGGGAGTTGATTCGGATCGCGGCGCTTCTCCGGGCCGAAAGCGGAGCAATGCTGTTGCGGAGTCGGTTGCTGCTCTTGGGACAGAGCGCGGCGAAATAAGAGCGCCGATGCGCAAGTCGGCTCCGTGAAGATCGGCTTCAGTGAGATCAATCGAACGGAGTCGGGCTCCTCGGAGGTTGCATCGGGAAAGATTGAGACGAACGCCCTCGACTCGCCGCATGTCTGCGGAAAAAAGTTCCGCGTCGGCAAGATTGGCGTCGGTTAGCCGGGCGCGAGAAAGCTTGGCGCCGTTTAAGCGCGCCGAACGTAAGTCTCGTCCAACCAGATCGATTCCTTCTAGGTTCGCCAATGTGAGATTAGCGCAAACGCCATCGGGTTTTCCCTGAAGCCAGCGCGCATGCTTCTCCAGAATCTCGATAATTTCGTCATGCCTCATGCCGCGAGCTCACAGTTGACCCGTGTTTGACAGCTCAAATCGAACCGCGCCGGTTTGGTCCCAGCTTAACCCCGATAATCGATCTATGAGAAGATCTTTCGCAATCACTATGACGGTCCATTTCTTACTGAAGCCTAAACGGTTTGATTTTGCGCTCCGATTTTTACTGATTTTTTTGCCGTAAGGGGAGTGATTTTTTTTATTCTGATTAATATTATATTGAGTGGCTTTTTTTGTTGAAAATTGCTATTTTTATAAAAAAGAAGGAGATTACCTTGAGTATATAAAATAATTATGATAAGTTAAACTAAGGCGTGTGATCGTTATGTCACGGTTTGAAATTAATGAGGAACAGATTCGTCTCTTCATTCAAATTTTTCTATGTTTGTATATGCTGGATCAACCCTTCAAGCAGCGGATGTTCCATGACCAAAGCGGCCCGTTTTCTGACAGTTTTCTTCGTGCTGTTCGTTTTTACGACGATCCTGTCGGTGGCCACAATACCGACGGCGGCGGCGGAAGACGACGCTCTTTTGCAATTTAATTCCGCAGCGACCGGCGCAAGCTCTGTGGCGCGGTCGGAATCCGGCGCAGGGCCCGGCGTGGAAAGCGCAGTAAAAACCGGCCCCGTCGCGGCGAGCGAATCTGTCGCGCCGAAACGTCCTCGGCCCAAAAAACCGCGCGTGTATGAAGAAAAGTCGCGCGTGTATGAAGAATCTCAAACGAAAGCGGTTGCTGCGGCTGCGGCCGCTGCGATCAGGAACAGGAATGCGGCGTTGGCGCTCAGCGCCGCTTCGTCTGCCGCTTCGTCTGTTGGAGACCCTTCTGTCGGCGCTCCGTCTTCAAGCGGCTCGCCTCCTGTTCGCGTCGAAGGAGGGCCTGTCGTTTCATCGGGCCCCGCCGCTGAATCCAATTCGGAGCGCGCCGCCGCTTCGCCCCGCCGTTCGGCCGTTTCTCGTAAAAGTGAGCCGCGTCCTTATCGTCCGCACACTTATCATACGCCGCCTTCTTCAATCGGAGCGCCTAGCTTTGATGGCGGGTCTTTCGCGCAAGCCGTTGGAAGGACTAAACCGGCGTCTGTAAACGCCGCTTCAGTTCAGTCCAACCCGGTTGCTCCTGTCGTTGCGGCTTCAGTTGCCGCAGTTGTGGAAAACGCTGAAAAATTGGCGGCGGCGGCTTCAGCAGCTCCTGCTTCGGCCTCTTCGGGAGAGACGGCGGTCGTTCCGGCTCCCGTCGCTGCGCCGACGACTCTGAATCAGGCGATCATGGCGCTTTTGAGCCGCGACACGTTGCGCGCGTTGGATCGGCCGGCGTTGGACACAACGCGCGTGCGTCGTTTCTATGCCGATCGAAATTATGACCCCGCATGGTTCAGCTCCGAGACCTTAACGCCTGCTGTCGAGTCGCTGCGTCGGTTCTTGGAGTCGGTTGATGCGGAAGGCTTAACCCCGTCGGATTACCATCTGGCGGCGATACAAACGCGCTTGCAAGCAACTGATCTTATGGCCCGCGCCGAGTTGGATGTCCTGTTGAGCGATGCTCTGATGGGATACGCGGCGGACGTGCGAAGCGGTCGTCTGGCGCCCTCAGTGATTAACTACGACTTTGCCGTGTCTCCGGTGGTTGTGGATGTTGTGGCGGTGGCTAAGGACGTTGTGGCCGCCTCTGATTTGAAAGGCTATATGAGCAAGCTTGGGCCAAGCAATCCAGGTTACGTGCGTTTGCGCGAGGCGTTGCGCACGCATCGCGCCATAGAACGCGCCGGTGGTTGGTCAAAAGTTCGTCAGGGGCCAAAGCTGGAGGTCGGCGCATCGGATCCGATGGTGCGTGACGTGCGACGTCGGTTGGCCTCCTCGGGAGAGTATAAGGAAAAAATCACCAACAGCGACGTCTACGACGCGACTCTGAAGGCGGCTGTGCAGGCGTTTCAGGCGCGTCATGGGCTTGAAAACGATGGCGTGATTGGCGCTTCCACGCAAGAAGCCATGAATGTTTCGGTCGGAGAGAGAATTGCATCTATCCTCGCCAGCATGGAGCGCTTGCGTTGGATGCCGGATGAAATGGGCAACAGGTATGTTATGGTCAACATACCGAGCTTTACCTTGAAAATCGTTGATCACGGGGCGATGGTCCACGAGATGCCTGTGATCGTTGGCACCAAAGTGCGACAGACTCCGATCTTCAACAGTAAAATCACGTCGTTGATTTTGAACCCAACATGGACTGTGCCGTTGAAATTGGCGCGTGAAGATATTCTTCCTAAATTGCGGCGCGATCCGAACTATTTGGCCAATCATGGAATCCAGCTTTTCTCAAGTTGGAACTCTGATGCTTCCGTCGTTAATCCGGAGAATGTTGATTGGCAAAGTTCATCGATTACTCAATTCCGGTTGCGGCAGGATCCAGGCAATGCAAACGCTTTAGGTCGTGTGAAATTCAACATTCCTAATCGGTTTGATGTTTATTTGCATGACACTCCGCATCGCGAAAAGTTTGAAAAGGTCGAGCGTTCTTTCAGCTCTGGTTGTGTTCGGGTTGGAAATCCGATGGTTTTGGCCGATTTCTTGCTCTCCGACATGTCGGAATGGAGCCCGGAACGGCGTGAAAAGGCTTTGGAAAGCCATGGAACCCGTTGGATTAATCTGAAAACTCCGACAGCGGTTTATTTGCTTTACCAAACCGCTTGGCAGGATGGAAACGGGCTGACCCAGTTCCGTGAGGATATCTATGGTCGAGACGCTCAACTGTTGCGTGCTTTAAATCGTAGGGTTGATTCCTCTGCGAAATTGAACAGCGCGAATGCAAATGGGTAAAAGGGCGTCAAACTTCTCTTTCTAATAGAGTATTGAATTAAACGGGTCCAGAATCTATGCTTCCGGACCCGTTTAATTTTTAGTTCAGTTTGGTTAAAAAGATTCTCTTTGCTGTTGGTGTGTTGTAGGGCTTTAAGTCATGTTTTTAAAATGTCTCCCGGTTTTTTGCGGAGCGGAATCACGATCTTTTCTTTGTCTTTATTTTTGCGTTTTTCGAACTTTCGTGAGAGCAGAGTATATTAATTTTTTTATTAACCAAAAAATAACGCATCATATAAAATACTTCTTTTTGTAAGGCGTCATCCCCCAAAAAAGCGCTTTTCTGCGTTTTTGGATAAAATTAGAGATGAAATCTATGTTGAGATGGGAAAAGGCAAAGACTTTCCCTCGGGGGCTTCATAGGTCTCTTTTGAGGGTGTTTGTATTGTTGGTTGTTATTTATTTGATTAATTCTATTGTGGTGGTTTATTCCGTATGGCATGCATATGACGCAGTTTCCTCTTTATCTGAATCCGTTTTGAGTTCATTGAAGAGAGAAGAAATTCGTTGGATGTTGAGTGTTATTTTAGTGTTGCCCTTGGTGTTTCTATTGCCGGTTTTATTGGTGTTTTCTATTCTTCGTTTTAAAGTTCTTTTGCCTCTGGATGTTTTGACTGAAGCTATGAATTCTTTGGCGAATGGCGACACTGGCGTGAGTATTCCTAATCTTGATCGGCGTGATGAAATTGGCGCCATGGCGTGCGCTGTAGAGATATTCAAAAAAAGCGCCAAACAATTGCAGAACGAAATTAAAGAACGTCGTCAATTGCAAGATCAAATCAATGTCCTCTTGGGCGCCGTTGAGCATAGTCCTTCGGCAATTATAGTGACCGACACGTCAGGAACAATAGAATATGTCAATCCAAAGTTCTGTGAAATTACCGGATATTCACGAGACGAAGCGGTTGGTAAAAACACTCGGTTTTTGAGCGCGGGAAATACAAAGCCTGAAGTGTATGTCGCTATGTGGAAAACCATTCGCGCAGGATTGGAATGGCGTGGAGAATTCTATAACCGTAAAAAAAATGGCGACTTATTCTGGCAACAGACTTCGATTGCTCCAATTCGTGGCGGCAGCTCGCAAGAAATCTCTCACTACGTTGCCGTTCAGGAGGATGTTACGGCGCGCAAGGACAATGAAATGCGTATGTGGCAGCAAGCTTATTATGATGCGCTGACGAACTTGCCAAATCGCGCTCTTTTTGACGATCGATTGCGTCAAGGTTTGGCGAGGGTTCAGAGAAATCAAGAAAAGCTCGCTTTATTGTACCTGGACCTCGACAGGTTTAAGCAGGTGAATGATATTTGGGGGCATCAGGTCGGAGATCAAGTTTTGGGTGAAGTTTCCGAGCGTATGAAGAGCTGTGTTCGGGCGACCGATACGGTTTCGCGTGTGGGAGGAGATGAATTCCTTATTCTTCTTACAGAAATTTTGCGGGATGGGGAGGCGGCCGACGTTGCAACGCGCATTATCTACAAATTGAGTCAACCGTTTCACGTGAAATCAGATGTTACGATCAATATAGGAGTGTCAATTGGAATTGCGATGTGTCCTCGCGACGGAGCATTGTCGGCAATTTTGATTAAAAACGCCGATGTTGCTATGTATTGGGGCAAATCAAGTGGCAGAAATACATTTCGGTTTTTCAGTCCTGATCCTAATGAGCATTTGGATTATTATTACGATTGACGTTTTTTAGAAGTTGAAAGGGTTCAGAGACTGTGTTCCCCGTCGTTTGATCCAAAGACGAAAAGCCCCCCTTGTTCGCGAATCGATTTTTCTCTGGGATTGTTTATTTTTACAACTGCTCTTCGCGATTGCTCTGCGTTGGTTCGCAGGGAGTCTTGCTTTTGCAGGGATGTGAGCGCAAAATAAACACTTCCGTAAGGCAAGAGGATATTTTTTTTCATCATGACATTTTCTCCTCAAGATGTTCGGGCTCTGGTGGAACAGTCTTTGGATGATGACCAAGCCGAATCCGTCGTTACAATTGATCTCGCCGGAAAGGCCAGTTACGCTGACTTTATGGTGATCGCTTCTGGTCGCTCGACGCGGCATGTTGGCGCGATGGCGATGAAATTGTGTGAGCGTCTTAAAGAAAGCGGTGTCTCTGGGGTGGATACAGAGGGAATGCAGCAATGTGATTGGGTGTTGATTGATGCAGGAGACGTGATTGTTCACATCTTCCGTCCCGAGGTGCGGAGTTTTTATTGTTTAGAAAAAATGTGGAGCGACTTTTTATTGGAACAGCCGGACGTTGCCTGACAGGTGAACTTTGAGAGTGTGTCTGGCGGCGGTGGGGCGGTTGCGGGCGGGACCGGAGCGGAGTTTGTTTGAACTTTATGCGCAACGGTTGACGTGGCCGTTGACGGTTCGCGAAGTGGAAATAAAGAAAACGTTGACGGTTTCGGAGCGTCGTCGTCGAGAGGCCGAGCTTTTGAGCGAGGCTTTGCCGTCCGGCGCAGTGATTTTGGCGTTGGATGAGCGTGGACAGCAGCTTGACAGTGGGCGTTTTGCTGCGCGTTTGGGGCGATGGCGTGATGATGGCGTCCAAGATTTAGGGATTGTGATTGGTGGGGCGGATGGGTTGGACGAATCGATTCGCAATCGCGCGGGATTGGTTTTGGCTTTTGGAGCGATGACATGGCCGCATATGCTGGTCCGCGTCTTGGTTGCGGAGCAAATCTATCGTGCGCAACAAATTTTAGCGGGTCATCCTTATCATCGTGATGGATGAAACTGTTCCGCATGAAAAACAAAGAAGCAAAAAATAGAAGGGTCCAGGGACTGTGTTCCTGGTCGTGGGGGATTATAAGGGGGGAGCGAAAGCCCCCCTTATCGCCGTAAGGCGAACATCTTGCAGTTTGCCCGAATTTTGCCTTGCGGCATAAGGGGGGCTTTCGCTCCCCCCTTATAATCCCCCACGACCAGGAACACAGTCCCTGGACCCTTCTATTTTTTTATCCTTTTACGACATTAGACGTTGAACGATGGTTTGCGAGCGTTGCCAACTCCTTCATCAATTTTTTCGCGCCGCGTAGTCTCTGCGCCGCATCATCCCATGTTCGCGTATAGACCAACTTATGATCCGGACGTAATCGCAACGCTCCCGCTTGTTTGGCGATAAACGCCACCAGTAGATCAGGTCGCGGATGCCCGCTGCTGTGAAACGTCAAAACAGCTCCCTTCGGACCAGCATCGATTCTCTCCACGCAAGCCATGCGACAAAGCTGTTTTAAAGAAACAACTTCCAGCAAATTGCTGACTTCCGGCGGCAATTTTCCAAAACGGTCAATCATCTCGGAGGCGAAAGCATCCAACTCTTTCCGATCAACCAAATCGGCGATTCGTCGATATAATCCCAAACGGATATTCAAGTCCGACACATACTCTTCAGGAATCAACACCGGCATGCCGAGATTGATTTGCGGCGTCCAGGTCTGACGTTCGGTCTGCTCTGCGTTGACTTTTTGATTTTCGGCGGCGCGAGCCGCTTGAATGGCGTCGTCGAGCATTTGCTGAAAAAGTTCGACGCCGACTTCTCGAATATGCCCGGATTGCTCTTCGCCCAACAGGTTCCCAGCGCCGCGAATATCCATGTCGTGACTGGCCAATTGAAAGCCTGCGCCCAGATTATCGAGCGTTTCAATGACATGGAGTCTCTGTTTGGAGATTTCCGAAAGCGGGATGTCGGGTGAATAGGTAAGGTATGCATACCCGCGCAGCTTCGAACGTCCGACTCGACCGCGCAGTTGGTAAAGCTGCGATAAGCCGAACAAATCGCATCGATGAATGATCATCGTGTTGGCGCGTGGAATGTCTAATCCGGACTCGATGATGTTGGTGGAAAGGAGGACTTCGAATTGACCGTCGTCGAAAGCGGTCATAACATTTTCAAGTTCGGATGACGCCATTTGGCCGTGAGCGGCGACGACTTTGACTTCGGGAACCAGCTCGGCTAGTTCGCGCCCGATTTTATCGAGGCCTTCCAACCGAGGGCTGACGAAGAAGGTCTGACCGCCTCGGAAGTGTTCTCGGAGAACGGCTTCGCGAATCACCAGAGGGTCGTAAGGGAGAACAAAGGTTCTGACGGCGAGTCGGTCAACCGGAGGAGTGGCGATCAGGCTGAGTTCTCGCACGCCCGACAGAGCCATTTGCAAGGTTCTGGGGATTGGGGTTGCTGTGAGAGTTAAGACGTGAACGTCGGTGCGGAGTTCTTTTAGGCGCTCTTTTTGTTTGACGCCGAAGTGTTGCTCTTCGTCGATGATCACCAATCCGAGTCGTTTGAACTCGACGTTTTTAGAGAGCAGCGCGTGGGTTCCGACGACGATGTCGATGGTTCCGTCGGCGAGTTCGTTGCGCACGCGGGCGGATTCTTTGGAAGAGATCAAACGCGAAAGGCTTCCGATTCGAACTGGAAGACCGGCGAAGCGATTGGAGAAACTGCGATGATGCTGTCGGGCCAATAATGTTGTGGGGGCCATCACCGCCACTTGCAAACCGGACATGGCGACGAGGAAGGCGGCGCGAAGGGCGACTTCGGTTTTTCCGAATCCAACGTCTCCGCAGATCAAACGATCCATTGGCCGACCGGAGGCCATGTCGGCGGCTACGTCGGAAATGGCGCGGAGCTGGTCTTCGGTTTCTGGATAGGGGAAACGGGCGGAGAATTCTTCGTATAATCCTTCGGGCGCTTCGATGACGTCGCCTTTTTTCAAGGCGCGGGCGGCGGCGATGCGCAACAGAGCGTCCGCCATATCTTTCAGACGTTTTTTGACGCGGGCTTTTCGACCTTGCCACCCGACTCCGCCCAGTTTGTCGAGCGTGGCGTTGACGCTTTCGGAGCCGTAACGGGTAAGAACTTCGATGTTCTCCACCGGGACAAACAGTTTGTCTCCGCCTTCGTAGACAAGGCGCAGGCAGTCGTGCGGCGCGCCCGAGATGTCGAGGGTCACCAGTCCGTCATAACGTCCGATGCCGTGATCGACGTGAACCACCAGGTCGCCCGTGCTGAGACCGGAGGCTTCGGCGATGAAATTGGCGGCGCGACGGCGTTGACGCGGCGGCCTGGCCAAACGATCTCCGAGGATGTCTTGTTCGGTGATGATCGCCAGGTCGGGAGAAACGAATCCATGCTCGATGGGCAGAACGATCATGGCGGTGATGGAGCGGTCGAAGTGCTGAATGTCGGACCAACGCTCTGTGGGCTCCAAACCGGTGATGTCGTGATCGTTCAACACCGCCGTTAAGCGGTCGCGTGATCCCGTTGAGTATCCGGCGATCACGACGCGGCGGTTTTCCGTGCGCAGAGCTGTGATATGGTCTCGGACGGCGTCGAACACGTTCAAATCTGGCCGTGACCGGGCTTCGGAGAAGTCATGGCCGCGTCGGCCCCCGGCGTCGATTGTCCCTTTTATGCCGGGTGGCGTCGCAAACGGCGAAAGTTGTCCGATTGCATGCACAGAGGTCAATTCAGTCCAATCGGACGAATCGAGATAAAGCAGATTTGGCGGCAGAGGCTTGTAAGACGGCGTCTTGATTTTTTTTTCCGCCGCCATCATAGAGAGTCGTGATTGGTAAAAATCGTTGATTTGCGCCAGACGCGCGTCGCGGGATTGTTCGACTTGATCGTCGAAAGTCAGGACTGCGCGTGGCGCGTAATCTGTTAGAAACTCTAGGCGATCGTGGAACAGAGGAAGCCAATGCTCCATTCCGGCGTGGCGTCGAGCGGCGCTGACCGCCTCATACAGAGGATCCGACGTTGCTGCGCCGAAGAGTTCACGATACCCGGCGCGGAAACGAGAGATTGAAGGTTCGTCAAGAAACAGCTCGGCCATTGGCCGTAGCTGGACGCGGTCGCGTTTTTCTGTGGTGCGTTGGGTTAAGGGATCAAAAGAGCGAACCGCTTCCAGCTCTTGATCGAAGAGGTCCAGACGCAAAGGTTCATCGGCGCCGGGAGGAAACAGATCGATAATGCCGCCGCGCACGGCGTATTCGCCGGGCTCGCGCACGGTCTGCGCTCGGCTGTATCCATTATGAACAAAATAGCGTTGGAGGCGCGGCAGATCGATGGTTTGGCCGATTGCTGCGGTGAACGAGGCTTGTTTAAGGGCTGATCGCGGCAACACTCTTTGTAAAAGAGCATTGACGGTGGTGAGGATTACGCGGGGCTTTGCGGTTCCGGGAGGAACTGTTTCCAGCAAACGGCACAGAGCGTTGATGCGGGCGCTGACAATCGAGGGGTTGGGCGACACGCGATCATAAGGGAGGCAATCCCATGCCGGGAAGTGCAAGATTTCCAGATCAGGTTGGAAGAACGCAAGCGCTTCGGTTAAGCGCGCTGCGCGAGCGTCATCCAAGGCCACATGGAGTAGGGTGGCTGCTCCGGCGCGTTTGGCGATTTCAACCAAAATGCGCGCGTCATAACCATCTGGGGCGCCGCCGATTGTGAGGTGGCCGGGTTGGTTGGGAGACAGATCAATTCGGATCAAGGTTCGATCCTCGCGGAGCCTTCGTCACATATCGACCGATGCGCTTCCGTTTGATCGCGTCTGACCATTTCTGGGTTTTCCCCGCAAGCCTCGCGCGCCAAGTGATGGCGCGCGTGAGGGTGCGGTTTTACGACGTGATCGTCTTATCAGACGGGATCAATGCATGATGGTCGGCGATTTGAATTGTCGCAAAAGCAGCATAACTTCGTTGTCATGCTCTTGCGGCACGGCCTCGCGGCCAACGATCCAGTTATAGAGATCCGGATCGCTCAATTCCAGCAGCTGTTCAAACGTGTTGAGCTGATCGCCCGAAAAATAGGGGACAAAGCGATCGGCGAAGCTTCCAAGCAGCAGATCGGCTTCGCGGGTGCCGCGATGCCATGCGCGGAAGACCAACCGTTTACGACGCGCTACATCTGGGATAACGCCTGGAACGCCGGTGAAGTCCTCGGTCTGAGCGATCTGAACAGCAGTCATTGTCATCTCTTTCTTCGCAATCAGGGAGCGATTCCGTAGAATCGCGCAATGCTGGAGGGTTGAGATCGGTCCCGCTATGGGCGATCGTTGACGTGTGTGTTTTAGAGTGTCCGGCTTTTGGGCCGCTTTGTTGAAACGGCTTTCGAATGAAGCGCGTTCATTGACACAAACACGTCGGGGGCTCGACTATTCCGACCTTTTTTTGAAAACGATCGTTTTTTTTGAGCCTGAAATCTGAACCGTCCAAGATTTCGCCGGCTCTCCGGGAGACGTCGGCGGCGCGATCTGGCGATCACGCGCTTGCACAGATAGCGTGTGCGTTGCGGTGTGTCAGTAAAAAAGCAGATCAAAGATAACAGAGAATTAATTTTTGTATGTTATGGAGGAATTTATGTTGTTTTTTTGCAACATAAAATAAGATGGGTCCAGGAACGCAATCCCTGGACCCATCTTATTTTATTCGCTTTAATAAAAATTTTTTAAGTTTGTTTCCAAGGAAGGCCTGCGATTTTCCAACCTCCGCTTACGCCGCGATGCCCTGCAGCGTCAATCTGTCCTTCGAATCCATCCGCGACGTTATATGTGACATAGCCTAAGCCGGCCAACAGTTCGGCGGCGGCCTTCGAGCGGATTCCACTGCGGCAAATAATGAAGACCGGCTGATCGATCTTTACTCCTTTGGCGACGATTTCACTGGAAAACGCGCGGTTTTTTTCCATAGACGGATAGACTTGCCACTCGACTTTAATTAAGGAGCGGTTCAAGCTCGACATATCCGGAACGCCGACATATTGCCATTCCGGCTTGGTTCGGACATCGACCAAAACGGCCTTGGGATCGGCGACCAGTCCTTGCCAAGCTTGCTCAGGACTCACGTCTCCAACAAAACGTCCCGCCATATCATCCTCGAAGTTTGTGGCTGTTTGTTTATATGCTGTAGTCAGGTTCGGGGAAGCTCTGATCCATCGCCAAGGCCGGCACTGTGTCGCGACACCAACCGACGATTCGCGCAGGAACCCCGGCTACAGTCGCGCAGGCAGGCACATTTTTCAACACTACGCTTCCGGCGCCGACTTTAGCGCGGAATCCGATCTCGATATTGCCGAGCACCTTCGCGCCTGCCGCCAACAATACGCCGTCGCGAACTTTGGGGTGCCGATCTCCGTTCTCTTTGCCTGTGCCGCCGAGCGTCACGCCTTGAAGGATCGAGACGTCGTTTCCTATGACGGCCGTTTCTCCGACCACCAATCCGGTGGCGTGATCTATGAAGACGCCATGGCCGATGGGCACCGCCGGGTGAATATCGACGGCGAAAACTTCGGATGCGCGGCTTTGCAGGAAGCGAGCAAAAGCGAATCGACCGCGTTGCCACAGCCAATGGCTGATTCGTTGCCATTGCAGGGCGTGGAAGCCTTTGAAGTAGAGAAAGGGAGTCAGATAATCATCGGCGGCAGGGTCGCGTTCGACGATGGCGCGCAAGTCGAGGAAGGTTTTTCGAAGAATTCCAGGGTCATGGTCGGTGGCGGTGAGAACCAATTCTTCCAATTCGTTGGTCGAGACGGCTCCATTTCCGAGCTTGCGCGACAGCAACACGGCCAAGGCGGAGGAAAAATCATTATGAGTAAGAATTGTTTCGTCGATGAGTCGACTGAGACACTTTTCATTTGTAGCCACGCGCATGGCTTCGATGCGCAGATTTTTCCATACGCGGTATTCTTCTTTAGAGAGTCCTACGCAATCATCGGAGATGACGATGCGAGGCGTTGTCAGAGCTGTCGCCATATGTTTCATTTCTGCGCCTCCAACCGGTGAAAGTCAGAATAGTATGGAATGGTTCCAGAGCGTTTTTCCAGATTTCTTACCGCATCGCAAAAAAACATTTCGACAAAACTTCAGAGAGACACAAGGTTTTTGTTAAGTCGGCAATAGATTATTTCGTGCAGCGTATTAACCTAAAAACGCAGACCCAGGCCCAGGGACGATGTGACTGGTTGAGAGAAGTTGAAAACTCTTTCGACTTGTTGGTGGAGAAAAAGAGTTTCTTGTTTTGCTTTTGGGATGTTTTTTTTATTTTACGTCTAGATTTCTTAAGAAAACCGATGTCGGGGGGACCAATCCCCCCCCCCGAACTCCTCAGCCAAGGGCTGTCCTTGGAACCCGTTTTTTTGTGGGTGTTTTTTTTAAGCGGCGCGATGTTTTTGGTTTCCTTGAAGTCGCAACAACGCGGTCACTAAGGCGTCAAGGTCTTCAACGGTGTTATAGAGCGCCAATGATGGCCGCACAGAGCTTTCCAACCCAAAACGTCGCAAGATTGGTTGAGCGCAATGGTGGCCGGAGCGCACGGCAATTCCCTCGCGATCGAGCGCGGCGCCGATTTCTTCTGTTTTGTGGCCTTCCAGCACAAAAGAAAGCACTCCGGCTTTTTCTTTTGCCGTTCCAACCATGCAGAGACCGGGAACGCTCGACAGAGCATTGGTTCCATAAACGAGAAGTTCGTGTTCGTAACGGGCGACGTTTTCCATTCCGATGGATTCAAGATAGTCTATTGCGGCGCCTAGTCCAACTGCGTCCGCAATATTTCCTGTTCCGGCTTCGAAACGGGCCGGAGGCGATTGATAGATGGTTTTTTCAAAGGTGACGTCGACGATCATGTTGCCGCCGCCCTGCCATGGCGGCATGTGCTCCAGAACGTCGGCTTTTCCGTAAACCACGCCGATGCCTGTTGGGCCGAACACTTTGTGCCCGGAGAAAACATAAAAATCGCAATCCAAGGCTTGGACGTTGACGCGCATGTGTGAGACGGCTTGTGCGCCATCGACCAAGACATAGGCGCCGTGGCGGTGAGCGATATCAACCATTTCGCGCACGGGGGTGACGGTTCCCAGCGCGTTCGACACTTGCGTTAAAGAGACGAATCGGGTTTTGGCGTTGAACAGCTTTTCATAGGCTTCCAGAATGATCTGGCCGGTGTCGTCGACCGGAGCGACTCGGAGACGGGCGCCCTTTTCGGCGCAAAGCTGTTGCCACGGCACAATATTTGCGTGGTGCTCCAGCCAGGTGATGATGATCTCGTCCCCGGCTTCGATGTTGCGTCGTCCCCATGATTGCGCCACGAGGTTTATTCCCTCGGTCGCGCCGCGCACGAAAATGATCTCATCGGTTGAGGCCGCGCCGAGGAAGCGCCGAGTTTTTTCGCGGGCGGCTTCATAGGCGTCGGTGGCGCGCGCCGCCATGGTGTGAGCGCCGCGATGAATATTGGAGTTTTCGTGTTCGTAAAAGTGCGACAGTCGATCAATCACCGCGCGGGGTTTTTGAGTGGTGGCGGCGTTGTCGAGCCAGATTAACGGGCGACCGTGAACTTGCTCGTTGAGAATCGGGAAATCGTTTCGTGCGGCGCGGGGATCGAACGGCCGAGCCGAAAAATTGAGATCGGGAATCCGCTCGGGTTGAAGTTGGGGCGACACCGCGTCGAACGCCAACATGTTGCTGGGGAGCGACATCGGAAAGGACGTCGGAAAGGACGTCGGGAAGGCGGAAGACGTCGTCGGAAGATTCGAAGACGTCGGGAGCGGCGTCGGAGACGGCGACGCAGGCGCGCGCGCGGCGCCGGTTTGCATTTCGTTGATAAAGTAGAAAGGCTCGCCTGCGCCCGGAGGCAAAGCGACTTCCGGCGCGCCGCCGAAGGTCGAAGCGGTTTTCAGAGCTTGAGGCGCAAACGAAAGCACGCCGCCCAGGCTTTGAGGGATTGCTTCAAGGTCTGCGTTGCCGGGAAGAGAGGCAGGCGTCCAATGTGATTCGAAGGATGGTCCGGCTTTGAGCGGAGACGGGATTTCCGCCGAGGGTAGGCCCGAGGGACTCGCGGCGGAGACCGGGGGAGAGGAAACCGGAGGAGAGGAAACCGGAGGAGGCGCAAGCGACGGCGTAATTCCACCGATTGACGGGGCTCCTGAGGGGACGGCGCCAGATGGCGGAGTTCTTGACGGCGTTGTGGAAGGCGTCGTCGTGGGAAACGTCGTCGTAAAGGGGAAGGGCGGCGTGAAAGCGATCTGACGTCCGACGTCTTGCGGCGCCGTTTGTTGGATTTCGGCGGGAGCCGCGCCGGGCGGCGCCGAAAAAAACGCATTGGCCCAAGCGCCGATCAGCGCCGGGTCTGGAGCGAAAGTGGAGGAATCGGGAGCGGAAGCGATGGCCGCAGCCATCGCTCCCCGAGGATTGGACGGAGCCGCGACGCCGGTGTTCGGCGTCGCGGCGCTCGTCCGCTCCAAAGGATTACCTGTCGTCATAATTTCCGACCTCGACATTCTCAAGCACCGCCAAGGCGTCTTCGGTCAGAACGGCCGCCGAGCAGTAAAGAGAAATCAAGTACGAAGCGATCGCCTTTCGGCTGATCCCCATGAAGCGAACCGAGAGGCTGGGTGCGACTTCACCCGGAACGCCCGGTTGGAACAAACCGATGACGCCTTGTTTTTTCTCGCCGGTGCGCAACAACAGAATGTTGGTTTTTCCGCCGCGCGGGCTGCCGTCTTGCGGCGTGACGTGGAGCTTGTCGCACGGAACCAGCGGCAAGCCGCGCCAGGTGAGGAACGGCGAACCAAACAGGTTGACGGTCGGCGGCGGCACGCCGCGCTTGGTGCATTCGCGGCCGAAAGCGGCGATGGCGCGCGGATGAGCCAAGAAGAAAGCGGGCTCTTTCCAAACCCTGGAAATCAGCTCGTCGAGATCGTGCGGGGTGGGGGGGCCCTTAAGAGTCGAAATCCGCTGAGACGGCGCGGCGTTGGTCAAAAGACCATAGGCCGGATTGTTGACCAGCTCGTTTTCTTGGCGCTCTTTGACCTTTTCGATCAACAACCGAAGCTGTTCGCGAATCTGGTCGTGCGGCTGGTTGTACAGGTCCGAAACGCGAGTCTGCACATCCAACACCGTGGTGACGGCGTTGAGTGTGTATTCTCGGGGATTTTCGTCATAATCAACAAAAGTTTCCGGTAAATCCTCGGCGTCGCCGGGGCTGCACTCGACGTCGTTGCGTCCGCTGTCTTGCCGATCAGCTACGCGGTTGACGCGATATGTGCCGGCTTCCACTGGAATCCATGGTAAAAACGAAACCAGCCAACGTGGCGTGATCCCAGACCACTGCGCCGCTGTTTTGGTGGTGTTGGCGAGTTGGCGAGCCGCTTTCTCGCCCAATGTGTGGCGTATTTCACTATCCGTCATGCAGTCGACTCCTCGACATGGCCGCGTTTCCCGCCGAATCCGGATAAAAAACTGCTTTTACCCACAATTCTCTTTGTAGTTCATCGGCGCGAAATCAATTCTTATACAAACGCCGACCGTAAGATCAAAGCGTCGGCATGGGAACGATGTTTTGCGAGAAATGCCGATTCTGTCAACGGATTTTTCTACGTTATCCTCGGAAAAGACCGAATATATTATACTGTAAATTACAGTTGTTTTTTTGCAGAGATGACTCGTCCAAAATTTTATGTCGGAAAAATTGCCGTATTTCGTAGTATCTCTATGTTATTGAATGTCGTTGAGCGTCATCGCTTTTTATAGAAAGAGATATGTAGAGCGAATTTTTGTCTCGGATGGTTGTGTTATGGGAAATAAGTATAGCTATGAACCTAAAGCCCCTAATGCGGCGGGACATCGTAAGCATAAATGGGATGGTGCCGTTGCTGGTTTTCAGAAAAATGCAGCGGGCGAGTTGGAAGGGAAGTGTCCATCGACATCTCTTTAGGGGGGATTCGTTTTAAAAATTGTGATTCCAAGGGGTCCAGGGATTGTGTTCCTGAACCCTTTTGTTTTTATTCAAAAAGTTGGGCAATAAATTTTCTAAAACGTCAACGACAGTGGGCGAGCCGCAGCGGGTTTGATTTCCTCTGGAGCAATTGCCGCGCCATTGAGGTAATCAACGCCGTTTTCTTGGATAATGCGGGCGACGCTTGGATGAGCGACTCCGAATATTTGCAGGCGCAGACTTTTTGCGCGGGCGGCGCGGAGCATCGGGATAACTGTTGCGCTGAATTTTTGAGGCGATGACGCTAGTTCTTTGTGCTCTTCCAAGTCGATGCTGACGATTGAGATACGATGGCGAGTCAAAACGTCGAACTGAGAGAAGGTTGGCGGCACACGCACGGTGGTGACGCGGCAGAAGGGTTGCAAAGCAGAGAGTCCTTCTCCGAGATGCGCCAAATACACCGGATTAGCAATGTCGGCGATTTCGATCATCAGGTACTTGCGCATGTCCACAGACAGTTCCCGGCAGGCGTCCACCAAGCGCGCGCCACTGTGCGACAAAAGAGATTGCAGACGGATGGGGACGCCGATCAAAACCATTTGGTGGTTTTCAACTAAAAGTCTCAAGTGGTGCAATGCGCGGTTGAGAACGCGCCGGTCGATTTCAAAAGTGCAGGGAGAGTCTTGTTTGACATAGGCGGCGTTTCCGACGGACATTCTGTTTTCAATGTCAAGTCGCATCGCTTTTGCATAGTATATTGCAAGAATTTGTCGCGACGCCATCCACACCGGCTGCCAGCGAACGCCGACTTCGCCGATCTTGGTTTGGATTTCAGAGTCGGCGTTGGAGCCGCGCGGTTGTGGAGAAATATTTTCCGTTTTGGTTAGAAATTCTCCGGCTTTCGCTAAAAAGTTGTCATATCCGGGAGGAATCGGTGGAAGGCCGCTGATGGGAGCGACAAATGTTTCAACCGTGTGGGTTTCAAGAATTCCCAATTCGCCCAATAAGCGCTCTTGAATGGCGCGGGCGATTGCGATGGTTTTAAGACGCGCTTCTTCTTCATCCAGTTGGGGGAACAGCAAGAGGTAACTGTCATCGTCGACCGGCGCGAAGACGTCGGAAGGAGATGTGCGGCGGCGGATTTCGCTTTCGGCGATAGAGCGCGCCTTTCCGGCAATCAACATCCATCTTTCGCCGAATTGATCGCGGATTTCGTTAAGGTTCAAAAATTGAGTTTTTCCCGCGACGCCCTTTCGTTCGCTGAGAATATTGGACATTTCCGCCAAACGCGGAGCCGGGACGGGCGGAGCCAAGGCGGTTGTGAACTCGGCGGAGGCCGCGGCATTTTCGCCTTTGTTCAGACTGACGCGCAGGCTGGAGATTTTTTGCTCTAAAGAGCCGGAATCGTCGATATCGAGTGTTTTGGTTTTGCTGACGAAGCTTCGCACCCAATGGCGGTCGCCTACGCCCAGGTCGCCCATCAGAGTTTGGAGTATTTCATATCCGATTGCTGTGGATTTCAGGCGCCCCTGCTCTTCGTTGAGACCCGCAAACATGATGACGTATCCGTCTTGTCCATCGCGGAAGAACAGATCGTCCGGCGCCAATCGACGTTCGATCACGCGCGTGGCTATATTTTGGGCTTTGTCGTATATTTCTTGCCAACGGTCGCCGACTTTTTCCTTTATTTGCTCTAAATCTAGGTATTGAATGGCGGCGGCGACTGCGCCTTTGGCGATCAGGTCGGACATTTGCGATTCCAGGCGCGCCCAGCCTCCGAGATCGGCTTCCGAGGCTCCGGAAGGTTGAGGCGGAGAATCTATTAAATTTTTTTCTAATTTTGCTTGAATTTTCTTTAAATCTTCTTCATCTTTTTGTATTTTTTCTTCGGGGAGCTTATTTTGCTCTGGAATGTTTTTGTGAGGTTCAGGAACGTAAAGAGCTTCGCGCAACCAACCAAACAAACCGCCTTTATTTTCTTTTGCCATTTTATATCCTTATAGGCAATGGAGTGAACTATATGGCCCATGATATCATTTTTTTGTTTTTCCAACAATAAGACAAAGAGTTGTTTTTTAGAGACGATCTAGAAAAATTACTCGTTTGAGATTAAATAAAAATTAGATCGGACTGGAGACTGTGCTCTTCGTCGTTGGGGACATGGATAAAACTCCTTCTTGCCCCGAGAGAGAGGGGAATGTTTCCGGCGACTAAGAATGCGGTCTCTATATCTGTATAATATTTTATTTAAGAAGAGATGGAAGATGTTCGTATTCATTTCGTAGATGACTTCCAAATTACGTCTGATATTATCGCCGTCTGTTCTCTTTCCGGATAATTTTTTGAGATGGAAAACAAAAAAGACATTCATGATGTTGATGGCAAGGCTGTGAATTCCGAGATAAAGGTGATGATTCCGGATGTTTCCGCCTTGGTTGTCGGTGCTTTGGAGGCGGTTTTGGTAAGTCCTCAAAGTCTTTATACTCAACCCGAATATCTAAGCTTTGAGCAAATCTCAAAGCGGATAAAATCGGAAATTTTTATGGTGTGTCATGGACGGGCGATAAGTCGACGTTTGAAAATACGCGAATTTCAAGCCTTTGATGTTTTGGAGCTGTTTAGTTTTGTTTTTCCGGCGCGGCCTTGTCAGCCGACGCCGCGTGGCTTGGCGGCGGCGTTGAATTTGCCGGAACCCAAAAGTCTGGCGCAGGAAGCTCAGATATTGCCGTTGGCGGTTTCGGCGTTGCTGAATGCTCTTTATGATTCAACGTGCGAGGAAAAGTCGGATCCACATGGCATTGCTCAATTCTTGGTGCGTTATCGTTGGCCGTGGGCGCTTTTTGTAATTGAGGCGTTGAGGTCGGGAGCGGAAAAACGTGGAGGCGCACAATTTCCGACCTATCAATTCGATGCTCAAGCGTTGGAGGTGTGGAAGAAACTTCAAGAATATTCCGAATACGCGCCGGATCCGTCTTTGACGGAAATCCCGGTGGAGCCGATAGAAACTCGAAGGCGTTTGGCCGAGATGTTGGCGGCGTGTGTTCAAGGAAAAGTAGTGGAGCCTCGACCGCAACAGGCGGATTACGCGAGCGCCGTCAGTCAGGGATTCCAACAGAGAACGGCGTCCGGAGACCCGCAATTCGTTTTGGCGGAGGCCGGAACCGGCGTCGGAAAGACTCTGGGGTATTTGGCTTCGGCTAGTTTATGGGCGGAAAAAAATCGGCGTCCTGTGTGGATTTCTACATTTACACGGAATCTTCAAAACCAGATTGATGGAGAACTCGATCGGCTTTACACCGATCCAGAGACCAAAGCGCGGCGCGTGGTGTTGCGCAAGGGGCGTGAAAATTATCTATGCTTGCTTAACTTTCAAGACGCCGTGTATCAAATAGGGCTTTTGGGACAAGATGCGGTAATGATCGCTCTGATGGCGCGCTGGGTGGCGGCGACGCGGGACGGCGATTTGGTCGGGGGAGATTTTCCCGGATGGTTGGTTGATTTGTTAGGCGGGCCGCGTGTCTTGAGCGTTGCTGATCGGCGTGGAGAATGTATTTTCTCTGGCTGTCCGTACTACAACCGTTGTTTTATCGAGCGCAGCGTGCGCCGCGCGCGTCGCGCCGATATCGTCATTGCAAATCATGCTTTAGTGATGATTCAGGCGTCGAACGGCGGGGATGATCTTTGGACTCCGGCGCGGTACGTTTTTGATGAGGGTCACCATGTCTTTGACGCGGCGGACAGCACTTTTTCCGAGCATTTGAGTGGTCAAGAAACCGCCGAGTTGCGACGATGGTTGTTGGGGAACGAAGGCGAGAAAAAAGGCCGCGCCCGTGGATTGCATAGTCGCATGTCCGAGTTGATTGGAAGCGATCGAGAATTATCGGCTCTTCTTGAAGAGATTGTGGAATCCGTTCGTCTTCTTCCTTCCAATTCATGGATGTTGCGTTTGACGGGGGAGAACCCCCAAGGTTGCGCGGAAGAGTTTTTTTCCTTGGTTCGATCTCATGTTCTAAATTCCTCTGACAAAGGGGATGCGTATTACAGTGTTGAATCTGAAACAGGGAAATTTGGAAGAACATTTTTGTCGGTCGTTTCTTCATTTGATCAAGGATTAGAAAGAATTTTCAATCCTATGAAGAAAATGGTCTCTATTCTATGTCAAAAGTTGGAAGATGAAGAATCCGGTTTTAATCAAGAGCAAAAACGCCAAATTGATTTCTTGATTCGCAGCATGGAGCGTCGAGGATTGCAGACTCTGACCGCTTGGCGCGCAATGTTGCAGTCTCTGAAGCAAGACGCGCCGCTGGCTTCGGATGTGGTCGATTGGTTTAGGATTGAGCGCTCCAATGGCCGAGAGGTTGACGTTGGCATGTTTCGGCATTACGTGGACCCAACCGCGCCGTTTGTTGAAGCTGTGGTTCGTTCTGCGCAAGGCGTGGTGATTACGTCGGCCACGTTGACCGATGGCGGCGCTGATGATTGGAGTGTCGCAGAGCAACGTAGCGGCGCTATTCACTTAAAACAATCTGCATTTCGCGCGCGGGTTCCTTCTCCTTTTGATTATGCATCCCGCACGCGCGTGTTGATTGTGTCTGACATCAACAAGAGCAACATTGTTGATGTGTCGGAGGCGTATCGGAAGTTGTTTCTTGCCGCCGGAGGGGGTGGTTTGGGGTTGTTTACGGCAATCAATCGGTTGAAGTCGGTGCATGAGCGGATTGTGGGGCCGCTTGATGAGAGTGGATTGCCGTTGTATGCGCAACATGTTGATGGGTTGGATGTTGCGACTTTGATCGATATTTTCCGCGCCGAGGAGCACGCTTGTCTTTTGGGAACTGATGCGGTGCGCGATGGTGTTGATGTTCCGGGGCGATCGTTGCGTTTGATTGTGTTTGATCGCGTGCCGTGGCCGCGTCCTAATCTGTTGCATCGGGCGCGTCGTAAGCGGTTTGGAGGGCGACGGTATGACGAAATGATTACAAGGCTACGCTTGAAACAGGCGTTTGGGCGTTTGATTCGTCGAGCGGATGATGTGGGTGTGTTTGTGTTGTTGGATCCGAGTTTTTCGGATCATTTGAATCTTGCTTTTCCAGAGGGGGTGACGCCTCGATATGTGGGTTTGTCTGAAGCTGTTCGCATTACGCAAGATTTTTTAAAGAAGGCTGAAGTTTAGATCGGTGTTTCTTTGTTTCGGCCTTTTGTCGTTTACTATGGTTTCTTACGGCTTCACCGGATTGAAAAGGTCCACTCACTTTTGGATTGTCGTAGAACTCCAAGTTATGGTTTCCAAAGGCCTCCCGGCCTTTGGCGGGTCCAGGGCGGAGCCCTGGCCTTTTTCTTGGCTTCTCTTTTTCTTGGCTTCTTTGGCTCCTTAGGTTCCTTTCTTGATCTTTTTTCGGATTTTCGAGTGAACGGAGTATAACAAAGTGACGAGTGAAACTCCATCTGAACGCGCGTTGGTGTTATTTTCGGGTGGGCAAGATTCCACGGTGTGTTTGGCGTGGGCGTTGGATCGTTATTCTGTGGTTGAGACTGTGGGATTTGATTACGGACAGCGTCATAGAGTTGAGTTGGCGTGTCGGCAAGAGGTGTTGTCGGCGTTGCGACGGGAGTTTCCGGCGTGGGACGCGCGGTTGGGTGTGGATCATCAGATTGATCTGACGTTGTTGAGCGCGTTGAATGAGACGTCGTTGACGCGCGCGGTGGAGATTGCTTTAACCGAAGATGGTTTGCCGACGACGTTTGTTCCCGGGCGGAATATTATGTTTTTGACGATAGCGGCGGCATTGGCGTTTCGGCGGAATTTGGGGCGGATTGTTGGGGGGATGTGTGAGACCGACTTTTCGGGGTATCCGGATTGTCGGGATGATTCAATTAAGGCATTACAGGTAGCGTTGAATTTGGGAATGAATCGGCGTTTTGTGTTGGAGACGCCGTTGATGTGGTTGACGAAGGCGGAGACTTGGGGGGTTTCGGAGAAACTCGGGGGCGAGGCGCTGGTTTCGGTGATTCGAGATTTAACGCATACGTGTTATTTGGGGGATCGGTCGATTCGGCATGTGTGGGGATACGGATGTGGGGATTGTCCGGCGTGTTGTTTGCGAGCGGCGGGATATCGAGCTTGGCAAGGCGGTTTGACGTCGGAATCGTAAAGTTAAAAAATTAAAAGAGTCCGGAACAATGGACAATTTACGTGGAGGATCGCTTTGCGAACAAGCGGGGGGGAGGCGTCCTCCTCCCTTATGATCCCCGGCGTCCAGGGACGCAGTCCCTGGACCCATCTGAGTTTTATTTGGGTTTTTATTTAAAAATTTGAAGAAAATTGAGAATCTTAATTTGCTTCCAAGTGTAAAGCCGTCGTTTCTTCTTCCAGACTATAGCGTGTTTTCGGCTTATATCGATCGCGCAGATGACGCAGAATATTCGGCAACGCTTCTGGCAAATCTTCCGCCATCAACCCAACGCCGAGACTTTTTCCCGCCGCTCCATGCAGCCAAGTTGCTGCACATGCCGCCAAACCAACACTCATCCCCTGAACAATCAATCCCAATGTCATGCCCGCCAAAACATCTCCTGATCCGGCTGTCGCCAATTCCGGAGGCGCATTTCCGTTGATCACCACGCGCCCGTCATGAGACGCAATCACCGTGTCGGCCCCTTTGTTCAACACCATCGCTCCCGCGCGTTGCGCCGCTTCTCTTGTGCGCGAGACTTTGTTTCCTGTTATGTCACCGAACAGACGCTGGAATTCTCCGGTGTGAGGCGTCAAAAGGCATCGTTGCGTCATCCACTCAAACAACATCGATGGACGATCGGAGAAGCTGGTCAAGGCGTCCGCGTCAAGCACGCAAGGGCGCCCAGAGCTTAACGCGGCCAAGACGCGGCTTCGTGTTTCTGCGGAAACGCCTGCTCCGGGGCCGATGAGCACTCCATTTCGACGGGAGTCCGTCAAGAATTCGGAGAACTCCATGTCGTTGGCGATCGGCTCGACCAAAATCGAGGTCAACGCAATGGCGTAAATGGCGAAGCTGTCTTGTGGGCAAGCAATCGTGGTCAATCCGGCGCCGATTCGCATTGCGGCGCGAGCGGCCAATCGTGCGGCTCCGGTCATGACGCCGCCGCCCCAGATCACGGCGTGGCCGCGTTTGTATTTGTGATTTTCAGGTCGAGCCCAAGGGAAACTCGGCAGCCAGAGGCTTGGGTGGTTTTCGTAGACGGTTGGACGAATTTCGTCGAGAACTTGGTCGGGAATGCCGATGTTGACGACGACGGTTTCGCCGCACAGAGTTTTTCCGGGCAACAGCATGTGGCCGGGTTTCTTACGGAAGAAAGTGACCGTGAGGACGGCAGGCGCTGCGGCTCCTCTGATTTCGCCGGTGTCGCCATCGACGCCGCTTGGGACGTCGACGGCGACTACGATCAGTCGGCGCGCGGCGATGTGTCCGATGATGTGGCGGGCGGTTCCTTCGAGTGGTCTGGAGAGACCGGCGCCGAACATGGCGTCGACGACCAAAGGAGACCCTTGAAGCATATCGATGGATGCGGGTTCTATGGGTTCTGACCATCGGGCGGCCATGTGGGCGGCGTCGCCTTTAAGAGCGTCAACAGAGCCCAATAAGCCGAGGCGCACCGACGACCATCCTGCTTCGCTGAGGCAACGAGCGATGACGAATCCGTCTCCGCCGTTGTTTCCGGGGCCGCAGAAGACGACGGCGGGACGTTTGCTCCATCGCGCCATAATCTCTTTGGCGACGGCGGTTCCTGCGTTTTCCATGAGTTGTTCGCTAGGAACGCCGTTCTCTATGGCTAGAGAGTCGGCGCGGGCCATTTCGGCCACTGTAAGGAGTTCATGTCCTATTGACGCCATGGCGCGAATCCCAATCAGAAAAGTGAGTTTAGAACTTTATTCGGCAGGCGGATGTGTCATTTGGGAGTCTCTGTTTAATTCACTAATGAGGGCGAGTGCTCAAACGAAGATAGGTTGCCGCACTATTGCCTTGAGACGCTAAAGCCATACGGAATTGGGAAAGAAAAGCTCTCTCCGTCATGGACGTCGGCGCCCGTCCGTTGAATAAAGGCTTCAGAGACGCCACAGCCAAGATCATTTCTTCACCGAAGGGCGGGGTGATTGTGAAATACGATCCATCTTCCGAGTCGCCGATCGTCATCTGTGTTTTCGCCGGCAAAGATTCTTTTTCATCGGCGTGCAAAAAGACGGCTTCTCCGTTGGTTTGCAAGTAGACCACATAAAGAAAGCTGGGAAAATTAGGCGCGCGGACGACGAACCGCAAGCGATCTCCGGCGCGCATGACCACGGGTTCGGAGTTTCCGGCGCCGATCATTTTAATGGCCAAGCCGGAGGGGCGCGACAAGGGCTCGACCAAGGTGAGCGCGGCTTCGCACTGAGGCCAAGGCAGAACATTGACGCGCAATAAGGGGTGATTGTTGGAAGCTCCGACGCCGCGCGTGGAGAGGTTTTCAATCGCTTCCGCCAGGCGGTTGCGGTCTTCTTGCGAGGCGACGAACCCGGAAATTACGGGTTTCTCAGCGTTGTCAATGGCGCTTTCCAGCTTGGCGCAGGCGAATCTATCGAAGAGTTCCCGCAAGCGCTCATTCGGGGCGCCTGGGCGCGGCGTTTCCTGCTGTTGAGGCGACTCGGTCTGACGAGGGCGAGTGGGCCAAACGGCGGAAGGGGGCGGCGAGTCGGCGTTTTGGCGCGGATGTGGATTTTGTGGGCGTGGCGGGGTGTTCTGAGGCGTTGTGCTGTCGGGCCAAATCGAATTGCCGTTTGCGTTCGGGCTTGGCGCGTCCGGGGTGGGGGAGACGTTTAATCTGGGGCGAATCGGGACCGTGTTGTTGGAGACGGGGCTGTTTGGGTTTTGATCGTTTTGACGCGGCCGAATCGGAATGTTCTGTTGATTGGGAGAATTGATTTGAGGCCAAACCGGGCCGTTGACGGCAGGGGGCGGACGGACAATGTTTTGGTTTGGGCCTGGGCCGGGGATAGAAAGCGAGGGCAAGCCGGCGACTCGGGCGACGTAGGCCGAGCGGGTTCGCGCGCGGAAACTATCGTATGAAATCCAGCCGAATCCTCGATCGCCCCAGCTTCGGCCCCAGGAATTGGCGACTTTGAAGGCGCGTCGCGGGTCGCTGTAGGCGGTCACGACCATAGCGTGTCCTGAGCCGTCTTGGCCGAGGTCGTTGAAAATGTTTTCGCCGCGCAATTTGTGGAAGTCGTCGTTGACTTGCATGCCGAACACCACCGGGTCGCCGCGATAGATTTGGCCTTTCAGGTCGTCGAGGTTGTCGAGAGCGACGCGGCGCCATTCGCTGATTCGGAATCGACCGGCCTCTTGAGACACCATTGAATCCGGAGTGCGGTTGCAGCTCTTGGGATCGTAGGGAAACAGCGTCAGAGGCGGAACGCCGGTTCGGACCAGGAGATCAAGCGCGTCAGAGATTCTGCTTCCGCCGTGGCAATCATTGCTGCGTTTGATTTGGTTGTATAAAAACGACGGACTCAGCATAATTGCTTGACTGTCGTCGAGAATCGGACGCAGCCTCTGAGAGCGGTTTTCATAATATCCGCGCATGGCGTATCCGACCGCCCAGCCGACGCACGAGCTTTGACTGCCTTGAGACCCTGGAGGCGGAAACCACGGCGTTAAATCGGACTCCGGAGGCAAGAACGCGCGGTAGGCGGTGACGACGGGAAAGCTGCGGAGCGTTTCTTCCGATTCGAAATCGAGTCCCTGGCCGAAAGACTCGGAGGCTTCTTGCGCCGAGGCGGGAGCGACGTCAATCGACAAAGCCGTCGCGACTCGACCGAAGACGAGCAGCGCGGTGAGAAGCCGGAGGAGGAAGAGAATCATGAGCGCTAATCCGCCAGAGGACAGGGCTAAGGCCGATATTCTAACAAGACAGAGAGCGATTAGTGATTTTTATTGAGCGCGCGAAGGCGTTGATCCAAATCGGCGGTTTTGCCGGAGGCGTGAGACTCCATGATAATGATTCGACGCTCCATGGCGCGGAAGCGATCGCGTAGAATCGTTAAGGCTCGGTCGGGATCGTCTTCTATTATGCGCCGATCGAGGTCCTCTTTTGTGGGGGGCGCCGAATTATCCTCATTTGGACGAATCGGCAATGTCAGCGCCAAAACCACATACAACGCCAGCGCCGGAGGTGGCGTAAGAGTGACGCAGATCAGCATGCCGATGCGGACGTTTCGTGGCGAGATGTGAATGTGTTCGGCCAATCCGGCGCAAACGCCCAGGAGTTTGCCTTGTTTCGGGTTGCGATAAAGGTGTGGCGAGGAAAATAAAGACCGTGTGTTTGGATTCGCGTTCATGTGACGTCAGGCTTCTTGTCGAAATTTGTTGATCTAAGGCGTCTTCGTCAACGAGAGGAGTGACGCCAATTCGGGTTGTTCGAGTCGAGAAGCTGTTCCAGAACGAGAATTCTTTTTTCGAGTCGAGCGGCGGTGTTCCAGACTTCGGCGATGGCGTGTTCGTCGTCTTTGATCAAACGCCGTGCGCCGCGCCATTTCAGGACATAGTGAACAACGACCCACACCGGAATCACGACCAAGAGAAAAACGATGACGGCGATTATCAAACCGGATGGCATGTGTCGATCGTCTCCGTAAAGCGTTGTTAAGATAAGGCTTGATCAAGAAGGTTAATCGATAAATTATATCCCATTCCATCAAAAATCCAAAAAAACTTGTCGGCGTTTTTTTCTTACGGTTTCACGGAATGTAAAACGGTCCTCTCGCCTTCGTCGGTTACAGTTTTCAAGTTGTGGTTTTCAAAGGTCTCTCGGCGTTTGGCGGGTTCAGGGTTTGGCGGGTTCAGGGAGGCGCCCTGTTTTTTTTCTTTGGCCTTGTCCTTGGACAGGCTCTTAATTCGAGAGCCTTAAATCAGCGTTTCATACGGTCGGCTTTTTGCTGATTTGTGTCGAGAGTCTGTTGAAGCGGTTCTTTGCGTAATTTTATGAAATATTGGATTTTAAAAGCACATCAATATTATACGGGATGCTATCTCTTTCGAAAGCAATTTGGTTGAGATTCTTGCACAATTCAGGTATAAACATTTCTATGGCCTTGAAGAGGCGAGAGCTGCGGATTTATTCCGTCTGCGATCCATTCTTAATAAAGGCGGATATTGAGATAAAAGGAAAAAAGGAGGAGCCATTGCCTCCGCCGCCTGACCATTGTCCGGCTCTTGTGCTGAACGCCGACTTTCGTCCGCTCAGTTACTTTCCTTTGTCTTTATGGTGTTGGCAAGACGCCGTTCGCGCCGTTTTTATGGATAGAGTTAATATTATCTCAGAATATGATCGTGTTGTGCGCTCGCCTACATTCGTCATGCGGTTGCCGAGCGTTATATCTCTGAGAGACTATGTTCAACCGACTCGTCATCCGGCTTTTACACGCTTCAATGTTTTTCTCCGTGATCGTTTTGCATGTCAGTATTGCGGTCAAGCGTTTCCTACGCAAGAATTGACTTTTGATCATGTTGTGCCGCGCTCAAAAGGTGGGCGAACCACATGGGAGAACGTCGTTACGTCCTGCACCGCATGTAATCTATTGAAAGGCAATAGGTTATTGCATCAATGCGGCATGGCTCCCATGACGCCGCCGTTTCAACCCTCGGCGCGCGACCTCCAAGAAAACGGAAGAGCTTTCCCGCCAAACTATCTTCACGAGAGTTGGCGGGATTTTCTTTATTGGGACTCTGAGTTGGATCCGGGTTGATCGGATTTTAAGTTTTCCTTGAATTAATAAGAATTAAATCCTTTAAAGGATGGGTGTTGCGCGTGCGTCACGGCGTTGCGGAATGACGTCGTCGTTCATGATTTGCATCTAAACGGCTCTGGACAAGAAATTTTCCTCCTGTCATGATGTTCGCGAATTCAACGCTTTTGAACGCAGGGCTAAACCTAAATCGGAGATGATGCTCTGATTGCGCCGATTTGCAACCTTAATATGGGGGCTCTAAAGGGATGCCCTTATCGGGAGCGTTGGCGAAAAGAGTCGGATTCAAGGTTTTATTTCTGTTATAAGTGGTATAAAGTCCTGGAAGAGAGACTGGTGTCATGATCAGCGGTCAGGGTGGGGAAACGAAGAGAAATGTGATTAGTAATCTTCGTTGCCTAGCGTCAGTGGCTCAGTGTATGGGGGCGCAGTTGTGGCCTGTGGCGCATCGGTTGGATGCTTGTGCCGAGGCTTTGGAATCGGCGATTCGATTGCGTGATTCGGTTGCGTTGTCAGAGGCTTTGCGGGTGGCGGATGTGCTGTTGAAAGAGATACAGCCGCGTTTGCGTCAAGAATTGGCTTTATGCGCGGTGTCGTGAAGGGGTGTCGTGGCGTCTTGGTCGTTTGTTTATATATTTTGGCGAAACGCCGCTTATATCGACGGGCGGAATGATTAACACGAGACCTTTGGCTCTTCTGAGTGAAAATTAAGAATAAAAATGGCCCAGGAACACAGTTCCTGGGCCATTTTTATTTTTAACACCGGGTGTTTTGTTGTTTATCCGTCGGTTCCATACCTCATGATTTGGGTTCCATGGGTTTTCAACCAATTGCGTGGACGATTGACTTGCGGCGTTAATTGTCCCACCAATGCCCAAAACTTCGGCGAATGATTCATCTCCGCCAAATGCGCCACTTCATGCGCCGCTACGTAATCCATAACCCAGTCCGGCATAAGAATTAGTCGCCACGAAAAAGACAAGCGTCCGGAAGAGGAGCAACTTCCCCATCGACTGCGTGTGTCGCGAACCGTTATCGCCGCCACGCGCCGCTCGATTTTCGTTGCTTTGTCGCGGGTGCGGGTTTCCAGCTCGCGCCGCGCCAAAGCGATTAAAGCGTCGCGCACGCGCCGCGCCATATGTTCCGGTTTTCCTCCAACCAAAATTTCTTGATTTAGAAACAAGGGGCCGCCAATCAATTCGGGCTGATGGCGAATCACATAATCGCGTCCTAGAATCGGCGTCACCGCTCCCGCAACAAAAGGCTGCGCCGGCGGCAACGCCGCTTGGCGATGAGAAACCCATGAGGCGTGTCGTTCAACGAATATTCGAATCACTTGCTCTGAAACAGCGAGAGGCGCGGTTACTCGTATGACTCCACAGATCGGGTCGACTCGAAGGGTCAAGCGCGTGGCGCGCGAGCTGCGTCTGATTTCCAGTGGAGCAGACAGTTCTGGAATGGAAAGCTGTTGCATGGTCTGTAATTTCTAAGATATCGATTCTATAAAGAGCGTGTATTTGCCTTAAGAAGGCTGTTGTCCTAAGAGGCTGTCCGAATAAAACATCAATGTTTCCAATGGTTCCTGGAGTCATCCATCGGAATGCGCTGGAAACATTGATATTTTCTCCGAACCGGCTCTAAGATGATGAAAATCTTGTTATGGCGGGGAGAAAAAATCCGTGCGAGTAGTTTCTTTTAAGAGGCGATGTGTCATCGCAACCATTATCATCGTGTGTGGAGCCGTGCTTTCGAGTGTGGCGAGCGCGGCGAATGAGATAAGTTTTCGTAAGGACATTTTTCCGATACTAGAAGGAAATTGCGTTGAATGTCACAAGCCGGGGGGCAAGGGGTTTGAGTCGTCCGGCTTGAGCTTGGAAAGCTACGAAGGTGTTATGAAGGGAACGAAATTTGGTCCAGTGATTGTTCCGGGAGATATCTTTACCAGTAATTTGTTGCGGGCGGTGTTTGGGCAAGTAAACTCTGCGATGCGGATGCCGTTTCATCGTCGCGAATTGCCGGAAAAAGACGGGGCTTTGTTGTTGCATTGGATTTATCAAGGCGCGAAAAACAACTAAAATTTTGTCTGAAGGAAATGTCGGCGATTGCAGCGATTCCGGTCGTTGTCTGTTGGACTAAATTTTTGACTGCGGCCTTTCCGAATTGAAACGGCCGACTCTCATCCGGTCGTTACAAACTCCAAGTCATGGTTTCCAAAGGCCTCCCGGCCTTTGGCGGGTCGAGGGCGGAGCCCCGATTCTTCTGGAGGTTTTTTGAGTTTTCAATTGGACGGAGTATTGTTTTTTTAAGCCAAGCCTATGGCAAAGCTCAATCTGTGGCATCGTGATATGTGTCTGATTTATCACAGCCGCACAGGAAGAAACGACCAAATACATCAGCCGTTTTTTCACTGTTGCATGCCATGACGGATCGTGCCATTGTTGCAATGCAGCAAGCGGTTGCTGCTTCGCCCTTCTTGGGCGTTTCCTCCCTAAACTCGGGCCGCTGTTTTCAGCGGCCTTTTTTTCCCTTCCGGCGCATTGAGGCGCGGAAGGTTGTCTAAAGACGCGAAAGAATCTTACTCCGCGTTGAATTAAATTCCCATGATAAATTCCGGGTTTCTCAAGGCGCGCGTATTCTGAACGCCACGCGGTAAAAACCAGAACGACATACCACCTCTGACCTTTTTACCGGGTTGTTGGTAGTTTGTCAATTCCGGCTTTTAGCTCAATGGCGGATTTTGTTTCAATCGCGATAAGAAATATCATATGCAACCAATTCCCGAGCGTCTTCATGGTTTTTATATGTCTGAAGCGTTTCAAGCGGGATAAATTTGTAGTGAACTCGATTATAGCCGGGGGATAAAGAGAGGTCAGAGGAGTAAAACGTCATGAACGCTGATTCACTTTTCTCTAGAGTTGTTTCTCTGAGCGACGCGCCGAAAGGCGCGCATGCTTTGGTCGGCGCTCAAGTGTTTACCGGAGATGAGTGGAGAACCAAGTGCGCTGTGGTGATTGACGGCGCGCGGATTGCGGCGGTGACGTCGGAATTGGCGTTGCCGGAGTCTCTGATTCGAATTGAATTGGGCGGTGGAGTCTTGGCTCCCGGATTTATTGATCTGCAAGTGAACGGCGGCGGCGGCGTGTTGTTCAATGACGATCCGACGCCGGAGGCGATTCGAACGATCGGGGCGGCGCATCGGCGAGGTGGAACGACGGGGTTTTTGCCGACTCTGATTTCGGATTGTTCGGCGCGTCGCGCGGCGGCGGCGGCGGCGGTGCGGACGGCGCGGGCGCAGGAGCGTTCCGGGGTTTTGGGTTTGCACTTAGAGGGACCGCACTTGAACCCGAGTCGACGCGGCGTTCACGACGCGCGGTGGTTGGGGGCTCCAACGGCTGAGGATATGGCGTTGCTGACCGCGTTGGCTGAGTCGTCCGGCGGCGCGGCGTTGGGGGTTGTTTTATCGACGATGGCGCCGGAGGTGGTTTCGTCGTCGCAGATCGCCGCGTTGGTGGGCAAGGGCATGAGGTTGGCGATAGGGCATTCCGAGTCGTCCTATGAGCAATGCAAGGAGGCTTTGGCTGCCGGCATGAGCGGGTTTACGCATTTGTTTAATGCGATGAGTCCTTTGATGGGGCGCGCGCCGGGGGCGGTGGGCGCGGCTTTGGATAGTGCGGGCGCGTGGGTGGGAGTAATCGCTGACGGATGGCATGTTCACGAGGCTGCGTTGCGTCTGGCGTGGCGTTGCAAGGGAGCTAATCGCCTTTGTTTGACCACGGACGCCATGCCGCCTTCTGCTTCAGAGACGAAGTCGTTCTTTCTAGGGGACGAGAGGATATTGGCGCAGGATGGGCGGTGCGCGACCGTTGATGGAAGGCTGGCCGGATCGTGTTTGACGATGATCGAGGCAATAGCCTTTTGCGTGCGGCGTTTGGAGATTCCCTTGGGCGACTGTCTGCGCATGGCGGCGGCGACGCCAGCCGAATGGTTGGGAATCGCGGATCGTCATGGTCGAATCGCGCCGGGACTTCAAGCCGACTTGGTCTTACTTGACGACAAGCCTTCTGTGCGTGCAACTTGGGTCGGCGGGCGTCCCGAGCCGTGGCCGATACCCGCTTCCTCGACTTGCGGAGAACTTTCATGAGCCTTGCCACCGCTTCCCTTCTCGGCACATGTCTTTTTTTCTTTTGGCAAACTCTCCATAAATGAGCGATGTGACACAGACGCGATTTATAAAAATCGCAATGTATAAAAATGAGGCTTTTTTTATCAGTAGGTGACTTACTGACTGTGCGGTGTGGAGGCCAATGGAGACGATGAGTCTTTAAGATTTTGGCCTCCTTTTTTTTATGTCTTTTTTTAGGGACTGTCCGGAAACATTGATATTCTTTCCAGGCAGGCTCTTAGAGTAGAGGTTTTTGTTTCTAATCAAAGATCAAACAGGTCCGGGGACTGTGTTCTCAGTCGCCGGGGTTCAGGACAAAAGCTCCTCTTAATTGCCGAAGGCAAACCTCTTCTGGAGCTGCTTGTCTTGGAGTTCCTCGGCCTTGGCGGTTCCAGAGGAAGATCGCTTCGCGAATAAGGGGAGCTTTCGTTCTTGGGCCTCGGCGACTGAGAACATAGTCTCTGTATCCGTTTTTATAATGTGGTTGCTCGTGAAGGCGACTTTACAGGGCCTCGTTTTCAGTGCGATATCGTAGGGTCGCTGTTTCTTCTGCAAAGGCTTGTCCTTATGCGCCGCTTTTCGACGCAATATCCTTTCATTTGCAAGCGTTTTGAGTGTTGTGGAACAGTCGCCGCGTCGTTATGGGCGGTTTGTGTTTTTGTGGAGATCGCGTGCGCTCTGGCTTTTGTTCTGGCGACGTCGGTGTGTCCGGCGTTGGCTTCGGCGCGCGTTGCTCAGCCTGCTCCGGATCAAGTGTTTCACAACGTCGTCGCTGTGGCGGGAAAGCAAGTTCCTTTGCCGACGGGGACGTGGCGAGTGATGGCTGTGGCCGCCGGGCCGGGGCCGGAAGAAAACGTCGCGGGCGCCTATAAGAGCGGCGGCGTGATCGAAAGCATGGTTTTGGGATTGTTGGTCGGCGATGAGATGCGCGCCGTGATTTTGATTCACACAAATCTTTCGGCTTCGAACAAAGGGTGGGGCGTTTCGTCGGATTGCGTGCGAACCGACATGCATTATGCTGAAATCGCGTATTCTTCGGATCATGACGGATTGTGCTTCTTCGTCAATCACGTGGTGGCGACGGAGGATTGGCTTAAACAAAATTCACGGCGATCGACGATCGGAGCAAGGGCTTTCGATTTGTCTGAAGATCGCGCCGCCAAGAAAGGCGCTGTGGATTTGTTGGCGCATGCCGAGTTGGCGGCGATTGACGCTTATGATGTTGTAAGTTCTGCGTTTCGGGACGAGTCGTTGGAGACGCGGGTTTTGAGCGTCGGCGCGTTGAAACCAGAGGCGTCGAAGTCGGGAGTTTCGGAAGCAAAGGCGTGGCGCATCGCTCAACGCATGGCGCATCGGTATGGATGGCGTTTGCCGCACACATGGTTGATGGCGGGATTTCGAATCAGCGATAGTCGCGACGTTCTGGACGTTCGTTATTATTTTGATCCGGAAACAGCGTCTTACTTTGGGCAGGCGCCTTTTGGGCAAGACGGTAAAAGCGGCTCGGGCGACATCGGGGGAAGACGACGTCCCTTGGGAGACGTGAGCGCGGCGGCTTCCTGGAGCGTGAGTGATTGGTCTCCGTCGAAGATTCGCCGCGACCCCGACCGCATGGAGCGTGTGCAAGCGATGACGCGCTGGGCTTCGGCCGTTCGGCCTGCGATTGAAGACGGATTTCGAAATCGATTATCGGCGGAAGCGCCGGGGATTCCGACGCCATGGCGCGCTTCTTCCGTTATGACGGATGCGGCGGTTGCGGCGGCCGGCGCGGCGCGGATTCAGTATTTGGATGGGTTGTTGGCGGCGCGGACGATCACGGAGAATCAATATCGCCATGAATGGGCGCGGATTCAAAATGCTCTGGGCGGAGTCGCGTCCGTGTCGTCGAGAGAGTCGCCGAAAGAATTGCCGAAAGAATTGGAGGAGACTCCGATGGTTGAAACCGATGACGTCGTTTTGACGAGCGCGGGGACGCGTTTTGAGCCTTCGATGAGTTCATGGCGACTTGTATCGTTTCCTGTGGTTGGGTATTTGGTTGATTGGGCGTTGGAAGGCTTTTTGGGAGGATGGTTTTCGGGCGCGATGACGTCGATGGGGGTGGTTGTGTTGTCGGCGGCGTATGTTCTGCATGAAACGACGTGGTCGTGGTTGACATGGTCGGAGGAAACGCCGCGTTTGGTGGATTTTCCCGGTCTTGGCCTTTCTCGTTGACGGGTTTTTGACGTGCTCTTGATGAGCCTTGTTTGCGTCCGGAGGTTGTGCGGATTTGGAAGACGATCTTCTGAATAAAAGTTAGATGGGGCCAGGGGCTGTTCTCCCGGTCTCCGGAGCCAAGCACGAAAACCCTCCTTATGATTCCCGACGACCAGGAACACCGTCTTTGGCTCTATCTACTTATTATTAACGCGCCTTGATCAAAATATAGATTTTCTCTGGACATTCTCGCGTTGGCGAACTATTCGGGCGAGAACGCACCAATCACGCGGAGGAATGCGGCATGAGCGCCGGAAAAGAAATGAAACGGATCACCGTACCGCAGATTCGCGCCCGTAAAGGGGGCGTTCCCATTGTTTGCCTTACGGCGTATAGCGCGTCTTCGGCGCGGTTTTTAGATCCCCACGTTGATCTTCTGCTGGTTGGCGATTCTCTGGGAATGGTGGTCTATGGCATGGACAGCACTCTGGCGGTGACGCTGGAGATGATGATCGCACATGGCGCGGCGGTGACGCGCGGTTCCGCCTCTGCATGCGTCGTGGTGGATATGCCGTTTGGCAGCTATCAAGAATCGCCGGAGACGGCGTTTCGAGCCTGTGCGCGAATCATGGCGGAGACCGGCTGTTCGGCGGTGAAGTTGGAAGGTGGAAGCGAAATGGCGCAAACCATCTCTTTCTTGACCACGCGCGGAATTCCCGTGATGGGGCATGTGGGGTTAATGCCGCAATCGGTGAACGCTCTGGGCGGTTTTCGGGCGCAGGGGCGAGAGGAAGCGACGGCTCGGCGCATTCTGGCGGACGCCGAAGCCGTGTCGGAAGCGGGCGCCTTTGCCGTGGTTGTTGAGGGGACGGTTGAGCCTTTGGCGCGTGAGATCACCAGCCGAATCACGATTCCGACGATTGGGATTGGAGCGGCTCCGGCATGTGACGGTCAGATTTTGGTCAGTGAGGATATGTTGGGTTTGTTTTCGGATTTTACCCCGAAATTTGTAAAGAAATATGCGGACCTGGGAGCGCAAGTCGGCGAGGCGGCGGCGAACTACGCCGCAGACGTGCGCGCGCGTCGCTTTCCAGCTCTGGAGCATTGTTTCGGCGTGAAAGGTGGTCGTTAGGCGTCTTGAGTGATCTCTTTTGGAGAATCAGACGTTGAAAGGTTTTTTTGGCTTCCTCTTGACGCTTTTCTTGGCCAAGCCGCCGTTCTTTAGGACGCGGATTGATTGTTCCGGGGCGAAGGGAGCGTAGTTCTTCTCGGTGAGCGTTTTTCGTTTTTATAACTTAAGACTCGGAAAGCAGGGAGCGAATGGTGGGCGAACAATCGGAAATGTCGGAATTGCCGATCGTGCGCACTGTCGCGGCGTTGCGGACTCAGGTTGCGGCGTGGCGGCGAAATGGCGAATCGGTGGCGTTGGTTCCAACCATGGGCTATCTGCATGAGGGCCATTTGGAGCTGGCGCGGCGCGCTGGGCAAGAAAGACGCCGCGTCGTCGCCAGTGTGTTCGTGAATCCTACGCAGTTTGCGCCGACCGAAGATTTGCAGACCTATCCGCGCGACGAGGTGGGCGATCACGCCAAGTTGCGGAGCGTCGGGTGCCATTTGATGTATGCGCCGACCGTGGCGGAAATGTATCCGAATGGATTCGCGACTCGCATTGGCGTCGGAGGCGAGGCCGAGGGATTGTGCGGCGCTTTTCGGCCTCAGATGTTCGGCGGCGTCGCTGTGGTGGTGACGAAGCTTTTGTTGCAGGTTATGCCGGATGTCGCGTTTTTCGGCGAAAAAGATTATCAGCAACTGTTGGTGATTCGTCGATTTGTTCGTGATCTTGATATTCCGGTCGCCATTGAAGGGGTTCCGGTGGTGCGCGAAGCCGATGGGTTGGCGATGTCGTCGCGGAACAGCTATCTGACGCCCGAAGAACGTCGCCGCGCTCCGACGCTCAATCGCGCTTTGGTCAAGGCTGCCCAGCGCTTTGGTCAAGGCGCGTGTCAAAGCAAGGATGCTGTCGACGCCGTTCTCGATCAGGCTCGACAAGAAATCCTTGCCGCCGGATTTTCCAAGATAGATTATGTTGATTTGCGCGACGCCGAGTCTCTGGCGGCGATCGATCATTTCGATGGCCGTTCGGTCGATGGCCGTTCGGCGCGGCTCTTGGCTGCGGCGTGGTTGGGGAAAGCCCGTTTGATTGATAATGTTTCAGTTGCGTCTCTGCGCGGATGAGGGCGTGGTTCCGAAACGAACCGAGCAAGCGGGGCTTGTCAGAGCAAAGGTTCTCAGGCTAGAGTGGCGACCGATTGCGCCTCGGGCGATGAAGCGCGGCGACAGATCGGTTTTAATCGGTTTTCAAGCGGCATCAGGGGGAAACATGACGAAGAGAGGCGGCCTTCGGGCGCTGGCGGTGTTTGCGACAGCCGTGACTGCGGCGTTGACATTGGCGTCTCCGAATTCGGCGTTAGCGCAGGCGAAGTCGTCGGGACAAACTTCCACTGTCGTGGCGGAAGCTCCCGCCGCGATGGTTTCCAAGCCTCGGCCTATGACCGACGCCGAACTCACCAGCATGGGCTGCATTTTTGGCGGCGTGTTGGGCATGGGCGCGGTTTACGCCGCCGGTCCTTCCGAGGCCGTGATGTTGATCGCGGGCGGTATTTTGGTTCCCGGTTCTTCCATGCCGTTGTTCTTGGCTTTGACTGGCACCATGGCGGCGGCAAGCTGCTCGGTTGGCGCAGCCATTGCCCCGACTCTGATGTGGGCGACGGGCGTTGAGGGCGAACAAAAAACCGCCGCGCGCGCCTTGGACAGCAATTGGGCTCAAGTAAAGCTTGCCGCTCCGCAAGTCGCGGAAAGCGTTGGGGACGCGCGTTAAGCTCTTCGCTCTTCGGTCGCGGCTATTCCTTATAACCCGACGGACGCGAATACGGAACAGAGCCGAGTCGAAATCTCGCCATGGCTGTTGAATATAGATGATGGCGGCGCAAGATTCGGCGGAGATTACGCTTTAGGATCAGGGGGAACGCAATGACCCATAAGACCCGCATCAGTACAGTGGCGGTGGCGGCTCTGATGTTGGCGGCGGCCTGTCCGTCGCTGTCCCACGCCCAAGCTCTGAGCAGCCCGTCTTCGGCTGCTATGGCTGCTCAAATCTCCAGTCGAGGCGGCAGCAGCGCTCCAATTGCGCGACAAGTCGCTGAAGCCGCTGCGAAGCCCGCAGAGGGCGATAACATGCCGGATAACGTCGTCGCCGGTTTGGGCTGCGCCGCCATGGCGACCACTGCTATGGCCGCCGCTTATCTCAGCAGCCCCACCGAAGTCATTATGTTGATTGCTGGTGGTCTGTTGGTTCCTTCCAGTTCCTCTTTGTTGGCGCTGAGTCTCACCTCAACTCTTGTCGGCGGCTCTTGCGCCATTGGCGCTCTCGCCACTCCCGGCGTGCTCTATCTGGCTGATCAGGCCGGCCCGATTTCCGAGCAGGTTGCGTATCAGATCGGTCGAGTCGGCAGCGGCGTCGCTTCCTTGTTCGGCGGCGGACGCGGTCTTCAGGGCAAATCTGGAAGGCAACTCGCAGAGCAGACAAACTGATTTTCCTCCTGCGTGCGGGCGTGTTGGTCTTTACGCCGATTCCGTCGGGTGGAGGGCTTTCTTCCCCTTGACCTTCGCCTCGGCGGTGAGCGCGTTCGGCATCTGTGCGGCGCGTGGTTTTTAAATCACGCGCCGTGGGGAACATATTTTGTGAACGAGGGATGTCATGGCGTTAGGGTGTTATCGATCCGGCGTTTCGGCCATCAAGTCTGTTCTTGGCGCCGTCTTCTTTTTGATCGCTAGTCTTTTGCTTGTCGCTCCGGCCATGGCCCAAAGCCAACCGGCGGCCACATCTCAAATGGCTCAAGCGGTTGAGAGCAAATCATCCAGTCCGATGAGCGACTCTGCAAAGGCGGGCGCCGGGTGTTTGGCTGGCTTAGTGGGCGTTGGCGGCGCGGGCATGGCTTTGGGCGCCAGTGAGTTGATGATGTTGGCGGGCGGTTCGGTCATGGTGCCGTCTTCCGGCGTTATGGTGATGTTGTCATTGTTCGGCACAGCTTTGGTGGGAAGTTGTTCTCTTGCGATGACGTTGACTCCGGTTGTTGGTTGGAGCACGGGTTGGTTTTAGGTTTTTTTGTATAAAATGAATTGTAAAATTAAACGGGTCCAGGGACTGTGTTCCTGGTCGCCGGGGATCATAAGGGGGGAGCGAAAGCCCCCCTTATTGCCGTAAGGCAAATCTCCTCTGGAACTGCTCGCCTCTGGAGAGCCTATTGCAAAATCAGAAATCTTATCGGCAAAAAATCAATTAAGAGCGATTAAGATCGATGGTTTCTGATTTTGCAGTAGGCTCGGAACGGCTTGCCTCCAACCATTTCAGAGGAGAGGTTGCCTTACGGCAATAAGGGGGGCTTTCGCTCCCCCCTTATGATCCCCCGGCGACCAGGAACACAGTCCCTGGACCCGTCTAATTTTTAGGCTCTGAAATCCTGTTCCACATCCCGTGTTATTTATTCTTCTGCGCTCTATGTTTCTGTGTCTAGAGTGTTTGGGAAGGCTCCTGAAAGCCATTTTCCTCCGATTCGAATCGGAGCAATGCGTCGCGCCAGTCCTGTTTGAGCATTCGTGTCAATCATAACGCCGCATACTGTTCCTTCTCCATCGGATGGCGACATTCGTTCGGTGGGAACGCGACGCAAAAAGCGTGTGACGGCGTTCTCTTTTTTCATTCCGATCACACTGTTGTAATCGCCGCACATACCCGCGTCGGTGATGTAAGCGGAGCCTCCCGACAAGATCATCCAATCCGCCGTTGGAATATGGCTGTGCGATCCGGCGATGAGAGAGACTCGACCATCAAGAAAATGTCCCATCGCCATTTTTTCGCTGGTGGCTTCGCCGTGAGCGTCAACGACGATCGCATCAATTCCGCCGCATCCCAGACGATAGAGTCGCAAGACGCGCTCAACCGCCGCAAAGGGGTCGTCGGCCAGATCCATAAACAACCGCAAAATTAGAGTAATCACCAAAACTTTTCGGCCCGTGCGCGTGGTGATGACGCCGCAGCCTCGTCCCGGCGTGTTGTCGGGATAATTGAGCGGGCGGAACAATCTGGGTTCTCGATCAATGGTTGTGACCAGCTCTTTCTGATCCCAAACATGATTTCCAAGCGTAATGGCGTCGATGCCGGCGGCGAAGAACTCTTGCGCGATTTTGTCGGTGATGCCGAATCCCCCGGCGGCGTTTTCGCCATTGACGATGATTGCGTCGGGGGCCAATTCGGTTTTGATGCGAGGCAAAAACTGAAGCACGGCGTCTCGACCACTGCGGCCGACGATATCGCCAAGGAACACGATTCGCATAGGCGTGCTTTCTGTTTGTCGGCGAGGAGTTTTTTTGCGGTATTGGGGAGCTTGGGACATTGTTTCCCTTTTTTAGTCGCTCCCCTTAAAATATTTTGTGAATGTTTCGAGAATCGCCGTTGGTGGGATTCGAAGCAAGAGACGAATTTTAACTGATTTTCAAACTGAATTGCTCGGTGACGATCCAGTCGAGTCGTTGGTCTTGAGCAGTGAACGGGATTGCGTCGATTTCTTGTCCGGAGAACCCTACGCCGATTGCCAAGATGGCGTTGGAGGCGCGTCGTTCTGCAATGGTCAGATCGTAATAAGCGCCGCCGTACCCGAGTCTATGCCCGGTTCTGTCGAAGGCCAGCAACGGAACGATAAGAACGTCGGGAACGATGAGTGGGTTGGCGTCGGTGGGTTGTAGGATTTTAAAAGGGCCGGGAGAAAGTTGTGTTTCGGGAGTCCAATGACGGAAAGTAAGGGGGTGTTGTCGAGCAATCACAACAGGCAATGTGGATGTTCGCCCTGCATTGTGCCAAGCAAACAAAAAAGGACGAATGTCCAATTCCGTTCCGATTGGCCAGTAGCCAGATATGACAGCGGTTTCAGGTAGGGCGATGTCATGTAAAATACGATCTCGTATCTGTTCTCCTGCGTTGGGGAGAGCAGGCGCGATCCGATTTCTTATCATACGGGCGCGCGCGCGTAATCCCGTCTTCGCATCATGAAGACCAGCGTCTGATGATTGTGGCATGGATGAACTCGAGGGCGGAGAGGCCGAGAAGAAAGCCGATGATCGGCGTTAAAGCAAAAGGACGACGTCAACTAATTTCGTCCTCATTGCGCCGGACGCCAACCAGCGTATGCTGGGTGAGAAGGAGCCGCCTCGACCGTTGGCTTATGCGTTCCTCCGTGGCCTGCTTGAGCAGGTGGGCGCCTTGTAGCGAGACCACGATCTCGCCAGTGATGGCTCCCTGGAGTCAAAGAATTACGGCCCCGGGGACATCGCGGCCTGACGCGTCGCGCAGCAGCCTTCTCGAAAACGAGTTTAGGCGCGTTCGATCTTGGCGGCAAGCTCTTCGATGCGATGAATGACGTTTGAGAGGGTCGCTATGGCGTTTTCTGGTTCGTGGGGAGCATTATTGATTCGTGCGCGCATGGATGCTAGTTCGTCGGCGCGATCGAACAGCTCGTCGGCAAGGACGAGGGCGGTCATGGCCAGCAAGTGCGAGTCGCTTCCGATTCCGCCGCCAACGACCATGTGGGTAAGTTTGTCGTCGACATAAGCGGCAAGTTTTCGGATTCGCGGTTCCTGTCCATCTTCGCATGTTAAAGGATACCGGCGTCCGTTGAGCGTGATTTCGATTCGCGCCATGAGGTTACGTCTCCAGAACCGCGTTGAGTCGTTCGATGGCGCCGTTGAGGCGCGCCGACACGGTTTCAGCGGCGGCCGCTGTTCGAGCTTTCTCCGTTCGGGCGGCTTGCAAGGCTTTGTTGAGGGCGTCGCGTTCATTGGAGAGCCGCTCTTCGCGCGCCTCGATGGTCGTCGCCAATCGGTCGACAGCCCGCGTAAGTCGCTCCAAGGTCGAGTCCAGCGTCTCCATGGCGTTTTTGTTTCACTCCTTATCAGAGGCGCCGGTGTTGAGGGTAGACGACGCGGCGGCTTAAGGTCGATTTCTTGGTAGATCAGAGAGGGCGCCTTAGACTTTCCAAAGGCGGAAAGGCTTTTGGAAACCGTAGCGCAAATTTTATGAAAATCCAACATAAATGGGGCTTGCCCCCATCGGCGTCCTTCCATTTGATGATGTCAGGCACAGTATGAGGGCGAAAGCGCAGCGTCAACAAGTCGTCAACGTCATGCGCTTTCGCTGGAACGAATGATTGTTTCAGCCTCTGGATTGCGGTTTTTCGGAATGTGGCTTCGGCAGAGGCGGCGTGGTTGGGTTGTGTGAGATGGGGCTTAATACAGGATGCGGGCTCTGATCGTGCCGTCGATGGCGCGCAGATCGGTTAATATCTGGCGTTCGTCGAATTCACCTTCCACGTCGAACACGACGTAGCCGATTTCGGAATCCGTCTGCAAGTATTGTGCCGAAATATTGATGTTTTGGGCGGCGAAAACCTCGTTGAGGCGACGCAAGGTTCCGGGAGTGTTGGCGTGGATGTGTAGGAATCGGGTTCCACCGGGTTTTACCGGCAAAGCGACCTGCACAAAGTTTACGGCGCCGATGGTGGAGCCATTATCGCTATATTCGATCAGTTTGTCCGCGACTTCGCCGCCGATGTTGGCTTGGGCTTCCAGCGTGCTGCCGCCGACGTGAGGCGTGAGAATGACGTTCTCCATGCCGCATATCGTGCTGTGGAAGGGTTCGTCGTTGCCGACGGGCTCTTTGGGGAAGACGTCCAGCGCGGCGCCCAAGACGAGTCGGGTGCGAAGAGCTTCGGCCAGCGCGTTGAGGTCGACCACTGTGCCGCGCGCCGCGTTGATCAGATAAGGTCCCGGTTTTTCTGGATTCTTTTTCATCCAGTTTAATTGCTCGGCGGCGATCATGTTGTGGGTGCTGGGGGTTTCCGGGACGTGCAGGCTGACGACGTCGGAGACCTCCAGCAGCTCTTTCAGGCTGGAGCAGGAGCGGGCGTTGCCGATCGCCAATTTTTTGATGATGTCGTAGAAACGGACGCGCATGCCTAAAGCTTCGGCGAGGATCGACACTTGGCTGCCGATGTGGCCATAGCCGACGATGCCTAAGGTTTTGCCGCGAATTTCGAATGAGCCTGCGGCAGATTTGGACCAGCCGTTTCGGTGCAGTAGGAAAGATTTTTCCTGCACGCCGCGCATCAGCATGATGATTTGGCCGATCACCAGCTCGGCCACCGAGCGGGTGTTGGAATAGGGTGCGTTGAAGACCGGAATGCCGAGTCGGCGCGCGGTTCCCAGATCGACTTGATTGGTGCCGATGCAGAAACAGCCGATGCTGAACAGCCGCTTGGCGGCTTTTAGGACCGGCGCGGTGAGCTGTGTGCGTGAACGGATGCCGATAATGTGTGTATTGGCGATTTTTTCGATGAGGGCGTGTTCGTCGATCGCTTTGGGCAACGATTCGATGTTGACGTAGCCGCGTTCGCGCAACGCCGCAATGGCGTTTTCGTGGACGCCTTCCAGAAGGAGAATGCGGATTTTGTCTCTAGACAAGGACAGTTTGGACAAAGCAGCCCTCCTCGGCCGTTCGATCGAAATAAGGCATGGGATTCTGCCTTAAACTTTAGCCCGTTCGCAAAGCGTCGTCAAAGGGACGTTGTGATGCAATAGGCGATCCAAACGAAATAATGACGCATCGGCTTTTATTATACTCCGTTCGGTTGAGAACCCGAGAATCATGCGGCCTTCCCGAATTGAAACGGTCCACTCTCATTCGGTTGTCATAAACTCCAAGTTATGGTTTCCAAAGGCCTCTCGGCCTTTGGCGGGTCGAGGGCGGAGCCCCGATTCTTCTGGAGGCTCTTTCGGGTTCTCAATTGGACGGAGTGCATTTTAACATTTTAAATAGGCCCGGGAGCCGTGTTCCTGGGGGGGCTGTGTTTCTGGATGTTGGGAATCATAAAAAAGAGTTCTTCTTATTGCCGAGGGCAAACCTCCACTGGAATTGTTTGCGCCTTTCTTCAGGTTTTCGAATGAATGGAGTATAACTTAAAATTTATTTGTTTTGATTCAAGGCATTTTTCGGTCGTTTGTCGGTCATCATAAAATAATTCGGTCGTCGTGATTCGAATCAGATTTGTGTGGCGAGTGGTTGTGTTGAAGGGCGCGTCACTATGGCGCAGCTTCCGATGTGCGACATTTTGACGCACGGCGCGCGCGCAGATTTTGCATAAATTATTGCGGGCTTTAAAAAAAATCCTTTTTTTTCATAGGCTGAGACTAAGGTGAGGCTTTGGCGGAGGAAGGAGCTTCAGAAATTTTACGGCATAAGGTGAAGTCTGATGTGAATTTAATGATTGACAGTTGCTCCCAAAATAGACCCTAAAGGAGACTGTAACTTACTTGATCACTTCGCCGTTTTCGATCGGCTTCTGTATCGGTCTTCTCTTATGTCGATCTTCTTTCGATTGTTCTGATTGTCTTGCTCTGTCTTTTTTCTTCCTGTAAGCTGAGCATTACAACAAACAGAGGGTCAAAGGAGAAGTCGAGCTAGATATCATGTGGCTCTCTTTGTTTTTGTTGCGCATTGGGCGGATTGACGGTCGATGGCGCGCAAATGGCCTTGTATTGTTCTTATGCGGCGCCTGAAGGCAACGTGGCGTCGATAGCGGTAGGCAGGCCGAAAAAGCGATGTGGCTCATCGCAGCGCAGGGTAGACGTTGATCTGTAAAGGAGGCTTTATGACGGATCACGACAGTGGTTTGGAGATTGACTATCGAGAGGACAAAGAAAACCTCGAAACGACCCCATTGCTTGGGCGTCGCAATCTGATTCGCCTTGGCGCGATGGCTGTGGCCGGCGCTGCTTTTTCGAATCCTTTGGACGCATTGGCGGCTACTCATCCTATGCCGCTTCGAAAGCCTACGTTCAGGAATGATCCCAGAGAGTCTTCAAGAGAGTCTTCTCGGGAGCCTTCTCATCGTGAACTCGCTTTCCTTAACATCAATACGGGAGAGCATTTGCGAATCGAGTATTGGGCGAAAGGGCGATATTTAAAGGATGGGATGCATGCCGTAGCGCGGATGTTGCGCGATCATCGGTCTGGTTCTGTTCATGTTATTGACACCAGGTTGGTTGATTTGCTGTATCGCATTCGTCGAACTGTTGGCGCGCGTGAGCCGTTTCATATTATTTCCGGGTATCGTGCGCCGATTACCAACGCTATGTTGCGTGAAGGTGATCATTCGGTGGCGCGTCATAGTTTTCATATGGAAGGCAAAGCGGTTGATATTCGCTTGCCGGGATGTAGTCTGAACAGTTTGCATCACGCCGCTATGAAAATGCAGAGTGGCGGTGTTGGTTTCTATCAGATGAGTAATTTTGTTCACGTTGATGTCGGGCCGGTTCGACATTGGTGAGTTTATGGGGCTGGGATCTTCGTTTTTTTCAGGTTCAGGGTTGTCGTCGAACGGGTCCAGGAACACAGTCTCTGGACCCGTTTGGTTTTTGACTTTTTTGCATTCTTGCGCTCTGTTTTTGTGCTCTATAGGGAATCAAGAGCCTTTCGAATCAATTCCAGAGTGGTTTCAAAATCGTAATCTTGGGCGGCGTTCATAATTGCCTCCAATGGTTCCGGCGCGATGCATGCTCTTATTTGATCTTCATGTTCTTCCAATAAATCCACGCTTTGTCCGTCCGCTTCCGCGAGGAATTTGGAGACTTGCTCTAGAATTGCGCGTGTTTTCTCAATATTTTTGGCGGAAGCGGGCGTCGTTTTGACGGTTTCTTTTTCCGTTTCCTGTTCTCCCAAAGCCATTCTTAAGGAGACGCGCGTTTCCGCCAGCGCCGCGCTGAAGGGCGGTAAGAGCGCATTGATTTCCTCGCCGTTGTGAAGCGCAGATTCCAATGTTTTGGCCGCCGCCGCCAAGTTGACCGCTCCAATGTTGCCTGCGACTCCTTTGATGGTGTGAGCCATTCTCTCGGCTGTGTCGCGATCTCCTGTGGTCAGCGCCGCGCGAATTCCTTGATCGCTATCGCCCTGTTTATCCAGGAATTGCTGAAGCAGGCGGCGATAAAGGTTTTGATTCCCGGCGACTCGGCGCAATCCTTCGGCGACGTTCAGTCCGGGGGCGCTTTCGAGCGAAGGCGTCTTTTGGGGAGGGAGCGTTTCTTGTGGTGACGAAAGAGCCGCGTTCGAAGAGGTGACGCCGCGCTTTTTGGTCCAGTGGTGGACTGTTCGGAACAATACGTCGGGATCAATGGGTTTTGTTATGTGGTCGTTCATGCCTTCGCGCAAGCAACGTTCGCGCTCTTCGATCATGGCGTGAGCGGTCATGGCGATGATTGGCAAGTCGTTGAATCGTGATTCGGCGCGAATGCGGATGGTGGCCTCATGGCCGTCCATGATCGGCATTTGCATGTCCATCAACACAATGTCGAAGGGCGGCGGAGACGATGATCTGATCACGCGATCGACGGCGTCTTGACCGTTGACCGCCACAACGACGCCTGCGCCGATGCTTTCCAGCAATTCGACGGCGATCTGTTGATTGATCTCGTTATCTTCGACCAGCAAAATCCGCACGCCGGAGAGGTCGTAAACGGGGTGGAGGGCTCCGGTGTGGAGAGCGTCGGAGTCTCGTTCGGAGTCTCGTGGCGAGAACAGAGTCAGCAGCGTGTCGAACAAGGTTGAGCGGTTGACCGGCTTGACCAAAAAGGCGTCGATTCCGGCGGTTTCTGCGTGATCGCGCACTTCCTCGACGCCGAAAGCCGTCACCATGATGACTTTGGGTTGGTGCGATAAGGCAAGGTCTTGGCGAATGGCGCGGGCGGCGGAGACGCCGTCGAGTCCCGGCATGCGCCAATCCATAAACACGCACTGGAACGGAGTTTCGGTCGTCGTCGGTTGTGCGCCGTTTCGAGCGGCGATCGTGGCCAGAGCCTCTCGCCCGGATCCGACCGCCTCTACATGGAGGTGTAGCGATTCGAGCGCTTCGGTGAGGATTTCGCGGGCGGCGGGATTGTCGTCAACCACCAGCACCGGCAAACCGTCCAACACCACGGGCACGGACGAGCGTCGGCCTGCTGCTTTGTCGAGGTCGAACCATGTCGTGAAATAGAAGACGCTGCCGGCGTCGGGCTGGCTTTCCACCCAAATGCGGCCGTTCATCATTTCAATCAAGCGGCGACTGATGGTTAAGCCCAGTCCGGTTCCGCCGAATTTACGGGTGGTGGAGCCGTCGGCTTGGGTGAAGGCTTGGAACAGCTTGGAGGTTTGTTCGGGAGTCATGCCGATGCCGGTGTCTTGCACCTCGAAAGCGAGGTGAATTTGGCTGTCGTTTTGCTCCAGAATGCGAATCAGGACTTGGATGTGGCCTTTCTCGGTAAACTTTATGGCGTTGTTGATGAGATTGGTGAGGACTTGGCCGACGCGCAAGGGGTCGCCGATTAGGTCGTGAGGAACGTCGCGGTCGAGGCGAATCAGGAACTCCAGCCCTTTGTCGTGCGCTTTTTGTCCGACCAGAGTCGTGACGTTGTTCAAAACGTCGTCCAAAGAGAAAGGCACGCGCTCGATGCTGAGTTTCCCGGCTTCGATTTTCGAAAAGTCGAGAATGTCGTTGATGATTCCCAGAAGAGAGGTTCCGGCGTTGTGAATTTTGCTGATGTAGTCTTTCTGTCGCTGCGTCAGTTCCGTTTTCAGGCAGAGATGCGCCAAACCGATGATTGCGTTCATCGGCGTGCGGATTTCGTGGCTCATATTGGCCAGGAACATCGACTTTGATCGAGTGGCGTCTTCGGCGCGGCGGCGCGCTTCTTCCAGCTCCGTCTCGCGCGCCATAAGTTTTTGGTTGGTTTCTTCCAGGCCGTGGCGTTGAGTCAACAATTCTTCTTGCGACAGCTTAAGTTGGGCGGTTTGGGCTTCCAGGGCGAGAGCTTGTTCTTCCAGGTTGCGGGATTGCTCGGCCAGTTGCGTGTTGGATCGCTCCAAGTCGCGGGCTTGGGTTTTAACTTGGTCCAGCAGCTCTTTGGTGGCGAGGTTGCGTTCCATCACCTCTAAGTTGAGCGCAATGATTGGAGCAACCTCATCTAAAAGTTGAAGGTGGCGGGGTTGGAATTCCTCGAACGCGGCGATTTCGATCACTGCGGCGACGTTGGTTTGAGAGATCACCGGCATCACCACGATGACGCGAGGAGACGCCTCTCCCAGAGCGGAGCCGATCTTCAAGTAATCGTTGGGGACGTTGGTGATGATGATCGAAGTCTTTTCCAAAGCACACTGCCCGACCAATCCTTCTCCTAACGAAAAAGAAGTATTAAGGGACTTGCGATGACGGTATCCGTAGCTTCCTAATAAATGGTAGCGATTGTCGTTCCAGTTCCGACCGTAGAAGACGCCCGCTTTTCCATTGATCAGAGGAGTGAGTTGGCGAATGAGAGTTTGAGCGAAATTCGCGGGTTCTTCGCAGCCTTGCAGAGCGGTGGAGATCTCGGCGGCGTTGGCTTTGACCCAACGCTGCGTTTCCATGGTGAGAGAAACGTGTTTCAACGCTTCCATGGCGCGTCCGAATTCGCCGAACTCGTTTTTTAGGGTCTGAAAGGGGATCTCCACCGACAACCGCCCTTGGGAGAGATCGACGATTCTTTGGCGTAAAAGGCCGAACTGACGGTTGAAGCTGCGGGCGTAAATCCACGCTAAGGATAAGGAAAGAAACAGAGTAATCGCGCCCAAAATAAAAATTGCGCGGATGGTGGTGGAGGTGACGGTTTTGCTTTGTTCGTAGAAGTCTTTGGCGAAGCTGCGGGAAAAGCGGATGATTTGCTCTAGGTCGGATAAGGTCCGGACTGCGTGAGATTCGTCGGTGGCTTGCAGCAGGCCCCATGCTTTGATCAGGTCTCCGGAATCGGAGGCTTCAAAGGCGCGGCGGCGGCGTTCTTGATGCAGTCGGTAATCGTCGAGGGCGCTGTCGAGCAAGCGCTTGTCGCCGATCAGGCTTTTTCGTAGGATTGTGACGGACTCAAAGAATTTGCTTTCGTGTTGATTGATCTCGGAGAGATATTGCGGGCGATGAGAGTGGAATGGATCGGCGAGGTATTGTTTTTCGGCCAATCTGATTTTCTGTAAGGCGTATTGGGCGTCGAGAGCGTTGTTGGTGGTGATGAAGGGGCGCGTGTAGAGGGTTTCGACTTGGGCGCCGATGTTGAATATGGCGTTGAGTTCGAAGGCGCCGATGATGACGCCGAGCGCCAAAATCAGAGTGAATCCGCCGATCAGACGTTGGAACACCGTTGTGTTCTGAAGCCATTGTTTCATGGAGGATCCTGACGTTTGGAGCTTGGGCGAGACGGCGCGTTTCTTTATAGCGCGAGAGGCTGTTTGTTCAAAAGTCTTCGGCGTTGACGATGGCTGAACCCTTTTAGTTTATATGCAGAGGACGCGAAAGCCATATGTCGATAATTCGGTTTTGAAGATGAGGCTTTCTGATGCGTGGGCGACCTTGAGTCGTCGTCGAACGCTTCCTATTTAAGAGGCGGCGGAATGGGCGAGGCGCTGTCGTTGAAGATGAGCTTCGTTCCTAAGGCATAATAAATCTTAACCCGCAGCGTTACATTGGAAAAAGGTTGTCGGAAATGAGTGAAGAACGGCTTAGTTTTCAGGCCGAAGTCAGTAGGCTTCTGGAAATTGTCGCGCATTCTCTTTACAGCGAGAAAGAGGTGTTTCTGCGTGAATTGATTTCCAACGCCTCGGATGCGTGTGATCGGTTGCGTTATGCGGCGTTGACTCAACCGGAGTTGTCGGCGGATGATCCGTCTCTGAAGATCGCTCTGATCGTCGATAAAGACAAACGGACTTTGACCGTGGTCGATAACGGCGTGGGCATGAATCGTGAGGACTTGGTTGAAAATCTCGGCACGATTGCGCGATCCGGCACAGCGGCGTTTTTAAACCGCCTAACTGGAGACGCGCGTAAAGACGTCAGTCTGATCGGTCAGTTTGGCGTTGGGTTTTACTCGGCTTTTATGGTGGCCGAGAAGGTGGAGGTGCTGACTCGCAAAGCCGGAGAGCCGCGAGGATGGTGTTGGGAGTCTGATGGGCGCAACGATTACTCGGTTTCTGAAGTTGAAGTCGGAGTGCCGGCGCGTGGAACGCGCGTTGTCCTTCACTTGCGTGAAGCCGAAACCGAATTCTTAGAAGAATTTCGTTTGAAGTCTGTGGTAAGGAAGTATTCCGACCACATTGCATTGCCGATTTTATTCGGCGCCGTGACCGATGCAAACAAAGATCCTTTAGAGGAAGCCAAACCGATCAACACGGCCTCGGCGTTGTGGACCCGTTCGAAGTCGGAGATCACCGAAGAGCAGTATAAAGAATTCTATCATCACGTCGGCCACTCTTTTGACGATCCGTGGTTGACTATTCATTGGCGGGCCGAAGGCGCGATTGAATATACGAGCTTGCTATTTGCGCCGTCATCTCGTCCTTTCGACTTATATGATCAGAAACGGTCGCATCGCGTAAAGCTCTATGTCAAGCGTGTGTTCATCACGGATGGCGCCGAAGGTCTATTGCCGCCTTATCTGCGTTTCCTGCGCGGCGTGGTTGACAGCGAAGATTTGCCGTTGAACGTCAGTCGGGAAATGCTTCAGAACAACCCGATGTTGACTAAGATTAAAAACGGTCTTTCGCGGCGGGTGTTGAGCGAATTGGCCAAGAAAGCCGAAACGGACGTCGAGGGGTACGTCAAATTCTGGGAGAATTTCGGCGCGGTTTTGAAGGAAGGGTTGTACGAAGACTTTGAACATCGGGACTCTTTGTTGAAGCTTTTGCGTTTCCATTCTACGCATGGAGACGGTTTGGTTTCTTTGGAAGAGTACGTTGGTCGTATGAAGGAAGGTCAAGAGCATATTTTCACCATCTCCGGCGACGACCTGGAGGCGTTAAAGAAAAGTCCGCAGCTCGAAGGGTTCCGGGCGCGCGGCGTTGAGGTTTTGTTGCTTGTCGATCCCGTTGACGAATTCTGGGCTCCTTCTGTCGGCGCGTATAAAGAGAAGCAATTTAAATCGGTTACGCGCGGCGGCGCGGATTTGTCTAAAATCCGGAAGACCGAAGAAAAAGTTGACGACGTCAAACCGGAAGAAGCTGTTTTGACTAAGGTTGTGGCCTTGTTCAAGCAGTCTTTGGGAGACGCTGTGAAGGACGTTCGCGTTTCCGAGCGTTTGACTGACAGCGCCGTCTGTTTGGTGGCGGACGAAGGCGATATGGACATGCATTTGGAGCGTTTGTTGAAACAACACAAGCAGCTTCACGCCGGAGTCGCAAAGCGGATTCTAGAGATCAATCCTGCGCATCCGGTGATTCGTCGTTTGGCTGACTTGATTGAACAGGATGGAGCTGCGTCTCGATTGGAAGACGCTCCATGGTTGTTGTTGGATCAGGCGCGCATCGTGGAAGGGGAGACCGTTCCGGATACGGCGGCGTTTGCTCGACGGTTCGCGACGATTTTGGAAAAAGGCTTGACGCTGTAAAAAGCGAAATTTTGCCGATTGAGTCCAAGTATGGGCTCAATCGGCGTTCGGTTTCACCGAATTGAAACGGTCCTCGCGCTTTCGTTGATTACAGTCTCCAAGTCATGGTTTCCAAAGGCCTTCCGGCCTTTGGCGGGTCCAGGGCGGAGCTCTGGCCTTTTCCCCTGGAATTTTTTTAGACTTCCTTAAGAAAAAAGCGTTAACACATTTTTTCGGGTTTCCGATCGAGCGGACTACAGACCCAAAAATATAAGTATCGAGTGGATCATTTTCGCGCTCCTCATCCAAGGATTGCCTTTGGAGCCTGTTTTTTTATTTTTTTAATATCCTATGTGCGCATTCCTTAATTTAAAAACCATGAAGTAAAAAGCGCGGCATTTGCTTGTTTCATTTACAAGGAAACCACTTTAGAAGAGGGAGTGTGTACTTTTTGCCAACGATCAGCTTATAGTGTTCGCCATGTCCTTGATTCTTCCGCGCACCCCTCCTGGGGTCATGGAACTGCTGCCGCGTCATCAAATCGCCTTTCAAAGGATGCTTGACGCCATTCGTCGCGGGTATGAGCGTTTCGGTTTCCTTCCGGTCGAAACGCCGGTGTTCGAGACGGTCGATGTTTTGCTCACCAAAAGCGGCGGCGAAACCGAAAAGCAGATTTATTTTGTGCAATCCACGGGCTCTCGTATTCAAGGACGAGAACCTGAACTGGCTTTGCGTTTTGATTTGACGGTTCCTTTGGCGCGTTATGTCGCCGAACACGAACCTTCATTGGCGTTCCCATTTCGACGCCACCAAATCCAAAGAGTTTATCGTGGAGAGCGCGCGCAAAAAGGAAGATTCCGTGAATTCTATCAATGCGATATCGATGTCATCGGAAAAGATCGTTTGTCGCTTCACTATGACGCTGAAATGCCGGCCGTCATCTATCATGTCTTTCGAGAATTAAATGTCGGCGCATTTACAATCCACGTTAATAATAGAAAAATTCTTCAGGGCGCTCTAGAGCATATGGGCGTTTCTGAAAGCGAACGACGCGGCCTGATTTTGCGTGAGATCGACAAACTCGACAAGGTGGGACGAGACAAAGTTATTGAAACCCTGACGACGGGCGAGGCGAAACTTGTCTTCGAGACCGCCGCGTCTCTGTTGGATTTGATCAATTTGAAAGGCTCCACCTCCGACATCCTGGCGGAGTTGAATCGTCTTGATATCGACAATCCTGTTTATCGCCTCGGCGTTTCTGAATTGGCGCAAGTTGTGGAAGGAATGGCGGCGTTCGGAATTCCAGAGGAGTGTTATCGCGTCAATCTGGCGATTGCCAGAGGGCTCGATTACTACACCGGGACGGTTTATGAAACAATTCTTAATGCTTATCCTGGGATCGGCAGTGTGTGCTCAGGAGGGCGTTACGAGAATCTGGCAAGTCAATATACGAAATCTCACTTGCCGGGAGTCGGTATTTCAATCGGCGCGACGAGGCTGTTCTATCAGTTGAACGAAGCTGGATTGATTCATGATGGCGGTGGTGTGGCTCAAGTGTTGGTGACGCAGCTTGATCCTTCATTGCTTCCTGATTACTTTGCAATTGCATCGCATCTGCGGGCGGCGGGAATCAATACCGATATTCAACTCGAACCGTCGAAGATTGCAAGACAACTGAAGTTTGCGGATCGTTCCGGAATACCGTTCGTGGTGTTGATGGGATCCGAAGAAAAATCGCGAGGCGCGGTGACAGTTAAAAATCTGAAAACCGGCGATCAAAAGGAAATTCCGCGCGATTCTCTCGTCGATTTCCTCACCAAGAATTAAGACCCAAGAATTAAGACCCAAGAATTAAGACAAAGAGACGAAAAGACAAAAAAAACGAAAAGGTAAAGTAAAGGATGTAAAGATAGGGAAAGGCCAGGGCTCCGCCCTGGACCCGCCAAAGGCCGGGAGGCCTTTGGAAACCATGACTTGGAGATTGCAATAACCGAAAGTGTGAGGGCCGTTTCAATCCGGTGAAGCCTTAAGGAATGGCGATGAAGACGGCGTTTGTTGCAGGAGCAAGTTCTGATATTGGTTTGGCGGTGTGCCGGCGTTATGTTGACGCCGGATGGAGGATTGTTGCCCATTATCGCGCGATGCGTCCGGAATTCGAATGCTTTCTTTCTGAAAACTCTCATGCCGTTGTTTCTTGGCGTTGCGATTTTTCCGACCTTGGCGCTCTGGAATCTGCGCTTCGCGATGATCCGAGTTTCTTTACTCGCGCCGACGCTTTGATTGTTCTTGCGGCGTGTATGCCGAAAACCGACTTTCTTTCTGTCACAGCTCAAGACATCGCTGCAACTTTCGCAGTGAACGTCATCCCCGGTTTGTTGTTGATGAAAACGATTGGTCCCGCCATGGTTGAGCGCGGATTCGGTCGAATTGTTCACGGGTCCAGCATTGGCGTCAAATTCGGCGGCGGGAAAGATAGTTTTTGTTACTCTTTATCGAAGCACGCTCAGGAGTTCATCCCAAATGCGGCGCGAAAATGGGCGGCTTTAAATGTCTTGGTCAATGTGGCGCGCATCGGCGTCACGGACACCCGCGCGCATGCGCATTTTCCGCAAAAAAATCTCGATGATCGCGTGCAATTGATTCCCGCCAAGCGTATGGCGACACGGGAAGAAGTTGCTGAAGCGCTTTATTGGTTGGGGTCAGAGAAGAACGGTTATATTTCCGGACAAACACTTCCGATTTCAGGAGGCGAATGACGCCATGAACGATGCGACGCAGCGACTGCCGATTATTGACGCCGCGCGTGGCGTGGCTTTAGTTGGGATGATTTTCTATCATTTCTGCTGGGATTTGACTTTTTTTCGTCTGACGACGTTTGATCTTTTGAATGATTTTTGGTGGCTGACGGCGCGCACGACTGTGGTGTGTAGCTTTCTGTTTCTGGTTGGCGTGAATTTAGTTTTTGCGGGAGACGCGGCGTTTCAGGCTTCCGACAGGGCGCTGAGCGCCTATTGGACAAGTCCCGCGTTTGTGCGGCGTTTGGCGATTGTGGCGGCATGCGCCGGGGCGATTACGGTTGTAAGTCGAGTTTTGTTTCCGGACCAGTATATCTTCTTTGGCGTCTTGCATCATATTGTGTTGGCGAGCGCGTTGGGCGGATTTATATTTCGCGCGCCGTGGTTTGTCTTGTTGGGTGGAGCTTTGTTTTGCTGGGCGGCGCCGAAGTTTTTAGCTGGGCCGATGTTCAATTCCGAATGGTTGGTTTGGCTGGGGTTGATGAGTCGGGCTCCATCGTCGAATGATTTTGTGCCTTTGGCGCCCTGGTGGGGCATGGTGTTGTTGGGGATGGGATTGGCGCGTTGGTTCGGTGGTCAAGAGGGGATGAGGCGGTCGATTCTTGGCGAGTGGGCTCCAGAGTCGCAGGCGGCGCGATATTTTTGTCGTTTCGGTCGGATGAGTTTATGTGTTTACATGATTCATCAGCCGTTGTTGATTGCCGTGCTTGCGGCGAGTGTTTGGGTTTCTGGAGGAGAGTTGCCGTTTGGCGGTGAGGCTGTGAATGGAGCGCTTCCGGGGATGGAGGCGTCGATATCGGGTTTGCCGGAAAGAGCAAATGGCTTTTTGAGCAGTTGTCAGGTGAGTTGTGAGAAGAACGGCGGGACGATGAAGATTTGCGCAACGTATTGTCGTTGCGTGGTGGTTGGGTTGTCTGAGCAAAAATTGTGGTTCGCGTTTTTAGGGGACCGTCTTGATAAGGCGGGAAAGGAGCGTTTTGTGGAAACGCTTCATGCGTGTTCGCCAAAAATAAATTGATGGGTTCAGCCGCCATTCCTCTGAAACTCAGGAAAAGTCGTGAACATACCCTGTTCGATTGAGAGTCCGAGAATTATGTGGCCTTTCCGAATTAAAATGGTCCACTCTCATCTCGTTGTTACAAACTCCAAGTCATGGTTTCCAAAGGCCTCCGGGCCTTTGGCGGGTCGAGGGCGGAGCCCCGTTTCTTTGGAAGTTCTTTCTGGGTTCTCAAGTGAACGGAGTATAGATGAACGATTTCAGAGGAGGGGCGCTTCGCGAATAAGGAGGGGTTCGTCCTTGGCCTTGACGACTGGCTTGGCCTTGACGACTGGGAACACAGCCCTTGGGTCCGTTTAATTAAACCTTTTAAATTCCTAACGTCGAACGCCATCCAGTTCAGCGCCGCGTAAGTTTACTCGATCAAAAATACATCCGGTCATCACAGCGCGTCTTAAAATCGCGTTGTTGAACGATGCTCTGGTAAGGTTGGCTTTTTTCATAAAAGCGGCCTCTAATACCAAGTCTCGTAAACGGGGACTCATATTTTTCTCTTGCAAATACGGATATAAGACGATTCACTTGTGACAAACGATGGAGGTTTGTCATGAGTGCAGCAATTAAACTTCGGAGCGATTTCTCAGGCGATGAACTTCGTAGATTTGCAAAAACATCGAAATGTCCGGCGCAGGTTCGGCGGCTTTTGACATTGGCGCACCTATATGACGGAAAAACGCGAAGTGAAGCCGCACAACTCAGTGGTGTCGGGTTGCAAACAATTCGGGATTGGGTTATTGTATTCAACAAGAAAGGCCCAGATGGGCTACTAGAAAGAAAAGCTCTAGGCAGAACATCTATTTTAAATGACGATCAAAGACAGAAATTATCTGAAATTGTTGAACGAGGACCATCTGCGGAGATTGATGGTCTCGTTCGTTGGAGGCTTCTCGATTTGGTGAAAGGGCTTTTTGACACATATCGCATACCCATCAGCAAACAGACTCGGAGTCGAAAATTTCGTACTATGAAATTCAGAAAATTATCAACACGTCCCCGCCATTGGTCTCAAGCACCGGACACCATTGAAAATTTTAAAAAAACTTCCCAAACGAAATTATGAAGATCAAAGAAACACTTTCACATGAAAAAGTAATAGAGCTGTGGTGGCAAGATGAGGCTCGCGTCGGCCAAAAAACCAAAACAACAAGACGTTGGGCAAAACGAGGTTCCCGTCCTATGTCTCCCAAAGACCAAAGAACGCGTTCTGTTTGGTTATTTGGTGCAATTTGTCCTGCTTTAGGTAAAGCCGCAGGCTTAATTCTGCCTAAATGCAACAGTGCCGCTATGATCTTACATCTACGCGAAATATCCCGAAATGTTGCTTCCAATGCACACGCAATAGTTCTGCTTGATCAAGCCGGATGGCATACATCAAAACGACTAAAAGTACCTGATAATATAACGCTACTTCCGTTGCCTCCAAAATGCCCAGAACTCAATCCTGTTGAAAATATCTGGCAATATCTCCGTGAAAACTGGCTATCAGATATTATCTTTAAAACTTATAATCACATTGTTGAACGCTGTTGCTTCGCTTGGAATAACCTGGTGAAACGCCCTTGGAAAATTATGTCTATTGGTATCAGAAAGTGGGCCTATGGGTTGTAGTCATTGGGACTTGGTATAAGTTGGAAGGCCATAAACGCTCTCCGGCGGTCATTTGAAAAGCGTCGAACACGGCGTCGGTTAAATTGGCTTCCGATAAATTGGCGCGCCTCATGTTCACGCCGCGTAACTGAGCTTTTTCCAAATTGACCTTGGATAAATCAATGTAACTCAGATCGCTGAGATTAAGCTGAACGCCTGTCCATTTTCCTCCCATCACATGGCAGCGTCGCAAGCGGGCTCCGGCGAGGTTGGCTCCGGAGATATCAATTGCAGGAATTTTGACGGAGTCAAGATCGAGTCGCGCGCCAGTGTTTCCGTGGCTTTCGATCCAAGTTTGGTGGCTGTGAACGGCGGCGCGAAAGTCATCCGGAGAAATCGAGGAGAGCGTGGCTTCGATGATCCCGAGATTCGAGAGATCGGTGGTGTTGCACTTGCTGATGGTGACGCGGTCAATTCGCGCGTTGGTGAGGACGGTCTTGGTGAGGTTGGCTCCGGTGAGGTCTACGCCGACTAATGTGGCTTGAGACATGTCCGCGCCGGTGAGGTCGGCTTCGATCATGTCGGCTCCGGAGAAGTCGCAACCGGAAAGTTTGGCTTGGCAGAGTATGGCGGAGGTCAGGTTGGCCTCTGTCATGATAGTGTTTCCACTGCGAAGATCGTCTGTTTTGTTTGTGTCGCCGTCTTGGTTCCACAACTTTCCCGATCGCAAGTCGGCTCCGCGAAGGACGGCTCCCGAGAGCGAGGCTCGGTGGAGATTGGCGCCGCGTAGGTCTGTTCCGGTGAGGTTGGCTTCCATGAGATCGGCGCCTTCCAGATCGGCGTTGAACAAGCTGGCGTAGGAGAGATCGGCGTTGCGGAGGTTGGATTTGGAAAGATTGGCGCCGGAGAGGTTGGCTCTGGAGAAGTTCACGCCTTTAAGCGGTAGGCCGGAAAGATCGCGAAAGGCCAATTCAGCGCGTCTTCCTCCTTTATTGTGCAGCCAGCGTTGATGAAGTTCGATCTCTTTTTTGATTTCGAGTATTTCTTCCGCTGTGCGGTGTTGCGCTCTATCGGCTGCGGTGTTTTCGTTCATGGGGGAACCTGTTTTCTCTGAAGAACGGCCCGCGTTCGTTTTGGTTAGAGTTGGTCGCGACGGGGGGACGTCATTTCATCGCGTGAATCCGCTCGATTTGACCGGCAACCTCATGAGACGTGAGGCGCCACCGTCATGGAGTGGGTTAAGGTTTCTCCATGAGTTTCTTGACTAATAGTGTTGCTCTTGAGGCTTTTCTGCAACCATTCTTTTTTTGATTGGTGAGAATCGGGGAAAAAATCGCGCATTTTAGGAATTTGCGTTAACGAACGGAGAAAAACGATACATTTTAAATAAAAAAATAGTCGGGTCCAGGGAGTGTGTTCCCGGACCCTTTCAGTTTTATTTAGATCAAACGAAGGTCCGGAGTTTGTCCTGGAGCCGGGCAAAGAATTTGTATTCCCGCTTCTAAAGTTTCCAATATCTTGTCGCTGACAACGCCTCCAGACATTTGCGCTTGGATGCGGGCGAAGGCTATCTTCACCAGAACATCGTCAATGTTTATGGCGCGAGCGTTGGCGATTTGGTCTTCGAGAGCGCCCAAATGGTGGTCAAGAGCGCTCCATTCAGGAGAATCGTCGTTGAAGTCCTCTGCGAGCTGTTTGCGCAGAGACAGAAACTCTTGAAATTTTGATCGCAGAGAACTCGACACGGTTATCTCCTTCTGTGGCGTTTCGGAGTGCGCAAGACGCGCGATGGAACGCAATTTAAGGAGAATCTATGGTCGATCTATGAGGACTCGGACCGAAAAAGGACAGGCCTCAAGCTTGCCGCGCATTGATGATGCCTCGGCGAATGGCGCGAGTGCGGGCGAATCGGTCTTCCAAAACGTCTCCTTCGCCCCAACGAATGGCGCGTTGCAGAGCAGTGAGGTCTTCGGTGAAGCGTTGGATGATTTCCAGCACGGCCTCGCGATTGTTTAGGAATATGTCGCGCCACATCACCGGGTCGGAGGAGGCGATTCGGGTGAAGTCGCGAAATCCCCCGGCGGAAAACTTAATGACTTCGGATTGCGTGTCGGCTTCCAAATCCACGGCGGTGCCGACGATGGTGTAGGCGATGAGGTGCGGTAGGTGAGAGGTAATGGCCAGGACGCGGTCATGGTGACTCGCTTCCATGATCTCGACGTTGGAGCCGCAACGCCGCCACAGTTCGGCGATTTTGTCGACCGCGTCTGAGTTGGTTCCGGGAGGAGGGGTGAGGATGCACCAGCGGTTTTCGAACAATTCGGGAAAGCCGGCTTCTGGGCCTGAATGCTCGGTTCCGGCGACGGGGTGTCCGGGCACGAGATGGACGCCGTCGGCGAGATGTGGTCCGACGTCGCGGAGCACGGCTTGTTTGACGGAGCCGACGTCGGTGACGATGGCTCCGGGTTTCAGATGAGGCCCGATTGCGGCGGCGATTGCGGCGTAGGTTCCGACGGGAGAGGCGAGAACCACAAGATCGGCGTCGTTGACGGCGGCGACGGAGTCGGTGGTTGCGTGGTCGACGACGCCTAATTCTAGGGCTTTGGCGCAGGTGGCTTCCGTGCGTGCGGAGCAGATGATGGAGCGGACCAGACCATCGCGACGGGCGACTCGCGCCAGGGAGGAGCCGATCAAGCCGACGCCGATCAAAGCCATGCGGTCAAACAAGGGAAGCGCGGCGTTCATGAGAATTCCACCTATGACAATGAGAAACCGATTTTAGGTTCACATTCTGAGTTCATCTATAGAAAGAATTAAAAAATCAGAAGGGTTCAAGGGCTGTGCTCCCAGTCGCCCGAGTGACTGAGAGCACAGCTCCTGGACCCTTCTGATTTTTAATTTTCTTATTTCTCTATTAAAGAACTCTAAGGAACTAAAGAACTCTAAGGAACTCCGCCAGCGCGGAGACTACGGCGCGCATTTCTTCTTCGCGACCGATGCTGACGCGCAGGCAGTCGGGCAAGCCGTAGCTGTTCATCTGGCGCACCAATATTCCCCGTTTTTTCAAGAACTGTCGCGCCGTCTCGGATTGCGCTTTTTCTCCACTTTGCTCGGCGAACGAGATCAAGACAAAATTCGCCACGCTCGGGTGAACGATCAATCCCAGAGCCCGAACCTCTTGCGAGAACCATTCGCGCCATTTTTCGTTGTGCGCGCGCGAGGCGGCGAGAAACTCGACGTCTTCTAACGCAGCGGCTCCGGCGGCTTGCGCCGGCAGGCCGACATTGAAGGGGCCGCGCACGCGGTTGAGCACTTCGGTGATTCCCGACGGGCCATAAGCCCACCCGAGTCGCAAACCGCCCATAGCGTAAATTTTAGAGAATGTGCGGGTCATCACCACGTTTTCGGCGCGGCGCACCAGGGCGATTCCGGCTTCGTAATCCGATCGAGAGACATATTCGGCGTAAGCGGCGTCGAGCACCAGCACGACGTCTGTGGGCAGCTCGGCGTGGAGGCGGTCGATTTCGGCGGCGGGGAGATAGCTTCCGGTGGGATTATTGGGATTGGCGATGAAAACCATGCGGGTGCGTGGCGTGACGCGCTCCAGCAGGGCGTCGACATTGGTGGTGAGGTTTTTTTCCGGCGCGGCGACGGGGGTTGCGCCAACCGATTGGGCGGCGATGGGATAGACCAGGAAGCCGTGGGCGGAGTGTAAGATTTCGTCTCCCGGCCCGGCGTAGGCGCGCGTCAGCAGAACCAGGATGTCGTCGGAGCCGTTGCCGCATACGATTTGATCCGGCTCCAGTCCATAGAGTCGGGCAATGGTGTGGCGCAACAGAGTGGAGCCGCCGTCAGGGTAACGGTGGAGATCCTGGCCGATGTGTCGGTAGGCGGCGGTTGCGCGCGGCGATGGGCCAAGCGCGCCTTCATTAGAGGCCAGGCGTATCTGTCGAGCGGCGCCTTCGGCATGAGCTTCGCCGCCGACATAAGGAGAGATGTCCATAATTCCCGGACGCGGAACCGGCATGATCTCGGCTTTCTTGTTCTAAAGTCTTTCGCAACGTAAACAGAGTCTTTCACAACGTAAACAGAGAGGGCAAACAGAGGGAGTGAACAGAGGAGGAGGTCTCGCTCAAGCGCCGCATAAAGACGTTTGTCGACGCGCTTAAGAATTTATTTTTTGAAGTCCGGAGAAAGCGCCAGAGGCGCGGCGTATCCTCCGATGGTGTTTATGCGAATGAGGTGATCTCCGAGCCGTGCGGCGAGTCGGACGAGTCGCTCATCTTGAGTGGAGACAAAATCGGTGATTTCGACCAGATGCAGCGACCCGCCGGCAGCGCCCATATCCCAGGAGCAGAAATGAGCCGGGAACAAATTGACGGCTTCGATGGCGTCTTTCAGTCGTCCTCGGCTGAGATCGCAATCCATCTCGATTCGAATCATTGTCCGATCATCGCCGGTGGGGGCTTGCGGCAACAGTGCGACGGCCAAGGCGTCGCGGGCGTCTCCACGACTGTTTCCGCGCGCGCCGAACGGCAAGCGCGCGACGATATGCGGCGTTCGACTGTCGCTTCCCGCCAGGAATCGCCACCATGGATCGGTGTCGTCGTCGGCGGGGTATGGGACGACTCCGACTTGAGCCGCGCCTTCGGTGACGGCGCGCAAGACGGCCATCGTGCTGTTGACGGCGGTCATCGGCGCTCCGCTGCCGAAGTGGTCTCGGGCGACGTCCCAAAATCCACGGCGTTCTTCGGGGGCGAAGACCGCGACAGCAAAGGGACCTTGCAGGCGCGTTAATCCGGAGATCATCTCGCGCCACATGCGGACCAGAACGCCGAGCGGAAAGTGTCCGGAGTGTCGAGCGACAAGCCGACGAAGAATAAGCGCTTCGCGATCCGGGCGCAGCAAGGTTCGATCGCGGTTTTTGATTGCGCCGATTTGTTCGACGATCAAAGTCCGCTCCATGAGGAGGTCATGCAGCGCGTCATCGATTCGATCGATCTCGTTGCGGAGAGCTTCGAGATGTGAGGAGTCGGCGAGGTTTGAGCTGTTGGGAGACATGGGCGCAGGAACCGTGAATGCCGGAGCCACTCAGTAGTAGTCTGCAATTCTGTTAAAATCAAAGAAAACATTGACACCTGAGAGGCTTGATCTCTAGCTGTTTCGAAGTGCTCCCGCGTTTGAGGCTGTTTCGCCTGCCATGACAGTGCTTTCATCGGCCCCGTCGGCGCCGTCCGGCGTTGAGTCCGGTCCCGCCCTCGCTCCTGCCCTCGCTCCTGCCTCCCTTGCGTCGTCCGGGCCTGTTTTGCCTGGCCGCAGGGTTGTTCTTGGCCTCGATTCGCCGATGCCGCTTGACTGCGGCGTCAATTTGGGCGGATTCACGCTCGCCTATCAGACGCACGGCGTTTTGAACGCGGATCGCAGCAATGCGGTTTTGGTGTGTCACGCTTTGACGGGCGATCAGTATGTGCTCGATCGCCACCCCATCACGGGCAAGTCGGGATGGTGGGAGAATATGGTTGGGCCAGGGAAGCCCGTCGACACGGATCGCTATTTCGTCATCTGCTCCAATGTGATCGGTGGGTGTATGGGCTCCACCGGCCCGAAGGAGATCAATCCGCATACGGGGAGGCCGTGGGGATTGAGCTTTCCGGTGATTACTATTGCGGACATGGTGCGCGCGCAGAAGCTGTTGGTTGAGTATTTGGGAATTTCTCAGCTTTTTTGCGTGATTGGCGGCTCGATGGGCGGCATGCAGGCTCTGCAATGGGCTGCGAGTTATCCTGAGTGCGTATTTTCTGCGATTCCGGTTGCGGCGACGGCGCGTCATTCCGCTCAGAACATCGCGTTCGGAGAAGTTGGGCGACAGGCGATTATGGCCGATCCTGATTGGTGCGGTGGAGATTATGTTTTGCATGGCAAGCGACCGCATCGTGGTTTGGCGGTTGCGCGCATGGCGGCTCATATTACTTATTTGTCGGAAACGGCGTTGCATCGCAAGTTTGGCCGCACGCTTCAAGATCGCTCGACTGTCACCTATGGCTTTGACGCGGATTTCCAGGTTGAAAGCTATCTCCGGCATCAGGGCATTACGTTTGTCGATAGATTTGACGCCAATTCTTATCTCTACATCACTCGGGCAATGGATTATTTCGATTTGGCGGCGGAGCATGGCGGGATTTTGGCCAATGCGTTTCGGTATAGGGGAGGCCCGCCGCCTGTTCGGTTTTGCTTGGTGAGTTTCAGCAGCGATTGGTTGTTTCCGACTCGGGAATCGCGTTCGGTGGTGCATGCGTTGAATGCGGTGGCGGCGAACGTCAGTTTTGTGGAGATTGAAACCGACAAGGGGCACGATGCGTTTTTGTTGGATGAGCCCAAATTCTATGCGGTGATTCGAGGCTTTTTGGATGGATGCGCGGAGCATCGCGGACTTGTCGAGCGTCGCGGACTTGTCGAGCGTCGTTGAGCGACGAAGAAAGAAAAGCGGCGGTTGAAACGAGAAGGGGCTGTGTTTCTGGTCGCTCAGGCCCCAGTCGCTCCGGCCAAGGAACGAAAGCTTCCCTTATTTGCGAAGCGATCTTCCTTTGGAAGCATTGATATTCTTTCCGGACAGGTTCTGAGTCCAAGCGACTCCGGAAGAACAGTTCCTGTATAAAGCCGTTGCTCTGAATCCCAGGATGAGCCTTTAAATTTTGTAAAGAAAAATCCACACGCCTATTTCGTCCATCGGAAACATGCTACAATAAATTTCGGCGTAAAATGGATTATTCCTGATCAGCGCGCTCTCTTTCTGTAAAAAGCATTTTACCAAATCTATTCGTCACAAACAAAATCAAAAAAACCAGCCCCTAAAAGCTTGTTCGGAGAATATGTGTGATATGACGCGAACCTACACGCGAAAAGAAGTCTCTGTCCTCTTGACGGCTCTTGAACGACAAGCGCGCGAAGCCGCGACGCTGGCCACCACGGCGGAACACGAAGCCAGCAAACATAGTTTTGCTGCTTACCAAGCCTTTCGCGACAAAGTTGGTGAATTCCAAGCTTTGGTGATCTTGATCGAAGGCCGATTGCGCAATTTAGTCGACTCCCATAAAGGGGATGACTTGCGCGAACAATTCGAGCGTTTGGATACGTTGATGCTGTCGCTGTTGGTGCGCGCCAGCATGCGATTCTTCTTTGTTTTGTCCGCCAACCCGATCATGCCTCTGGGAGCGCGCGAGATTTTTATGTCGGAACTGCGCAGCCTACACGATGCACGCGATAAATTGTCTCGCCCAGAGTACGCTGGAAAAATCAGCACGGAACTTTCCAATGATCTCGATATGGCCGAGACTATTTTGGAGGAAATCATCGAAAAAGCTCCGAACCTTTTGAGCTTCGGGCGATAACTTATCCTGGAGCCAAAGAGCTTCTTTGACAGAAAAAGATTCCATCGAGATATTTGCACATGCGATCTTCTTTTCTTGTGGCGACCGGGGGCGGCCTCGGCAGCGTTCTTCGTTATTGGATATCCAACTGGACGCACGAGCTTAACGTCACATCCATGATGTTTGGGCTGGTTGATGAGAAATTTCCCATCGGAACTTTAGTCGTCAATGTTTTTGGATCTTTTATAATCGGTCTCGTCGCATTCTGGCCGCGAAGCCCTGGAGACGCCGATGTGCGGCTTTTCTTTATGGTTGGAATTTGCGGCGGATTCACGACATTTTCCAGCTTCAGTCTACAAAACTTGATGTTGCTTCATCAGGGACATCTAAAACTAGCAGCGCTCAACATAGGAGCGTCGGTAATTTTGTGTTTATTGGCGGTGTTCTTGGGATATTTGGTTGCGGCGCCGTTTCATGCGCGTTAAGGAAAGCGATAAGAAATGATCGAACTTTGGCACGCGACGCTGATTGGAGTCGGCGGCGCTTTGGGCAGCGTCGGGCGTTATTGGATTTCGATTTTAACCCATGATTTGGAAATAGAATTTTCTCCGCTGGAGTTTTTATCGTCACAATTTCCGTGGGGAACCGTTCTGGTCAATGCGATTGGGTCTTTTATTATTGGATTTTTTGCGCATTTTCCTTTGAATGATTTTACATCGGAAATGAAACTATTTTTTATGATAGGGTTTTGCGGCGGATTTACGACGTTTTCGAGTTTCAGCCTACAAACAGTCGTGTTGTTGCAACAAGAGGAGCATTGGGCGGCGGTGTTTAATGTTGGATTTTCTGTAGCGCTCTGTATGTTGTTTACGGCGTTGGGATGGATATTGGCGTAATGTCGATGAGCCGAGCGATTAACACACACGCCTTAATTTTTGCATAAAAACGGAAAGCCTTCCTTATTCGCGAAGCGATTTTCTTCTGGACCTGTTGAAGTTTCTGGAACGACCAAAGGCCGAAGGCAAACAGCTCCAGTGAGGGAGATTTCGCTTCCCTTTTATGATCTCTCGAATTCAATCTCAGGAAAACATTATGCCGGAATTGCCGGAAGTCGAGACGATTCGTCGCGGGTTGGCGGGGGCTCTGCTTGGACGTCGTTTTGTCCGAGTCGACGTTCGTCGACCCAATCTGCGCGCGCCTTTGCCGCTCCACCTCGCCGAACGCCTGCTTGATCGTCGAGTCGACGCGATTCGCCGTCGCGGCAAATACCTTTTGCTCACCCTCGACGACGCATCGACTCTTCTCATTCACCTCGGCATGTCCGGACGGATCATCATCGCCTCTCAACCGCCGGCTTCTTCTGGTCGACACGATCACGTTGAATTCATCACCGACGACCGAACCATCATCACATACAGCGACCCTCGCCGCTTCGGCATGATTGATCTCATCCCCGATTTGGCGGCGCTGACGACTTATCCCAGCCTTGCGCATCTTGGCCCCGAACCTCTTCCCGACTTGTCGGAAGACCCGCCATTCGTCGCCGATTCTCTGGCCCCGCGTCTTAGCGCGCGCTCCAGCCCGATCAAAACCGTTCTACTGGATCAACGCACTGTGGCGGGGCTCGGAAACATCTACGTCTGCGAATCTCTATTCTACGCCGGAATTCACCCCGAACGTCCGGCCTCCAGCCTCTCTTCGACCGAAATCAAACGCCTCGTCGTCGCCATCCAAGACGTTCTTCGCCGCGCCATCGCCGCCGGGGGCTCTTCCTTGCGCGATTACGTCCAAGCCTCTGGAGAAATGGGTTATTTCCAACATTCTTTCGCCGTTTACGATCGCGTCGGAGAATCTTGTCCCGGCTGCGTCTGCCGTGCAGAGACCGCACCGCAATCAATTGCGCCGCTTCCCGACCTTCCTCCGCCGGAGCCCCCATCCCCGGAGTTATCGTCAAGAAAAATCCTCTCCGTCATAGAAGATCAGACAATTTCGAATGGCGGAATTGTTCGGTTGACGCAAGCAGGGCGTTCGACTTTCTATTGTCCGCGCCGTCAACGGTGATATTGTCCCCCTGCGCCCGAACAACGGCGTAACGAGAGCGCTGGCATGAGTCTTCTTGTGAGGTTGAGCGTGAGTTCAAAAGCAACGTTAAGACGCATGACGGTCTTGACCGCTCTGGCGCTGGGCGTCGCTGCTCTGCTGTTGATGGCTCCGGAAGGACCGTCGCGATTGGGAGCGTCCATCGCGCAAGCCGCCGGAAAATACCTCGACGGGTTCGAAGACTTGCCTCTTATGCCGGGCATGTCGCCGATGCCCGGCGAAAGCCTCATCTTTGACAAACCCGGCGGGCGAATCGTTCAAGCCGCCGCTCAGGGGCGCGTCAAAGAAGCCGATGTTCAAAAGTTCTACGCGCAAACCATGCCGCAACTCGGATGGCGTCCCGTCGCCATAAACCGTTTCGAGCGTGACGGCGAGTTTTTAAAAATCGAGTTTCCTCGCGCTTCGGGACACACCCTCACTGTGCGGTTCACGCTCAGCCCAAACACTCCCGACTCTCAAGCGTTCAGCATAAAATAGTCGATCACAGAATTCTCCCCTGCGCCGAACGACCGCCTAGGCGACGGCGCTTTCCTCATCAGGAGTTTGCATCCTCCATGGCTTACGAGACCCTTTTGGTTGAAACCCGCGGCGCCGTTGGTTTGATCACTCTTAATCGCCCGAAGCTCAATCCCCTCAACGACAAGCTCATGACCGAGCTTGGTCAGGCCGTTGACGAGTTCGAAGCCGACGACACGGTCGGCGCGATCGTCATCACCGGCAACGAAAAGGCTTTCGCCGCCGGCGCCGACATTAAAGAGATGTCCGGTTACTCTTACATGGACGTCTATAACGGCAACTTCATCACCCGCAACTGGGAGCGCGTCTCCACCTGCCGCAAGCCCGTTATTGCGGCGGTCGCCGGATTTGCTCTGGGCGGCGGCTGCGAGCTGGCCATGATGTGTGATTTCATCATCGCCGCCGACACCGCCAAGTTTGGCCAGCCGGAAATCACGCTCGGCATCATTCCCGGCGCAGGCGGCACTCAGCGTTTGACCCGTTTGGTCGGAAAGTCCGTCGCGATGGAGATGATCCTTACGGGCCGGATGATCGACGCTCAAGAAGCTAAGCAGGTCGGTTTGGTCAGCCGCGTCGTTCCCGCCGCCGACTTGGTCAGCGACGCCATTAAAACCGCCGAGAAGATTGCCAGCATGTCTCGTCCGGTCGTGGCGATGGCGAAGGAGTCCGTCAATCGCTCTTACGAAGTCACTCTCGCCGAGGGCATTCGCTTCGAACGTCGTTTGTTCCACTCCACCTTCGCCACCGAAGACCAAAAAGAAGGCATGGCCGCTTTCTCCGAAAAGCGCCAAGCCAACTTTAAGCACAAATAAAAAAGCGCTAACATTCTAAGGAATCAAGAAGGAGAAAAAGAAGACATTCTTTCTCTCCTTCTTGCGACTTCATCAAAAAAACAAGATAACAAAGGCATGCGTAATAGAATTTGATAGGGTTGTGGACGATTAAAAAGAGAATGCTCATCTTGGGTTTCAGGGCGAGTATTTAGTATCGTTAATGAGATTTTTATGTGAATCTCATAAAGTTATGCTCTATGATTGTATTTCGAATAGATCGCAAAGCCATTTGACAAATTTTTTTGCAAGAGGCGCATTTGGTTCCAGTGTTTTTTTGCATATGGCTATCTTGAAGTCCTCTCCCGGAGGGTCCTGCCATGCAAGCCAAGTGTAAATATTGGCCTTGTCTTCGTGATTTTTACGGAATTGTGCGCCAGCCTTCTTGGCTTCTGTAACGGCGGAGCATGCCGTTTTCCAAAGCTCGTTCTGTTTTTTTGGAATAAGGAACGCCAAAAATGTTTCCAGCATTCCCTGTGATGTGTTGTTCGGCATAACCCAAACGCCTAAACGTTTTCCTTCCTCGTTTTTTATCACCAATCCCGTTAAAGGAAGCGTTTCGGGAAGCTCTGGAAATTGATTGGTGTATTCTAGCTTATTGTATATCTGATTCCAAGTCCCTTGAAAATCGCCGTCTGCATCAATGACGATGCCAATAGAGTTTTCTGATTTGATATATGTTGGAATAGATTTTAAGATATCATCTTTTCCGTCGAGGGTTTCAATTTGTATTGGTGGATATTCTTTGTTGAATCCTATTATGCTTTTTTCCATTAGTGCGCTAATCACGAGTTTTTCTGTTTTGCCTTCTACCAGAAGTGTTTTTTTGTTGCTTGAACTCATGGTTAACGAACCTCGATGTGGCGCTTGGCGGCTATTTTAATTTCTTCTTCAGTGTAAAAAACAGCTTCTTTTTTCTTGCTCTCGATTCGTTGAATGCTGACTTGATTTTCATCGTTGATTTCATTGCGGCAAATGATGGCAAGGCCTTCAACGCAATCTTGGCTGTGGGTTGTGGCGAAGACCTGGACATTGAGTTTTTTGGCTGTTTCAAAAATCAGACGCCATATTTTCTCCAAGGTGGAATAATGGAGCCCAGAATCAATTTCATCAATGAGAAGGATGCCGTCTTTTGCTTGATTGAGCGCCATTGCTATGGCCAGCATGCGCCATGCTCCATCCCCTAAATTGCCGATAGGGAGGGGAGCTTTTGTATCTTTAAGTTTGATCTTGAACCCACCGCGTCGATAGAGAAAAGGAGGGAGTTCGGTTGTAAGGGCGGCGATTCTATCGATTCTCGGTTCAATAATTTGGAGCGCTTCAAGAACATTATCCTCGTGCTCTGTGAGCGCAATACTGTTCCACAGTAAGTACAATTCGCGAGTAGATAAAGAGCCTGTTGAGATATATTGGGTTTGGATATTTCCTTTGTCTTGATTTCGACGTGAGTCGCCTCTAAGTCGTGTTCTGCGGGTGGGAATCCCTCCATTGGAGGTTAAGTTTGTATCCAAGAAAACAGTGTTTGTATCTCCAGAAATAGACAAAGAAAGTCTGAGATCAGAGGAAATTATATGATCATCGTTATCTAGATCGTCTATTGAGGATTCTCGAATGGCGAAAGTAATGCTATAATTTTTAATCGTATTTTTGGCGGCGATAGTAAACCTTCCTCCATTTGTAATTTGGTGGCCATGAAACAAATGGCATATTTCAAATTCGCCCTCATCAGGACCAGGATGGGCGTTTTCCTGTCGTTCTCCGCGATCAGAAAGAATACGCGCTAGCGCAAAGAGGTCTCCTTGTGACGCCAGGATATAAAGAGCTTCTAGAACGGATGTTTTTCCACAATTATTGGCTCCGACAAGAAGATTGACTCGTCCCAAGTTGCTCATCGTGAAATGCTTGAAGCCGCGGAAGCCGTTGATTTCTAAGGTGTGGATCATGGCGCTCGATCTGATTTTATGTAAATTTCCCTTGGCGGAAGAGAGTAGAAAGTATCGAAAAATTTCTTGGGCGTCACGTCCGAATTTTGTCTTACGGCAAATAGCAAATAAAGGGGGAAGGGGCGCTCTTGGCCTGAGCGACTGGGAGCGCAGTCTCTGGGCCTTTTTAATTTTATGGTTGATTTTAGAATGCGATTGCTCTGCCCGGAGGCTATTGGGTTCGGTGGAATATTGAAACGTGTCGTGATATGGTCAACATCCGTGAAAGTCGGCTCCGATGGTCGGGACTGGCGGCGGGAGCAATCCGACAGGTCGGCGATGATTCGAACCTTGCGCGCACTGTTGTCGAGACTGTTGTTGGCGGCGGCTCTTGTGGCGGCAGTCGGCGGTTTGCGCACAGCGGAGGCGGCTCCGGCGATCGATGACGCCGCAGAGAGCGAAAATATTATGAATCGTTCGTTGCCGTCGGTTTTGGCGCCGATTCGATTGGTGATCGAACCCGCAGGGTTGGTTTCGTTGGGAGTCATGGCGGTTCTGGGTGGGCCGCTTTCATATTATCTGGCGTACAGCGGTATGGTGGTGGTCGGGTATCCGGCTGTGGAGGCGACGGGATTCGCCGTGAATGTGGCGTGGACCACTCTGATTTCTCTGGCGTTTGTGCATTTGCCGATCGTTTTTTCTCGGCAAGATGAGAACGAGGCGATTCGCGAGCGGTTGATGCGGCCGCCATTCCTTCCCGATCCGTCGGCGCGGCTGTATCGCGATGTCGATTGGGCGCCGAAAAATGACGCGGTCGATGCTTGCGCGGCGGCGCTGTAAAAGACTTTGCCGTTCGAAACGCCCGAAGACCGGGGCGGGCTTGCATGAATGATCGAGGCGGGTTATGGATATCGGATTCCCAACCGGTCCCAGAACCGGCATCGATAGGGAGGCAAGTCGCAAGGCATGGCGCTTATAGTTCAAAAATTCGGGGGGACGTCGGTCGGCGACATCGATCGCATCCGCAACGTCGCCCGTAAGGTCGAGGCGGAAGTCAAGGCCGGGCATCAGGTCGCCGTGGTGGTCTCGGCGATGTCCGGCGTCACCAATCAGCTCGTGAAGCACTGCGAGAGCTTGTCGAAATTTTACGACGCTCGCGAGTACGACGCCGTGGTGGCGTCCGGGGAACAAGTCACATCCGGGCTTTTGGCGATCGCGCTGCAAGAGATCGGGGTTAAAGCGCGCTCTTGGCAAGGGTGGCAGCTTCCGATTCGCTCCGACGACGTTCACTCGAAAGCGCGCATCGTCAGCATCGATACAGAAGCGATGCTGGCGCGTTTGGGCGCCGGGGAAGTCGCCGTGGTCGCCGGATTCCAAGGCCAAGCTCCCGATGGCCGAATCACGACGCTTGGCCGAGGCGGCTCCGACACCTCGGCGGTTGCTCTGGCCGCCGCTCTGCGCGCCGAGCGATGCGATATCTACACCGACGTTGACGGCGTTTACACCACCGATCCTCGGATCGTGTCCAAAGCCCGTAAGCTGTCGAAAATCACCTACGAGGAGATGCTGGAATTGGCGTCTCAGGGCGCCAAGGTGCTGCAAATCCGCTCGGTCGAAATGGCCATGAAGCACCGCGTGCGCGTGCAGGTGCTCTCCAGCTTCGAACCGGCGCCGGGAAGCGCTTTGCCGGGAACTATGGTCGTTGACGAGGATGAAATCGTGGAACAAGAAGTTGTCAGCGGCATTGCCTACAGCCGCGACGAGGCGAAGATCACTTTGATTCGCGTCGCTGATCGTCCCGGCGTCGCCGCCGGAATTTTCGGTCCTTTGGCCGACGCCGCCGTCAACGTCGATATGATCGTGCAGAACGTCTCCGATGACGGACGGGCCACTGATCTTACCTTTACTGTTGCGAAGGGCGATCTCGCCCGCGCCTTGCAAATTCTGGAGGGCAAAAAGGCCGATCTCGGTTACGAGCGGCTGGTTTCCGACAGTAATGTTGTGAAAGTCTCGGTGGTGGGCGTCGGCATGCGCAGTCACGCCGGCGTCGCTCAACGTATGTTCCGAGCGTTGGCCGATCGCGGAATCAACATTCTGGTTATTTCCACGTCGGAAATTAAAGTCAGCGTTCTGATCGCCGAAGAATATACAGAGCTGGCTTTGCGGGCTCTGCACACTGCTTATGGCTTGGATCGCGCCTAAGAGTCCGTTGGGAAAGGTCAAAGCGCCACCTCACCGAGTATTGCTGCGCCTCGACCTTTTCCAACGGACTCTTAGAGGTCGTTGGGAAAGGGGTCTATAGTATAATCTGGAGGATAGTGTAGAATGTCGGCCCGTCCTGAATGGTTGAACGAGGGTTCTGTGGTTTGGACGAAGGAAACCGGCCCAGATATGATCGGCACGGGCAAAGATACCCGAGTGATCTGACGAACGAAGAGTGGATAGTTTTAGAACCATTCTTGCCTGTCGCGCGAGGAATAGGCCTTTCACGACGCCACACTCTTCGAGAAATCATGAACGGCATACGCTATGTTTTGCGTTATGGGATTCCTTGGGATGCGACGCCGAAGTGTCTTTCGCCGGGAAGCGTTTGTTATGACTATTGGCGATAGTTGGGTAATGGTGGCCACTTGGAGCAGATCAACCATTATTTGGTCATGATGGATCGTGAAAAGGTTGGGCGAGAAGCCAGTCCGACACTGGCAATCATCGATGCTCAATCGGTAAAATGCGATGCTCCGCAAGGGGAGCGGGGCTATGACGCAGGAAAGAAAGTGGTTGGTCGCAAACGTCATATTGCTGTTGACAGCGATGGGAGACTGTTGGCCGTCAGAATACTCATGCGGGCGTTCAGGATCAGGCTGGTGGGGTATACCGTTGGTCAGGTGGCTACCCCAGCTTTGCCTCATATCTCGACGCGTTGAATCAATAACTATGGGATGACTCTTTTCCAACGGACACTAAGCAGAGGAAGTTATGATTCAGCTTAAAATGCCGGATAGTTTGTGTTCGGCAGCATCTGGTATCCTACATTGGATTGATCAGAGGTCACGTCGTTCCGTAGTCTCAAACTATGTACGCGCTTTGGTTTTCGCTTTCCTTGTCAATGCAATTGTTTATCCATCATACTTGATTCATCCAGAACTAGTTCAAGATGGTGGAATAAATTACTTAAAAAATGCGATTGACGGCAGCTTCTGGACATTCCTTGCTCCTGATGCCGGGTATTTGCCGTTTATTGCTCGTGTGATTTCCATTTTTGTTTGGAATGTTTTTCCAGAATCCGCTTATGTTATGTTGTCTCAATGGGCCTGTTTGTTGCTGATGGCACTATTTATAGCCTGCTTGGCTCTGCCAGAATTCTCCATTGTAATTCCTAGTCTTAGAGTAAGATATGCGCTAATTGGCATTATTGCCGCATTTCCTGATTATGAGGCTCGACTGTTAGAGAACTTCGTTTTATTCAGTGCGCCATTTCTTCTGTGGTTGGTACTTATTGACAAGGAGAGACTTCGACTAAGACCTTTTATTATTTTACTGGGAGCCTCGTTGATTGTTATTCCATCTAAACCTCATCTTATTTTGTTTGCTCCTATCTATGGAGGATTGTTTTTGTGGCACTCTATGCGACATGAGTGGAGGTCTGGATTTTTCTTTGCAACGACTATGATCTCATTTTTGGTCCAGGCTTATTATCTTGTTTGCACTCGACTCGAGGGGGTGTACTGGGGTGGTGATAAGACAGCTACAATTTCTGAATACGCAATTGGAGTATTTACTTACGTTTACTCTCTTCTGCGTGGTATTGCTGGAGGTATTCTTTTCTGGGAAGACATCGGAATATATTCTAACATTTATCAGGATACGACACTGATTTTCCTTGCGGGGATAGTAGGATTATTGTGGGTTATTTCCTTTATAGCTCCTGTCATTAATACAAGAATTAGGGAGAACGTCCTTGTCGGTCCGTTTCACTATATATTTCCTTTTAGTTTGTTGGTCATTTTTTTGTTAAGCATCTGGCTACATATCGTAACTTTCTCACCTCAGCTTAAAATCTTTCTTCCCTATCATCGATACTTCCTGCTGAGTTATATAGTTACACTGATAATGGTTTGCGTTGGAGCGTCATCCCTATTTAAGAGGATTCGGCTTTGGAGCCTAAGAACATGCTTCTGTCTAGTTTTATCAAGTATGATGATCTCAAATATTATGCGAGCTAAAGATCCTTTCTTGGACAATTCCAAGAGTTTTTCTCAATGGAAATATTATCATAGTTTTGTGCGGCATCCATCATTTGGAATCCCGGTTAACGCCGTGACGGGACAACATTGGTTGGTTTCGTCGCGGAATACGCGCTACCTGAATGCAGCGACTCTTCATGGTGCTGGGTTTTCTTACCCGAAAGAAGTATCGCCAGGAGTTTATGAATTGCCGCTTGCTGAGTGGAATGCAGATGCTATTCATGCGATTGTCTGGCATCGTGATGCACAGATTGCTGAACCAGCTGCAGCAAGCTTGCTGAATGCAGATGGAAAGGTTATAGAAATCGGCCAGAGAATAACTCCGGCGGGTTATGATTATGTCTATTATCTGTTCCCGCGACATACACGAAGTGCTATTGCCGTAGCGTTTGTTGGGGGTGACGTGACTCCAATTTCTGGTGCGAAGTTGATGGTCATTGGTGAAATCTTTCCACGGCCTTAAATTCAATGTCCGTGTCTATAGCCCCATAAGTATCGCTCAATCCATAGTTTTTCCTTCTTTGAGTTTGGCTCAATTTTCGTTAGGTCGAGAGGCTTACCCATGATAGCATCCATTACGTCAATATGGAGGATGCAATGGATAACCGAGCTTTCCGTTCG